>CAXSDP010000037.1:28023-36586 GCA_964235705.1 uncultured Beijerinckiaceae bacterium | reverse complement strand
CACGGCGAGGAACGCGCGGGTGTGCCCGTCCGTGCCGGCGAGCGGGGCCATGGCGCGAGCCTCCGGCGCCGGCCCATCATCGCCGCGCCACGTCGCCTCATCGATCTTGGCGTCGTTGCCGACCACGGCGTCGACCTCCGGCATGGCGGCGAAGGCGGCCGGGTCCATCGCGCTGGCGCAGCCGGTGACGACGACCGGGCGGCCCGGCTCGTCGCGCTTGAGGCGGCGGATCGCCTGCCGGGCCTGCCGCGCCGCCTCGCCGGTGACGCCGCAGGAGTTGACGATCGCCAGGTCGCGCCGGCCGGCCGCCGTCGCCGCGCGGCGCACGGCCTCCCCCTCGACGAGGTTGAGCCGGCAGCCGAAGCTGACGACGGCGACGCTCACGCGGCGCGCCCTCGCTCGGACGGTTCCCGCGCGGGACCCTCACCCAGCCGCCCCTCGAACTCCAGCTCGGCGCCGCCGGTCATGATCACGTGGCCGTCCGGGCGCCAGGCGATGGCGAGGCGGCCGCCCGGCAGGTCCACGGTGGCCTCGCGCCCCGTGCGCCCGGTGGAGGCGGCGGCGACCAGCGTGGCGCAGGCGCCGGTGCCGCAGGCCAGCGTCGCGCCGGCGCCGCGTTCCCACACCCGCAGGCGGATCGCCCCGGCGTCGACCACCCGCGCGAAGGACACGTTGACCCCCTCGGGAAAGGCCGGCGCGTGCTCGATGGGCGGCCCGGCGGCGGCGAGGTCGAGCGCGGCCAAGTCGACGTCGTGGGCCATGAAGAACACGACGTGCGGGTTGCCCATGCCCACCGCGACGCCGCGCCCCCACGGCGGGAAGTCGAGCGAGGCGGGGTCCTCGTCGCGCAGCGGCACGCGGTCGAAGCGCAGCTCCGGCGCGCCCATGTCGACCGAATACGTCGTTTCATCAACGCGGCGGCAGTCGAGCCGGACGTCGCCGACGCTCAGCGCGAGGGTGTCGCGGTTCGTGCCTCGCAGCAGGAAGGCGGCGACGCAGCGCGTGCCGTTGCCGCACGCGCCGGAGGGCGAGCCGTCCACGTTGTGGATGCGCACGTCGGCGTCCGTGCCGGGCACGCTGGCGTCGTGGATCACCATCATCTGGTCGAAGCGCAGGCCGGGCAGGGCGGCCACCGCGCGCGCCTCGGCGGCGGTGACGGGGAGGTCGCCGCCGCGCAGGTCGAGCACGACGATGGCGTTGCCGATCCCGTTCATGCGGGCGAACGGGCGGCCGGCCAGGCGGGACAGGGGGGGCGGGGACGAGGCTTCGCTCATGCCCGTTTGGGACACCAAATGGGGAAGACGGTCAAGCGCGCTCGCGCCAAGCTTTGCGCGGCGGCGAGGGACAGGGTAGGGGAAAATCGCGATGCCTGATTCCCGGCGTCGACGAAGGAGCGTCAGGTGAAGGATGTCATGAACCGGCGCGTGCTGCGGCCCCTCCTGATCGCCTGCCTCGCGACCGGCCTGAGCGGCGGCCTCGCGTGGGCGCAGGTCGGCGTCCCGTCCGCGCCGGCGCAGCCGAGCGGCGGGCAAGCGTCGTCCGATCCCGGCGCCACCAAACCCGGCGGCACCACCGCGCCCACCGTGCCCATGAACGGGGTGCCCATGAACGGGGCGCCGGCCCCGAGCCCTTCGACGCCGAACACCTCGGCACCGGCTCCGTCCACGCCGAGTCCTGCCACGCCGAGTCCTGCCACGCCAAGTCCTGCCACGCCGAACCCTGCCACGCCGGGCCCTTCGGCACCGGGCCCATCGAGCCCGTCGCTCGCGCCCCCCGGCACGCCCGAGAACACCGAGATCGAGCGTGGTTCGCCGGGCATCCCCAACAACGCGACCACGGAGGACGTGGTCGTGCCCGGTCGCCCGGTCGCCATGCTGAAGGGGCAATCCTCCTACGACGACGCGTTCAAGTCGATCAAATCCTCGATCGACACCGTGAGGGCGGCGATGGACAAGGCCGGCCTGAAGCCGTCCGGCCACCCGATCACCGTGTTCAGCGAGCCGGACGACAAGGGCTTCAAGTTCCAGGCGGCGATCCCGATGGCGGCGGCCCCCGCCGGCAAGGCCGATCTCGGCAACGGCGTGACGATCGGCATGTCGCCGGCCGGCAAGGCGATCAAGTTCCAGCATCGCGGCGCCTACGACGACATCGACTCGACCTACGACGTCATCACCGCCTACCTCGACGCCAAGGGTATGCAGGTCGACAACCCCTACATCGAGGAGTACCTCACCGACCTGACCACCGCCGACGACCCGAACCTGCAGATCGACATCTACGTCTTCGTCAAGAAGTAGCGGCCGGGTGATCGAGCGATGCCGCTGATCGAGCCATGCCCGTGATCGAGAGCCATTTCTACGACCGCGCCGCCGTGGCCGCCCCGCACGCGGCGGCGGCCGGGACCGGCCGCGCCATCCTCGCCGCCGGCGGCAACGCGATCGAGGCGATGCTGGGCATGGCGGCGACGATCGCCGTCGTCTACCCCCACATGAACGCGATCGGCGGCGACGGCTTCTGGCTGATCCGCGAGCCGGGCGGCCGCGTCCGCTATGTCGAGGCCTGCGGGCCGGCCGGCGCCCGCGCCACCCACGAACGCTACCGCGCGCTCGGCCACGACACGATCCCCGCGCGCGGTCCGCTCAGTGCCGTGACGATCCCCGGCACGGTCGGCGGCTGGGCGCTCGCCCACGACCTGGCGCACCACCTCGGCGGCAGGTTGCCGCTGCCGGACCTGCTTCGCGACGCGATCAGGCTCGGGCGCGAGGGCTATCCGCAATCGCCCTCCGCCGCGCGCACGGTGCCGCTGGAATTCGAGGCGATCAAGGAGGCGCCCGGCTTCACCGACGCCTTCCTGGTCGACGGCGCCATCCCGGCCGCCGGCACGCTTCGCCGCGCGGAAAAACTCGCCGCGACGCTGGAGCACCTCGGGCACACCGGGCTCGACGACTTCTATCGCGGCGACATCGGCCGCGAGCTCGCCGCCGACATGGACCGCATCGAGGCCGGCGGCACGCGCGCCGACCTCGAGGCCTACCGCGCCCGGTGGCGCGAGCCGCTGTCGCTGCGCCTGGAGGGGCGCACCCTGTACAACGCCCCGCCGCCCACCCAGGGGCTCGCCAGCCTGGTCCTGCTCGGCGTGTTCGAGCGCCTCGGCGTGACCCGGATGGAAGGCTTCGAGCACATCCATGGGCTGGTGGAGGCCACCAAGCGCGCGCTCGCCATCCGCGACGCGGTCTGCACCGACTTCGACGCGCTCAAGCACGCGCCCGACGCGTACCTGACGCCGCGCGCGCTCCAGCGCGAGGCGGACATGGTGAGCATGACCCGCGCCGCCACGGTCCCGGTGCGCCCCGCCGCCGGCGACACGGTGTGGATGGGCGCGATCGACGCCTCCGGCCTCGCCGTCTCCTTCATCCAGTCGATCTACTGGGAATACGGCTCGGGCTGCGTGCTGCCGCGCACCGGCGTGCTGCTGCAGAACCGCGGCGCCTCGTTCTCGCTCGATCCCGCGTCGGTGAACCCGCTGGCGCCGGGGCGCCGGCCCCCGCACACGCTGAACCCGCCGCTCGCCGTCGACGACGATGGTCGCGTGGTGGCCTACGGGTCGATGGGCGGCGATGGGCAGCCGCAGTTCCAGGCGCAGGTGCTGACGCGGATGCTGGGCGGCGACGGCGTCGCCACCGCGATCGACCGGCCGCGCTTCTTGTTCGGCAAGACCTGGGGCACGGCCACCACGACGCTGAAGCTCGAACCGCGCTTCGACGACGGCCTCGTCGCCGCGCTGCGCCGCGCCGGGCACGAGGTCGAGCTGGCCGGCGAGCCCTACGCCGACACGTTCGGGCACGCGGGCGCCCTGGTCCGCCGCCGCGACGGGCGCATCGAGGCCGGGCACGACCCGCGCTCCGACGGCGGCGCCGCCGGGATCTGACGACCGGGGGCCAGCGTCAGAAGCGGTGCCACACCGCGAACAGCGGCCCGGTCTCGCGCAGGGCGTTGCGGCCGGCGAGCGTGCGGATCACGCCGACCTGGCTCGACCATCGCGGGCTGAGATCGTAGACGAGGCTCGCCTGCCCCTTGGCGTAAGAGGTCGAGGGGATGAGCGGGCCGGCGCGCGGCGCGAGGCTGTCGAAGGCCTGGAGCAGGATCTGCAGCCGCGCGAACGGGCGCAGGCCGACGGCGAGGTCGAGCCGCGCCTCGTTCGGCAGGGGATCGGCGCGGACCCGCACGCCCGGCTCGACGTCGGCGAAGGCCGGCAGGCCGAACAAGGGGAAGGACCACCCGCCCAGCACGCGCAGGTCGACCGCGAGGCTGCGCGCCCCGCCGGTCGCCACCTGCGCCGCCGGACCGCCGGCGCCGAGCGGCGGCTGCACCAGCACCTGCACCGCGAGCACGCCCGCGCCGTTGCCCCACAGCTGGAGCCTGGCCCCGAAGGCGCTGTCGTCCGAGCCGGTGACGGTGTTGGCCGCCGGCACCCCGGTCTCGCGCGCGAGCGTCGGCGCCGCGACGAGGGTCAGCGACGGGGTCAGCCCGTATTCGAGGTAGCCGCTGGCCTCCGCCTTGTCGACGGCCGGCGCGGCGACGACGCGGCCGGAGGGTTCGAAGCGACGCGAGCCGGCGGTGTAGCCGACTCCGGCGATCAGCTGTCCCTGGCCTTCGGGTTGCGGGAACGCGCCCGCCACCGCCGTTCGCGGCGGAATGGCGGCGCAGGAGGCCGCGAGGTACAAGCGAAGCCAGGGGCGCGGCACGCGATGGCGCCCCAATCGTGCGGGCGTTAACGATTCCTTAACTATTGCCTGTTTCGACCGGCGTCCCACCAACCATGGGTTGAAGGCTGAGGGAAACCTTGCGTCATCACCAAGAATAGCAGGGGGCCGCGCGTAACGATCCTTCGGCCTCGACGCACGACCGTCCGACGGGACGCGATGACACACGCCGGCGCCTTCAATGCGACGTTGCATCGCGCCGCCGGATGGCGCTCACTGAAGGGATGAGTAAGCCCTACAAGGTCCGCAGACCGCCGCCCGAGGACAGCAAGCGGTTCTACCTCGTGACGCTCGTGGTGATCCTCGTCGCCATGGTCACCGGCGGGATCCTGAGCCGCCTGCTGTACTGAGCGGATCGGCGTGGTCCCGGGATCCGGTCTTGGGATCCGTTCCCGGGGATCATCGCCGTGATCCAACATCCGCCGCCGGCCCCGTCCCGCCCCGTCCACCGCACCCATGGATCGCCCATCCGGCACATCGTCATCCGCCCGCGCCCCATCCCCCTCGCACGACCCGGCCGCGTGGGCGCCGTCGAGTCGGCCCGCGCCGGGGACCACCGACCCTGAGCATCGTCCTGATCGTCCTGGCCGGTTTCGTCGCCGGCTTCATCGACGTCCTCGCCGGCGGCGGGTCGATCCTCGTTCGCGTGGCGCTGGGCGCGGCCGGCCTGAGCGCGCTCGGGGCGGACGCCTCGGGCGCGATGGCCCTGCTGCCGGCGCAGGCGGTCACGGCGCTCCTGCTCCGCGACGCCATCGCGGCCCGCCATGCCCCGGCGGGGCCGGCGCGCGTCGGCGCGCCGATGCTCGCCGCCGTCAGCGTCGGGGGCGGGTTCGTCGGCGCCGTGCTGCTGCTGTTGGAGCCGCCGGGATCGCTCAGCGCGGTCGAGCCCTGGCTGATCCTGTTCGCCATCGGCGTGGTCGGGCGCGGGGCCTCGGCCGGCGTCGCCGCCGGGGATCGGACCGGGCGGGGCGGGTTGGGGCCGCGCGCCGCCGCCGTCGCGCAGGCGGCCGTGGCGGTCTACGGCGGCTATTTCGGCGGCGCCGCCGGCCTGCTGACGCTCGCGACGCTGAGCGGCGGCGGCTTCCGCGACATCCGGGCGATGACCACGCTCAAGATCGTCCTGACGGCGTTGATGGGCGCGGCAGCCTCGCTCGTCTTCGCCACCGCCGGCCTGATCCAATGGCCGGCGACGATCACCTTGGCGGTCGCCGCCCTGTCCGGTGGGCTGGCCGGGGTGGAGGTCGTCAAGCGGACGACGTCCCCGGCGCTGCGCGCGGCGGTCATCGCGACCGGCGTGGCGCTGACGCTGGCCCTGCTCGCCTTCGGGCCGCGATGACCCGGGGGGATCGGCTCAGGCCCGGCCGGCGGAGCCGATCGTCGACGGGCTGCGGTCGACGCGGGAGTACAGGGTGTAGCGACGGTCGAAGATGAAGGCGACGAACAGCGCGACCCAGGAGGGATGCGACTTCAGCGTGTCGTAGAACTCGGGCGCCGCGCGGCGCAGCGCGGGCAACCGGCGCCACGGGATGTCGGGGAAGTCGTGGTGCTCGTTGTGGTAGCCGATGTTGAGCGCGACGAGGTTCATCGGGCCGTAATAATCGAACGTCTCCTGCTCCGGGTCGAGCGTGAAGTGCTCCTGGATCCAGCGGGCGCCGAGCGGGTGCAGCCCGACGGAGAACCAGAACGAGGCGAACAGGTAGAGCAGGCCGTTGAGGCCGCAGAAATGAAGGATCGCGAGGTCGAAGGCGATCACCGCCACCGCGTTGTAGGCCGTCCAGCGGTTCCTCATGGGCACGGTGCCCTTCAACCGCTCGATGCGGGTGAGCTGGAACAGCGCGAAGAAGAACAGCCAGCCCGCCTTCATGTACCAGCGGTTGCCCACCAGGTCGGCTTCCCAGCGGCTCGGCAGGTCGGCGTCGAAGTCGTAGTCGCCGAGGTGCGAATGGTGCTTCACGTGATAGCAGCGGAAGCCCATGCCGGTCGGCACCGTGTTGACGAGGTCCGCCACGATCACGGTGAGCTTGTTCAGCACCACGTTCTTGAAGACGAGGTTGTGCGTGCCGTCGTGGATGACGACGAACATCGCGTGGTTGGCGAAGGCGCCCACGCCCCATCCCGCCAGCAGCGCGACCCACCAGTGGCCGATGCCGAGGTGGCCGGTCAACGCCGCCATCGCGACCTGGAGGACCACGACGGCGAGGCAGATCGCGGCGGTCCAACGGTCCTGGCCCATCAATCCCCGCACGTCCGGGTGCGCCTTGAGGATCGCCATGCGGCGGATCGGGTGCGGCCGCTTCAGCTCCGCCGGGAAGAACGAGCGGCGGAACGCCGCCGCCTTCGCCCGGGTCGTGCGGCCAAGGTCGAGAACATGGCTCATGGGTGGTTTCCTGGGGATGGGATGGACGTCGCGGCCGCCGGGGGAAGGCCGCGAGGCTCAGGCGTCGAGGTGCTTCTCGTAGACGCGGTGGATCTTGTCGATCTGGGCGCCGGACAATTCGATCGGGCGGCGCATGCCGGCGTTATCCTCGAGCACCCAGCCGAACTCGATGTGCTCGATCGCGTGGTTGCGGCCGCGCCGGCGCAGCTCCTCGATGAAGGCGAGGGTGACGACGCCGCCGATCGCCTTGCGTTGCAGCGCCTTGCGGACGCCGAACAGCAGGAGGCGGCCGGACTTGTAGTCGTGGTTGCGGATGCGCGACACGACCTTCGGTAGGCCCATGGGGAACAGCCGGCCGCCGCGGTCGGCGAGGATCTCGTGGAGGTTCGGCAGCACGATGCCGAAGGCCTGGACCTCGCCGTCGAGCTCGACCATGAACCCGCAATCCTCCGGCATCACGTGCTTCAGCCCCTCGCCGACGGACAGGAACTCGTCGAGCGTGAAGGGCACGAAACCCCAATTGTTGCTCCACGCGTCGTTGAAGACGTCGACGATGATCTTGGCCTCGTCCTTGAGGTTCTTGAGGTCGATCGTGCGGATGGTGAGGCGCTCCTTCCACTCCGGCCGGGCCATGATGGAGCCCTTGCCCTCGAGGTCGGCGGCGCGCACGGCGTAGCGGTAGGAGATGAGGTCGCGCGCCTTGGTGTAGCCGCAGTCGGTGAGCCGGTCCGGCAGGTAGGCGGGGGTCCAGGGCATGAAGATCATCGGCATCGCCTCGAAGCCTTCGACCAGCATGCCGGCTTCCGCGTTCACCGAGGGCGAGAACGGGCCGACGACCGTCGTCTGGTCGCGCTGGGCGAGCCAGGTTTCCGCCGTCCGCATCAGGGCGGCGACCACGGCCTCGTCGTCGATGGCGTCGAGCGCGCCGAACTGGCCGGGCGAGGTGCCGACCGGCTTGATGCCGCCCTTGTAGACCTGCGCGGCGATGCGGCCGACGGTGCGGCCATCGCGCCGCGCCAGCCACGCCTGCGACTCGACGAGCTTGTAGTGCGGGTTGAGCTTGCCGGCGAAACTGGTCCAGCGTTCCACGTCGAGCGGGGGCGAGAATCCCTTCATCCCCTTGTAGATCTCCCGCGGCAGGCGGCAGAACGCGAGGAACTTACCAAGACCCTTGACGGGTACGATCTCGACGTCCGCGGCCATCCCTAGGAGGCCGCGCTCATCGTCTCGTGGATGAAGGCATCCACCATCAGGGCGTCGCCCATCAGGCCGTTGGCCGGCATGTCTTGTCTGGTCACGTCTTGCCTGGCCACATCTTGCCTGGCCACATCTTGCCTGGCCATGTCTTGCCTAGCCACGTCTTGCCTGGCCATGTCATTCAACAGGACGGCGTCACGGAGGGCCGGCCCAGCGATGGCGGCGA
>CAXSDP010000037.1:2661-27923 GCA_964235705.1 uncultured Beijerinckiaceae bacterium | reverse complement strand
GCCATGTCATTCAACAGGACGGCGTCACGGAGGGCCGGCCCAGCGATGGCGGCGACGGCCTTCGCGGCGACGCCGTCCCTGTCGCGCAGGCCGGCGAGCACGTCGATCACGCCCCGGATATCGGCCTCCGTGTGCGTCGCCGACAGGAAGAAGCGCAGGCGCGGCTGGTCGCGCGGGACGCCGACCTGGATGATCGGGGGCACGTAGAAGCCGTTGGCGAGCAGCACCTGCGAGGCCTCGATCGTGGCGTAGCTGTCCTTGAACAGGATGGGCACCACGCCGCGTCCGATCGCCGGCCCCGTCTCGAGGCCGGCCTCGTGCGCCAGGGCCATGAACAACTCGCTGTTGTGGTGAAGGCGCGCGATGCGCCAGCGTTCGGACTGCGCCAGCTCCAGCGCCGCCAGCGCGGCGGCGCTGATGACCGGGGACAGCCCGACCGAGTAGACGAAGCCGGGCAGGGTGTGGCGGAACCACTTGATGACGGCGGATTTCGCGCACACGAAGCCGCCGCAGGACGCGAAGCTCTTCGACAGGGTGCCGATGATGATGTCGATCTCGCCCGGATCGACGCCGGTGTACTCGCACAGGCCGCGACCCTCAAGGCCGAGCACGCCGATCGAGTGGGCCTCGTCGAGCAGCAGCCAGGTGGCGTGCTTCTTCTTGAGGGCGACGAGGCGCGGCAGGTCGACGATGTCGCCGTCCATGGAGAACAGGCTCTCGGACACGATCAGCGCCGTCTTGTACTTGGGGCGGTGCTCGGTGAGCAGGGCGTCGAGGTGGGCGAAGTCGTTGTGGCGGAAGAAGATGACCTCCGCCGGGGCGGCCTTGCAGCCGGAGATGATGCTGTTGTGGGACAGCTCGTCCAGGAAGATGACGTCGCGCGAGCCCATGATGTGGGAGATCACGGTGACGTTGGTCAGGTATCCCGACACCAGCGTCATGACCTCCTCGACGCCGATGAAGGCGGCGAGCGCCTGCTCGAGGACCTTGTGGCTTTCCCGCTCGCCGCCGACGAGGCGCGAGGCCAGCGCCCCGATGCCGGTCATGTCGAGGGCGTCGGCGGCGGCCGACTTGACCGCCGGGTGGTTGCTCAGCCCCAGGTAGTCGTAGTTGGCGAAGGACACGAAGCGCTCGCCCCTGACCGCCGCGTCGCTGCGGGCCTTGTCGACCGGCACGAAGAAGGGGTTGTACTTGACGAGGTAGTTGCCGCCGGCGAGGCGGAGACGCTTCTCGGCGTAGTCGGCGAGGCTCTTCTGTTTCTGCACGCTGTGTCGCAATCTCGATGTCAAGGCCGCGACGGCCAAGGTGCGAACCGTGGGACGATCGTGGCGACAGATTGATATGGGACGAGGCATACCACCCCGCCGGGGGGCGGCAAGAGCACGGAAGACACGCTCGGGGGCAGGGTCGCCGGCGACGCCCCATCGAAGCGGTTTCCGCCAACGGGAACAGCGGGATAGGTGCGAATTCAATTCGCATTACAAAGCGTTACAAAGGGCTCCCCGGTGGGCCATTCGGGTGATGCCGGTGCGAAGAATGGGGCTGGTCACGGGGGCGCGGACGTGGTCAGACAGCGCCCGCAATGACTCGGGATGATGGCTGGCTCAAGCGCGTCGGAACCGCCGCGGGGGCGATCGGCAAGGTGAATGCCGGCCCGATCCCGCGCGCGGCGATGTTGCGGAGCGGCGGGGCGATCGGCCTTGGCTTCGTCGGGTTCCTCGCCTTCGGCGACCTGCAGGCGGCGTCGCTGTGCGCCGTGTTCGTGAACCTCCTCTGCCTGGCCGACAAGGCCAGCGACCTGCGGACACGGCTGCTGGTGCAACTCACCGAGGCGCTGCTCTCGACCCTCGCCGGGTTGATCGGCACGCTCCTCGCCGGCAACGACGTCATGATCATGGCGGCGACCCTGGCCTTCGCGGTGGCGGCCGGCCTCGTCCATGGATCGTTGCCTGGGGTCGAATCCGTGCCCCGTTTCGCCCTCGTGTGCTTCATCGTGGCGGCCTTCGTGCCGGTCGCGCAGGTCGGCACGTTGTGGGTGGTCGGCTTGGGGACGCTGTTGGCGCTCGCCACCGTCGCGATCGACCATCATGTCCGGCACGGCCGGCGCGGCTTGCTCGTCGAGCGGTACCGGGGCGTCGTGCGCTACCCCGGCCCGCGTTTCAGCCTCATCTACGGCATCGCGGCGGCGTGCGGACTCGCCATCGGCCTGCGCTGGGAGCAGACGCGGCCCTACTGGGTCACCGTCACGACCTTGTTCGTGATGCAGCCGGACCGGCGCGCCAACACGGTGCGCGTGCTGCAGCGCTTCCTGGGAACGCTGGTCGGCGTGATGCTGGCGTTCGTGCTGGTGCGGCTGATCCCCTCGACGCACCGGACGCAGGGGCTGCTCGGCTTGATCGTGATCCTGCCCTTCGCCTGGCCGCTCGGGTTCGACCGGAACTACGCGCTGGGCGTCGCCATCCTGTCGGCCTGGGTCTTGATCCTGATCGACGCCACGCTGCCGCCCAGTTCCCTGATCCCGCCGCTGTTCCTGGCGCGCTTGTCCGACACGGCGATCGGCTGCGCCATCGCGCTGGTGGGGAGCTTCGTCGTCTACGAAACCGTCGAGCCGGCCCATCCGTGAGCCACCCCGGCGCCGGGCGCGTCGCACCGTCGCCGCCTTCGAATGCCGCCTTGGGGCCTTGGGATGCCGCCTCGGGATTGTGTCGGGCCTTGACCGCGCTGGCGTGCAACGAACCATGGCGATGACGCGTTGCTGAACACATCACGGCCAAAATCTTGCGACACCGACATGATGGCACAGCGACGATGGTAGATCTCGGGATGTTGAAGAGTGTCACCGGCGACCGCCAAGCCCGACCCGGTCGCCTCGTCGTCGTTTCCAACCGCGTGCCCGTCCCGACCGCCGCCGGGTCGCCGCCACCCGGCGGCCTCGCGGTGGCGCTCAGCGGTGCCCTCGAGAGCCGGGGAGGTCTGTGGTTCGGCTGGTCCGGCAAGGTGGCGAGCGAGGCGGAACCCGCGCTGCACGAGCAAACGGTCGGCAACGTCGACTACGCGGTGGCCGACCTGTGCCGGCGCGACATCGACGAGTATTACCATGGTTTCGCCAACCGCGTGCTGTGGCCGGTCTGCCATTACCGCCTCGACCTCGCCGACCTGTCGCGCCGCGACGTCAACGCTTATTTCCGCGTCAACGAGCAGTTCGCCCGTCGCCTGGCCCGCCTGCTGAAACCGGACGACGTCGTCTGGGTCCAGGATTACCACTTCATCCCGATGGCCTCGTTCCTGCGCGAGCTCGGCTTCACCAACAAGATCGGCTTCTTCTACCATATTCCCTGGCCGCCCTCCGACGTCGCGGCGGCGATCCCGGCCTACGACCGCATCCTCAAGTCCTTCGCCGCCTACGACCTGATCGGCTTCCAGACGCCGGTCGACGCGGAGAACTTCCGGGCCTGCGTCACGCGCGCCAGGGCCGGCACGGCGAGCGCCGGGGATTGGCTCAACGCCTACGGCCGCAAGTTCCGCGCGACGGCGTTCCCGATCAGCATCGAGACGGCGACCTTCGCGCAGGAGGCGCGGGTGGCCGAGAAGAACGTGGTCGTCAAGCGCACGCTGCAGAGCCTCGAGGGCCATCCGCTGGTGATCGGGGTGGACCGCCTCGATTATTCTAAGGGTATCCGCGAGCGCATCGACTCGTTCGCCACCTTCATCGAGAAGTCCAACGCGGCGATGCGGGCCCGCGTGACGATGCTCCAGATCACGCCGAAGTCGCGCTCGGAGGTGCCGGAATACGCCGAGATGCAGCGCGAGGTGGCCGAGCACGTCGGCTACGTCAACGGGCGGCTCGGCGACGTGGATTGGACGCCGATCCGCTACATCAACAAGGCGATGAGCCGCACCGCGCTCGCCGGCCTGTACCGCATCGCCAAGGTCGGGCTGGTGACGCCGTTGCGCGATGGCATGAACCTCGTCGCGAAGGAATATGTCGCGGCCCAGAACCCGGACGACCCCGGCGTGCTGGTCCTGTCGCGCTTCGCCGGCGCCGTTCACGAACTGGAGCAGGCGCTGATCGTCAACCCCTACAACATCGAGGAAACGGCGTCGGCCATCCAGCGCGCCTTCGAGATGCCGCTGCGCGAGCGGCGCGAACGGTGGGAAGCGATGATGGCGACCATCGAGGCCAACGACGTCGAACACTGGTGCCGCGTCTTCCTCGCCGAACTCAACGGCGACGCGCTCGACGAGGTCGTGGGCGACCCCAAATTCCCCCTCGGCAAGGCGGCTTCGAAGGACAAGCCGGCCCTGAAGGAGGACGCGTGGCGCTCAACGACCGCCCCGGCCTGGACATCGACGATCGGGCGCTGACCGTTTGCCCCATGCCTTGAGCGAAGGCCAAGCCGTGCCGCTCGGCGCGACCTGGGACGGCCGGGGGGTGAACTTCGCCCTGTTCTCGGCGCACGCGACCCGCGTCGATCTCTGCTTGTTCGACGAGCGCGGCCGCGTGGAAACGCAGCGCCTCGAACTGCCGTGCTGCACCAACCAGGTTTGGCACGGCTACGTCGCCGGCGCGCGGCCCGGGCAAACCTACGGGTACCGCGTCCACGGGCCCTACGAGCCGGGCTCCGGTCACCGCTTCAACCCCCATAAGCTGCTGCTGGACCCCTACGCCCGCCAGCTCGCCGGCCAGATCCGTTGGCACGACGCGCTGAACGGCTTCCGTTCGGGCGGCCACCGCGCCGACGCGTCGCCGGACCGTCGCGACAGCGCGCCGATGATGCCCAAGGGCGTGGTGGAGGACCCGGCGCGGACCTGGGGCGACGATCGCCGCCCCGACGTGCCGTGGCGCGACACGATCATCTACGAGGCCCACCTCAAGGGGTTGAGCGAGCTGCACCCCGACCTGCCCGGCGCCGTGCGCGGCACCTACACCGCGCTCGGCCATCCGGCGATCGTCGACCACCTCGTCAAGATCGGCGTCACCGCCGTGGAGCTGCTGCCGATCCAGTCGTTCGCCGACGACCGTTTCCTCGTCGAGAAGGGCCTGCGCAACTATTGGGGCTATTCGACGCTCAACTACTTCTCGCCCGAGCCCCGCTACTTCGGCGCCGACGGCGCCACCGGCCTGCGCGCGGCGGTGAAGACGCTGCACGCCGCCGGCATCGAGGTGATCCTCGACGTCGTCTACAACCACACCTGCGAGGGCAACCAGACCGGGCCGACGCTGTCGTTCCGCGGCGTCGACAACAAATCGTACTACAAGCTGGTGCCGGACAACCCGCGCTTCTATTGGGACTGCACCGGCTGCGGCAACACGCTCGACCTGTCGCACCCGCGCGTGCTGCAGATGACGCTGGACAGCCTGCGCCACTGGGTCGAGTCCTACCATGTCGACGGGTTCCGCTTCGACTTGGCGCCGGCCCTCATCCGCTCCCCGTTCGAGGTGTCGGAGCGCGCCGCCTTCCTCCACGCGATCGGGCAGGACCCGGTGTTGTCGCGCGTCAAGCTGATCGCGGAAGCCTGGGACCTCGGCGACGGCGGCTATCGCGTCGGCGGCTTCCCGACCGGCTGGGGCGACTGGAACGACCGGTTCCGCGACACCGCCCGCGCGTTCTGGCGGGGCGACCCCGGCCAGGTGCCGGGCATGGCCAAGAGCCTGTCGGGGTCGAGCGACGTGTTCAACCATTCCGGCCGCAAGCCGTGGGCGTCGGTGCAGTACGTCGCCTCGCACGACGGCTTCACGTTGCAGGACATCGTCAGCTACAACGACCGCCACAACCTGCCCAACGGCGAGAACAACAAGGACGGGCACGAGCCCAATTATTCCGCCAACCACGGCGTCGAGGGGCCGACGCGGGACGAGGCGGTCATCGCCGCGCGCAACCGTCAGAAGCGCAACCTGTTGGCGACCGCGCTCCTCGCCTCCGGCACGCCGATGCTGCTGATGGGCGACGAGTTCTCCCGCAGCCAGGACGGCAACAACAACGCTTATTGCCAGGACAACCGGGTGAGCTGGCTCGATTGGCGCGACGCGCTCGACCCCCGGCTCGTCGACTACGTCGCCAACCTCGTGGCGCTGCGCAAGCGTCACGCCGTGTTCCGCCGGCTCGACTTCTTCACCGGCCATGTCCTTCCGGCGACCGGCCTGAAGGACGTCTACTGGCTCACCGCCGAGGGCCACGAGATGGCCGGCGACGATTGGGGCCACGTCGAGCGCCGCGCGCTCGGCATGCAGATCGGCAACGACGGCGAGCCCCGCGAGCGGATCCTGCTGCTGTTCAACGCGGGGGAGGAGGATCTGCCGTTCCACCTCCCCAAGGGTTTCCCCTGCGCGGCCTTCCGTCCGGTTTTCGAGTCTACCAAGCCCGATGGATTGTGCGATACAGGCGCGAAATGCGTCGGTGCCGGCGAAGCTTTCGCGCTCCCGTCGCGTTCCTTCGTCCTCTTGCAACACACATCGTAGAAGAAGCGGACGGATGCGAAGCAGACATTCCATGCCCTTCGGGGCCGAGATCACGAGCGACGGCGTGCGTTTCGCGCTTTGGGCCCCCACGGCCAAGGGCGTCGACCTCGTCCGCGACGGGGTGCGGACCGCCATGCCGGCGATCGGCCAGGGCTGGTACAAGCTCCTCGATCCCGCCGCCAAGCCCGGCCAGCGCTACGGCTACGCGATCGACGGCGCCGCCGACCTCGTGCCGGACCCGGCCTCCCGGTTCCAGGACGCCGACGACGACCGCCGCTCCACCGTCGCGGACCCGGACGCCTACGATTGGCGCGACGGCGGCTGGGGCGGGCGCCCCTGGAACGAGGTGGTGCTCTACGAGGCCCATGTCGGCACGGCGACGCCGGCCGGCACCTACGCCGGGTTGGCCGAGAAGCTCGACCCCCTGCGCGCGTGCGGCGTCACCGCGATCGAACTGATGCCGCTCGCCGAAACCACCGGCGGCCGCAACTGGGGCTACGACGGCGTGCTGCCCTACGCCCCCAACAATTCCTACGGGCACCCGGACGACCTCAAGCGCTTCGTCGACGCGGCGCACGGGCACGGGCTCATGGTGTTCCTCGACGTGGTCTACAACCACTTCGGTCCCACGGGGAACTTCCTGCACGGCTACGCCAACAGCTTCTTCACCGATCGGCATCAGACGCCGTGGGGCGCCGGCATCAACTTCGACGGCAAGGGGGAGGCGAGCGAGGTCGTCCGCGAGTTCTTCATCCAGAACGCGCTGTACTGGCTGGAGGAGTTCCACTTCGATGGGCTGCGCTTCGACGCGGTGCACGCCATCATCGACGACGGCGACAAGCATTTCCTCGACGAGCTGGCCGAGCGCATCCGCGACAAGTTCCCCAACCGGCACGTCCACCTGGTGCTGGAGAACGAGGCGAACGAGGCGCGCCGCCTGACCCGTGACGGCGATGGCAAGGCGCTGAGCTACGACGCCCAATGGGACGACGACATCCACCATTGCTGGCACGTGCTGCTGACCGGCGAGCACGAGGGCTACTACGGCGACTTCGGCGGCGACACGGTGGCCCGCCTCGGCCGCTGCATGGCGGAGGGCTTCGCCTACCAGGGCGACTACTCGGAGAACCTCGGGCACAACCGGGGTGAGGCGACGACCGGCCTGCCGCCCCAGGCCTTCGTCGCCTTCCTCCAGAACCACGACCAGATCGGTAACCGGGCGCGGGGCGAGCGGCTGACCAGCCTCAGCGACCCCGGCCGTCTGGCGCTCGCCCGCGCGGGGCTGCTGCTGTCGCCGCAGATCCCGATGATCTTCATGGGCGACGAGTGGGGCGCGGCGACGCCGTTCCAGTTCTTCGTGAACTTCGAGACCGACCCCGACCTCGAGGAAGCGATCCGCGTCGGGCGGGCCAAGGAGTTCGAGAAGTTCTCGTCCTTCAAGGGCGCGGATGGCGAGAGCACCGTGCCGGACCCGACCGCGATCGAGACGTTCGATCGCTCCAAACTCGATTGGACGGAGCCCGGTCGGGCGCCCCATGACGCGATCCTGGCGGACACCAAGGCGCTGCTCGCCCTGCGCAAGGCGTCGATCGTGCCGCTGGCGGCGAGCGGCTTCATCGACGCGCGCCACGAGCGCGTGGGCGCCGGCGGCCTGCTGGTGGAATGGCGCTTCGCCGACGGAACCCTGACGTTCCTCGCCAATTTCGCCGACGGCCCGATGCAGCACACCGCGCCCGACGACGCGACGGTGATCTGGCGGAGCGAGGGGGCCGAGGGCGGGTCGGCCCTGACACTGAAGGCTTGGACGGGCGTGATGTTGAGAAGCGAAGCGGCATGAGCGACGACGCCCTCCACAGGATCGCCGCCCTCGCCGGCCTCGAACGCGGCTTCCGCAGCGCCCACGGCACCCACGTCGACTCGCCCGACCACGCCATCGTCGCGGTGCTGCGAAGCCTCGGCTACGACGTCGCCAGCGAGGCGGCGCGCCGGGACACGCTGGAGCGGCTGGAGCGGACCCAGCCCCTGCTGCGCCCGACGATCGCGATCGCCGCGGACGCGGACGTGACGGTCCCGCTCGACCAACAAGTGCGGGGCGACATCACGTGGCACGTCACCCTGGAGGACGGCACGACGCGCGACGGCCGGTCCCCGGTCCGGCGAGATGGCGCCACCGCCACCTTCCCGCTCGACGCGCTGCCGATGGGCTACCACGCGTTGCGCGTCGAGGCGGCCGGCACCGCCGCCACCGCGATGCTGGTCGCCGCCCCCGACAGCTGCTTCCTGCCCGACGCGCTCGCCCGCGAGGGGCGCGGCTACGGGATCACCGCCCAGGTCTACGGCCTGCGTTCGGCCGGCAATTTCGGCATCGGCGACTTCTCCGACGTGGCGGACCTCGGCGAGGGCGCCGGCCGCTTCGGCGCCGCCTTCCTCGGCTTGTCGCCGCTGCACGCGATGTTCCCCTGCGACCGGACC
Source organism: uncultured Beijerinckiaceae bacterium (assembly GCA_964235705.1). Taxonomy (GTDB): domain Bacteria; phylum Pseudomonadota; class Alphaproteobacteria; order Rhizobiales; family Beijerinckiaceae; genus RH-AL1. The sequence goes on along the minus strand of CAXSDP010000037.1, from coordinate 18,991 downwards.
AAGGTTTCGCCCTACTCGCCATCCTCGCGCCTGTTCATCGACCCGATCTTCATCGATCCCGCGCTGCTGCCCGACTTCGCCGCCAGCACCGCCGCCCGGACGCTGGCCGAGGCGGACGTCGCCGCCGACCTCGACCGCCTGCGCGCCGCCGACCTCGTCGACCACGCCGCCTCCTGGGCGATCAAGCGGGCCGTGCTCGGCAAGTACTGGGCGCGCGTCGCCAACGGCGCCGACCCGCGCTTCGCCGCCTATCGCGCGGAGATGGGCGAGCCGCTCGAACTCCACGCGACGTTCGAGGCGCTCTCCGAGCACTTCACCGGCGAGGGCAAGCACTGGGTCGGCGAGTGGCCGGCCTCCTACCGCGACGCGCGCAGCGACGCGGTGCGCCAGTTCCGCGAGGCCAACCCGCAGAAGATCGCCTTCCACGCGTGGCTGCAATGGGTGGCCGACGAGCAGCTCGCCGATGCCCAGGCCCGCGCGCTCGCCGGCGGCATGACGGTCGGGTTGTACCGCGACCTCGCGGTCGGTTGCGACCCGGCTGGGGCGGAGTTGTGGGCGCGGCCCGACTGGTTCGTGCCCGGTGCCACCGTGGGCGCGCCGCCGGACCTGCTGGGGCCGGGCGGGCAGAATTGGGGCCTGCCGCCCTTCAACCCGCGCACACTGGAGGAGCAGGGGCTGGGTGCCTTCCGCACCCTCGTCACGTCCAACATGCGCCACGCCGGCGCGATCCGCATCGACCACGCCTTCCAGCTGCAACGGCTCTACATCGTCCCCGAGGGCCTGTCGGCGACGGAGGGCGTCTACATCAACTATCCCTTCGCCGCGATGCTGGCGGTGCTGCGCATCGAGAGCCACCGCGCCCGCGCGCTCGTCATCGCCGAGGACCTCGGCACGGCGCCGGAGGGGTTCTCCGACGCCATCATGCGCTCCGGGCTCCTCAGCTACCGCATCCTGACCTTCGAGCGGGAAGGGGACGGCGCCTTCAAGCCGCCGCACGCCTACCCGCGCAAGGCACTCGCCGCCATCGCGACGCACGACCTGCCGACCTTCGCCGGCTGGTGGCGCGGACTCGACACCGCGCTACGGCAGGAGTTCGACGTCTACACCCCCGAGCAGGCGGCGACCGAGCGCGAGGAGCGCGTCGGCGACCTCGCCAAGTTCGCCCGCGCGCTGCAGTCCGCCGACTTGGCGCCCACCGCCGCCGTTTCGGCCGACCCGCCGATCGACGAGGCGTTCCGCTACGTCGCCAAGACCGACGCCATGCTGATCGCCCTCCAGCTCGAGGACGTGCTGGGGGAAACGGACCAGGCGAACCTGCCGGGTCCCGACGGCGGCCACCCGAACTGGCGCCGCAAGCTCCCGCTGAGCGTCGACGGCATCCTCGCGCCGGGCGGCCCGCTCGCACGGGCGTCGGCCGCCGTGCTCGACGAGGGACGTGGGCTGGCCACGCCGGCGCCGCGCCCGGCGTGGCCGACGCCGTCGGCCACCTACCGCCTCCAGTTCCACAAGGACTTCACCTTCGCCGACGCGACCGCCGCGCTGCCCTACATCAAGGCGCTCGGCGTCAGCCACGTTTACGCCTCGCCCATCCTCAAGGCCCGGCCGGGCTCGACGCACGGCTACGACACGGTCGACCCGACGCAGATCAACCCGGAACTCGGCGGGCTGGAGGGCTTCGAGCGCTTCGCCGCCGCGATCGAGGCGGCCGGCATGGGGCTGTTGCTCGACATCGTGCCCAACCACATGGGGGTGGGCGGTGCCGACAACCCGTGGTGGCTCGCCGTGCTCGAATGGGGCGAACTGTCGCCGCTGGCCGACACGTTCGACATCGACTGGGAGCGCCTCGGCGCGCACGGCAAGCTCGTCGCGCCGTTCCTCGGCGCGCAATACGGCGAAGTGCTGGAGAAGGGCGACCTCAAACTGTCCTTCGACCGCGCCGAGGGCAGCTTCAGCGTCAACCATTACGAGCACCGCTTCCCCATCTGCCCGCTGACCTACCCCGACATCCTCGATCGCGCCGTCGCGGTGGACGCCTCGGAGGGCGGCGAGGGCATCGACGGGCTCCTGCGCGTCGGCGAGGAGCTGCGCGCGCTGGCCCAGGAGCCGCCGCACCGCCAACACGACGTCGTGGCGCCGAGCGAGCGGCTGAAGCGCCGCCTCGCCGTGCTGGCCCGACGCGACAGCGTCATGGAGGCCATCGCCGGCGCGGTCGCCGTGTTCAACGGCACGCCCGGCCTGCCGGAGTCCTTCGGTACGCTGCACCGGCTGCTGGAGAGGCAGGCCTACCGCCTGTCGTTCTGGCGCGTCGCCGCCTCCGACGTGAACTACCGCCGCTTCTTCGACATCGACGGGCTCGCCGGGGTGCGCATCGAGAAGGACGCCGTCTTCGAGCGCACCCACAAGCTCATCTTCGACCTGGTGCGGCGCGGGCTGGTGCAGGGCCTGCGCATCGACCACATCGACGGCCTCGCCGATCCCAAGGCCTACGCGGCCGCCCTCCAGCGGGCGATCGGGCCGGACTTCTACGTCGTCGCCGAGAAGATCCTGGAGCCGGGCGAGGCGCTGCGCCCGTGGCCGCTCTCGGGCACCACCGGCTACGAGATGCTGAACTTCCTCGACGGTGTGTTCGTCGACGGGGCCAACGAGGAGCGCTTCGACCGGCTGTACCGCGAGACGACCGGCTTCGCTCAGGACTACGAGGGAGCCCTGCTCGCCGCCAAGCGGCAGGTGCTGCTGGAAAGCTTCTCCTCGGAGCTGGAAAGCCTGGTGTCCGACATGAAGCGGATCGCCGACGCCAACCGGCTGACCCGCGACTACAACGTGAACGCCATCCGCGTCGCGCTCGGCGACCTCATCTGCGCCTTCCCGGTCTACCGCACCTACATCACGCCGCGCACGCTGGAGGGCGCCGACCGCATCCTGCTCGGCGATGTGTTGACGCACGCCAAGGCGATCACCGCGCTGCCCGACAGCTCCGTCCACGACTTCCTCGGGTCCGTGCTGCTCGGCACGGTGCCGATGGGCCGGCCGGGGCGCGCCTCGACCGGCCTCGTCAACCGTTTCCGCCGGCGCTTCCAGCAGCTGACCGGCCCGGTGATGGCGAAGAGCCTGGAGGACACGCTGTTCTACCGCTACGTGCGGTTCCTGGCCCTCAACGAGGTCGGCGGCGAGCCGAGCCGCTTCGGCATCGCCCCGGCGGATTTCCACGCCGAGAACGTCGCGCGCGCGCGTGACTGGCCGCAGGCGCTGACCACCACGGCGACGCACGACACCAAGCGGGGCGAGGACGCGCGCGCCAGGCTGCTCGCGCTGTCGGAGGCGCCCGACTTGTGGGCGCGGGCCCTCGCCATCTGGGCCGACGAGGCGAAGGGCGTCACCGCCCCCGACGCCAACGACCAATACCTGTTCCTCCAGGCGCTGCTCGGCGTGTGGCCGGTGGAACTGCTGGAGCGCGACGATCCGGGCGTGCTGGCCGCGCTGCGCGAACGGCTCAAGGCCTACGTGCCGAAGGCGTTGCGCGAGGCCAAGCGCCACAGCAAATGGATCGCCCCGAACGAGGCCTACGAGCGAGCGACGACCGACCTGCTCGACCGGCTGCTGACCGACGGCTCCCCCTTCCTTGCCCGCATCCGCCCGATCATGCGCGACCTCGCCAAGCGCGGCATGCTGATCTCGCTCACCCGCACGGTGCTGAAATGCACGGTGCCGGGCGTGCCCGACCTTTACCAGGGCACCGCGCTGTGGGACTTCTCGCTGGTCGACCCCGACAACCGGCGACCGGTCGACTACGCCGAGCGGTCGGCCATGCTGGAGGGTGGCGAGAGCCTCGCCGCGTTGCTCGACACCTGGCAGACCGGCGGCATCAAGCTCCGGCTCGCCGCCGCCCTGCTGCGCGAGCGGCGCGACCACGCCTCCTTCTACGCCAAGGCCGATTACGCGCCGTTGACCGTCACCGGGCCGCTGGCCGACAAGGTCATCGCCTTCTCGCGCCGCCATCGCGAGGAAACGCTCGTCGTCGTTGTGCCACGCTTGTCGGGCAATGACAGCGAGACCGCCCTGATCCCCACCGGCGCCTTCTGGGGCGGCACCGCGGTCGACGTGCCGGCGGGGCGCTGGCGCGACGTGTTCGAGGGCGGAACGCTCGATTCCACCGGTTCGGTGGCGGCCGGCGGCTTGCTGGCGTCGCTGCCCTTCGCGGTCCTGAGGATGGTTCGATGAACGCCGGCAAGTCCAAGCACAAGTCTCACGGCAAAGGGGGGCACGGCGACAAGGCGGATCATCAGGACAGGAAGGTGGACACGGTCGTCGAGGCCAAGTCCCGCAAGGGGGGCGACGACGCCAGGCACCCGGGCGGCGAAGCCCACGACCTTGGGGCCGGTCGCGTCGTCATCGAGGCGGTGACGCCGGAACTCGACGGCGGCCGCCATCCCATCAAGACCGTCATCGGCGAGACGGTGGTGGTGGAAGCCGACATCTTCACCGACGGCCACGAGAAGATCGGCTGCGACGTGCTCTGGCGTCCGGTCGACCAGGACGACTGGAACCGCGTGCCGATGGCGTTCGTCGCCAACGACAAGTGGCGGGCGCGCTTCGCGCCGACGCGCAACATCCGCCACGTCTACACGATCGAGGCGTGGCGCGACCCGTTCGCCTCCCTGCTCGACGGGCTGGGCAAGAAGCGGGCGGCGAAGGTCGATACGGCCGTGGAAGCCGCCGAGGCGTTGACGCTGATCGCCGACGCGGAGCCACGCGGCCTCGAGAAGCAGCGCCACAAGACGCTGCTCGCGCACCTGGAACGGGCGGAACAGGGCTCGGAAGCGCAACTCGACATGATCGCCGACCCCGAGACGATCGTGCTGATGGGCCGTTTCGGGCCGCGCTACCAGGTGTCGCGCTACGACCGCGACCTCGGCTTGATCGTCGATCGCACGGCGGCGGTGTATTCGGCCTGGTACGAGCTGTTCCCCCGCTCGATCACCGACAGCACCGAGCGCCACGGCACCTTCCGCGACGTGATCGGGCACCTGCCCTACGTGCGCGACCTCGGCTTCGACGTGCTGTACTTCCCCCCCATCAGCCCGATCGGCCTGAAGAACCGCAAGGGCAAGAACAACACGCTGACGCCGTCCGCCGCCGACGTCGGCAGCGTCTACGGCATCGGCTCGCGCGACGGCGGCCACGATGCCGTCCATCCCGAACTCGGCACGATCGAGGATTTCCGCGCGCTGGTGGCGGCGGCCAAGGACCACGGGTTGGAGATCGCCCTCGACTTCGCCATCCAGTGCTCGCAGGACCATCCCTGGATCGTCGAGCACCCGGAATGGTTCGTGTGGCGCCCCGACGGCACGATCCAGTACGCCGAGAACCCGCCGAAGAAGTACGAGGACATCGTCAACGTCGACTTCTACGGCAAGGCGTCCGTGCCGGCGCTGTGGAAGGAGCTGCGCGACGCCATGCTGTTCTGGGTGCGCGAGGGCGTGCGCATCCTGCGCATCGACAACCCGCACACCAAGCCGATCCCGTTCTGGCGCTGGGCCATCGCCGAGATCAACGGCCGCTACCCCGACGTGATCTTCCTGGCGGAGGCCTTCACGCGGCCGGCCATGATGAAGCAGCTCGCCAAGGTCGGGTTCCAGCAGTCCTACACCTACTTCACCTGGCGCAACGAGAAGGCCGAGATCGAAGAGTACATGGCGCAGCTGGCCGGGCCGATGGGCGACTATTACCGCCCGAACTTCTTCGTCAACACGCCCGACATCAACCCGGTCTACCTCCAGGAGGGAGGCCGCGCCGGCCACATGGTGCGCGCGACGCTGGCCGCCACCCTGTCGTCGTCCTGGGGCGTGTACTGCGGCTTCGAGCTGTGCGAGGCGCGCCCGCTGCCCGGCCGCGAGGAATACGTCGACTCGGAGAAGTACCAGATCCGTGTCTGGGACTACGACCGCCCCGGCAACATCAAGGACTACATCCGCCGCCTCAACGCGATCCGCCGCGCCAACCCGGCCCTGCACGGGTTCCGCAACTGGACGCGGATCAACGCCTCCAACGACCAGGTCATCGCCTACGCCAAGTTCGACGCCGACAAGGCCAATTGCGTCCTCGTCATGGTCAACCTCGACTACCGCAACAGGCAGGACTGCGCCTACGAGGTCCCGTTGTGGGAGTGGGGCCTGCCCGACACCGGGTCGGTCGAGGTCGAGGACCTGCTCGGCGGCTACCGCTTCACCCTCCACGGCAAGACCCACCAGATCGCGCTCGACCCCTACGACCGCGTCGCGGTCATCTGGCGCCTCACACCCCCGACCGATTGGAAAACTCGTTCATGATGGATCGCACCGACACGCAATGGTACCGCGACGCCATCATCTACCAACTCCACGTCAAAAGCTTCTTCGACGCCAACAACGACGGGATGGGTGACTTCGTCGGGGTCACGCAGAAGCTCGACTACGTGAAGGAGCTGGGCGCCACCGCCATCTGGGTCATGCCGTTCTACCCCTCGCCGCTGCGCGACGACGGCTACGACATCTCCGACTACCGGGGCATCAACGCGTCCTACGGCACGGCGCGCGACTTCAAGGCCTTCGTCAAGGCGGCGCACGACCGCGGCATCCGCGTCATCACCGAGCTCGTCATCAACCACACCTCGGACCAGCACCCCTGGTTCCAGAAGGCGCGCGCGGCCAAGCGCGGCTCGGCGGCGCGCGACTTCTACGTCTGGTCCGACGACGACGAGAAGTACGGCGACACCCGCATCATCTTCCTCGACACCGAGAAGTCGAACTGGACCTGGGACGAGCAGGCGCAGGCCTACTACTGGCACCGCTTCTACTCGCACCAGCCGGACCTCAACTTCGACAACCCGCGCGTGATCGAGGCGGTGCTCGACACCATGCGCTACTGGCTCGACCTCGGCGTCGACGGGCTGCGCCTCGACGCGATCCCCTACCTGTGCGAGCGCGAGGGGACCAATTGCGAGAACCTCGCCGAGACCCACGCGGTGCTGAAGACCATCCGCGCGGCGGTCGACAAGGATTATCCCGACCGCATGCTGCTCGCGGAAGCCAACCAGTGGCCCGAGGAGACCGCGCAGTATTTCGGCGACGGCGACGAGTGCCACATGGCGTTCCACTTCCCGCTGATGCCGCGCATCTACATGGCCTTGGCGCAGGAGGATCGTCACCCGATCACCGACATCATGCGTCAGACCCCCGAGATCCCGGAGGGGTGCCAATGGTCGATCTTCCTGCGCAACCACGACGAGATGACCCTCGAGATGGTCACCGACAAGGAGCGCGACTACCTTTGGAAGTTCTACGCCGCCGACCAGCGGATGCGCATCAACCTGGGCATTCGCCGCCGGCTGGCGCCGCTGCTCGGCAACGACCGCCGCAAGATCGAACTGCTCAACTCGCTGCTGCTGTCGATGCCCGGCACGCCCTGCATCTACTACGGCGACGAGATCGGCATGGGCGACAACATCTACCTCGGTGACCGCGACGGGGTGCGCACCCCCATGCAATGGTCGGTCGACCGCAACGGCGGCTTCAGCCGCGTCGATCCGGCCAAGCTGTTCCTGCCCACCATCCAGGACCCGATCTACGGCTACCTCGCCGTCAACGTCGAGGCGCAGCTCGCCAGCCCCACCTCCATGTTGAACTGGCTGCGGCGCATGATCATCGTGCGCAAGTCGCACCGGGCGCTGGGCCGGGGCACGCTGCGCTTCCTTTATCCCAGCAACCGCAAGGTGCTCGCCTACCTCCGCGAACTCGGCGACGAGACGATCCTGTGCGTCGTCAACGTGTCCAACGCGCCCCAGGCCGTCGAGCTCGACATGGAGGAGTTCGACGGGTTCGGCCTGACCGAGCTCACCGCCGGCACCACCTTCCCCCGCATCGGCGAGCTGCCCTACCTGCTGACCCTGCCGGCCTACGGCTTCTTCTGGTTCGGGGTGGAGAAGGTCGGCGACGACGCGCGGCACGCCTCCTCGCCCTACCTCCCCGAGCTGTTCACGCTGGTGGCGACGGGGCGGATCGAGTCGATCTTCGCCGGCCGCGAGCGCGACGCCTTCGAGCAGACGGCGGCGCCGGCCTACCTGCGGACCCGGCGCTGGTTCGCCGCCAAGGGGTCGCGCATCCAGAAGTTGAGCGTCGAGGATTTCGCGGTGCTCCGCGAGGGCCCGCGCGGACGCTTCATCCTGCCCGTGCTGGCGGTGCTGCCGGCCAAGGGCGACGAGCAAACCTACTTCACGCCGCTCGCCATCGAGACGGAGGGCGACGACGACGAGGACCTGCTGCCCTTCGCCATCTCGCGGCTGCGGCGCGGCGCCCGCATGGGGCTGCTCTACGACGCCGACGCCTCGCCGGCCTTCGCCCTCGCGATGCTCGGGGCGCTGCGGCGCGGCGACCGGATCGAGACGGCCGAGGGCGGCACGATCCGGTTCTCGCCCTCGCCACTGCTCGCCGACGAGCCGCTGATCGATGTCGAGCACATCCGCCGCATGGGCGCCGAGCAGAGCAATTCGTCGATCAACCTCGACGACCGCATGGCTTTGAAGATCTACCGGCGCCTGCAGCCGGGCGCCAACCCGGAGGTCGAGATCGGCCGATTCCTGACCGATGTCGCCCGTTTCGGCAACGCGCCGCCGACGCTCGGCGTGGTGGAATACGTCGACCCGGAAGGGGTCGTCACCGCGCTCGCCGTGCTGCAACGCTTCGTCCGCAACCAGGGTGACGCGTGGGCGTGGACGCTCGGCGCCCTGACCCGCATCCTCGACGCGCTCGCCTTCTCCAGCGAGCAGAGCCGGTCCGACGTCGCGAGCCAGGGCTTCGACTCCTACACGCCGCACATGCGCCGCCTCGGCGCCCGGACGGCGGAGATGCACAAGGCGCTGGCCTCGCCCACCGACGACGACGCCTTCGCCGCCGAGCCGCTCACGCTCGCCGACATGGACGAGGCGGTGCGTGACGCCCGCGCGCTGGCCGACAAGGCCTTCGCGCACCTGGAGCGGATCGTGGACGGCGTGGGCGGCAACGCCCACACGCTGGCGGCGCGGTTGCTCGGGCGCAAGGCCGATTGCTACGCCGCCCTCGACGCGGCGCTCGTGGAGCCGGTGGGCGCCATCAAGACCCGCATCCACGGCGACTACCACCTCGGCCAAGTCCTCGTGGTGAAGGACGACGTCGTGATCATCGACTTCGAGGGCGAGCCCTCGCGCACCCTGGACGAGCGTCGCGCCAAGGGGACGCCCATGCGCGACGTGGCCGGGATGCTGCGATCCTTCGCCTACGCGGTGGCGACCGCCCGGCGGCGCATCGCGCAGCGGCTGCCCGAGGTCGGGGTCCGGCTGAACAAGCGGCTGATCGAATTCTCGGAGATCTTCATCGACGCCTACATGGAGAGCGCCAAGGACAGCCCGATCTGGATCGACGATCCCGCGACGCGGCGGCGCCTCCTCATCCTGTTCACCCTGTCGAAGGCCTTCTACGAGATCGATTACGAGGCCGGGAACCGCCCGGAATGGATCGACATCCCCATCGAAGGCGTTCTGACCATTCTCGATTTCGTCGCGGAGCCCGCATGACCGACACCCGTGAGCTGACGACCCCCGAGTTGACGCGCGCGAGCACCGGCGCGGCGGGCGTCCCGTCCGTGGCCGAGGCGATCGACCGGGGGGCGGTCGAGGCGATCGTTTCGGCGGCCCACGGCGACCCCTTCGCGGTGCTCGGACCCCACCAGGTGGCGCCGGGCGTGTGGGACATCCGCGTCTTCATCCCCTGGGGCGAGGGGCACGACCTCGTCGGCGCCCACGACGACATCGTCATCGCGCCCTTCGAGACGATCCATCCGGCCGGGTTCCGCGTGGCGCGGGTCAAGGCCCGCGAGCGTCCGGGCTACCGCGTGAAGGTCACGCAGGACGGCTTCGGCCACGTGGTGATCGATCCCTACGCGCTCGGTTCGGCGCTCGCCGACTACGACATCGCCGCGATCACGCATTCCAACGACACCGTCTTCTACTACATCTTCGGCGCGCACCCGATCACCCACGGCGGCCTGCCGGGCATCCGCTTCGTGGTCTGGGCGCCCAACGCCGGCAGCGTCAGCGTGACCGGTTCCTTCAACGATTGGGACGGGCGCCGCCACCCGATGCGCAACCATGGCGGCGTCGGCGTGTGGGAGATCTTCATCCCCCACCTCGCGCTCGACACCCGCTACAAGTTCGAGATCAAGGGGCCGGGCGGCCAGCTCGTGCCGGGGAAGGCGGACCCGGTCGCCTTCGCCGCCGAGCACCCGCCGGCCACCGCCTCGCTCGTGCACGGCCTGCCTCGCCACGAGTGGCGGGACGCCGCCTGGATGGCCGAGCGCTCGAAGGCCGACGACCGCCGCCGGCCGATCTCGATCTACGAGGTGCACCTGGGCTCCTGGCAACGCGTGCCTGGGGAGGGCGACCGGCGCCTGACCTACCGCGAGCTGGCGGAGCGCCTCGTCCCCTACGTCAAGGACATGGGCTTCACCCACATCGAGATGCTGCCCATCACCGAGTTCCCGTTCGACGGCTCGTGGGGCTACCAGCCGGTGTCGCTGTTCGCGCCGACGAGCCGGTTCGGCACGCCGGAGGACTTCTGCGCCTTCGTCGACGCCGTCCACGCGGCCGGGCTCGGGCTGATCCTCGATTGGGTGCCGGCGCATTTCCCCAACGACGCGCACGGCCTGGCGAACTTCGACGCGACGCACCTCTACGAGCACGCCGATCCCCGCCAGGGCTTCCACCAGGACTGGGGCACCTACATCTACAATTTCGGGCGCCGCGAGGTGCAGGCGTTCCTGATCGCCAACGCGCGCTTCTGGCTCGACCAGTACCACCTCGACGGGCTGCGCGTGGACGCGGTGGCGTCCATGCTCTACCTCGACTATTCGCGCAAGGCGAACGAGTGGGTGCCCAACCAGCACGGCGGCAACGAGAACCTGGAGGCCATCGCCTTCCTGCGCAAGATGAACGAGGTCGCTTACCAGACGGCGCCGGGCGTGATGACGATCGCGGAGGAGTCGACCTCCTGGCCGGGCGTTTCCAAGCCGACCTACGAGGGCGGCCTGGGCTTCGGCTTCAAGTGGAACATGGGGTGGATGCACGACACGCTGCATTACATTCAGGAGGACCCGGTCTACCGCAGCTACCACCACCACCACATGACCTTCGGGCTGCTCTACGCCTTCTCCGAGAACTTCATCCTGCCGATCAGCCATGACGAGGTGGTGCACGGCAAGGGCTCGCTGCTGGACCGGATGCCCGGCGACACTTGGCAGAAGTTCGCCAACCTGCGCGCCTACCTCGGCTTCATGTTCACCCATCCCGGCAAGAAGCTGCTGTTCATGGGCTGCGAGTTCGCGCAAGCGCGCGAGTGGAACCACGACCGCTCGCTCGACTGGCACCTGCTGGAGGATCCCAACCACAAGGGCATCCAGACCCTCGTGCGCGATTTGAACCACCTGTACGCCGGCACGCCCGCCCTCCACGAACTGGATTGCGACGCGGCCGGGTTCCAGTGGCTGGTCGGCGGCGACACGCAGAACAGCGTGTTCGTCTATGCCCGGCACGGCGAGTCGGGCGGCCTGGCGATCGTGGCGTCGAACTTCACGCCGGTCCCGCGCACCAACTATCGCGTCGGCGTCCCGCGCCCCGGCCATTACAAGGAGGCGCTGAACACCGACGCCGGCGCGTACAACGGCTCCAACGTCGGCAACATGGGCGGCGTCGACAGCCAGCCCGAGCCGCTGCACGGCGAGGCGCAATCCATCGCGCTCACCCTGCCGCCGCTGGCGACCGTGGTGTTCACCTTGGCTTGAGCGGGACGCGGGCTTGAGCGGAGGTCACCCGGGGCCGGCCATCGGCAAACCATTTGACGAGGCCGCGACGGCCTGCCTATAAACCCGCTTCAGCCGGCGTGCCGGCGACGCATTCATGACGGCGCGCGGTCGGGCTCCCTCGAAGGTCCCACCAGCCTCCCCGAGAGACCCACCCCATGGCAAACACATCCTCGGCCAAGAAGGCCGTTCGCAAGATCGAGCGGCGCACGGCCATCAACAAGTCCCGCCGGACGCAGATGCGCACCTATCTCCGCAAGGTCGAGGAGGCGCTGACCTCCGGTGATGCCGCCGCCGCCACTGCGGCGCTCGGCACCGCCGCGCCGCTCCTGATGCGCGCCGCCCAGAAGGGCATCGTCCACAAGAACACGGCCTCCCGGAAGGTGTCGCGCTTGTCGAAGCGCGTGCGCGCCCTGGCCGGCTGACGACGCCGTCCCCGCGCCCCCCACGGCGCGGCCGAGATCCGGGGCGGGACTACCCCGTCGCCAGCTCCTTCAGCCCGCGCCGGATCAGGCCGGGCGTTTCCGCGTCCTCGCCCAGCGCCTTCAGCGCGGCCGCGACCGCCGCCGCCGCCTGCGGGCGGGCGTAGCCAAGGTTGACCAGCGCCGAGATGGCGTCGTGCACCGCCGGCGGCGCGCCCGGCACCGGCTCCTCGCCGCTCAGGCGCACGATCGCGGGATCGATCGAGCCGAGCGCCGGCATCTTGTCCTTCAGTTCGGCGGTGATGCGGGCGGCGAGGCGTGGGCCGACGCCCGGCGCGCGGGCGATCGCCGCCTTGTCGCCGGTCGCCACCGCGCTCGCCAGCTCGTCGAGCGTGCCGGTCCCGAGGATCGCCAAAGCCACCTTGGCGCCGACGCCCTGGACGTTCTGCAACAGCCGGAACCAGTCGCGCTCGCCGTCCGAGCGGAACCCGTAGAGGCGGATCGCGTCCTCGCGGACATGGGTCTCGATCGACAGCGAGGCGGCCTCGCCCGGGCGGGGCAGCGCCTGCAGCGTGCGGGTGGAGCATTGCACGAGGTAGCCGACGCCGCCGACGTCGAGCACGATGGAGTCGCCGACGTGGGAATCGACGATGCCGCGCAGCTTGCCGATCACCGGGAGTACCCCATCACGGCAGCGCCCCGATGGCGGCGAAGGTGGCGGCGCGGCGGGCGGCGACGCGGTGCTGGGCGTGGGTGATGGCGACCGCCAGCGCGTCGGCGGCGTCGGGGCTGAGCCCGTCGGCGCGCGGCAGCAGCACCTTCACCATCATCGCCACCTGCGCCTTCTCGGCATGGCCCGCCCCCGTCACGGTCTTCTTGATGAGGTTGGCCGAATATTCCGCCACAGTGAGGCCGGCCAGCGCCGGCACCAGCAGCGCGATCCCGCGCGCGTGGCCGAGCTTGAGGGTCGATTGCGGGTCCTTGTTGACGAAGGTTTCCTCCACCGCCGCCTCGTGCGGGCGGTGCGTGGTGATGACGTCGGCCAAGCCCTCGTACAGGGTGCGCAGCCGCGTGGCCGTGTCGTCGGCGCCCGACGATTTCACCGTGCCGCAGGCCACGAAGGCGAGGTGCGAGCCGGTCGCCTCGACCAGGCCCCAGCCGGTGTTGCGCAGGCCGGGATCGATGCCGAGGATGCGGACGGGAGCGGGGATGGGGGAACCTCCGGCGCGATCCGCTAAGAGGTCCGCACGCGATCTGTTTCAATGGTGGCCGGTCCTACCGCCGCTTGGACGCGCTGGCTACCGGATCGCGCCACGAAAGCGTTCACGCCCCAAGCGTCCCCGCGTTTCAAGTAGGTTTGCGTCACATTCAACCAATCCGCCAGCGCCAGCAGACGTAAGCCGCGGGGCTGTGCCCATCCCTGCGCCTCGGTGACGAAGAGTTGTCCATCGGTGGGACGGGCGACGACCTGAACGACGTGCGTTATGCCGCGCGGCCGGGGATGGTTGTTGGCCCAGGCCCCACCGCCCTGCCGCAATCCGATCGTGGCGAAGGCCGGTACACCACCAAGCCTGATGTCGTCACCTTCCAGCACGAAGCCGGACCAGCCCTCGATGTCTTGGATGAGTTTGTCCGACCACGTGCGCACGGCAGCGACATCGTCGGCGTTGAACAGCGTTCGGCCCGATCGTCGGTTGGCCGCCTCCATGCCGGCACGCAAAAGAAACGCGACCCAGCCCGAGCAGTCGATCACCTTCGGATCGGTTTCGAGACCCTCCGCCTTCACCCCGCCCTGGTACCCGACGTGCCCCGTGTACCGGTCGACGAGATCCCACATCGCGACCCCGGCGGCGTCCAACCATGGTGTTTCGCTCATGTCCGGATACCGCGAAGAGGACGCCCCGTCCTAATCCAACAGCATCCTCTTCAGCAACTCGACCTCGTCCCCCAGCGCCCGGTCGGTGCCGGTCAGGCCCTCGATCTTGCGCACCGCGTGCAGCACGGTCGTGTGGTCGCGCCCGCCGAAGCGCCGGCCGATCTCGGGCAGGGAGCGCAGGGTGAGGACCTTGGACAGGTACATCGCGATCTGGCGCGGGCGCACGACGTTGGCGGTGCGGCGCGAGGACAGGATGTCGGCGCGGCTGACGTTGTAGTGCGTCGCCACCAGCTTCTGGATATCCTCGATCTTCACGCGCTTGGGCTCGCGGGTGCGCACCAGGTCGCGGATCGCGATCTCGGCGGTGTCCACCGTCAGCGTCGCCTGGGTGAGCGAGGCGTGCGCCATCAGGCGGTTGACCGCGCCGTCGAGGTCGCGCCCGTTGGTTTGCAGCGCGCCCGCGACGTAGGCGATGACCGCCGGCGACACGTCGAAGCCCGGCACGTTGGCGCGGGCCGCCGCCACGCGCCCTTCCAACATCTTCACGCGAAGGGCCTCGTCGAGCGGGCCGATCTCGACGCAGAGCCCGCCCGACAGGCGCGAGCGCACCCGCTCCTCCAGCGCCTCGAGGTCGGCCGGCGGCCGGTCGGCGGCGATGATGATCTGCTTGCGGGCATCGATCAGCGCGTTGATCGTGTGGCAGAACTCCTGTTGGATCGACTTGCCCTGGAGGAACTGCACGTCGTCGATGATGAGGACGTCGATGCCGCGCAGCCGCTCCTTGAAGGCGAGCGACGTTTGCGCCTTGAGCGCCAGCACGAAGCCGTACATGAACTTCTCGGCGGTGAGGTAGATCACGCGGCGGCGCTGCGCGGTCACGGCGTGGGCGACGGCCTGGAGCAGGTGGGTCTTGCCGAGTCCCACGGAGGCGTGGACGTAGAGCGGGTTGTAGATCAGCCCCTCGTCGGGGCTGGCCGTGGCGATGCGCTGCGCGGCGGCGTGGGCGAGCTGGTTGGAGCGCCCGACGTGGAACGTGTCGAAGCTCATGCGCCGGTCGAGCGGCGAGCCGGACAGGGCGTCGGCGTCGGCCACGACCTCCCGCGCCCCGACCCGCGCCTTGTCGCCGGGGCTCGAGGTGGCGCCGCACTCGGGGAGGAACGGCTCGGGACGGGCGGCCTCGTCCCTGGACGGGGCGGCCTCCCCGCCCTCCTCGAGGGTGGCGGGCCGGCCGACGGCGGCGCGCGACGACGAGCGCACGCCGACCGTCAACGCCCTGACGTCGGCGATCTCGGACGACAGCACCACCAGCATCCGGTCGATGTAGTGGGACTGGATCCAACTCTTCAGGAACTTGGTCGGGACGCTGAGGTGGGCCACGCCGTCGCTGACGCCGTCGAGTTCGAGGCGCCCGAACCAGGAGGTGAAGACCTCCTCGCCGAGTTCGGCGCGCAGGCGGCGGCAGGTGCGGTCCCAGCTATCGCTCGATCGAGCGTCGCCGACCTTGGTCTCGTTCGCCTTGTTTCCAGGGAGGCCGGCGGTCGTCAGGGTGGCGCTGGTGAGGATGGGGGCTTGGTGATCGTAGGGTCGCGATAGCGGGCGGGTATCGGCCATCGGCTTCGGCATCGTTCGGCCTCGATCTCAGGTTACACAACGCAAGGCGCCGCAGGACTTGTCGTCGAGCCACTGCGCACGTTACACGGTAGTCACGAAAGTATGAGCGACGCGCTAAGGACCGGAAGCTTACGCCGCTTCCGTCCGATGGACGCGTCACCGGCCGCCCCGTCACGCCGACTGGGCTGCGCGACGGCCGTGAGTCACGCTAGCACAGGCGAACCGTCCGGCAAGCCGGGGCGCGGGGTGCCGTGGGGCCGCCTTACCTGCGCGCGCCGGCGATCGAGCGTGCCCGGCACCGGCAACCCGCTGATTCAGCGATCAACATCGGGGGTGGGCCGGTGCGTCGCCGTGCGACGCCACGCCCGCGATATTTACGAAATCTTAACCTCGACGTCATAAGCGGCGACGGTTTCGGCGGCGCCGTTCGCCCGCTTAGCCGCTAACACCATGAGGATTCAGGCGAAGATTCCACCGGTCGGCGGGAACGCCCGGCGACGGCGTTCCTGTTCCAGGACGGGACGCCTCGGGACGCCGGATCGATCGGACGCCCGGCCGG
>CAXSDP010000037.1:0-2561 GCA_964235705.1 uncultured Beijerinckiaceae bacterium | reverse complement strand
GGGCCAAATCACCGGTTAGGCCAAGTCCAGGGCGGCGGGTCGCGATCGCGCACGATCGTCTCGCCGAGGTCCTTCCCCAGCACGATCGGGCCGGCCCCGGAGGCGTCGCCCAGCGCCGCGACCAGCGCCCCCGAGTGGGTCACCACGATGACCTGCGAGCAGGCCGACGCCACGGCGATCAAGCGGCCGAGCGGCGGGAGCAGGTCGGGGTGCAGGCTGGTTTCCGGCTCGTTCAGCACGATGAGCGCCGGCGGGCGCGGCGACAGCAGCGCGGCCACGAGCAGCAGGTAGCGCAGGGTGCCGTCCGACAGCTCCGCCGTCCCGAGCGGGCGGAGCAGGCCGTGCTGCCGCATGGCCAGCGTGAAGGACCCGTCCCTCGCCTCCACGCCCAGGCGCGAGCCCGGGAACGCGTCGGCGATCGTCGCGTCGAGGTCGTCGAGGGCGCCGATCTCGATGATCGTCTGGATCGCGGCGGCGAGGTCGGCGCCGTCGCCCGCCAGCACCGGCGTGTGGGTGCCGACCTGCCAGCGACGCGCCGGGGCGTCGGCGTCGGTCCGCCAATGGTCGTAGAAGCGCCAGCCGCGCAGGCGCTCGCGCAGGGCGAGCAGCTCGACCGCCTCGCGCGGGTCGCCACAATGGGTGACCATGCTGTCGAACGTCGCGAGGGCGGTGGGGAGGGTGCGCCACGCGCCGGCCGCGTCCCGGAGGCGGACGGCGGGCCCCCGCCGGCTCGCGAAGGCGTTGGCGCGGCCGAGCCGCTCCCCGGTCCACAGGTCCTCCGCCTTGATCTCCGGGTCGTGCTTGAAGAGCGACCCCGCCGGGATCGGCGGCGGCAGGCCGAGGTCGATGGCGTAGCCGTAGTCCGCCCCGGCGAAGCCGAGTTTCAGGCTGACCGGACCCTCCCGCACCACGCCCTGCACGGGATGGACCCCGCGCTTCACCGCGCGCCCGATCGTTCCCGGCCCGGCCCACAGCGTGGAGGGCAGGCCACCCTCGGCGGCGAGCGAGGGGATGACGCGCCCCTGCGCGACGTCGGCGAGGAGGCGCAGCGCCCGGTACAGGCTCGACTTGCCGCTGCCGTTGGCGCCGGTGACGATCGTCAGCCGGCCCAGCTCCACCCGGACGTCGCGCAGCGACCGGTAGCCGGCGATCGCCAATCGCGTGATCATCCCAGCACCTCCCCGTCCGAGGGCTTCCCCCGAGCCATCGATGTTCACATAAGGCATGATCACCGCGAGGAGCAGCCGATGGACGAAGACTTCCCGCCCCCGCCGTTCGACGGCGTCCCGGCCGATGCCTTCGCCTTCTTCGACGCCATCGCCGCCAACCAGGACAGGGCGTGGTTCGCCGCCAACAAGGCCCGCTACGGGGCGAGCGTCCTGGCGCCGCTCGCCGCCCTGGTCGCGGCGGTCACGGACCGGCTCGCCGCCGACGGTCCGCCGCTGCGCGGCGACCCGAAGGGGGCGGTGTTCCGCATCAACCGCGACGTGCGCTTCTCCAAGGACAAGCGACCTTACAAGACGCACGCCGGCGCGATCCTGACGCGTGACGGGGGCAAGGGGACGCTCGGCTTCCTGTACCTGCACCTCGCCCCGGCCGGCGGCTTCGCGGCGGCCGGCTTCCACCAGCCGGAGCCGGACGCGCTGCGCGACCTCAGGGCGTGGATCCTCGCCAAACCGGCCGGCTGGCACGCGACGGAGGCGGCGCTGGCGGCCCGCGGCCTGACGCTGGGGCGCGGCGACGCGCTGACGCGGCCGCCCAAGGGCTTCGACGCGGCGCCGGCCGACCTCGCCGAGGCGCTGAAGCTGAAGTCCTGGGTGGTCCGGCGCGAGCTGGGGCGCGACCTGCTGATGGCGCCGGCCCTGGTCGACGCCCTGGCCGGCCTGGCGCGCGACGCCGAGCCGCTGCTGCGCTTCGGCTGGTCCGCCCTCGACCACGCGGGGCCGCGCCAAGCCTTGGGCCGGGCGCCGACCCAGACCGCGAACCGAACCCCGAACTTCGGCGCGCGGACCGACCGGCGGAGCTGAAGGCGCGGCCGTATGGGCGCGGACTTGAAGGAGGAGCCGGTGTTCCCGTACGACGGGGGCAGCGGCGGCTTTTAACAATCCCGGACGTGGAGCTGGTATCCTTCGACACCTGATGCTGGCTGAAATCGGAAGGGCAGCTTTCGAATGCGAAGGGTAAAGAGCTGATGATCGTTATTGTGCTAGTTGCAGATGATCACGCGTGCCCAGGGCATGTGAGATGGCGCACGCAATTCAAAGGCAGCCGCGGTATGCAACCCCTTTTAGGGATTATTTGAGGATTGAGGGCATTGGCAGGGTTGAAAGACAAGCGCGGCTTCATTGACAAGGATCGGCTGAACCTTTCCGAGCGCAAAGCGGTCGAATACTGGATGAAGCGGTGGGGAGTGACGCGCGACCAAATCACCAGCGCACATCGCAAGGCGGGGCTTATGATCAAAGACATTGCCGCAGAGCTCGGCAAGAAGCGTTAAAGCGTCAAATGGCCGGAAGCAGATCGGCTGCTTTCCACTGAGGCATGCCTGTGGGCAGACCGTG
>CAXSDP010000036.1:0-38428 GCA_964235705.1 uncultured Beijerinckiaceae bacterium | reverse complement strand
GGCGGAGTGTTGATGCGACCATCGCCGTCGCGCCCAAGCAGCGCGACACGCAGGCCGAGAAGCAGGCGACCGAGGACGGGCGCGTTCCCGAGGGCTGGGGCGGACAAGCCGGCGAGGCTCGCGCGGAAGGGCCTGCCTTCGGGCTCGACCCAGGGGATCGGGATGCGCGTTGGAGCATCAAGCGCACCAAGGCCGAGCCGCGTGAGGATGGAGCGACGATGGTCGACATCCCGATCCCCTCGTTCGGGACCAAGGACCACGTCGGCATCGACCCTCGCCACGGGCTGATCCGCATCTGGGCGGTCACCGGCGCCGCCGCCCACGACGGCGCCAGGCTCGCGGCTTTCCTCGACCGGAGAAAAGGCCTGATGGGGCTCGTCGTGCGCACCATCGGTCTTCCCCCGGGCCCACGGAGGATCGGCTTGGCCAACCTCGCCCACGACATGGGGCGGTTCGTCTAGCTCGACGGGCGACGTGCGCCTGCTCCGGCCTGATGAGCGCACGCATCGACCCGCAACACCAAGCAGCGCCGCGAAAGGCCCGATCGGCGATCACCAAACGCTTTCGTTGCAGTCACAATCCTGCGAAGCAATGGTTCTTGAAGGTGTCCAGCTTCCGAGCGAAGCGGTCTCGTGCGAGAAGGCCGAATCGAAGGGCATCACGCAAGAGCCGAGATGAGCAGGCCGCAGGCGAATGATAGCACTTCGACGCGCAACCTCGTTCTCCTGTTCGCGGGTCTCTACACTATCGAGGGCCTCTGCGCGCTCAGCGGTTTGACGCGCCAGCCCTTCGATCATTTCGGCAAGGACGTCGCCGGCTGGTCCGCGGTCCACCTCGCGAGCATGCACGCTTTATTGGCGCTCCCATGGGCGGTGAAGCCGATCTACGGCGCGCTGTCGGACAACGTACCCCTGTTCGGCTCGAGGCGTCGATCCTACCTCGTCGCCGCCAACGGGCTCGCCGCGACCGCGTGTCTCGTGCTCTGGCTGGCCTTCTCGCCCGTCGGCGCGATGATCTGCCTGTTCCTGCTGAGTCTGGGCATGGCGCTGTCGAGCGCGGTCGCTGGCGGCGTCCTGGTCGAGAGCGGGCAGCGCTACGGCAACGCCAATCAGCTCGTGACGCAGCAATGGCTCTGGTACGGTCTAGCGAACTTGGCCGCGCGGCTCGGCGGCGGCTATCTCGCCGGAACGCGCCCTGCAGCCGATGGGCTGCAAGAGGCCGCGCTCATCCTCGTCATCCCGCTCGTCTGCGTCATGGTGCTGTGTTGGGCGCTGACGCCGGAGTCGCCCCACGACGAGGCGGTGAAGGACGTGCGCACCATGCTCGGCGAGATGAGCGCGCTCGTCAGGTCGCGGCAGCTGCTGTTGGTCGCGGCCTTCCTGTTCTGCTTCACCTACAATCCGGGGCTGCAAACGCCGCTCTACTTCCACCTGACCAACGAGGTGGGGTTCAGCCAGGACTTCGTCGGCACGCTCGGGGCAGCCGCCGCGAGCGGATCGATCGTCGGCGTCCTCGTCTGCCGGGCACTGGCGAAGCGATTGCGCCTGCGCACGATGTTCTACATCTGCGTAGCGCTCGGCGTGACGACGACGCTCGCCAACTTCGCGCTTGTCGACCACACCTTGGCCCTGGTCGTCTACTTCTCGGCGGGCGTGTCCGGGGTCTTCGCCCTCGTCATGGCCGGAACCCTGGCGGCGAACGTCTGCCCCGGCGGTCAGGAGGGCCTCTGCTTCGCCGCCATGCTGTCGATCGAGAACGCAGCGTCCATCGCGTCGGACGCCAGCGGCTCCTACATGTTCGATGCTTTCTTCCACAGGCAGCTCGGGCCGCTGATCGTCGTCTCGGCCGCCTTCACCGCCGGCTCGGCGGTCCTGATCTGGCTCCTGCCCGAGAGGTCGGGCGAGGTCGCCAGTTCGCGACGCGAGGTGAAACCAGCATGATGGTCGCGATCTTCACGTCGATGGTGCTCGCGCTGGTCGCCGCACGCTGGGGTTCGCGTCGGCTCGCGTTGGCGGCGCTGCTCGTCTGCCTCGCCCTGTCGACGGGCTTGTTCATCTACGAGATCGACAGCCCCGTGGACGGCTTCCGCTTACCCTGGCTGCAGGCGATGGCCCACTGCGGCCGGCCCGCATGAGCCCGGGTTCCGCCTTTCCCGCGCGTTGCGCCGATCTCGTCCTGCTCGCGATCCTCGCGGGCCTCGCCGCGATCCTCACCACGGCGATGGTGCTGCAATACGCGGCGGGCGAGATCCCCTGTCCGCTGTGTTTGCTGCAAAGGGTCGCGATGTTCGGCATCTGCTTCGGCATCATCCGCCACGTGCGTCACGGCTACGACGCGCGCAACATCGGGGTCGGCCTCGTTTGGGCGCTCTACCTCCTGCTGATCTCGGTGCGCCAGGTGTTGCTCAATATCGTGGCCCGTCCCGGCCATGCCTATCCCGGCGGCGCCGTGCTCGGCCTGCACATGCCAGTCTGGTCGGTTGTCATCGCCTTCGCGGTCCTGCTGACGTTCGCGGCGACGCTCGCCATGTTCGACGGTGAACGGCTGAGCGTCACCCCGCCATCGCCGGTGCTCACAAGGATCAGCACCGGCGCCGGCCTCTACGTCATCGCGCTCTGCCTCATCAACCTCGTTTCGGCCATCCTGCAGTGCGGCCTCGGCGCTTGTCACACGACCGGCTACCAGTTGCTTTGACGAGGACATGCGAGGGAAGCGCGCACGGGATGGTTGCCGCGTGCGGGTGTCCAGCCGTCGCCGATGCACGCGATGTTTCTCGTCCGACGCGCTTCGTTCATCCAAAAGATGAAGATAGCCGGTTTGGGCCGAGCCGGCGCGTTCCAAGCGACCCGGAGGCGGTGTTCACGTCGACGTCTTGATCCTCGGTCAGGTCTGATCCGCCGCGCGCGCCGCCACGCGCGCCAGGCAGTTGATGACGGAGCGAAACGCCTCTTCGGTGCGCGCCTCGTGCTTGAGGCTCGAGCCGGCGGTCGCCAGGAACGCCGCGAAGCCCTCCGCGTCGCCGAAGGCGCTCAAGTCGGCGCCCCCGTGCGCCGCTTCGCGACCGCGCCGCGCCAGCAACGCGGCGAACCCCACATCGAGCCGGATCACATGGGCCGCGGTCATGTCGGCGTGAAGTCCCAGCAGTTCCGCGCCGTGCGGGGTCGCGTTGAGCATGTGGAAGAAGCCGAGATCCTTGGCGAGTAGGGTCGCGGCGATGTTCTCCGACAGGGGCGCCTCGGGAACCCAGGCCGCCTCCGCCCGCGCGAGAGCGTCATCGACCAGCGATGCCGCCAGTGCTTCGAACAACGCGCGCTTGTCCGAGAAGCGGAGGTAGAGGGTTGCCCGCGCGATCCCCGCCTCGCGTGCGACGTCGGCCATGCTCGTGCGCTGGAAGCCGTGACGACCAAACAGCGTCAGCGCCGCGACGAGGACGCGTTTCAAGCCAAGGTTAGACATACTGGACATGATAAAGCATTAATGTCTAACTTTGCAGGGGTAAGGAGATCGTCATGAGCAAGGTCGAACGCGTGCTGGTGACCGGCGGATCAGGGTACATCGCGAGCTTCTGTATCGCCCAGCTCCTTCGCGAAGGAACACACGTGAGCACAACCGTCCGCGCCCCCGCGCGCGAGGCGGATGTCCGCGCTGCGGTCGGTAAGCTCGTGACGGCCGACGACCGGCTCGCCATTATGGTCGCCGACCTCAACGCCGACGTCGGCTGGCAGGAGGCCTGCGCCGACTGCTCGGGCGTGCTGCACGTCGCTTCCCCGCTCCCATCGCGAAATCCGAGGAACGACGACGAGCTGGTGCGGCCGGCCCGCGACGGCGCCCTGCGGGTTCTCAAGGCGGCCCGCGACGCCGGCGTGCGGCGGGTGGTGATGACCTCCTCGACGGCCGCGGTGGCCTACGGCCATGGCGGACGATCGCGGCCGTTCACCGAGGCGGACTGGTCCGACCCGGGTGATCGCACCGACAGCTCCGCGTATGAGCGGTCCAAGATGATCGCGGAGCGAGCGGCCTGGGACTGGCACGCCCGCGAGGGTGGTGCATTGGAACTCGTCACGGTCTGCCCGGGCGCGGTGATCGGTCCGGTGCTCGGCGGCGACGTCTCCGCCTCGCTCGACATCGTCAGGAAGCTGCTCGACGGTTCGCTGCCCGGCCTGCCGCGCTTCGGCTGGCCGCTGGCCGATGTGCGCGACATCGCCGACCTTCACGTCCGGGCGCTCCGTATGCCGAACGCGGCCGGGCAGCGCTTCATCGGGGCCGGGCCATTCACCTGGATGGAGGACATCGCGCAAGTGCTGCGCGAGCGCGTACTCGAGGTGGCGGGCAAGGTGCCCAGACACCGCCTGCCAAGCTGGATCGTGCGGCTGTCCTCGGTGGTCGACCCGGTCGTGCGTGGTAGGCTGTTCGAGCTCGACAAGGAACGGCCGGTCTCCGCGGAAAAGGCGAAGCGCGAGCTCGGTTGGGTGCCGAGGAGCAACGACGAAGCGATCATTGATACGGCACGAAGCCTGCTCGCTGAGGGACTCGTCAAGCATGCGGCAGCCTAAACGTCATGTTGCTGCTACCGCCAGAAGGGCGCGACCCGGTCAGCGGCGTTGCGCCCGTCCCTTCTGAACCGCGGCAGTGAACTCCCCATCCACTCGCGTCGCGACCGCCGCCTCGACCCGCCGAGGTGTCTAATCTCCCGTGGTTGACAATCGGGTATGAATGTCCGCTCTCGGGCACGTCGCCGAGCACCTTGAACGACGTACATGGGCGCAGTGCCAACGACCTGATTTGGCCAGGATCGGTCTGGCTGCTTTCCGACGAGCAGGGCGATAAGCTGCCGTTCATGGTTCCGCTCGCGACCCTCTCTTTGTGTCGCCTCGTCGGACAGGGTGCTTGGGCCGCGCCGATCCGGGCGGCGATCAACAGCCCGGCCGCATGCAGTGTCAGGCCATCAACGTGCAGGCTGTCCGGGACACACGGCAGCCACGGGTTCGAAACTGGCATCGCTCTGCCCTTGAACGAACCAAAGGACAACGCTCACCCCCGTCATCAGAGCCGAAAGTGCGTATGAACCGAACAGGACCCCTCTGACGAGACACGAAAGTCGATGTAATAATTGCGGAAATAGTTGATGAGGTTGGGTCAAGACCGGCGCCGATCGCGACCCCGTTCCCGCTGCGGATTTACTAGCGGCAGCGGTAGTTTTGTTCTGTTTTGACGAGAGGCAATGTTCGGAGCCGATTCACAGCTGATTAAGTTTTAAACCTAAAGCAGGGCTTTGGGAAACATCATGTGCACGCCCTTGTTACCATCAACCATCTGGGTGACGCGCAGATTTCCGGCGAGCGAGCACATCATGTAAGCTTGATTACGCGTCAGCGCCGTACGGTCGCACACGTGACGGACCATCTCGCGCACCGCCTGCTTGGCGGCATCGTCGAGGTCCTCGTCGAGGCCGACGGAGATGAGGTGGGTCTTGTTCTCGGCGAACGGCCAAGTCAGCTCCATGTCCTTACGGACGGTGAGGCGGAAACGGCCGGTCACACCGGTTTCGAGCGCCGTGATGCAGACCTCGCCATCGCCCTGCACGCCGTGGCCGTCGCCGGCGAAGAACAAGGCGCCCTCGTTGAACACCGGCAGGTAGAGCGTGGTGCCGGGACGTAGCTCCTTGTTATCCATATTGCCACCGAAGGCGCGCGGCACCGGTGAACCGCAGCGGCCCCAGGCCGGCGGCGGCGCCGTGGCGATGATGCCGAAGAACGGGTCGAGTGGGATCTCCGTGCCCCAGGGCATGACGCAGACGTTGCGCGCGTGGTCCACCTTCGGGTGGATGGTCTCGTAGTCGGTGAACTCGTCGGGCAGGGTGCCGAGCAGCGGCAGGATGGCGACGAAACCCCAATCCTGGCTGACGGTGACGTCGAGGATGTCAACCTGCAGCACGTCGCCGGGGCGCGCGCCCTCGACGTACACCGGTCCGGTGATGAAGTGCGGCCCTGCGCCCTGGGGCAGCGTGTCGAGCGCCGCCTTGTAGCCGTCGGGAACGCCGTCGCCGTCGGGGGGCAGGCACTCCACTCCGCCGGCCGGGAACGAGTGCAGCGTGACCGTGTCGCCCGAGGCGATCCGCAGCACCGGCTCGGTTGTGCTGTCCAGGTAGCCCCACACCATGGACTCGGGGGTGGCGGGGATCTCGTGACGTTTCGACATGCGGGTTCCTCCTTCAGATCGCGATATGGCGGGCGAGGGCCTCGCGGCTCGTCGCGTCCGCCCGGCCGGACTCGACCACCGCGCCCCGGGACAGGACCGCGACCTCGTCGGCGAGGCTCAGGGCGAAGTCGAGGTACTGCTCCACCAGCAGCAGCGAGATCCGTCCCTTCAAGGCGCCCAGCACGTCCTTGATGGCGGCGACGACGTTGGGTTGGATTCCCTCCGTCGGCTCGTCGAGGATCAGGATGGCGGGCTTCGTGACGAGGGCACGGGCGATCGCGAGCTGCTGCTGCTGGCCGCCCGACAAAGCGCCGCCGGCGCGGCCCCACATTTGTTTCAGGACGGGGAAAAGGGTCAGCGTCTCGGCGACGAGGGGACCATCCAGCGTGCCGTGGGCGCGCGAGGCGACGGTGATGTTCTCGGCCACCGTTAGCTCGGGGAAGATCTCGCGTCCCTGGGGCACGTAGGCGAGCCCCAGGGCGGAACGGCGACGCGTCGACCAACCCGTGACGTCCACGCCCTCGACCGTGATCGTCCCGCCCGTCGTCGGGATCACGCCCATCAAGCATTTCAGCAGGGTCGTTTTGCCGGCTCCGTTGCGCCCGAGGATGGCGAGGCATCGGCCGGCTGGCAGGCTCAGCGAGACGTCGCGTAGCACAGGTGAGCTTCCGTAGCTTTGATGGAGGTTGGCGACGCCCAGGTCCATCGTCGGCTCCCTTCTCAGCGGCCGAGGTAGACGTCGATGACGCGACCGTCGCCGCGGACGTCCGCCATCGACCCTTCGAACAACGTCCGGCCCTCGTGCAGCACGGTGACGTGGTCGGCGACGCGTTCGACGAAGTCCATGTCGTGCTCGACGACGACGATCGCGCGGTCCGGCCGCGCCAGGTCGCGGACGAGGTTGACCGTGCGCTCCGTTTCCTCGTCGGTGAGGCCGGCGACCGGTTCGTCGAGCAGGACCACCTTGGGGTCGGAGGCGAGCACGGTGCCGATCTCCAACCATTGCTTCTGCCCGTGCGCCAGCTCGGCCGCGGGGCGGGCGCCCTGCTCGGCGAGCCCGATGGTCGCGAGGATCGCGTCGACGCGCCGTGCCATCGCCGCCTCGTCGGCCGCGCGAGCGAAGCCGGCCCGCGCGCCAATGACGACGTGCTCGCGCACGCTCAAGCCTTCGAAGATGCTCGGCTTCTGGAACTTGCGCCTGACGCCCGCCCGCGCGATGGCGGATTCGCTCGCCCGCGCGATGTCGAACGCGCCGTCGAAGAGGACCGTGCCCCGCGTCGGCCGGGTGATGCCGGAGAGGACGTCGAGCAGGGTGGTCTTTCCCGCCCCATTCGGCCCGATGACCGCGTGGACGGCGCCGTAGCGGACGCCGAGCGACAGGGCGTCGAGCGCCTTGAAGACGCCGAACGACACGGTCAGGGACTCGATGCGCAAAGCCTCGAGGGGCGGGGCGGTCATCACAGGATTTTCCGCGCGGTCGCGGGCGGCGCGCCGGCATCGCGGACATCCACCCCGCGCGTCCAAGCCGCCGGTCGGGCGAGGCGCCAGCCGATGACATCGACGAGGCCGTTGGGGAAGACCAGCACGACGAGGACGATCAGCCCGGAGAGGATGAACGGCCACAGCTCCGGCGCGGCGGTCGCCAGCCAGAACTTCAGCGCGTTGACCAGGAACGCGCCGATGACGGCCCCGACCAAGTGGCCGCGACCGCCGATCGCCACCCAGACCGCGATCTCCAGCGACAGGTCGGGCGACAGCACGCGCGGGTTGATGATGCCGACCTGGGGCACGTACAGCACGCCGGCGAGGGCGGCGACCAGCGCGGCGAGGCACCACACAGCGAGCTTGAGGCGCAGCGTGTCGTAGCCGAGCGTGCGCAGGCGCGTTTCGTCGTCGCGCGTTGCCAGCATCAGCGCGCCGAAGCGGCTGCCGAGCAGCAGGCGACATCCGAGCAGCACCAGCGCGAGGATGGCGACGGACGAGGCCGCGAGCGCCACCGTGACGCCCGAAAGCCCGATCGGCCATCCGAACAGCAGGGTGAAGCCGGTCATGCCGTTGTTGCCGCCGAAGCCGGTGTCGTTGCGGAACATCAGCAGCATCGCGACGTAGACGAGCGCCTGGGTGATGATGGCGAAGTACACGCCACCGACCCTCGATCGGAACGAGACGTAGCCGAAGGACGCGGCGACGAGCAGGGTGGCGAGCGCCGCCGCCGCCATTGCGTAGGGGAACGAGCCGAAGCCGGTCCAATAGAACGGCAGGGCGCTCCAGCCCATGAACCGCATGAAGTCCGGAGCTTGGCCCGAGACGTCGTAGCCGTGTTTCAACAGGTACATGGCTACCGCGTAGCCGCCGATGCCGAAGAACAGCCCTTGGCCGAGCGACAGGACGCCGAGGTAACCCCAGATCAGGTCGAGCGACACGGCGAGGATGGCGAAGGCGGCGAGTTGGCCGACCATGTTGGCGACGTAGCTCGATATCCCGAGCGGTCCCGATAGCGCGAGCAGCAGGGCCGAAGCGACCAGGGCCGCCAGCAATCCTTGGAACCACCGGTCGAGCGCCCACGCCCTCATCGGTCCCCGCTCATTTGCGCTTGCCGCGAACGGCGATCAGGCCCTCCGGACGCCATTGCAGGAACGCGATGATCATCAGCAACACCAGGACCTTGGCCATCACGGCGCCCCAAATCGGCTCGATGAGCACGTCGATCTGGCCGATGCCGAGTGAGGCGATGACCGTACCGGCGATGGTGCCGACGCCGCCCAGCACCACGACCATGAAGCTGTCGATGATGAAGCCCTGACCCATCTGCGGGTTGACGCTGTAGATCGGCGCCAGCGCCAAGCCGGCCAGACCCGCCAGCCCGGAACCCAGCCCGAAGGCCAGCATGTCGACGCGGCGCACGGGGATGCCGAGGCAGGCGGCCATGGTGCGGTTCTGCGTGACCGCGCGGATGTTGAGGCCGAGCGGCGTCAGGCGCACGAGCGCGAAGGTCAGGGCGAGCGTGACCGCCGCGAAGGCGATGGCGAAGAAGCGGTTCCAGGTGAGGATGAAGTCGCCGATGACGGGAACGCCGCCGCTGACGTAGGACGGCGTGACGAAGTCGAGGTTCTGCGTGCCGAAGGTCACGCGCACGAGGTTGGTCAGGAACAGGCTGACCGCCCAAGTGGCGAGCAAGCTAAGCAACGGCCGCCGGTACAGGTGGCGCAGCAGCGCCGCCTCCAGCGCCATGCCGATCGCCGCCGTCACCCCGAAGGCCACGGGGATCGCCAGAAGGAGGTAGGCGTCGAGCAGCGCCGGCGCGTAGTGCCGCAGGCCCTGCTGCACCAGCCAGGTCGCGTAGGCGCCGATCATGATCATCTCGCCCTGCGCGAGGTTGATGACCCCCATCAGGCCGAAGATCACGGCGAGCCCGATCGCCGCCATGAACAGGATGCTGGCGAGGCTGATGCCGCTGTAGAGCGCGGCGAGCACGTTGCCGAACGTGATGCCGCGACGGATGCGCGCGAGCGCGGCGTCCACCGCCGCCTTGAAGGCGGGGTTGGCGCGGTAGGCCTCGTCCTGGGTGAGGGCGGTGACGTCCGCGAGGATGCGGCTGTTCGGGTGGTCGGCGACGTCGCCGAGCGCCGCGATGCGCGCGGCGATGTCGGGCGAGGTCAGGGCGACGCGCTGCGCGACCGCGGTGATCCGCTGGCGCAGGTCGCGGTCGGGCTCGGCCGCGGCCGCCTTGGTGAAGAAGGATCCCGGCAGGTCGGCAGAGCGACGCGCCAGCGTGCCGACCGCCGCCACGCGCCTGCCCCGCTCCGGCGACGTCGTGAGGGCGAGCGCGGCCTGCGCGGTCTCGAACAACGCGCGGTTGCGCAGGTTGAGCGGCGGCGCGCTCGCATCGTCGGCGGTCGCGCGGGGCGTGTTGTCGATCGCGTCGCGCGGCTCGCCGCCGACCGTCAACGTCGCCCCGTTGGTGTCGCACGACAGCGTGCCGGCCATCACCGCGCCGGCGAGTGAGGCCCCCCAGCTGCGATCCGCGAGGTTTCCGTCGGCGGCGAGCCCCATGAGGGCACGGCCGGCCTCGCCCATCGCCGCAGCCGTTCCGCACGCCTGCGCGACGATCGTCGCCCGCGTGGCGGCATCGGCCCTCGCGATGCCGGGAACGAGCGCGCCCAGCAGGGCGACGACGTGCAGAACGCGCGAAACGGCCCGGCGCGGGTTCACCCTAGCCATAGGGGCTGAAGGGCACCGGCTGCGGCGTTCCCTTCGACTGCCACGCCACGTCGAAGCCCTTCTGCTCATTGACGGAGCCGATGAACACGCCGCGCCAAACGTAGTTGTTCTCCGCCGTCATCTTGATCGTGTAACCGGACGGGCTGTCGAGGCTCAGGCCGGCGAAAGCCTTGCGCACCTCCGGCACGTCGAAGGAACCGGCTTTCTTCGCCGCCATCGCCCACAGGCGCACGCCGTCGTAGGTCGAGACCATCGGGTCGATCACGACGTTCCCCCCAAAGGGCACGTTCTTGGCCTTCACGTAGTCAGCCCACTTCTTCTTGAAGGCCACGTTGGCCGGGCCCTTGGCGTTCTGCAGGTAGGCCCAGCAGTTGAGGTGACCGACGAGGGGGGCGGTGTCGAGGCCCTCGAGATCGGCCTCCACCATGTCGAGGCCGAGCACCGGCACGTCGGTCGCGCGCAGGCCTTGGTTAACGAACTCGCGCAGGAAGTCCGGGATCGACGAGCCGACCACGGTGAGCACCACCACCGGCTTGCCGCCGCCCTTGTCGACGAAGGCGCGGATCTGGCTGACCAGCGTCTGGAAGTTGGAGAAGCCGAGCGGCACGTAATGCTCCTCCCAGGCGGATTCGGGAATTCCCTTGGTCTTCCAGTACGCCTTGAGCTGCTTGTTGATCGTGCGCGGCCATACGTAGTCCGACCCCAGCATGAAGAAGCGCTTGGCGTTGACGCCCTCGTCGCCCATCAGGTAGTCGATCGCCGGCAACACCGAGCTCGCCGGCGGCGAATTCACGTAGACGACGTTCTTCGAGTTCTCATCGCCTTCGAAGTGCAGGGGGTAGAACAGCAGGCCGTGCTCGCCCTCCACCACCGGAAGGACCGCCTTGCGCGAGACCGAGGTCCAGCAGCCGAACAGGGCGGCGACCTTCTCCTGCTCGAGCATCTGCTTGGCCGTCTGCGCGTAGAGCGGCCAGTCGGAGGCGGGATCGGAGGTCGACACGTCGATCGTGCGGCCGTTGACGCCCCCAGCCGCGTTGATCTCGTCGGCGGCCATGCGCACGACGTGGTTCAGCCGTCCCTCGAGGTTGGCCATCGTGCCGGACGAGGAGAACAGGCAGCCGAGCTTAACTGGACCGGTCTCCGCCCACGCGGATCGAAGGATCGCCGGAGCGCCGATCAGGGCGCCTGCCCCGACGCCCCCCTTTTGAACGAAGGATCGACGTGTGAACGTGCTCATTGGCGCACCCTGTCTCGCGACTTCGATCACCCAACTCCCGCATGTCGCAGATGACCCGGCAACGGCAAAGAACGGGCTTCGGCGCTCAAATTCGCGGCAGTTGCCTAGGCTCTCACGTCTTAACGGCAATTTCGCCAGATCGACGGCGCGGCCGTCGCTCGCGACTCGAGCCTCTGGACCAAAGCTTGCTGATCGCCATCCGTCCTCGCCTGCCTCGGCGCTGAGCGGCGGGCGATGAGTAACGGGATGGGGCCGCCGATGCGATCGACCCGGTACAGCGAAGCCGTCATCCTCTGCCTCCTGAAGGAAGCCGCTTCGGGAACGTCGATCGGAGAGGTTTGCAGCACGGCGCGGATCTCGACCAGGACGTTCTACAGATGGCGGACGCAGTACGGCGGCCTGACGCCGTCCGCCGCCCGCGAACGCGACCAGCTGCTCCACGAGAATCGGCGGCTTCGCGCGCTCGTGGTTGACCTGCGGCGTTCCCGATGGGACCCCGCGTGCGAGACGGCATGCGTCGGAGCCGCCCCGGTCCGTGCCGAGTGCGGCGCGCCATCGGCTCCGCCCCGCACCCGGCCGGGCTCGTCTTCCGGCCGCTTCGCTTCGCTGCGTGGCCAGCGTTGAAGGGACGGCGGCCTTATCCCGTGGCACAGCGCGTTCAGCGTGCCGCGATCGTCAAACGAGCCGCGCACGCGATCGAGCAGGACGGATTGATCCGCCACGCCGTCCGTCTTCCCCAAAGCTTTCCAGGCTTTCGGCTGTATGGCCCGCACGAAGATGGCGAGATCGACCGGGAATAGGGCATGGGCATCGTCGTGCTGGGCACAGCCGGCTATGTAGAGCCAGCCACGCTCTGCCGGTCTGGCGCAGATCTCGCCTTCAAGAGCGAGTTCTTCACGCAGGCCGTTCACGCCGCCGTACCTCCAGCGCCAGCGACTTAACCCGCCTCCCATCCTTGTAAGTCTACCCAGCCTCGGTCCGCCACATCTCGGCGCCGTTGACGTTGCGCCTGCGGATTGCCGCCGCAGCGCTCGGCGTAGTTCTATCGGAAAACGCAGTGCGCGCCCTCGCTCAATGGCGGACGGGCTGAACTCGTGCCGTTATCAAAGCGCGCGTGCATGTCGGTAATCTCGCCGAGATCGTCGTCGGCATCGTACTTCCACCCCATAGAGGCATCTTCGGCGCCGGCGACCGGCACTCGTCCCAAGGCAGGTCGAGCCAACCCAGCGCATCAGCCCGTGCCAGCGCGACCTGCGCCAGCCAGGCCCCCTTCGGCGTCGCCGTGGTCACGAGCAAAAGCGCGGTCGTCGACGCGCTTGGGCGGATGTTCGAAACCGCCGTCCGAAGGATCCTTCGAACAACCGTCGACGTGTCCACCTCAGCCGATCATCATGAGGTTGGCGTTGCCGCCGGCGGCGGCGGTGTTGACGCTGACCGAGCGCTCGCGCATCAGCCACTCCGAAGGATAGTGCCCGGCGGCGTCCGCCGTGTGGGCCTGGACGATCGGACCTAGCCGTGCGGCCAGCTCGGCGTTCAAGGCCATCAGCGCGTCGCGATCGCCCTGGAACAGCACGGCGTCGAAGGTCGCCTCCCTCCAACCCGGCACTGCCGTGACCGATGCCGCGGGCGCGGGCGGCAAGGCGTCTACCTGTTCGGCCGTGACGAGGGCGCGGTTTCCGGTCGCGAGGACCATGTCGACCTGGGCCAGCAGCGCGTCCGGCGTGTCGGCGAGGCACAGCACGGTGCCACGCGGTTCGAGCCGGTACAGGTTCTCCTCGCCGACCGGTCCCGGCAGCGTGACCTCACGCGTGGCGGCGAAGTCGTCGATGGCCGGGCGGCGGGCGAGTAGGCGGCGCAGGTAGAGTGGCCCGCCCGCCTTCGGCCCGGTGCCCGACAGGCTGTGGCCGCCGAAGGGCTGCGCGCCCACCACGGCGCCGACCATGTTGCGGTTGACGTAGATGTTGCCGGCCGTCGTCGCCGCCGTCACCCGCGCGACCGTCCCGGCGATGCGCGAGTGGAGGCCGAAGGTCAGGCCGTAGCCGGTGGCGTTGATGGCGGCGACGAGCGCGTCCAGGCCGTCGTGGGGGAAGCGCAGCACGTGCAGCACCGGGCCGAATACCTCGCGCTCCAACGACGTGAGGTCGTCGATCGCGATGATGGTGGGCGGGACGAAGGTGCCGTGGGTGCAGCCAGCCGGCAGCGGTGCCTGGTGCACGTCCAGTCCGCGCGCGCGCATGGCCTCGATGTGGGCCAGGATGCCGTCGCGGGCGGCGGCCGAGATGACCGGGCCGACGTCCACGCTGAGCCGATCGGGATTGCCCACGCTCAGCTCCGCCAAGGCCCCCTTCAGCATCGTGAGCGTCCGCTCGGCCACGTCGTCCTGCAGGCAGAGCACGCGGAGCGCGCTGCAGCGCTGCCCGGCGCTGTCGAAGGCCGATGCCAGCACGTCCGCCACGACCTGCTCGGCGAGCGCGGACGAGTCCACCACCATCGCGTTCTGGCCGCCGGTCTCGGCGATCAGCGGCACCGGGCTCCCGTCCGGGTTCAGCCGACGCGCCAGCTCGCGCCCGATCAGGCGGGCGACGTCGCCCGAGCCGGTGAACAGCACGCCGCGCACGCGCGGGTCGGCGACGAGCCACGCGCCGACCTCGCCACCGCCGGGCAGCAACTGGAGGGCGGCGGCCGGCACCCCGGCCTCGTGCAGGATCGCCACCGCCCGCGCGGCGATTAGCGGGGTCTCCTCCGCCGGCTTGGCCAGCGCCGCGTTGCCGGCGGCCAGCGCCGCCGCGACCTGCCCGGTGAAGATGGCCAGCGGGAAGTTCCACGGGCTGACGCAGGCCACCGCGCCCAGCGCCTCGTGCGTCGCGTCGTCGAAGCCGTCGCGCACCTGCGCCGCGTAGAAGCGCAGGAAGTCGACGGCTTCGCGCACCTCGGCGACTGCGTTGGGCAGCGACTTGCCCGCTTCCCGCACGAGAACGCCGAGCAGGGTCGGCATGCGGGCCTCCATGAGGTCGGCGGCCCGGAACAGGATCACGGCTCGCTGGCGCGCCGGCACGCGCCGCCACGCGTGGGTGGAGGCGGCAGCGAGCGCCGCGTCGACCTCCGCCGGGGTCGCCTCGACGACGTGTCCGATGAGGTCGCGGCGGTCGGCAGGATTGCGGACCTCCCGCACCTTCCCGGCCTCGCCTCCAGCCGGCGCCGCCCGCCACAGGTGGGTGGCGCTTGCCGCCAGAGATGTTGCCAGCGCCCGCAGCTGGTCCTCGTCGCTGAAGTCGAACCCGGCCGAGTTCACCCGGGCGGGCGCGAACAGCTCGGCCGGCAAGCGGACCCGCTCGTGCGAGGCGCCGAGCGGTCGCGACGCGGCGACCAGCGCGACCGGGTCGGCCGCCAGCTCGGCGACGCTGACAAGGGGATCCTGGATGCGGTTGACGAAGGAGGAGTTGGCGCCGTTCTCCAGCAGCCGGCGCACGAGATAGGCTAGCAGCGTCTCGTGCGCGCCGACCGGCGCGTAGATGCGGGCGGCGCGGCCGAGCCGGCCCACGACCTCGTCGTGGAGCGGCTCGCCCATGCCATGCAGGCACTGGAACTCGTAGGCGTCGGGCGCGGCCTCGGGACCGGCCATCGCGTGGATCACGGCGACCGTGTAGGCGTTGTGCGTCGCGAACTGCGGGAACACCGCGTCGGCGGCATCCAGCAGCTTGCGCGCGCAGGCGATGTAGGACACGTCGGTGTGGGCCTTGCGGGTGAAGACGGGGAAGTCGGCCAGTCCGTCCTGCTGGGCGCGCTTGATCTCGCTGTCCCAGTAGGCGCCCTTCACCAGGCGGACCATCAGCCCGTGGCGGCTGCGGCGCGCGAGGTCGATCAGCCAGTCCAGCACGAAGGGGGCGCGCTTCCCATAGGCTTGCACCACGAAGCCGATGCCCTGCCAGCCATCCAGCGTGGGGTCGAGGCACAGCGCCTCCAGGAGGTCCAGCGACAGGTCGAGGCGCTCGGACTCCTCCGCGTCGATGTTGAGGCCGATATCGTAGCCCCGCGCCAGGGCGGCGAGGGCCGTGAGCCTGGGCAGCAACTCGCCCATCACGCGCTCGCGCTGCGAACGGGCGTAGCGGGGGTGGAGGGCGGACAGCTTCACGGAGATGCCCGGTCCGGCGATGATGCCGCGGCCCGCCGCCGCGCGTCCGATCGCGTGGATCGCGCGCCCGTAGTCGGCGAAGTAGCGCTCGGCATCGGCGGCGGTCGTCGCCGCCTCGCCCAGCATGTCGTAGGAGTAGCGATAGCCCCGCGCCTCCAGCCGCCGCGCGGCGCGTAGCGCCTCGGCGATCGTCTGCCCGGTGACGAACTGCTCGCCCATCATCCGCATGGCCATGTCGACGCCGCGGCGCACCACCGGCTCGCCGCCGCGCGCGAGCAGGCGGTTCAGCGCGGCCGACAGGCCGGCCTCGTCCACCGGTCCTAGCAGGTGGCCGGTCACCACCAGGCCCCAGGTGGCGGCGTTGACGAATGGCGAGGGGCTTCGGCCGACGTGGGCGCGCCAGTCGCCGGCGCCGATCTTGTCGCGGATCAGCGCGTCGCGGGTCGCCTTGTCGGGGATGCGCAGCAGCGCCTCCGCCAGACACATCAGCGCGACGCCCTCCTGGCTCGACAGATCGTACTCGCGCACCAGGCCCTGCACCACACCGCGCGTGCCCTTTGCCCGCAGCGCCTCGATCAGCGCGACCGCCGTCGCCTTCGCGTCCCGCAGCATGTCGGCGGGCAGCGTGGCGGCCTCGATCAGCGCCGCCACCCGCTCCGCCTCGGGTGCCCGCGTGCGCGCCGTGATCGCCGCCCGCAGATGGGATCGATCGACGAGGGACGCGGCGAACGCCTTGAACGGCTTGGCCGAGGCTTGCCCGTTGGCCCGACCGTCGATCGAGGCGGGATCGTTCACCAAAGCCTGATTGCCCACGCCGTCGTCCATGGACCCGGTCCCCCCCCCCCCCGCCGTTCAGCCTAGGCTAACCCATGATCCGCCGAAGGGGGCACGGAAGTGGAGCGGCCAAGCCGAAGATATGCTACGGACCTGTCATAGAAGGCCCCGGATCTTCAGCCGATGGACGATGCCGACCGCCGGATCCTGAAACTCCTGCAACGGGACGGGCGCGCGACCAACGTGGAGCTGGCCAAGCGGGTAAACCTCAGCCAGGCCGCCACGCTGGAGCGCGTGCGCCGCCTGCGACGTGACGGCGTGATCGAGGGCTTCTCGGTCCGGCTGAACCCGGACAAGCTCGAACGCGCCCTGCTCGTCTTCCTCGAGGTGACGCTCGACCGGACCAATGTGACCGCGTTCAGCGACTTTGCTGCCGCAGTGCGGGCCACACCGGAGGTGTTGGAGTGCCACATGGTGGCGGGTGGGTTCGACTACCTGATCAAGGTCCGGGTGCGGGACATGGCGGCCTACCGCGCCTTCCTCGGCACCGCCCTGGTGCGCATGCCGGGCATCCGGCAGACCCACACCTACACCGTCATGGAGGAGATCAAGAACACGAACGACCTGCCAATCTGATCGCGACTATCGGACGGGGATTTCGCCCTAGCTGGCCGTCTCCAGGAGCGACGCGTAAGCCGCCGTCGGGAGGCGGACGCCCTCCGTCTCCGACATCGCTCGGCAACGGTCGCGTCGGTCGCCTGGAAGGCGCGCGGCCCCGGCGGCGAGCACCGCCTCGATGAGGGTTTCCACCCGCGCCGCGAACGCGTTGCCGCCCCGCTCCGGATCGATGAGCAGCAGGAACTGACCACCCCTCATGTGCTGGCCGACGCGTCGACGGATGTGTCCTGACACCCGAGCATCGAACCGGTGAGGGCGGCCGCCAGGATCTCCACCATGATGGCGATCGACGCGCCCTTGTGGCCGCCGAAGGGAGCAGCGTCCCGTCCTCGAGGATGGCGGCGGGAGATGCGGTCGGACGCCCCTCGTGATCGAAGCCGACGCCGGGTTCGACGTCGCGCCCCTCGCGCGCAGCAAGGAGGATGTCGCCTTGAGGGAAAGTGTCCCTCGTGTTGGAAGGCATATCCTTCGCTAAGGGGTGGACGGGGCACGCCCGACCGCCATCCCGTTGATGGTGCGAAGGTCGGGAACGCCGACGAGCGCCGAGGTACGGTCGATCTCGTCCCGGAGGATGTCGATCATGCGGGTGGCACCTGCGCTTCCGCCGGCAGCCAAGCCGTAGAGGACGGAACGCCCGAGGAGGACGGCATCGGCGCCGAGCGCCATGGCCTTCACGACATCACCGCCACGCCGTACGCCGCTGTCGGCGAAGATCGTCATGCGATGACCGACCGCATCGGCGATGCGCGGAAGCACGCCGGGGACCGAGCGACCACCGTCGAGGTTCCGGCCGCCGTGGTTCGAGACCACGATGCCGTCGATCCCGTGCCGCGCGGCACGTTCCGCATCATCCACGCGCAGGACACCCTTGAGGATCATCGGCCCGGCCCAGCGACGGCGAAGGTCCGCGACGTCGTCCCATGTGACCGAGGCGGCCAGTTTCACGCCGTCGGACACGGCCGCGCGGGTGATCGACTTGCGAAACGCGGCGGGGTAGTGGGCGTAGCTCGGGACGCCGCAGTGCCACCAATGACGCCTCAGCACCGACCATAGCCAGGCGGGGTGCCGGAGCACGTCGAGGGTGTTGCGCAGCGTCGGACGGATCGGGATGCCATAATCGTTGCGGGTGTTGTACTCGCGTTTGGGCGAGACGGGCGTGTCGACCGTGACGACGAGTGCCTCGGCCCCGACCGCGCGGGCCCGCTCCACCAGGCCGCGCGTCAAACCGCGGTCCTGTAGGACGTAGAGTTGGAACCACAGGCGTCCGCCGGCCTGCGCGGCGACGTCCTCGATGGCGGTGATCGATTGGGTGGAAACGCAGAACGGGAGGCCGGCCCTCGCGGCCGCGCGGGCGAGTTCCACCTCGCCGTTGAACCAGACCAGCCCCGCCATCGCGGTCGGCGCGATGATGCAGGGCATGGGCTGCTCGCGCCCGAATAGTTCAACCTCCTGCGAACGGTGGGACACGTCGACCAGCACGGCGGGGTCGAACCGGATGGCGTCCCACGCCTCCCGCAGGGTCCGAAGCGCGACCTGATCTTCCGTTCCGCCATCGATGTACTCGAAGACGCCGCGTGGGAGCCGCCGACGGGCCACGGCGCGCATGTCGTCGAAATTGAGAGTCCCGTCGAGATCGCGCCCGGACATCGGACTTCCTTTCGCCGTCATGGTGAGCCCGCCGGTACGGGTGCGCCACCTGCCTCGCGCAGCTAACGGACCAGCGTCACCGGCGCGAACTTGCTCTTGGAGATGGACGTCGCGGCGACCTGGACGTGCTGCGCCAGCTCGGCTTCCACCCGCTCAACGGTCCAACGAGTCGTCGGGACCGATATGTTCACCCCGGCGACCGCGCGCCCGTGCTCGTCCGTGATGGCGGCGGCGACCGAGATGTCACCCAGCACGGTCTCGTTCGTCACCACCGCGTAGCCGACCCTGCTCGCGACGTGCACGCGCTCGCGCAGGACATCCGGGTCCGTCTGCGTGTAGGGGGTCACGGCTTCCAGCCTGGTCATGGCGAGGATGGTGCGGCGCTCCTCCTCGGGCAAGCGCGACAGGATCGCCGTTCCCGAGGCGGTGAAGAAGGCGGGCAGGCGGCTCCCCACCACGATGTCGACGTTGACGAGGTGCCGTCCCGGGAAACGGGCCACGAAGACGATTTCACTGCCGTCCAACTCGTGCAGGTTGGCTGTTTCGCCCAGGCTGCGGCTGAGCTCGAGCAGGTAGGGCGATGCCCGCTCGATCAGATCGTTGGCGCGGATGTAGCTCAAGGAGAACTGCAGGACCTTCGACGTGAGTCCGTAGGTCCGCGCTTCCGGTATGCGGCGGAGGTAGCCCAAGGTCTCGAGCGTGTGGACGAAGCGTTGCGTCGCGCTCCGGTCGAGCCCCGCGATGCGCGCGATGTCGGCCAAGGACAGGTGGCGTCGCGGGCCGTCGAAGGCGTGGAGGACTTGGAACGCCTTCTCGGTCGAGCCAACGAAGAGCGACGATCGACGCCCCGCGCCGCCGTCCGTGTCGAGGCCCGTCGGTCCGTTGCCGTCCGTCTTCCGGCGCACGGGCCGCCGTGTCGAGGGATCCACGTCGACGCGATCCATGGCTCAGCCGACACTTTCGAACGCGGCGAGTTGCTTCGCGAGTTCCGCGCGGAGCGCCGCGACCAGCGAAGGGGCGGGCGGGACGAGCGGGGCCAGCATCCGCGGCGCTTCCACCCCCACCATGTCCATCACCGCCTTCATGGGGCCGGGATTGGTTTCCGCGAAGGCCATGTTCATGAGCGGGATGAGGCGGCGATGGATCTCCAAAGCCTCGGCGGTCCGTCCCGCCGCCGCCGCCTCGTGGATGCGCCGCCACGCCGTCGGGAGCAGGTTGGCCGTCACGACGATGCCGCCGCGCGCGCCGGCGGCGACGTGAAGGGGGAACAGGCTGTCCTCGCCGCTCAGGACCGCGAAGTCCTCGTCGACGCCCGCCACCACCTGGAGGAAGTGGTACATGTCCGTGTTGCAGGCCTTCATGCCGATGATGCGTTCGTGACGCGACAGTTCGTGGAGGATCCGGGGCTCGAAGGCGATGCGGGTCCGGTACGGGATCTCGTAGATCAGGATCGGCACCGGCGACGCGTCCGCGTAGCGGAGGTAATAGTCGCGGAGGCCGGCCTGCGTCGGGTTGGTGTAGTAGGGCGTCAGGACCAGCAGGGCGTCCGCGCCGGCGGCGGCGAAGTCGCGGCCGGCCTGGAGGGCGTCGTGGAAGCCCGGGTCGAGCACGCCGGGGATCACGGGGCCTCGCCCGTTCATGGCGGCGACGGTCAGGGCCGCCATCCGGACGCGCTCGGTGCGCGACAGGGCGCCGTACTCGCCGGTCCCGCCGAGGGGCACGACGCCGTCGATCCCTCGCTTCAGGAGCCAGCCGAACAGGGCTTCGACGGCGTGACCGTCGACGGCGTCGTCGGCGGTCACGGGCGTGGGGACGGCGGGCAGGATCCCACGGAGGGCGCTTGAGCTGAGCATCGTCACATCGTCTCGGGGGTGTGAAGGGGCAAGGAACGCCTCACCGGGCGGCGGCGCGTCGAAGGCGTTCGGCCACGAAGATGAGCGCGGCGACGAACAGGAACAGGCAGGTCGAGACGGCCGCGATGACCGGCGACACTTGAAGCGTCACCTCGTCCCAGAACTGCTTCGGCAAGGTGGCGCTGAGGCCGCCGGAAGCGAAGAGCGCGATCGTCAGTTCGTCGAAGGATGTGGCGAAGGCGAACAGGAACGACGACAGCATGCCGGCCCCGAGGATCGGGAAGGTGACGTGGCGGAGCATCGCCAGGGGACGGGCGCCGAGGCTTTGGGCCGCCAAGTCGAGGCGCGTGTCGTAGTTGCGCAGCACGGCCGTCATGGTGATCACCACGTAGGGAACCGCCACCACCGTGTGCGCCAGGATGAGGCCGAAGGCGCTGCCGACGAGGCCGATGCGCGCGTAGAAGTAGAAGATGCCGACCGCGATGATCATGCGGGGCACCACGATGGGCGAGAGGACGAGGGCGAGCAAGGCGCCCTTGCCGCGCAGGTTGCCCCGGACCAGCAGGAAGGCCGCGGGCGTCCCGATCAGCATCGACAGCAGGCCGGCGCCCAGGCCGACCACCAGCGAGCGTACCAGCGCCTGCGTCCAGACCGGCGAGTCCAGCGCCTCGCGGTACCATTGCAGCGTGAAGGTCCGCGGTGGCCAGACGAGGCCTCCCTTGCCGAACGACAGGACGATCATCAGGAGGGCCGGCACCGTGATGACGAGGAGCAGCGTCCAGACAAGCGCGGACAACCAGCGCGGTGCCACGCCATCGCCGCGCCGTCGGCGTCCCGGCGATGGAGCGACGAGCCGGTCGGACAGGGTTCCAAGGAGCGTGAGGACCACGTCGCCGGGCTGGTGAAGCCTCCGTCGGCGATCGGACGCCGCCACGGGACGCCCGGAGACCCCACCCGTCATCGTGGCGAGGCCGAGGGTCCGATCATAGACCACGAACACCGCCAGCACCACGAGCAGGAGGAGCACCGAGATCGCGCCCGCGAAGCCCCAGTCGAGGCTCTGCTGCACCTGGTCGATGATGATCTGCGTGATCATCGTTTCCCGACGCCCTCCCAGCAGGGCGGGCACGATGAAGAAGCCGATCGCCGTCACGAACACCATGATGGCCGCCGCCGCGACGCCGGGCAAGGACAGCGGGAAGTAGATCTTCCAGAACGCGGTGCCCGGGCGCGCGCCGAGGGTGCCGGCGGCGCGCGGCAGGACGGGGTCGATGTTCTCCATCACGGCGAGCATGGTGAGGATGGCCAGCGGCAGCAACGCGTGGACCATGCCGATCAGGACGCTGCCGAAGCCGTAGAGCAGGTTCGCGGGGCGATCGATGAGGCCCAAAGCCATCAGCGTCTTGTTGACGACGCCGTTGCGCCCGAGCAGCACGATCCACGCGAAGGCGCGAACCAGGAAGCTCGTCCAGAACGAGAGCAGCACCCAGAACAGCAGCGTCGCCTTCCGGTCCTTCGGGACGATGGAGATCAGGTAGGCGACCGGGTAGCCAAGCGCCACGGACAGCGCCGTCGACGCCAGCGCGATCTTCAACGTGATGAGGAGGACGTCGAGGTAGACCGAGGACGCGAAGAGTCGCCGATACGCCAACACGCCGAACCCGTTTTCGCCGTGGATGCTGAGGAACAGCAATTGGCCGACGGGGTAGATCAGCAGGACGGCGAGCAGCAGCACGACCGGGGCGCCCAGGCCGAGCTTGGTCCAGGTCGCCTTGCGCGAGGCGGTCCGCGCCGCGAGGGAGCCGCCGCTCATGGCATCAGGCCGCGATCGGGTCCGCGATCGCGACCGCGTCGGACGCGTCCCAGTCGAGCGAGACCAGGTCGCCGACCGCGTGGGGGACCGCGCGGGATCGCGTCGGGTGGGCCGAGACGAGGGACGGGAGTCCGGCGGCCACGGGTTCCATGTACAGCTTCGTCAGGCTGCCGCTGACCATCACCTCGGTGACGCGGGCCATGATCTTGCCCCTCGCCGCGCCCGAGGTGACGGCGAGGTTCTGCGGGCGAACCATCAGCCTCACGGCCTGGCCGGCCTCGAAGGCGGCGCCGTCCCCGGCGATCCCGAGCGTCCCCTCGACTTGGGCCAACGAAACGTCGAGCCTGCCCTGTGCGATATGCTCGACCCTGGCGGGGAGCAGGTTGGAGTCGCCGAGGAAGTCGGCGACGAACAAGGTCCGGGGCCTGAAGTAAAGGTCATCGGGCGTGCCCAGTTGCTCGATGCGCCCGGCGTTCATGAGGCAAACGCGATCCGACATCGTCATCGCCTCCTCCTGATCGTGC
Organism: uncultured Beijerinckiaceae bacterium; assembly: GCA_964235705.1. Classification (GTDB taxonomy): domain Bacteria; phylum Pseudomonadota; class Alphaproteobacteria; order Rhizobiales; family Beijerinckiaceae; genus RH-AL1. The sequence goes on along the minus strand of CAXSDP010000036.1, from coordinate 15,351 downwards.
GTCACGTAAACGATCGTGGTGCGCAATTCGCGATGAATGCGCTTGATCTCGAGCTGCATGTGATCGCGCAACTTCTTGTCGAGCGCGCCCAGGGGTTCGTCCATGAGGATGATCGCGGGGCGGTAGACCATGCAGCGGGCTAGGGCGATCCGCTGTTGCTGACCGCCGGACAGTTCGCGCGGGTAACGCCTCGCCAGGTGCGGCAGGCGGACCAGCTCCAACGCCTCGCCGGCGCGGCGCCGCGCCTCCGCGTCCTTGACCTTCCGCATCTTCAACGGGAAGGCGACGTTGTCCTCGACGCTCATGTGGGGGAACAGGGCATAGTTCTGGAAAACCATGCCAATGTCGCGCTCGTAGGGTGCGCTGTAGGTCACGTCGGCGCCGCCGATGGCCACCCGACCCCCGTCGGGGTGGACGAGACCCGCGACGAGGCTGAGGAGGGTCGTCTTGCCCGAGCCGGAGGGACCGAGCAGGGTGAGGAACTCGCCGGCCGGCACCTCGAGGTCGGTCGGCGCGAGGGCGACGAATTCACCGTAGCGTTTCGAAACGTTGGCGATTTGCAGATGGGTCGACGGCACGTGATCCTCCGGACGCCGATCGCTGTCGGGCACGCTCAAGCGGGTCTCGTCGCCGGGCACCGCATGGACCGCGCCCGACGATGGTTCAAGTCAGGATCCAGGCGTTGAAGCGCTCGATCACCGCGGCTTGGTTGTCGAGCCAGTACGTCGCGTCGATCTTCAGGCCGCTCTTGATGTTCGCCTGAGCCGAGGGGCAGTTCCTCGCGATATCGGCCTTGATGTAGTTGAAGGCTTCGGGCTGGGTGACGCCGGCGGGGAAATATTCGGTCAAGGCGGCCTGGCGCTTCGGGTCCGAGGCGAACTTGATGAAGTCGCGGCAGGCGTCGGCGTTGGGCGTTCCGGCGAGGATCGACCAACTGTCGCATCCCCAGATGTTCTGGTTCCACACGACCTCGACCGGCGCGCCCGCCGCCTGCGCGGACTGCGCGCGGGAGATCCAGGTCGGCAGCATGTCGACTTCGCCGGACTCCAGCATCTGCTCGACCTGCGCGCCGCTCGTCCACCACACGTCGACGGAGGGCTTGATGCGGTCGAGCGAGGCGAACGCCTTGGCGCGGTCGCAAGGGTAAACGCCGGCGACCGGCACGCCCGCGCCCATCAGGGCTTCCTCGATCGTGTCGAAGGCGAACTTGCGCATGGCGCGACGTCCGGGCACGTCCTTGATGTTCCAAAGGTCCGCCCAGGAGGCCGGCGCCCTGCGGCCCTTGAAGGCATCCGTTCGGAAGGCCAGCACCGTGCAGTAAACGTTGGTCCCGACGCCGTACGGGCTCATGTACTCCGCCGGGATCTTGGCCACGACAGGATCGGATCCGACGCCGTGCTTCTCGAGGTAAGGCTTGTCGCCGGCGGTCAGCAGCGCGATGGCGGGCCAGCTGATCTTGGCCATGTCCCAGGTGTAGCTTTTGGTATCCACCATGCTCTTGATCTGCGCGGTGGGTTCGGCGTTCGCCTGGACACCGACCACCTCGATGCCGCTGGCCTGCGTGAAGGGCTTGTAGAACACGGCCGTATAAGCCTTGGAGTAGATGCCGCCGTCGTCGCGAACGACGATGCGTTTGCCGGCCGCGCGGGAGGGGCTCCACACCGCCGGCATCGCGAGCGCGGCCGTGCCGGCGGATACGCCGGCGAGCAGGCCGCGGCGGGACGGTCCGATCCTGCTGATGTCGCTCATGGAACTCTCCCAGGTTGAAGGTCGTGACGATGGCTCGGGCGCGGTGGCGTGGCGCCTCCTGCCGGCTGCGTCCCCGGCAGGAGGCGGCCCGCGTTGAACAAGTCCTTGGGATCGAAGGCCCGCTTCACGGCGCGCATCAGCGCGATCTCCACGGCGGGCTTGTAGCGGGCCATCTCGGCCGTCAGCGTTTGGCCAACGCCGTGCTCGGCGCTGAACGTGCCGCCATGAACCGCGGCGACGTCGTTGACGGCCCGGCGCACGCGCGTCGCCATGCCCTCCCGGTCGTCGAGCGCCGCCCACCGCTCGAAGGCGAAGAACGGAATGAAGTGGACGTTGCCGTCGCCGAGGTGGGAGACCACCACGACGCGGAGGTCCGGCACGATGGCGCGGACCGCGGCGGTGGCGTCCGCGATGAAGGCCGGTACGGCCGAGACCGGGACCGCGCTGTCGGACGTCAAGCCGATCCCGCCCTTCTTGTTGGCCTCCGACACGCTGTGGCGGAACGCCCACATCGCGGCGCGTTGGGCCTCGCTCGCGCCGATGGCGGCATCCCCGACGAGGTCGCGGGCGAAGGCGCGTTCGAGGACCTCATGCATCGCCGCGTCGAGCGCGGCGTCGTCGCTCGTGTCCGACAGCTCGACGAGCACGTGCCAGCCCGCGACGTTTGCGAGGGGGCAGCGCCGCCCGGGAACGTGCTCGAGCACGAGCGCGACTTGGTTCTCGTCCATCAGCTCGAAGGCGGACAAACGCGCGTCGCAGGAGGCGCGGAACAAGCCCAGCACGTCGAGCGCCGCCCGGGGATCCTTGACGCCGAGCCACGCGACCGAACGCGCCGTCGGTAACGGGTGAAGCTTCAGCACCGCCGCGGTGACGATGCCGAGGGTGCCCTCCGAACCGACGAAGAGGTGCTTGAGGTCGTAGCCCGTGTTGTTCTTGCGCAGGCTGGTGAGGCCGTCCCAGATCTCGCCGTCCGGCAGGACGACCTCGAGGCCGAGGACGTTGTCGCGCGTGTTGCCGTAGCGCAGCACGCCCGTCCCTCCGGCGTTGGTGGCGATGGTGCCGCCGACCTGGCAGGACCCTTCCGCCCCCAGACTCACGGCGTACAGGCGGCCGACGCGAGCGGCCTCCTCCTGCAGGCTCGCCAGCACGCAGCCCGCTTCCACCGTGATGGCGTTGTTGATGGTGTCGACGTCCCTGATGCGGCGCATGCGTTGCAGGCCGACGATGACGGGCGGAGGGCCGCCGGTCCGGGGCACGGCGCCGCCGCACAGGCTGGTGTTCCCGCCCTGCGCCAGCACCGGCGTGCCGGTCTCCGCGCAAAGCCTGACGATGGCCGAGACTTGGGCCGTATCGGCCGGCAACACCACGCAAAGGGCGGGACCACGATAGCGCCCGCGCCAATCCTTTATGTGGGTCTCGACATCACCCGGCTTCGTCAGCACGGCAGTCGCGCCGACAATCCCGTTCAATGTTTCCATCATGCTCATGCCGTGATTAACCGATTGCATGGCGATTATTACGATCGCATGCTAGTTTATATGAGCGGAGAGTGGCAAGCTTGTTTTTCGCACCTCTCCATTGGCCGCTGATTGCCTAATTCATAGGCTATGATACCTTGGATATGCGCTATCTCATCCTTGCGACCGACTTGATCGGTTCGCCATTACTTGACGCCACTCCCGCCTCCTTCAGCCAGACCCAACCAGCTGATCCTGTTGTTCCGCTTGCCCTTTTCTGCCGCCCGCGCAGACAGTTGCGCCGCGCGATAGGCTTGCCGCAGGCCACGAGCGCCCACGATCCGAGCCGTCTTGTTTGCCATGGTCACGGTCGCGAAACGCCGACGCCCTGGCTACCGCGGGCAGAATACGGGGCTAGAGCTGGATCCGTTCCGGTTGCATCGTAGCCGGCCGCGGCGAAGTGGTTGGCGCACCCTCCGGGCGTGAAGGCGTCGAGGAGCGTGCCGATCCTGGTCCCGAGCGCGCTGCCGGTGCGTCCGGCGATGAAGGTCGTGGTTGTCCAGTGGCCACGCGGGATGGCGGCGCGCAGGCGTTGTCCGCGCGGTGCCCGGCCGCGCGTGCGGGCCATGGCAGCGGAGGCCCATGTCTCGTGGGTGAACACCAGCCGGTCGGGATCAAGGTCGAGCTGGTCCTCGAACCAAACCTCGCGTTGCCTCAGGACGTCCGGACGGTCCTGCTGAGCCTCTCGAAGCATCGGCCGCGCGCGCCGTCTTTGTTCCACGGTGATGGCGCGTCGCCGGAAGAAGCGCCACAACCCGCCGTAGCCGACCGACCCCCCACGTCGCGCCAGCGCCGCTCTCAACTCCCGCAGCGTGATGCCCCGCTCCGCCCCGTAGGGGGCAAGGATCAGGTCGCCGCGCGCTTCGATGCGCCGGGTGCGCTGGTCGCCGCCCATCGGCTTTGGCCTGGAATCACCACCGTCGCCCGCCAGCGCCCGCCAGCGGCCCGCGCTGGCCGAACTCACCCCGAAGCGGACGCCGACCTGCTGGTGGCTCAGCCCGGTGGCGAGCGCGGCCAGACCACGGACCCGGGGATCAAGCGAGAGCGGTGTCGACATGCCACCCGCCCTCAGCCCGGCCGGCCTTGTGAACCACCCTTCAAGCCAAGCGGGCAAGACCAGGCCAGTTCACATCGCTCGGATCACGCTATAATGCAGCTTCCCGACGCGCGAACCACTGGTAGGGATGGTGTGTTGCTCGATGCCCTTGCGGCGGACGCGGAACCGCTGCTCACCGCCCACGGGCACTCGGCGCCTTTCACATAGCCTTGACGTTGCCGATGGCATCGGCCACCGGAGACCTGCGCCCGAGCCGTGATGGTACGTTTCATGGGCGCGGGCGCTGCGGACGGCACCATCCGCAAGGACATTGAGCCGAACGACGTGACCTTGGGTCTCGCGCGCGTCGTGCTGATGACGGCAACCTCGACCGACGCGTCCTAGCTGCGCCGGCTGTTGGACTTTCTGCTCGATGGACGGCGTTTTGTCGATGGAAAGGGCGCCACCCGACCGCCGTTGAAAATGGCGATAGGCGTTTCGGCGTCGAGAGCGTGACCTTTCTGACAATATACAGAAGTGGATGTAACGATTGCGGAAACAATTCATGAGGTGGGGTCAAGGCCGGCGCAGACTGCGACCCCATCCCTGAAGCAGATTTATCTGCTATAACGGTGGCCTGTCGTTATTTTGACGGGAGTCAATGTTCGGGGCCGATCCACATTCCACGTCGGCTACGTCGCGCCGACCCACCTCGTCATCGCGGCCCGGACCGGGCGATCGTAGTACCTGGAGAGGAGCATCGCGGCCGTGACGATGCCGACGGTGCAGCTGAACGCGGCCGCCGCGTTAACCGCAGCAGGGAGGCGAAGCAGTTTGCAGGCGTTCGCGCAGGCGACGACGATTGGGTAGTGGATCGCGTAGATGGGGTAGGACAGCTCGCCCATCACGTTCGCGACCTGATCGAGTTGACGAAACCGCCCCGCGTTCGCCAGGCAGATTACCATCAATGGCAGCATCACGAGTACGGCGGCGACGTCGTGGACGCCGCTTTTCGCGAAAGGGTTGCAAAAGAGCGGAATGGCCATCACCACCGCGAAGGAGCCGAAACGAAGGCTATTTGGTCGGTAAAGGCGCGAGCGGCGGATCGCCATGCCAACGAGGAATGGAAGCAGCGCGCGACCGAAGCCTAGGAGATAGTCGTCGGCACGGTAGCCGACGTCCAAGCCACCTGCGGTGGCGGAGACCCAGACGAGCGCGACCGCCGAGATGAGAAGCGCGCCCGCGAGGATCGCGGGACGCTTCAACGGCCGATAGCTGATGGCGTAGAATGCGTAGAGCACGAATTCGAAGAACAGCGACCAGTACGAGCTGTTCAGGGGGAAGACGTAGGGCTTGTACTGCAGCAGGACGTAGGTTGGCACCAGGAAAACGCCCGACAGCCCAGCCGTCAGGATCGAGGAGAGCGGAATCTCGCGGTGCAGGAACCAGAAGCCCCCCAGCCCAAGGGCGCCGAGCACCGAGCCCGCGATCAGCATGGGGTAAAGGCGCAGCACGCGGGACACGTAGAAGCGGGACAGCGTCAGGCCCCGATCCATCTTTTGATCGAAGGAATGCGCGATGATGAAGCCGCTGATCATGTAAAAGCAGTCGACCGCAAGATACGCGTGGTTGTCGACGAGACCACCGATGCTGGACAAGTTGAAGTACAGGGCGACGTGAAGCATCAGGACGCCGAAAGCGGCGACACCGCGCAGGCCGTCCAACCCGGACAGATGATTAGGCGTCGACACGGAGCAAAACTTCCCGAAGCGTCTGCAGGTTCTCTATGGACGTCTCCATGACGAGTCCAATTAAATTCGGACGTTTCTACTGCCGACCAGGCGCATCGACGCGCGTCGCACGGCAAGCGTCGGTTGCCGACTTCGCGAAGCCCCATCGCCATCGCGGGATGCCAACTCCTCAGGCGGAAGGCCCCCCCCTCCTCGTTGCCGCGACGCTCCGGAACCGTGGGGGGGGGGGGATGAGCCTGCCTGACAGCGAACGGCGACGCGGCATTCGACACGAGGGGCACCGCTCGAAGCGGTGCCGGCAACCAGTATTTTCGCACAGCTCTTCGCAATTGCTCTTCCAAATTTAATTTTTGCCTTCCGTCGAGACTACCTAGGATGCGGCCGTCGCGGGGGTCGGTCGTAATGCCATCGAATAAAGTCTGCTGCTACACGATCGACGAGAACTACCTTCTGCCTACCCTCCTTAGTGCGATCCAGGTCAGGAAATCGACCGAAGCATCGGATGTCATCGTCTTCTGCTTCGGGGAGCCGACCGCCAAGTCGGAGGCCTTTCTCACGATCTTCGCGCAGTACGGCGTCAAGTTCCGCTATACGGAACGGTCCGCCATCGACGGACTCCCCATCCTCTTCGCGCGCTTCTTCCTCGCTCGGCTCTTGGCAGACGATTGCTACGAGTCGGTTGTCTACCTCGATGGCGACACTCAGATATTGGGCAGCGTTCAACCGCTGCTCGACGCGGATGTTCCCTCCGGCTGCTTCCTGGCTGCGCTGGATCCCATGGCCATCATCGTCAGGGAGCGCGCGCACACCCGCAATAAAGCCTACCTCGCTTCCATCGGCATCGGCCCCGGAGAGGTCGGATCCTATCGTAATTCCGGGGTGCTGCGCTTCAATCTCCGCGACTGGGAGGAGATCGGCCGCGCCGTGATCGCGGCATCGGCGAGGAGCGGCCACTCCTATCGTTTCGCCGACCAGGATCCGCTGAACCTCTGCTGCGGCGAGCGCTGCCTGACCATGTCCTACAGGTGGAACTTCCCGAGCTTCTTCCTCGGCCTTGATTTCGCCCCGCGGATCGAGCCGACCATCCTCCACTTCATGTCGCAACCGCGTCCCTGGGACGGTGCCTTCGCACCCTGGGGACGGACCTACCATCAGCCTTACCGCGACCTCGCGGAGGAACACGGCAAGCTAGCCGCCTGGGTGCCGCCGGCCGACACGTTCAAGACGGTCCGCTACCACCTTCAGCAGCATTTCAAGCGCGTGATCGAGCAACCGGCATGGCGGCACGCCTCCGTCGGCAGGCAGATCGCCGAGGCCGAGCGCAACTGCTTCGTTTAAGCCCGCGTCAGACCCTGTCGTCCTCGTTATCCCGCGATGCGGTCACGCGGGGCGGGGAGTGCTCGCGGGTCCTAGCCCGCGCGATCAGGGCGAGCCCCGCCACGCCGGCAACGTAGCCAATCTGCGCGCAGACCGTTTCGCCACCGATGCGCAGCAGCGACGAGGCCAGCGTGCCTCCCTGTGCGAGGGCGATGCCGAAACTTACGGCGCCCGCCAGCGCGACGACCGCGAGGAAGGCGACGACCGGCATCAAGGCGGCGATCACGACGCCGAACGCGAACGACAGGACGAAGGCCATCATCGCGATCCCGGTCGCGCCAATCGGGATCCGTCACCTAGCGCGGCTTTCCGGTTCATTCAATGGCGTGGAGGCGTGCCGGCACGGGACGAAGGCGTCCTCCGCCTGAAGCGCCGCAACCCGTGCGCCGCTGCGCAGCGACCTCACGGCAGCCGCTTGGCCATGGTGCGCGCGAAGGCGACGGGGTGGCTCATCACGCCGACCTCTTTCCGCCGGCCCCCGAAAAGGGTCCCGGGTACGTGGCTCGGCCAAACGTCCAGCCAACCCTGGCGCCCGCCGGTGCGTCCGCCACGCTTCATGGACGTGTGCTTCAGCGCGCGGGAATCGGAGATCACGGTTCCCCTCAGGGTCACGCTGCGGGCCCGCAACGCCGACACCGCCCGTGCGAAGGACACCTCCGTCGTGCGTCCTTCCATCGCCACCAGGATCGCCTCGTCGGCGAGATCGGCGATGAACAACGTGTCGGCGACGTATTCCAGGGCGGGTGCGTCGACGATGATCGTATCGAACTCCCGCCTGACCTCGTCGATGAGCGACTTCATCCTGGCGCTGCCGAAGATGTCGAGGCTCGCGGGCACCTTCTCGCGGCACATGCCCAGGAAATACAGGGGTACCGCCCCGTCGAGCGGGACGAGCAGGGAGGCGGGGGACAGCCCGCTCTCGAAGTAGTCCCGCAGGTCAGGACCGGCATTGGCGGGCGCATAGAAGCTCGGTTTGCGGACGTTCATGTCCAGCAGCAACGTCCGGAAGCCGCTGGCCGCCACCGATCGGGCGAGCGAGGCGGCCGTGAGGGATTTGCCCTCGCTCGAGGTGCTGGATGTGATGAGCAGCACGCGGCCGTCGCCACCGCCGAAATCGAAGGCGCTCTTGATGCTGCGGACGTTCTCCCAGAATTGCGCGAGGCGGAAGCCGGTGTTTGTGGGGCGCAGGCTCCATCGCCGCCTCCTGATCTCGAGACGGCCGAGCACCGGGACATCTTGGGCGGCGGCCGCGTCGCCAATGCTTCTCCTGTTGGTCAGCAACGTCATGGCCGTCGTGGCAGCGAAGCCGACCAGGAGGCTGGCGAAGGCCGCGATGGCGACGAAAAGGAGCGGCTTGGGGAAGCTCGGTTTGATCGGAACGACCGCCTTCGACAGAACCCGTATGTCGGAGCCGACGTACTGCTGCTCGGCCAGCATATCCTGGTAGCGGGCGAGAAGCGTCTCGTAGACGCTCTGTCTCGACTGCGCCTGGATCTGACGCAGACGGAGTTCCGTCGCCTCACTGGCGGCCGCTTCGACCGAGGACGAAGGGTGCTGCGCGTGCAACTGGATCGCGCTCTGGGCCATCCGCATCTGCCCGGTCGCGATCTCCAACTCGCCCTTGACCCAATCGGTCTTGATGGAGGCTTCCTTCTGCCGGTAGGCGATCTGCGCGTCGACGAAGGAGGCGACGTGCGCGTCGATGATGCGCGCCGCGAGATAGGGATCGGTCCCTTCGAACGAGACGGTGAGAACGAGCGACTTGTTGTCGTTCTTGGCCTTCAGCCGAGCCTTGTAGGCTTGCAAGATGGCGCCGCGGGCGACGTCGGCTTCGCTGACCGGTCCCCTCGCCGGTTTGCTCCTGCCGGTCAACCGAGCGATCTCGGCGAGCGCCCTGTCGACGGGACCGGGTTGCGAAACGAACTCACGCGACTCGCCAAGCTTCAGCTTCAGCTTCAGCTTGTCGATAACCGACAGGCACAGTCCGTCGCTCTCGAAAATTTCGGCGTAGCCCCTGACCACGAACATGTCGGTCTGCGCCTGCGCCTGACCCTTGCTACCGGCAGGGTCCTCGGCCGCCATGGACGGCAGGATCATCTGAACCGATGCGGTGTAGAACGGCGTCAGCTCCCTGATGACGGCGCAGGCTGCGATGAGGCACATGCCAGCAAGCAGCAGTGCCGTCTTCCAGCGATGGCAGACGATCCTCAAGGCGCCGGTGTCTTCCAAGCGTTGAATATCGCCGACGTTCAGCATTGCTTGCTCCGACCGACACGAGGCGGCAGACATCAAATGCCTTCTTTCATCTTTAGCCTTGCTTCTGTCCAGTGGATTCCGCATAGCGCCAATTAACGCTTGGATTAAATAGAAGGACGCATCGGAGCGTTGCTGGATGCGTCGCGTGGAGATCAACGCTTGAAGCCGGTCTTAGGTCCACGTCGGGTTCGTCGCCCGATTACCGAACCACATCACTATGTCCACCGTAAATCTATTCACATTTAATTAGCTATATAATGTACTCGGCTTATGCTGGGATGTCTGAGACACAGACGGATCGAAAGTGCCTGCGCGAAACAGCTCGCCTGCATCATCGCGGTCGACGGCGCGTCGCTCCGGCATCCATGCCGGCGGCGCGGATGGCCAGGGTGTCGGCCCGCCATCGGCGGCTGATCGCACGACCCTCTTCGTCGCTCAGCCGGAGGACTTTCGCGCCATGAAGATTCTTCATGTGATCAATCACACCGGACGCTTCAATGGCAATGTCCACGCCGCGGTGGACCTCGCCTGCGCGCAGGCCGACGGAGGCCATCGGGTCCTGCTCCTCAGCCGTGGCGGCGATTTCGATGACACTCTGCGTGAGCACGGCGTCGGGCACCTGAACGCGCCGATCGGTCGGTCGCCGCGGCAACTCGGCGGAGGGATGGCCCGGCTCGCCGCCGTGCTACGCTCCGAGCGCCCCGACGTCGTCCACGCCCATATGGTCACCGCCGCCCTGCTGGCCTGGCCAGCCTGCAAGCTGCACGGCGTGCCGCTCGTGGCGACCTGCCACAACGCCTTCGAGCGCAGTGCGGTGCTGATGCGCGTCGCCGATCGCGTCATCGCCGTGAGCGGCGCCGTCGCGACCTCGCTCGAGCGCAGGGGCATCCCCGCGTCGAAGATTCGCGTCGTGCTGAACGGGACGATCGGCGTCGCCCGGCGATCCGGCGGGCCGCCGGCGCCGGTCACGCTGCGGCGCCCCGCCATCGCCTACGTCGGCGGCCTGCATTCCCGTAAAGGCGTGGCCGACCTCCTCGACGCTTTCACCGCCATCCATGCGCACAACGAGCGATGCCATCTCTACATCGTCGGCGAAGGACCGATGCTTGAACGCTACCAAGCCATCGTGGACGGCAGGTCGTACAGGGCCAACGTGTCCTTCCTCGGCGCAGTGCCCGATCCCCGCGCCTATCTCGCCGCCGACGTCTTCGTGCTTCCGAGCCTCGCGGATCCGGCGCCCCTCGTCATCTCGGAAGCCCGCGAGGCGGGTTGCGCGATCGTCGCCAGCGACGTCGACGGCATACCGGAGATGCTGGAGAATGGCCGCGCCGGCATCCTCGTCCCTCCCCGGGCGCCGGACGCGCTCGCGGCCGCCGTGCTGCGCGTCCTGGAAACCGAGGACAGCCTTTCGCTGTGGCGCTCGCGCAGCCAAATCAATCTCGGCAAGCTGACGATTGCCCGGGCGGCCGCCGAGACGCTAGCGGTGTACCGCGACTGTCGCGGCAGGAAAGGCGAGGCGGAGGAAGGATGCGCGGCCGATCTGGCGACACCGGTCCGTTGAGCCTCGACCGCTCGCACCGCGGCCCTGCTCCGCCGCATCGAAAGCAAGGGGAAGCGGTGAGGCGGCGCGCCGTAGCGGCTGGCTTCCTGACGCTCGAACGAAGGCGTCCACGCGGCCCCGGCCGCGCGGCGGCATGAGTGCCGATGGGCCGTCGCGCCCGGCGCCACGCACTCGGCGCAGACCCCTTCCATGGCTGATCACGTTGTTCGCTCCGGCGGCGTGCCTCGCCCTTGGCGCGCGCGCGTTGCCGCCTGCTCATTCGGAGGAGCCGCCGACGATGCTCGATCTGGGCGACTTCGAGCAGACGTTCAATGAAACCTTCCCGACGCTCAGCATCTCCGCCGCGGGCCCTGGCACGACCTGGATCGCGCACACTCCATGGCACGGTGACTTCGGCGACGCGGTCTTCGACGATCCCGGTCCCAACGGTCCCTTCTCGATCGGGCCGCACGGCCTGCGCATCACCGCGTCCCAGGACGCTGGCGGCCGCTGGCATTCGGGTCTGATCGCATCGATGGACAGGGACGGACCTGGCCAGAAGGGCTTCGCGCAACGCTTCGGCTATTTCGAGATGCGGGCCCGGTTGCCGGACGGCATGGGAACCTGGCCAGCTTTCTGGCTGATCGGCACGCAGAAGGGGCAGACCGCTTCCGAGGTCGATGTCATCGAGTTCTACGGCGGCTTTCCCGCCTACTTCCACAACGTGCTGCACCTCTTCAAGGACGGTGCCGACCTCCTGCAGGAAAATCACCTCGCGAAAGTCCCGCCCGGACAGCTGACCGCCGGCTTCAACGACTTCGGTGTGCTCATTGAGAAGGATCGCACCTCGTTCTACCTCAACCACCGCGCGATTTGGCAGATGCCGACGCCACCGGCCTACGATCAACCCTTCTACATATTGGCGGATCTCGCGATCGGCGGCGGCTGGCAGCACGAGGGGCTCGCTTCGCCGGTCACGATGGATATCGAGCGGATTGCCGTCTATGCGCGCAAGCCGCACTAGGGAGCGGGTGCATTGATCGAGCCGAGGCCTGGCCCGCCGGATCGAGTGCGGTCAAACAGGAGGACGCCCGATCCTTCAGAAATCCGCGGTCATCGCTGGGATCTTGCCCACGGTTTCCACCATCCTGTCGATGACGAAATTGCCGGACACGAGTTCCTCGCTGTTGAAAATATGCGGCCGCAGGTCGTCGCTGTGGTCTCTCACGCAATGCTCGCAGGCGCCCCAGATGATGCTCGTCATGAAGGAAGCCGTGGCGATCTCGGACCGATACTCGACGGAAAGGAAGAGCGCATACATCTTCTTCTTCATCTCGGCAGTCAGGCAGAACGACATGTGCCCGTCGCGCCATAGCGACGCCTGCAACTCGACGATGTGGGCGTCGTTGGCATACATCGAGATGATGAGTTGCTGCAGGTGGTCCATCTTCTGGGATGGATTGAGCTCTTGCTGCTCGCACAGCTCGTCGATGCGTTGCTGCCACCGACTCGCCTGCCGGCCCACAGCTTCGGTCAGCAGGGAAAATCCGCGCGGAAAATAGTATGAGAGCAGCGCCGGAGTAATCTTGAGATAGGAAGCGATTTCTCGACGAGAAATGTCGGAATGACCAGACCGAATATACTCGATCACGCCATCGACAATTCTCTCGCGGCCCACTTGTTGATCACCAACCTTTGGCCTGCCGGGCTTTCTTACATCAATCATGGGCACAACCTCTACTTAAGCCGTGCAAAGCTGCATTAACAAATTTTAATTTAAATGCGCCGTCTTCGACAAGATTTCACTTTTTCTCCTCTAATGCAATTAACATATCAATCAACCTGCACTTACCGACTCTCGATCCGTCGGTGAATCTTGTAGGGAGCATGAAAGCGATAAGCGCTCCCGGTCCGACGATCTGGCATCAACTCGCCTCGCCGGCACGGGCTGGGACCAGGCTTTGAACGCCCGCCCCCGCTCGACACGTGTCGAGTCTTTGCCTCCGTTCCCCTGTCGTCTTACGCGTGTTCCGGAGTGCTTGGCCCGGAGCGCTTGGAAGCCAGAACCCACATGCCGCAGATCAATTTATCATCGACGGGACGTGACGAAATCAACGCCTTGGCGCAACGTGGGGCTTCGGCGCCTTCCAGCTTGGACGCCTCCGAACTCGCGAGGGTCTGCGCGGCGCTATTGCGGTGTCTCGATGACTCCGGTGAGGTCGTACCACGATCCCGCCGGCGTGATCCTGCGGCGCCGTGCGGCACTGAAACGCCATGGCCCAAGGCTTCCGGCGAACGTGCGAAAATCGGGCCTTGCCGTGGGACCTTCCCGATCCGTTCGAGCCGAAACATCGGCGCCACCCCGCGCCGGATCGCTGCGAAATCCGACCGAATGAGGCGCATGGCGGCTTCCTCGACGACCTGACCACGCCCGTTGCGGACTGCCGCCGAGCCGATCAGGCGCGAACAAGCTGCGGGAGGCCGGCCGATGGCATCGCGGGCCCGGCGAGAGCGCACATCATAATTCCTCGTGGCCGCGGCAGAGCGACCCCGATCCCTTACTATTTGATCGTACATGCGCGACATGGCGATGATGTATGGAATTATTCCATAATAAGATATGGATAAGCCGACGGCCGCTCATATACACGATCCATATGATCTTAATAGGAAAACACCGGGTGGATGGGAGGGGTGTCCGCTAGATGGGTGATTATCCCTTCAGGGTGATGAACGCGTTGCTCGGCAGCGAGCTTCTACCGGCTTTCCTTCGCATGAAGCTGATGCGGCGTGTCGGCTTCAAGATTTCCGCCAAAGCCTGCATCTGGTCCGGCGCGTCGTTCCGCTCCCGGCGAATCACGATCGGCAGCGACGTGTTCATCAACGTCGGCTTCTTCCACGACGGCTACGATCAGCTGGACATTGAGGACAACGTCAGGATCGGGCAGTTCGTGAGGGTGCTGACCGCCACGCACGAGATCGGCGGCTCAACCCAGCGAGCCCTCGTCGAGGTCGTCGGCAAGCCGGTCAGGGTTTGCAAGGGGGCTTGGATCGGCTCGGGCGTGACGATCCTGCCGGGCGTCACGATCGGCCGGGGCTGCGTGATCGCCGCAAGCTCGGTGGTGCTGGAATCGACGCGCGACGACTGCCTTTATGCCGGGGTCCCGGCGCGCGAGATCCGCACCCTGCACGCGTGAGCCCGACGCCGCTCCGACCTCGGCAGCCGTCGGCGAACGCAGGCGTTGGCGACACCGACCCTAGCAGGCTGCTGAAAAAGCTACGGCACCCAGCCGCATCGTGATGCACGTCTCGCATGGTTTGCGGGAGGGAACGCCGTGCGAGGCGAGGATGGGCGTACCGGCTCGCTGTTTTCCTATGTCGACATCGAGAAGAGGGTGCGGCGCGAGCATCCGCTGCGAACGATCAAGACTGTTGTCGACGAGGCGCTGGCTGAGTTGGGCGGCCGGTTCGCTGTGCTCTGCTGGAAGATCGGACGTCCTTCAATCCCGCCCAAACAGCTCCTGCGCGCCATGCTGTTACAGGCCTTCTACTCGCTCCGTTCGGAACGCCAGTTCAGGGAACGCATCGAGTTCGACCTGCTGTTTCGTCGCCTCATCCTGAGCTTGTCGAAGGAGGTCGGGCTCGGGATTGACGATGCCGTATGGGATGCGACGACCTTCACGAAGAACCGCGATCGACTGCTCGAGGGCGACATGGCGCGGGCGTTCCTCGCCGCTGTGCTGACGATCCCTCGGGTCAGGCGTCTCCTGTCGAGCGAACACGTCTTGGTCGACGGCACGTTGATCGAGGCGTGGGCCTCGATGAAGAGCTGAATATTGAAGGATGATGCTGGCGGCGATGCTCAGCCTTCCCATGGTACGCCACCGAGTGAGACCAAGGAAGGCCGCAACGCCGAGGTGGACTTTCACCGCGAGACGCGAAGCAATGCCACGCACGCGAGCACCACCGATGCCGACGCGCGGCTTTACCGCAAGGCGCGCGGGCGCGAGGCCAAGCTCTGCTACCTCGGCCACGCGCTCATCGAGAACCGCAACGGTCTCATTGTTGATGCCTGCGTCACGCGGGCCGATGGCCATGCCGAGCGCAACGCGGCGCGCGCGATGA
>CAXSDP010000035.1:0-39800 GCA_964235705.1 uncultured Beijerinckiaceae bacterium | reverse complement strand
GCGCGCCTCGGTGATCTCGTCTTTCTGCGCGTCGCTCAGGTCCATCCGCACGCCCCATGCTCGTAGGCGTCGATCCGCCGCCCGATCCACGCCATGCAGGGCACCGCCATGCTGTTGCCGAGCGCCTTGTAGATCGGCCCATCCGCCGCGCCTGGGATCGCGGCGTGGTCGTCGGGAAAGCCCTGCAGGCGATGGCACTCCCTGGGCGTCAGGCGGCGCACCGCCCAGGCCGTCGCGACGCAAGGTGCTCCGCTCGACGCACGATCGGCGCCGCTGCCGAGGGTGCCGGTGACGTCCTGACCGAGGTCGATGTTCGTTCCTCGTCCCTGGAACGCGACGGCTGCCTGCCCGCCGGCGTTCGCGTGCCCGCCCGCCATCGCGCGCAGCGTCGGGCTGATCGCGCTGGCGTCCTGCCCATGGTCCTTGCAGGTGAAGGCGATCGCCGGCGGAGGCGCGCCGACGGCGAGCGGGTGGCAAGAGTCGCCGGGCTGCGGGGCGCAGCGATTCTCGCGGCTGGTGATCTGGGTAGTGTCGAAGCAGACTGGTACGAGCGGCGTGCCGCGCCCGGTGCCGTCCTCGCTGGCGTCGAAGCCCTCGGCGCGCAGGCTGTGCGCGATCAGGGTGTCCGTGCCGTCGCTATCGACGCCCCTGGCGCCCTCACGCGCGCGGAGGGTCGACGCCACGACGAAGGTCTCGCTCTCGAAGTCCTGGCGGCCATGCGGGCCATCGTGGGCGTTCAGCGCGGTCGCGACCTCGATCGCGCCCCTGGTGTCGTTGCCGCCGTAGGCGACGAGGTGGCTGCAGCCGTGCTTCAGGTCCTGGTTGGAGCAGCCCTGGAGCCGACCGAAGCTGGCGTCGAGCGTCGCCGCGATCAGGTGTCCCCGGGTGTCGCCCCCGTCGGGTTGCCCGCCACGGCGACCAAGGCTCGACGTAAGGCTGGCGGCAACACCCTGCCCCGCTTCGCCGCGCGACGGAGGATGCCGGCGCAGGCCCGCGCGCTCAAATAATACCGCTGCGGGATCAACTCCGTCTCCAAAACCGACGACAAGAAACACACGGCGGCGTCGTTGGGCCAGTCCGAAGTATTGAGCGTCGAGAACCCGCCATGCCGCCCGTGCCCGTGGCCCGGCAACCATACCCGTGTCCGGCCACCGCTCGACTCCGCGCGGGAGATGCAGGGCATCGTCTCCGCCGACAAAGCGCGCCAGGATGTGCCCGAAGGCGTTGTCGCGTCTGGACAGGACCCCTGGGACGTTTTCCCAGACGGCCCATCGGAGGCCGGATCGAAGAGCGAGGGCATGGGCGAGGTCCGCGAAGGCGAGGGTGAGGTTGCCGCGCGCGCCGCCGAGCGAGGCGCCGCGTCCGGCGACGGAGAAGTCCTGGCAGGGTGTCCCGCCGACGAGCAGGTCGAGCGGTCCGAGCGCGCCGATGTCGATGGCAGTGAAGTCGCCGAGGTTCTGTACGTGCGGCCAGCGCCTCGCCAGAACGCGCGAGGGGCTCGCATCGACCTCGGCGAAGGCGACCGGCACCCAGCCGAGCGGCTCCCAGGCGACTGTGGCCGCCTCGATGCCGGAGCAAACGGACAGGTATCGGATGCGCGGCAACAAGGCTGGGATCGAGGCGGGAGCGTTCATGACGTCGCTTCCTGGATGCGCGCCCGCAGCGCGGCCACAACGTGCGCGAGATCCGGATCGCCGGCGATCAGGCCTTCAACCTTGCGAACGGCGTGCAGCACCGTCGTGTGATCCTTGCCGCCGAACCGACGCCCGATCTCCGGCAAGCTGTGCGCGGTCAACGTCTTGGCCAGGTACATCGCGACCTGGCGCGGGCGCACGATGTGCGCTGACCGGCGTGGTCCCGTTATGTCGCTCAGCTCGAGCCCGAACTCGCGCGCCGTAACCATGATCACGCGCTGGATGGGATGAGCGTGCGCGAGCCTTCGCGCCCAGAGCCGGTCAGGGACATCCTTGATCGTCTGCTCGCCCGGTGTCGCTCGGTCGACCGGCTCGCGCGCGGGGAGCGTCGGAGTCACGGGGCTCGTCGGCGGGGGCGGAACCAGCGCCGGTTGCGGCGTCGCCATCGCCATGCGTTGCCGCCGCTCTAGCTCTTCATAATGTTGACGCAGCGCTTCCGCGTTCGGTCTCGGGCGCGGGAGGGGCGTGACCGGCTTGGTCTCATCGATGGTCACGACGTAGACGCGGTGCTCGCAGAACTGCTCGGCCTGGATGCTTGGTGCCCTGGTCAGCGATCGCGCGCGGGCCACGTTGGGGATGTCGAGCCCGGCCCGCCGCAGTTTGGTGACGCGCTCGACGACGCGCCTCAGAGGCAAGCCGAGCGCGGCGCCGATCTCCTTGGCGGTGCGCCCATCCTCCCGCATGGCCAGCATGCGTTCGTCGCGCTCGGTGACGTCGAGCCGTGACGGCGGCCGCGCCGCGACGGCGCCATGCGGATGGGGGTCGACGTGAGCGTTCATGATGCCACCTGCATCAGCGTGGAAGGAAAGCATTCGAGGACGTGCAGCCGCTTCTTCGTCAGCCCGGCGAAGCGCCATCCGGCCTGGTAGAAGCAGTGCCCCCAGGTCGGGCGGCCGGCGCGGATCGTCGCCGCGACCTCGCGCGGATCGACGAAGGTGAAGAGGCGCTCGCCCGGCCAGCGGGCCCACGCGAGGCGCATGGCATCCAGCAGGAGCGTGCTCGCGCCGCCGCCGCCCTCGCGGCGGAAGACCGCGCAGTTCACCCCGGCCTGGCCGTCGAAGCGATACTCCTCGCGCCGCCAGACGCAGAGCGCACCGGCGTCGGCCGTCACGAGGAGGAGCTTGTGGCCGGGCCCGACGATCAGCTTCGACTCGCGCCGACCGTCGCGGCGATCCGCTTTAAAGCTGTAGTGGCGGGTGAAGATGTCGCGCGCGGTGTCGTTGCCGTCGAGGACCTCGATCCAGCCGTCGCCGAAGAGGAAGGGCTGCGCGTTCATGCGAGCGCTCCCGCGAACAGCGGCATGTGCTGGGCCCGATGCTGGGCCTCGAGCGCCGCCGCGGCGGCCGGGTTGAGCCATAGGACTTCGGTGCGCGGGCGGGCACCGTCGGCGAGGGCCGGGCATTCGAGCCGCCGCCATCCCGCGAGCGCGGCCTCGTACATCGGGCTGGCGTAGCCGGACAGCGCCACCATGCCGCCCAAGCCCTGCAGGTCGGCGAGCAGCCGCGCATGCGCCTCGTCGTCGAGCTCGTGCCGGTACATCCGGTGCTTGAGATCGTAGCGGTTCCCCAGCGAGCGCGTCGCGTGCAGGTACGGCGGGTCGACGTAGTGGAGGGTGTCGGCGCCGTCGTGCTGCCGCATGACCAGGATGGCGTCGCGGTGCTCGATAATGACGCCGGCGAGCCGGGCCACGATCGCCGCCAGCGCGTCAGGGTAGTTCGCCCAGTCGTGCGCCGGCGTCGTGCCGTTGCGGTTCGCGTTGGCACGGAAGCCGGTGGCGCGGCCGGGGTCGCCGGCGCCGGCGCGCGTGTAGGTCCGAAACCCGTTGCGCGCCGCGACGGCCGTGGTGGCGTGGGCGTTCGAGCCGAAGCCCATGTAGGCGCGCACCACGAGGCGCCGGGCGCGCTCGACCGGATCGGCATCCTCGTCAGCTTCGTAGCTGTCGCGGAACTCGACGCGCGCGAACGGGGTGAGCCGCAGGGCCGCCTCGAGACGCACGGCCGCGCTGGGATCGCGCAGAACCCGGAATAGCCCGACCACCTCGTCGTCGAGGTCGTTGTAGACCTCGGCGTAGGCGCGCGGCTTGCGGAGCAGGACGGAGCCGGCCCCGCCGAACGGCTCGACGTAGACCCGGTGGCGCGGCAGGTGCGCGATGATCCATGGCGCGAGCCGCCACTTGCCGCCGTGCCATCGCAGGACCGGGCGGCGGGGAGCATCGTTTAGCAGGACGGGCGCGTTCATGCGAACCCCGCCAGCAGCGGCTGTACGGACCCGTCCGGAAACACCGAGTCGAGCCAAGCGTCGGCGGTCGGCTCGTCGCCGGCCCAGCCATCCGGCCAGGTGCCGCGCGCGATCAGGTCCTCGATGCGAGCGACCTCCTCGTCGTCGAGCAGGTCGACGCCGGGCCGGCCGAGGCGCCGGGCTTTCATGTTCACGTCGTCCTGGATCGTGACGATCTCGCCGAGCGCCCACAGCCTGGCCTCGAAGGTCAGCGGGCCCTTGCGCTGCTTGTTCTTGCCCGTGGCCAGCCCGCCATCGGCGGCGAAGCCGGTCTTCTTCAATCGCAGCGCGTCATCCTCGCGCAGCCGCCGGTACACCGCCCGCAGGCCGAGCAGAGGCGCCAGGTGGCTCCAGGCCGGCATCCTGACCACGGCGCCGAGCGCGAGGTCGCGGCTCGCCAGCGGACAGCCCATGCAGCCGGTGCGGGCATCGACCTCCTCCGCCTCGTCGCCACCGTAGGCGTCGGCAATCATCGCGGTCGGCCAGCCGCCCATGCCCGGGCTCGGCGCGTAGATCCGCAGCCAGTCCCAGACATGGCAGACGCGCCAGTGCAGCAGCGGCGCCAGTGTCGCCATGCGCCCGCGCAGCCCGCGCGCGTCCGGCAGCATCTGCTGGTACCAGCCCTGCCCGCACTCGCCGCCGTCCTTCGAGCAGCTCGCCACGATGCGCCCGTCGCGCGCTGCGCTCTCGCCCATGCGGACGCCTGTGATCATCAGCACGGTGCCGTCTAAGCCGGCGAGGCGCGCCTCAAGCGCGGCGGCCATCGGGTCGAGCTTGATCTGCCGGGTGCACCAGCGGAACGTCATGTTGTTGGGCGGAGGCACCCCGCGACCGAGCATGTAGACGAGGAAGCGCTTATCGAGCGGCGCGCGCACGATCTCGACGTCGATCCAGGGCCGCTCGCGCAGCTTGGCGATGATCGCCAGCACGGAAGCCCAAAGCGGCGGTAGCTCGAGCCGGGTGTCGACGACGAACACGTTAAGGCGCGCCGGCGCGGTGATCCGACCTTCCTCGATCAGGCGCACGACCAGGGTCAGCGTCGCGGTCGAGTCCTTGCCGCCCGACCAAGCGATGGCCCAGTGCCGGTGCTGCGGACCGTAGGCCTGGAGCGAGGCGACGGTAAGGTCGACGGCTTCCTCGGCGACCATGCGGGCGCCGGCGGCAAAGAGGTCGGGCTGGGCGAGGAGCTTCATGCCGCCGCCTGCCCCGTCGGCGCATGGTCGTCCGCCTTGTCGACGACGACGACGCAGGTGCGGACGTTGGTGCCAGACGGGCGGAAGGCGCCGTCGGGCAGCGGATCGATGGTGCCGCCCCGTCCCTCGATCATGCGTCTGAAGCCGACGGCGGCCTTGTCCTCGCGGTACAGCACGCCGGCCGACATGATCGCGACGAGGCGGCCGCGCGTGTTGAGGCAGCGGAGCGCGTGCTCGACGTGGGCGACGTCCCCGCGCGCGGCGAACGGCGGGTTCATCACCACGCGGTCGAAGACGCCGATCGGCGTGACTGTCAGGAAGTCGGCCGACAGCACGTGGTGGAATGGCAGCGCCGTGAGTACCGCGACGTTGCGTGGATCGAGCTCGACGCAGGTGACCTTGCAACCGGCCGCGTGGGCCGGCCCCGCCAACGCGCCATGGCCGGCGCTCGGCTCCAGGACGCGCAAGCCGGGCTCGAGCTTGGCGCACCTGCAGAGGGCGGCGGCGAGGCCCGGCGGCGTGAAGAACGCGCCGAACTGTTGGCGGATGGCGGTGACTTGGCCGGTCAGCAGGATTGGTTCGATGGCTTCGGCCGCGTCGCCCTCGAAGAGGTGCGCCTGGGCGCGCCGATCCCACTTGCCGCCAGCGGCTTCGAGCACCCGCGCGACCGTGCGATAAGCCTGCGGCTCGAGCGTGGACGCGATCACCAGCTCGCGCCCGCGGCAGCGCGCGTCGGCGAGGACGGACAGGACGCTATCGTTCACGCGCATGCGGACACCTCCTCGCCGAGGCCGACGATCGTTCCGGGGTAGCGGCAAAGCGGCGTCGGCACCGCATCGTCTGGAACTCGGTGGCGGCCGCGCGCCATCGGGTGGGTCGGGTCGCCGGCGCCGGTCTCGCCGAGGCAGAAGAGGCTCAGGACGCCCCGCCGGTGCAGTGTCGGGTTCCTCAGGCGCGCGGGAGCGTTGCACCTGTCGAGCAGGCCCTCCGCGGCAAGCTGGGTCTCGTAGCCGAAGGGACCCGGCGGCGAGCCCCAGGCCGCCATCGCGGCATCGAATGGCGCCAGCAGCTTGGCGGCCTGATCCCAGTTTGCCCAGATGCTGTCCCGGGCGTCCCAGTCCCGCCGCTCGGCCCAGCGCAGCCACTCGCGCAGCTCCGTCGGCTTCGACGACAGATACGGGAACAGGTTGACGACGAGCAGGCCATCGAAGCCCCAGCGCCAGGACCACGCGATGATGCGCTTCAGCGTGGGGTCGTCGACGTGCGCGTCAGCGGTCGACGGGTTGAGCATGATCCAGGGCAGCATCCTGGTGGTGTCGGGCAGGCCCTCGGCCCACCACCGCTGCAGCGACCAGCGGTAGGTTCCGCAGGCCGAAATCTCCGCGACGCCGCTGACCTGCAGCTGGAGGGGCCGATGCGGCCGGCAGCGGGGCGCGGCGAGGAGCGCGGCGGTGCTCATGCGGCGCACTCCACAGCAGGCGCGACGTCGAGCAGGTCGAGCTGGTCGGGGCACGCGACCGCCGGCGGCACGCGAACATGGTGCGCCGCCCGCTTGTAGGCCGGGTCGTCGAACACGCCGGCCTCGTCGCCCCAAGCCTCCCAGCCCGGGCGGGTCTTGCGCGAGAACAGGTCCGCGCGCCGCGCCGGCCCGAACAGGGTCTCGGCCACCTGATAGGCCTCGTCCGGCTTCTCGCTGTGCCGACGCAGCGGGCCCTCGATCACGTTGCGGATCGAGCGCGAGCACGTCGGCGGGTTGCCGACGCGGCCGAGCAGGAAGATCTCGGCGTTGCCGCGCAGCACGTAGCCGGGTCCGAAGGCGAGCTTGCCGGTGCGTCCCCGCTTGATCCAGGGACCGCCGGTCACGTAGCTGAAGCCCCAGCGCTCCATGACGAAGCGGGCGGCGTCGATCATCGGGAACGTGCCCCACAGCCACAGCCAGCAGTCACGCTTGGCGAGGTAGCCGACCGGCATCGCCGCGATGGCGGCGGTGGGCAGGCAGGCGTACTGACCCTGCGGCGCCTTGGTGGCGCCCGCCTCGGACCGCAGCTCGAACAGCCACGGCGGGTCGGCCATGATCACGTCGAACGACAGGATCGGCAGCGGGTCGAAGAAGGCGGACGGGCCGGGGCGGGTGAAGGCTGGCGCGTTCATGCCGCGACGCCCCGACGCCCGAGGCCGATGCCCTTCGCCAGCTGCGAGCGCACGGCGGAATAGGCCGGGGCCACCATCGGGTAGTCGGGCGGCAGGCCCCACTTCACCCGGTAGGCCTCCGGCGTCATCCCCAGTGCGCGGAGGTGGCGTTTCAGCGACCGGAACTTCCCGCCGTCCTCCAGGCAGATCAACGCGTCCGGCGTGATCGACTTCGCGATCGGCACCGCCGGCTTCGGCGGCCCCGTGACGGCCACCGGCTCTTCGCCCGACATCAGCGCGGCGACCTTCGCCCGCACGGCGCCAACCAGTCCCGGCAGCTCCGCCGCCGGCAGCACGTTGGCGCTGACGTAGGCCGTGATGATGCTAGTCGCGATCTCGTCGCTGGTTCGCATGGACGCGGGCTCCGTCATGGTGTGCCTCCGGGTGCCGTCTTGATCGTGCGCAAGGTCTCGACGACGGCGCCGGCCAGCGCGAGCTGGTGCCGCTTGCGCGCGATCTCCTCCTCCGTGCGCTTGCGGCTCGTCTCGTGCCGCTCGACCCAGTCCCGAAGGCCGAGCACCCACAGCTCGGCCGCGAGGATCTGGTCGTTGATCGACGGGTCGGCAGACGTTGCTGCGCTGGCGAACAGGTCGGGCATCACGCCACCCTCGCGACACGGGTCTTCAGCTGCCAGTGATCGACCGCTTTCTCGACATCGGCGATCGAGCGGACGATCGCGTATGGGGAGCCGCCGACGATGAGGAAGAGGCGGAACGCGTCCTGCGCGTCGTTCAGGACGCCATCGGCGGTCTTCGTTTCCAGCCGCCAGACACGGCCGCCCGGGCCGGCGATCTCGACATCGAAGACGCCGGCGAGGACACCAGTGGCTTTCAGCTTCGCCGCCTCGGCCTTGTTGCGGGCGCCCCCATTCGGAACGGAGAAGACGCGGTAGAGCCGAGGGTCGAGGACCGCGCGCAGCCACGCGACGATGCCGGCCTGGATGCCCTCTTCGAGCTGGCGCGGTCGCCCGCGCCGGCGCGGCGCGAGCGCGAGCGCATCGGCAAGCTTCACGAGCGCACCTCGCGAGTTGGCGGCCACGGCTTGCCGGTCAGTCGCTTGGCGGAGGCAGGATCGCGCCAAAGGAAGGGAGCGACGTGCGGCGGCTGCAGGTAGGCGGGGTGCGGCGCGCACTGGGAGGCGATGCGTGCGAACACGGTCACGGCGTCGCTCGTGTCGCGGCCGAGCTTGGGGCCGGTGACCAAGTTGCGCTTCACGCCCTCGATCAGCTGACGCAGCAGCGAGGGAGCGGCGCCGTCTGTCAGCAGCGCCAGCTCGTCGAGGAGGTCGTCCGCGAACGCGAACGGCAGGCCGTAGCGACGCATGATCGCGAAGCGCTCGTCGAAGCCCGGCAGCTCGACGGTGATTTGCATGCCGAAGCGGCGCCAGATAGCCGGGTCGATCGCGTCCTGCCGGTTCGTCGCGGCAAAGAAGCGCCCCTCCAGCGCCTCGATGTTCGTCAGCAGCGCCGTCACCATCGCGTTCATCTCGCGGGCGGCCGCCTGGTTGTCGCCGGTGCGCGTGGTGCCGAGCGCGTCGATCTCGTCGATGAAGCCGATGACGTTCTCGCCGTGGCGCTGGAGCGCGTCGAAGAACTTGGCGATGTTGCGCCCGGACGCGCCGACGTACTTGTCGACGATGTTCTCGGCGCGAGCGATCACCAGCGGCAGGCCGAGGCGAGCGGCGAAATGGTGGGCGAGGGTCGTCTTCCCGCAGCCGGGCGGACCGAACAGGAGGCACGTCTGGCGCGGCTTCACGCCGACGGCGGCCAGCTCGGGCGCCATGCGCGCCTCGACCATCCACTCGCGCACGGCCTCGCGCACCGGCTGCGTCAGGATCGGCTCGTCGCAGGCCTCGGGAAGGCGGATCTCCACCATGTTGCCGAGGCGTGACTCGATGTCGGCCGCCACGACGCCCGGCAGCTTCGACGCGTCTCGGATGCGCTTGGTATCGAGCGGCCGGCCACTCTCCTCGCCGCGCGTCACGACCGGCCTTCCTCGGCGGGCGTGTCGGCCTTCGATTCACGCCGACGCCAAGCCTCCGGCACGTCCATGCCGTCGGAGCCGCTCGCGTCGCACCATCCCTCATCCCAGGCAGCGCGGCGGAAGTCTCCGGCCGGGTACGGGTTCTGGAGGATGGATCGGCCCCCGGCGTGATCTATCCTGCCCTGCCCGCGTGCCGCCTCCTCTTCGGCCGCCTTATTGACGGCCGGATCGGGTTCGGCCGATTGATCCGGAGGCGTCGGCGCTTCGGCGTGATCACCGGTCGGTTCCGCCCCATCGTCGGCCTCGCTCGGCTCATCAGTCTTCGGTGGCTTGGGCTCGGCCGCAGGCTCGGCATCCTCGAACCGGCGACGTGCCGCCTCCCCGAGCGGGGTGCCGTTGAGCATGCCGAGCGAGGCGCGGTACAGGTCGGCGATGGTCTCCGTCTCGCGCTGGGCGGCGCGCTGCGTGTCGTCCATCATCGAGTCCTTCACGACGCGCCGCAGAGCGCGCATGTCGAAGCCCTCGCTCTTCGCCTCGGCGTAGATGTCCTTGATGTCGGAGGAGAGTTCCTTCTTCTCCTCCTCGAGGCGGACAATCCTGTCACGGTAGGCGCGCAGCTTGTCCGCGGTCGAGGCCGAGGGCGTCTTCGCCATCGCGTCAGCCCCTCGCGGCTTGAGGGAGCGGGAATGGCGAGACGATCACGTGGGGTTCGACGTAGATCGGAAGCGTGCCGCGGTTCGCGGCCCTGTCCGGGTTCGGGTCGCGGCAGAGTACCCACGTGCCATCCGCGCTGGTGGGCGAGAAGAGGCCATTCGGGTCTGCCTGGGCGATCGAGGTGACCGCGCAGCCCTGACCTGGGCACGACTTACTCGCCACCTTCTGCGGGCTGGTGAACTGGGTCGCGTAGGGCAGCCCGTAGCCGACCGAGTCGCAGAAGAAGTGCAGCTTGGCGTCCCGGTCGATCATGTAGGTCGTGGTGGAGATCGCCTGGTCGCGAAGCTCGATGATCTGCTTCATCATCCGCTTCTCCTGGTAGTTGCGCACGGCCGGGAAGCCGACCGACATGGCCGCCTCGGACGAGGCCTGCTCCTGCTGCTGGTTCAGGCGCTGGTCGGACGTCGGCGTCGACGTGCCGTCGCAGTCGGTGTTGCCCATGCACAGCAGGGCGGCGAACGGCAGGGTGAGGAGGTAGCGCCGCCGGATCATCGACCGACCACCATCTGGCGGACGAAGTCGTGCGTCTCTGGCGGGAGCGCCTTGAGGTCGATGTCGGCGAGACGGTGGCGCACCGTGTCGGCAATCGCCTGGCGCTGCGCGTCGGTGCCGGCACGCCCGTATTCCAGGCGCAGGTTGTCGAGGTCGCGGATCGTGCCTTCCTGGAAGGTCCGCGAGCGCTCGAAGGTCGTCCGGCGGACATCCTCGTAGCGCGGGGCGTAGTGGGCGGAGAGGCGGTAGCTGTTCTCGGTTGCGAGCCAGCCGATGCCGCCGATTCCGGCGATCGCGAGCACGCATAGACCGATGGCGGAGAGGCCCTTCATTGAGGTTTCCTTGTGGTTGAGGGTGGGACGGCGCGCCGGTCGCACCAGTTCGCGAGAGCGTTCAGGCGGTCGGCTGCGATGAACGGGACGAAGGCGAGGCCGCGCAGCCCGGCGGCCGAGACAGCGAAGAAGGTGCGGGTGAAGCCGGTCACAGCCGCTCCATCTCGCTCTTGAGGTCGGCCATGCGGGCTTCGAGCGTCGCCTTGCGCTGCGCGCGCGCCGCCTCGCTAAGCCATCCCAGCTGCTTCGGGTACGCGGCGGCGAGGAAGTCCGGGCCGTAGGCCTCCACCATCGCGAACAACAGCGGTACGCTCGGTGCCGTCCGGCGCTCCAGCATCTTCGCGATCGTGGAGTTCTTCACGTCCCAGGCCGCGAGGTCGGCGACGATGTTGTCGACTGTCCGCCCCGGATGCAGGCGCCGCAGATAGGTGCAGACCCGCTCACCCACATCTGTCGGTGCGAAGACGGAGCGATGTCGTGACGTAGGGGAGGCTTGTCCCATGGCGATCCTCGATGGTGTGGCCATTGAGGGACCGGACGGTGCGAGCGATGAGGAACGAGAGGAGACGAAGCTCATCGCCGGCCTTCCATCGTTGCAAACAGGTGGACGGACGGACCTCCATCGCGCGCAGGCTTGGTGGCACACGGCGCGATGGCGGGATTGATGGAAGCAGGATCGGATCCGGTTGCACCCGGGCCGATCCGTTCGCCACAGGACGGACGGGCTTCAACGAGGGCGACCACTTGGCCGTCAGCCGAACGCGGACACTCGCCCGGCGCGACGGCGGCCTCGCACGCTTGGCACAGGGCAGCCTCAAGCTCTGCGTACAGTGCCTCGGCGTTGGCGATCGTTGCACGGTGGCGCAGATGCGGGCCGTAGATGACGACGTCGCCATCCTCAACGCGGGCATGCGAGGCCTCGCCGACGATCATGACGCGGTGGGGAAACCGGGCGTCGCTCATCGCCGCAGCTCTCCCACGACCTCGACGACCGTGAGCCCGACGAACACGGGCACCCACAGCGGCAGGGAACAGATCAGCGCGAGCCATGCCCAATCGGCCGAACCGAGCGCGAGCTGGACGCGACGGACGCGCGCGCTCTGCGGCCTCGGCGAAGGGGATGATAGTAGCTATCACGCAGCCGCTCCATCAGGAGGCGCCGGCGCGACCCAGGCCTCGCGTTCGATGATCGCCAGCGCCAGCAGCTTCGCCTCCGCGACCGGCATGGACACGACGATGCGGGCGCCGTCGCCGGCCGCTACCGGAAGGCCGATGGTGGCCACCCGCGTGGCGGCGTCGACGGCGAGGTCACCGGCCCAGGTGACGGGGGTGGGGCGGGCGGTCATCGCCACGCCTCTGGAACAAGAGTAGGCAAAATGACGTTTTCGCTGCGGTTCAGTTTAATTAGCTTTTGTTCTTGCTGGTACAGCCGAATAGCCTTTTCCTGCAAATATAGCCACGCTGAGATCACCCGCGATGAAGACCGCCGCCAAGCCGCGCGCCCTGGCTGGTTACCGCTTCCGGCGGCGGCCAGACATGCCGGACCTCGCCCTGATGGAGATCCTGACGCCCGAGGGCGTGGTGCCGATCTGCATGACGAAGTGCATGATCGAGCAGCTGGAGCGCAGCTGCGCGAAGATGGCGCCGAGGCTGAAGGACTCGCCCGAAGCGCCGTAATCATCGGCAGCCCTCCTTGGCACGCTCGACCTTCCTGTCGTCGGGGACGATCTGCTCTTCGGCGCCGGACCAAGCGGGGATGGGGGACTCTATGTGCTTGGCTGCCGTCGGTTTCGGTGACGGCTGAGGCGTACGAGAACGCGCATCATCGGCGGATTGCTCGGGTCGAGGAATGTCGGACGGCCAGGTCGCATCCTCCGGCCAGTGATCCGAGAACCACTGGACGACCTTGTCGAAGGTCTTGACGGTGAAGTTCTCGCCCTGCTCGATCCGGCGGAAGAACGTATGATCGCGCAGCGAAGCCTTTCCGAGCACGCCTGGCGTGAGGTTGGAAGCCTCGCCGTGGCGATGGCAGAGATCCAAGAGCTGCTTGCGAAGCGTTTCTTCCATGACGCGGAGTATGTGGATATTTCCACGTCAAGCAAGAGGAAATTTCTAGCTGTCTTCCTCGCTGCGTTTTGAGGATAATTCCTCATATGGC
The DNA here is from genome assembly GCA_964235705.1 of uncultured Beijerinckiaceae bacterium. Classification (GTDB taxonomy): domain Bacteria; phylum Pseudomonadota; class Alphaproteobacteria; order Rhizobiales; family Beijerinckiaceae; genus RH-AL1. The sequence goes on along the minus strand of CAXSDP010000035.1, from coordinate 26,768 downwards.
GAAGGACATGCAAGAACCACTGCGCACGGCGCTGGCTACTGCCATTGAGGAGCGAACAGATCTGAACCCGACAAGCGCCGCTCGTGCGATCGGCCGGGGCGACACGTACATCCGCGACTTCCTCAATGGGAAGAAGGAAACGCTAGGCGCCAGGGAGATCAACGCTCTCGAAGTGCTGCTCGGCAAATCCCTTCAGGGCGGATTCGATCGGCTACCCGCTCAGCAGCAAGAAAGTTCGCTGCGCTTCAATCCTGCCACTGAGATCCTCGGCGCCCGCGACTTTCCGATCTACGCGTCCACCGAAGGCGGTACAGGTATCATGGTCGTCACCAACGACGTGATCGAGATGGTTCAGCGCCCTTGGTACATGCGCGACGTGCCGGGCTACGGCGTCCTGGTCGTCGGCGACTCCATGGATCCGGCCTTCCGTCCCGGCGACATCGCGATCGTCAACCCGCGTTTGCCGGTGATCCGGGGCAAGAACGCCATCTTCGTGGCCGGCGAGGATCGAGGTGAGTTCCGAGCGAGCATAAAGGAGTTCCAGCGCCAGGATGAGGATTACTGGTACGTCCGGCAGCACAACCCGCCGGACGGGCAGGAGAAGGATTTCGCGCTCGCGAAGCGCGAATGGTCGAAGGCAATCCGTGTAGTCGGGAAGTACGAGGGGTGAGCCTACGATGACTTCCGACGCTTGGATGCGACGTGCGATCTCCGGGCTTACAGACGAACAGCTTAGCAAGCTGGGCTTTGCAATCATTCAATGGAACGGCATTGAACGTCAATTTGGCGCTTGCATATGGCAACTTGCCGGCTGGGCTCAGGATGTTGGAGAGATCGTCACAGCTGAACTGAGTAACGAAGCAAGACCGGTTTTGTTGGAGAACCTTGCCCGTCAATCAATCCGAGACAACTGGCTTCGCGAGTACGTGACTGCTGCGGCTGAGGCGTTCAAGGCCGTGCGTGATGAGCGAAACGACTTCGCGCATGGCATGTACGCGTGGGGCTTTCCGTCTTGGCAGGAGCCGGGAACATTGCTGAAGTTCAACGCGAGGGCGCCAGGAATGGCAGGCTTGGTCAAGAAGACGAAAATAGATGTAGAAAACAAACTGAACACATTTATTGAGGATGCAATGTCGTTAATCGACACGCTACCAGATTTAGAACGCTCTATACATGAACACCGCCGTGCTCTTGAGGATGGTGTAGAGCCGGGTAGTTCTAGTTTGAGCGCGCGCGTTCGCGGCTGGCGAGCACCATCTGTAGATATACAGCCTCTGCAATGTATGGCGAAGCGTCTGCGACACTCTCGAAGCAAGACAAAGCGTTAGCTCCCGCCTCCCGCATCTCGGGCGTGATGCTAGCTAGGATTGATGCAGCAAGTTCTTCGTTGCAGAGTTCATGATCCGGCATACGCTATAGTAGGCCGGTCAGCGTGGCAGGGGAAGAGCCGCAATGGCCAGCAGGGCACCAAGTTAGTTCGACGTCGACGCCGGTGCGAATGCTCCCACACCGGCCTTCGCCTGCACAGCCAGGGCAATCACCTGCTCGCGCGCCTGGGAGCGCAACCGCTCTCGGAGGATGTTCTCGGCGAAGTCCGACCCGCTGGTCTGGTGCTCAAGCTTGTACTCCTCAACTCCGCTGTCCAGCAGGTGCCCGACCTCCTCGCCGCAGATCGTCATGACGGCCGAAGCGAGGACATCGGCCGCCTCCCCGGACCTGACCAAGCTTTTCAGCTGCTTCCTTGCGCAGGTAGCGGCCTGGTCGACCAACAGCGTTTCTGCCTTCTTCGCGGTCTCTACCCGATCAAGGCGCTCGGCCTCCGCTCTCGCGGCAGCGGCTTTCGCTTCGGCTTGCGCCTGGGACGCAGCTGCCTTCGCAGCCGCCGCCTGTTGCTCGGCCAGCGCGATCTGTCGCTGCCGCTCGGCCTGCTCCTGACGGTCTCGCTCCTGCCGCGCCTGTTCCGCAACCTTCTCGCGCGCCTCCTCAACGCGGCGTTCCTCCGCTTCGCGCGCCAGCTCCGCTCGGCGCTCGTCTTCGATCCGCGCCGCCCGTTCCGCTTCGGACTTGGTCAGCGCTTCGACCTTAGCTACGAGCTGCGGCTTGATCCGATGCAAGATCGCGCGCGGTAGATCGTTGGCGTAAGGGCCGTCTATGAACATTCCAAGCTCGCCCTGCCCATAGACTCGGTCGTAGACTTGTTGGAGCTGGGTGAAGTAGTCGGGGCATCGGCCGATGAGCCGCACGATGTAGGCGTTGAACGTGCCATCGCGATAAGCCATCGGCGCAGCGGTGTCGTAGAGCGCGGTCTTGGCGACGCATTCGGTCAACGCCCTGATGAGCGGCGCGACTTGAGCCCGCTTCTGAGCCTCCGTCATCACGACCTGTGCGTGAGCCGTGGTGGTCCACAAAGAGGCGGCTGCCACCGTGCCAAGAACAAACCGCTTGATCATCGCCTGTCCCCTGTCGCGACAATCCTATGTGGCAGAAAAGAGGCGAGTCAAACCTTTGTTAGAGCATCGGCACGGTGCGCGAGGAGCCCGATAGTGCCAGAACAAGGAAATTTCCTCCCATCAGATTGACACGAGGATTTTTCCACGTACTTTCCCTTCATCGCAGCCGCCAAGCCCGATGGACGCCATGATCCAATACGCCGACCTCCCATCCCCTCCACAGATCCCGCCGTCCGTCTGCGGGGAGGTCACCTGGCCCTGCGACCGAGAAGCCGTCCGCTTCCAGGTCCTCAGCCGCCCCGACCATCGCGGCTTACGTAAGATCCGCGCCCTCTTCTGGAAGGATGGCCGCCAGGCGGCCCGAGAGCAGATGGCAAGCCTTGATGCCCTGATCGCTTCGGCTCGTCGACGCAGCGTTCCCTTCGACGTCATCGAGTACGAAGCAGCTGAGTCGGAGGCGGCCTGATGTCGGTTGCTCCGCTGAAGACCCTGCGCGATGTTCCGCGCGACCAGCGTCAGCCCATGTCGAAGGAGGACAGCAAAGCCTTCCTCACGGCGACAATGGCGCAGATGCGCGGCGAGAAGCCCCTGTCGGCCGCCGACCTACGCTCAATGATCGAGACGAAGGACGCCCCCTTCTCCGTGAAGGTGATGGCGGCGCGGCTGACGCTGGCCGACGATGCTTGCCGCTTCGCGCCCATGACGGTGCTGTTCCTGACGTCCCTGTGCAACAGCCCGGCCAAAGTGGTGCTGTGGGCGCACTACCTCGTCCGGCGCACATACGAGCTCGATGGAGGAATCGTCGACAACGGCGTGCTGGCAATCGACTTCCCCATGGGTTTCCCGACCGACGAGGGAGTGAGCGCGATCTGGGACGCCCAGAAGCTCGTCGCCACTCTCGCCAGCAACGCGCTCGACACGCCCGATCCTTGGAAGCGAGGGGCCTCCGTCGCCGCCTGACCAGCGGCCTTTCGCAGGACGGCGATCCTGTCTCGCGTCCGTCGTCCCGCCAAGTGCCGTGGCACCATGGGAGCCCACCATGCTCGTACACCCGCACGTCGACCAACTGCTCGTCGAGTCCGTCGTCGAGCTCGGATGCCTGCCGCCGGCCTTCACACGCGAGAAGCATCCCGGCTTCTTCACGCTCTGGGAGGACAGGGCGAATGAGGTGCTCCGCCTCGCGGGCCTGCTTCCCGCCGGCCGGTCCAACGAGCGTCTGGAGATCGCCAAGCGGGCCTGCAACTCCTACACGGGCCACCCACTACCGGTGCCGATCCGCACGCGCTTGGCGGCCTTGCGCCGGGCAGATGGGAGAGTCCCGGTGGACGCGATCCTGGAGGAAGTCGCCGACGACATGCTCTGCGAGGCGATACGCGAGACCCTGGGCATGGAACCCGCCGGCGCCGATCAGGGAGCTGACGCGTGAGCGAGGAACGGACGAGCGGCGGACCTGCCTTGCACATTGTCCCCGACCAGCCCCGCCACCTCGAGCGCGAGTGGCGGGACCTCGTGGTCCGCATCGAGATCGAGCACGCGTCCGCCCACCAGTTGCGCGAAATGCGCCGCGCCTTCTTCGCTGGCGCCCTGGCCTACGCGGCGCTGGTCAAGGAAGAGGCACCAGACGGAGGCAAGCGACGCGCAGCGAGCCTGGCCTCGATGAAAGAAGCCATCAACCGTGAGCTGGAGGCTTTCGCGGCGGCCGTCGTGGAGGGTCGCAACTGATGATGGTCGAGTCGCACACCCAACGCGCCCGCGCCAGGAGGATCGCGCTCCGATGACTAGCGCGCGCCGCAAGGTCTACGCGATCGCGCCGGCGGACCGGCTCGGCCTATCACGGACGCAGGCGGCCGAGTACATCGGCTTCACCGCCACCGAGTTCGACCACATGGTGCGGCAGGGCGTGATGCCCCAGCCGCGCCGCTTCGGCGACCGGCAGATCTGGGACCGCCGCGAGATCGACAACGCCTTCTCGGCCCTGCCACAGGCCCCCACCTCGGGCAAGGCGAAGGTCGACCCGTTCACGGATCTGGCGGTTTAGCCAGTGGTCAAGAAGCGCATCCCCTACCTGGTCGAGGACGTCTCGCGGCATGGGCAGGTGCGCCTCTACTACCGGCGTGGGGGAACCAAGATCAGGATCTGGGTGTCGGTCGAGGACCCCGAGTTCTTCTTCGCTTGGCAGGCCGCGACGCAGGGTCAGCAGCTACCCCGACCCGCCAAGGCCGCCGTACACGACACGCGACCGTCAAAGGGGACCTTCGCCGCGCTATGCGACCTCTACTTCCAATCCGCGCCGTTCGGCGCCCTGCGCAAGGTCAGCCAGCGCAATCGGCGCGGCATACTTCGCCACTGCTGCGCGGAGGAAACCAAGCCGGGATCCGGCGTGAAGATCGGCGACGTGCCGGTGATGACCTTCGGCGCCGCGCACGTGCGGCTCCTGCGCGACCGCAAGGCCGGGCTGCCCGAGGCGGCCAACAACAGGGTCAAGGCGATCCGCTCGCTGTTCGCCTGGGCGCAGGAGGGCGAAGAGGACGCGCGCAACCCCACGAAGGGCATCAAGCTGTTCCGCGGCAAGCCCGAGGGCTTCCACTCCTGGACGCTCGCCGAGGTCGCGCAGTTCGAGCGCCGCCATCCCGTGGGGACGATCCCCAGGCTGGCGTTCGACCTCGCCCTCTACACCTCGCAGCGGCGGTCTGACGTGGTGCGGCTCGGCCCCGAGCATGTCGAGATCGTCGAGGACGCCGAGACCGGCGAGGCGGTCGCGTGGCTCGTCTTCCGCCAGCAGAAGACCGGCGCCAAGGTCGAGCTGCCGATCATCGAGAACCTGGCCGAGTCGATCGCGGCGCGTCCGATCGCCGGGTCGACGTTCCTCATGACGTCGTTCGGCAAGGCGTTCACGGCCGACGGGCTCGGCATCCGCTTTCGGCAATGGTGCGACGAGGCCAGCCTACCGCAGTGCGCGATCCACGGCCTGCGCAAGGCGACGGCGTCGCGGCTTGCCGAGCTCGGATGCTCGGAGGAGGAGATCGGCGCCATCACCGGCCACGCCAACGGCAAGGAGCTGGCACGCTACACGAAGGCGGCCCGGCGTCGCCTCATGGCCGGGAACGCCATGGCTCGCATGGCCGCTAGTTTGCAATCAAATCGTCCCACCAAGCTTGCGGAAGACGCGAAAAGTGGGACAGTTTTAGAGGGGAAAGTCTGATGGGTCGTAATCCCGGAGGGGTCACGCGTTCGGCTGTAGGTCATCCCGCCTTCTTGGCTGTGGAAGCGGATCCGCGAGGCGAGGCTTTCAGCCGCGATCACCGAACGGACCTGGGATTCCCCACGGTCATCCGCTGCGAATACGCCTGCGCGCGCCATACCCGCTGGCGCCTTCGGGCGGCCGTGGGCTGGACGACGTTGGCGGGTCAAGGGCCGAGCCGCAACGCCAAGGCGCCCGGCGTGACGGCGAGCACCGGCGGGGTCGCATCCCCCCACGCGGACGTCGGCGCCCCAGCCGACCGTCACGCCCTTACCTTTCGACACTCCCTTACCTTTCGAAACGTGAGGCCGGAGCAGCGTCGCCAGGCCGCCGATCGATGCTCGGCGGGATGGACAATACGCGCGATGCACCGGGTCGACTCGATGGCGCGTTCGGGCGCGTCGATGCCTCAGGATACCGTCCTGATGGCCGGTCGCTTCACGGCCGCGATATCCAGGGCGTCGTAACCCTTCGCCCGGTAGACCAGGTACGACATCAACCAAGCGCCGACGAAAACCCCGACGATCCCGTAGCCGACGATGCCGAAATTGTCGTTGATGCCGGCCATGGCCTCCCAGAACGTGCCCGTCAGCCGAAGGCGGTCGCCGATCAGGTTCAACACCTCGAGGCTTCCCACGACGAGCGCGATCACCACGGACACGAGCGTGATCGCCATGTTATAGTAGAGCTTGCGGGCCGGTTTGACGTACGCCCAGCCGTAGGCGCCGAGCATCAGGATGCCGTCGGTCGTATCGACCAGCGACATGCCGGCGGTGAAGAGCGCGGGAAAGACCAGGATCGACCAGATCGGCAGCCCATGCGACGCGCTGGCGGCCGAGATGCCGAGCAATCCGACCTCCGTCGCCGTGTCGAACCCCAGGCCGAACAGGACGCCCAGAGGATACATGTGCCAGCTTCGCGCGATGAGCCGGAACATCGGGCGGAAGAGGCGGGCCAGGACGCCGCCCTCGGTCGAGAACAAGCCGAGATCGTCCTCGTGGCAGGTGCCTCCCGCCGCGACGTGCCGGAAGGTGCGGTAGATCGTGGCCAGGACGAACAGGTTGATGATCGCTATGCCCAACAGGAAGGTGGCCGAGACGATCGTCCCGACGATGCCCCCAACGGCCTTCAAGGCCTCCATCCGACCGTCGAAGGCTGTGGCCGTGAGGGCGATGGCCACGGACGCCAGGACGACGATCGTCGAATGGCCCAGGGAAAAGAAGAAGCCGACGGAAACGGGGCGCTTCCCTTCCTGCATCAGCTTGCGCGTCACGTTGTCGATCGCGGCGATGTGGTCGGCGTCGACCGCGTGACGCAGGCCGAGCGAGTAGGCGAGCAGGGCCGTGCCGGTTTGCACCGGATGCGCCCTGAACATGGTGAACGCCCAAGCCCAAACGGCGACGTTGGCCACGATCAGGACGAGGTAGATCCCGATGACCTTACCTCGAACGTTCGTGGCTCGGTCATCGAAGACCTGCGAAAGCGGCGTTGCCACTAGACTTCCCTCAAGGTTTCCCGCCGATACCACGCGCCGCGCGCTCGCACTACGCATCGCGAGGCGATCGGGAGCCGGGGCGACACCGCCGCTCGATCTCCCGGACCTTGCGATCAACGCGTGTGATCGCGCGTGTGCTCGTGCCCGTATCTACGGGATGGGTATGGGGCTTGTGGTCGCGGTGACGGTGATCGTCCGCCACATCGAACCTTTCCGTTCGGGTCTGCGCTCGTCGAACCGAGGTTTTCGCGCGGTCCCGAACCGACGTCGGTGTCGTACCATGCGATCGGTGGATGACGCGCCGGCCGCGACCGATCCATGTCACGCGGTCGCCCGCCTCGACTTGGCATGACGATTGCCGGATGCTTTCAGCGCGATGCCCATCGGATCGACGCGCCAGCCGCGTGAATGAAGCCAACAGGGACGCCATCCTCGCGGGGCGGCTCTGGCTCGAGGCGCGGACCCTCGCGGGCCTCATCAAGGCGGCGAGGTCCGCCGTTCGGATAGCGTTGCCCTCACCTGGAAGCCGCGGCCCGGTTCCGGCAAGTCCTCGATCGACGTTCGCCTCGCAACCCTCGCCGAAGCCAGGAAGGAACTCACCATGACGGCCACCGACACGTCGACGGGGCGCGGCGCAGTCAGCGACCAGCGGGCGCTGCTCGACTCCCACGAGGAAGGCTATGAAAAGAGCCTGAAGCCTCGTCAAGTGCAGATGATCGCGATCGGCGGCGCCATCGGGACAGGACTGTTCCTCGGCGCCGGCGCCCGGTTGCAGATCGCCGGGCCTGCGCTCGCCCTCGTCTACGCGTTCTGCGGGGTGTTCTCCTTCCTCATCCTGCGCGCGCTCGGCGAGCTCGTGATGTACCGGCCGACATCCGGCAGCTTCGTGTCCTACGCCCGCGAGTTCATGGGCGAGCGCGGCTCGTTCGTCGCCGGCTGGATGTACTACCTGAACTGGGCGATGACCGGCATCGTCGATATCACCGCCGTCGCCCTTTACATGAAATATTGGGGCGCCTTCGCCGGCGTCCCGCAATGGATGTTCGCGCTGGTCGCCCTCGCGTTCGTGGGTGCCATGAACATGGTCGCGGTGAAGTGGTTCGGCGAGATCGAGTTCTGGTTCTCCATCGTCAAGGTGGGGGCGCTCGTGCTCTTCCTCATCATCGGCGCCGCCCTGGTGGTCACCGGGCACGGCGTGTCCGGCCAAACGCCGGGGTTCTCCCTCATCTCGGAACACGGCGGGGTGTTCCCGCACGGCCTGCTGCCGGCGGTGATCATCATCCAGGGCGTGCTGTTCGCCTATGGCGGCATCGAGCTGATCGGCACGGCGGCCGGCGAAGCGGAGAACGCGGAAACGGTGCTGCCGCGCGCCATCAACAGCGTCTTGTGGCGCATCGCCCTGTTCTACGTCGGGTCCGTGGTGCTGCTGGTCATGCTGCTGCCCTGGACCGCCTACAAGGCTGGCGTCAGCCCCTTCGTCACCGTGTTCGGCGCGCTCGGGGTGCCGGGCATCGGCACAGCGATGAACATCGTGGTGCTGACCGCCGCGTTGTCGAGCCTCAACTCCGGGCTGTACTCCACGGGGCGGGTCCTCCGCTCGCTGGCCATGGGCGGGTCGGCCCCACCCTTCGTGTCGCGCATGAACAGGGCCAAGGTGCCCTACGGTGGCATCCTCGTGACGCTCGTGGTGTACCTGTTCGGCGTCGGGCTCAACTACGTGGTGCCGAGCCAAGTCTTCGAGATCGTCCTGAACATAGCCTCGCTCGGCATCGTCAGCACGTGGGGCTTCATCGTCGCCTGCCAGATGATCCTGCGCGGGAAGATCGACCGCGGGCTGGTCCCGCCGGTGGCGTTCCGCATGCCGCTGGCCCCGTTCACGTCGTGGTTGACGCTCGCCTTCCTCGCCGGCGTGCTGGTCCTCATGGGCTTCGACTACCCCGACGGGACCTACACGATCGCCGCCATCCCCGTCGTCCTGGCGGCACTCGCCATCGGCTGGATCGTGTTGAAGGGCTCGAGCCCTTTCAGCCCGACGATCCCATCCTACGAGTTGACGCGCGCCGTGGAGAAGGACGAGCACGGCGACCCGCGCTAGGACATGAGTCCGAACAGTGCGCCGCGGTTTTCGGAAAACGCTGATGCGTTGACAAGGACCTACGGCGTCGGCGGCGAAGCTCGTCGTCGCACGGCGTCAGCGCGGTGACGGCCGAGCGCCGCGCTACTCCGCCGCCGCCGCGTCCGTCGCGGCTGGACGCATCCAGACGGCGGTGTCGTGGAACACGGCGCCGCCCGCCGGCAGGGCGGCCTCGTCGCTCGTCAGCACGTTGATGCCGTCACCCACGCCACCGAACGCGGCGGCCGGCCAGATACTCTCGACCACCACGGTCCCCGTGCCCTGGCCCGGCACGTGACGGGCGTGCAACACCACCTCGCCGCGCGCGTTGCCCAGCCGCACCAGCGCGCCGTCCGCGATCCCATACCGCTCGCCGTCGTCCGGCGCGATGAGCGCGGTGGGCCGACCTTCGCGCCGTCGCGCCGTCGGCGTTTCCGTGAAGGTGGAGTTGAGGAACTGGCGCGCGGGCGCCGTGACCAGCCGCAGCGGTCGCTCGGCCGTCGCGGAATCCGTCAGCGGCACCCAATCCGGCAGCGAGGGCAAACGACCGTCCTCATCGCCGAGCGCGCTCCAATCCGCCTTGAAGCGGAACTTGCCGTCCCCGTGCCCGAAGCCATCTAGGAAATGCGCCTCGCGGAAGGGCAATCCGACATCCACCCAGCGCCGCGCCGTCAACTCGGCCGCCGCCGGGTAGCCGGAAGCGCGGAGCGTCGCGTCAGCCATGTCGAGGGCACTCATCGCGAAGGTCGGGTCGTCCAGGCCGAAGCGTCGCGCCAGCGCGCAGACCAGGTCATGGTTCGAGCGGGCCTCGCCCGCCGGCTCGATGAGCCGCCGGCCGATCTGGACGTGGCTGTGGCCGCCGGCCTGGTAGATGTCGTCATGTTCGAGGAACATGGTCGCCGGCAGCAGGACGTCGGCGTAGCGCGCCGTTTCCGTCATGAACTGCTCGTGCACCACGGTGAACAGGTCTTCCCGCTCCAGACCGCGCCGCACCCGGTTGCTGTCCGGACATACGGAGGCGGGATTGCCGCTCTGCACCAGCAGCACGCTCACGGGCGGACCATTGTGCAACGCGGCGGCGTCGCCGGTCAGGATGCTCGCGACCCGGCTCATGTCGAGCTCGCGCACGCTCGGATCGCGCCACGCCGTACCCTCGATCATCGACTTGTCCCAGCCGTAGATCCCCTTCAGGCCCCACAGCGCGCCGCCACCCTCGTGGCGCCACTTCCCCGTCACGGCCGGCAGGCAGGTCACGGCATGCATCGAGGCCGCCCCGTTGCGACTCCGCGTGAAGCCGTAGCCCGCCCGGATGTAGGCGCGCGGCGTGCCGTTGTAGAGCGCCGCGAAGGCCTCGATCTCCGCGATGCCCAAGCCGGTGATCGCGGCCGCCCAGTCCGGCCCGCGCGTCGCGAGGTGGGCTTCCAGCGCCGCCGGGTCATCGGTGTGGGCGGCCATGTAGGCGCGGTCGGCCTGGCCGTCGCGGAAGGCGCAGTGCATCACGGCGCAGGCGAGCGCGGCGTCCGTGCCGGGTCGCGGGGCGAGGTGCACGTCGGCGGCCGCCGCCGAGCCCGTCCGGTACGGATCGATCACCACGAGCTTCGCCCCGCGCTCCTTGCGCGCGCGCGTGACGTGGATCATGACGTTGACCTGCGTCGAGACGGGGTTGGTGCCCCACAGCACGTTCAGGTCGGCGAGCGCCATCTCGCGCGGGTCGGTCCCGCTGACCCGGCCGCAGCCGGCCAACCAGCCGGCCGTGGCGATCGCGCTGCAGATGGTTCCCTTGCGCCCCGACCAGCGCATGGCGTGGCGCAGGCGGAACATGCCGTCGCGATGCACCAGCCCCATGGTCCCGGCGGAGTTATACGGCCAAACCGTCTGGCTACCGTGCCGCCCGCTCGCCTCGCGCACGCCCGCCACGACGCGATCCAGCGCCTCGTCCCAGCCGATCCGGCGGAATTGGCCGCTCCCCTTGGGTCCGGTCCGCAGCATCGGGTGGAGCAACCGATCGGGATGGTGCACCCGCTCGGCGTAGCGCGAAACCTTGTTGCAGATCGCGCCGGCCGTATAGGGATTGTCGGCGCCGCGCACCGCGCCGATCGTCCGCTGATCGAGGACCTCGACATCGAGGGCGCAGGTGCTCGGACAATCATGCGGACAAACGGACGCGCGGATCTGGGCCATTACCGGGCTCCCCATGGACCGTCGTGACCGACACGAAGCGCGTCGTGATCGATCGTTACCTTCATGCCGTACCGGGCTGGATCGGTGAAGCCTTAAACGTCATCCGGCGGTGCTCGAACCATGACCACGATCGCTCATGCGAGGGCTGGGCCATGGTCGTTCGTGCGACGGCTGTAAGCATCCGCACGCGGGCTCGCGAACCTGGGGCGACCCGGATCAGATCCGTCCGCTGACGGCTTCGGCCGGCTTCAAGGCCGCCGCTCGCGAGGGTGCCGTCGTCGCCTCGATCGCGCGCGTGCCGCGCCGCCAGATCGCCATCACGGAAGCATCGGCGACGAACCGCGTTCGCTTCGGCCTTCACGGACCAGCCGACGGCACAGCGCGAGAACGATCAGCCGTACTGGCGCGACCTTGGACTCACGCCCGAACGTCCGCCGTGGCCTTCGCGGCAGGCGACAGTGCTCCGGCGAACGCCACGACGACATGGTCGATGAAGCTACGCAATTTCGAGGTCGGATGACGGTCCAGCAGCATCAGAAGGTGCAGCGTCAATCGGGGCGCGGCGTGGCCTTCCAGGAGGCGGACGAGGCGGGCCGCCGTCAGGTCGCCGGCCACCACGATGGAGGGTCGCAACACGATCCCCATGCCGTTCAAGGCCGCACTCCGCAGCGCCTCTCCGCTATCGACGCGCAGGTTGCCGCGGACATCGATGACCGCGTCGCCGGATGGCGTCCAAGACCTCGAGCGTCCAAGACCTCGAGCGTCCAAGACCTCGGGCGAGTCGGTCTTGGACATGCGCCCGCGCTTCGCCGGCTCGAGCAAGGAATGGCGAACCTTCCCTTTCGTGACGTCCATCGGGTAGCGTGCGGTATTCCAAGCGATCCCACCGAGGTGGGGCACGCCTTCGCGTCGGCGGCGAACGGGCTCGATGCCGACCTGTCATCCTGCTTGGTCACGGTCTCGAACCGCGCCGAAGAAGAGCGACGATATCGAAAGGTCGCTTCGGGAGGAGCTTTTGGGTCGAAAACCGATCGAATTGGAGCGGGCGAAGGGATTCGAACCCTCGACCCCAACCTTGGCAAGGTTGTGCTCTACCACTGAGCTACACCCGCATCCAGCACCGCATCCGTGAACGTCGCGGCGTGCAGGGTATGCCTCAACGGCCCGCGTGATGCAAACGTAAAAAGTGTCGAGCCTCCCGCCTCGGACTTTTCACGACGTGACCGGGTGCGTCAGCCAGCGGCGAAGTGCCGTCATGACGTGCCTTCCACGCCCCTGCAGCGGCATGATGGTTGCCTGTATGGCGGCGCGCAGGCGCGATGGATGGAGAAACCCCATGAGCGAACCCCTCGTCATCGTCGGACAGGGCATGGCCGGCACCAAGCTCGCTGACGAACTATGCCAGCGAGCCCTCGGTCGTTATTCCATCATCCTCGTCGGCGCGGAACCGTACCGGGCCTACAACCGCGTTCTCCTGTCGTCCCTTCTCGCGCGCGAGATGACGGTGGATGACATCCAGCTGAAACCCCTGGCCTGGTGGCCGAAGAACGGCATCACCAACGTCTTCGGCCGACCCGTCACCAGTATCGATCGCGCGAAGAAAACGATCGCCTTCAGCAATGGCGTCGAGATCACGTACTCCAAGCTGGTGCTCGCCACGGGCTCGCACGCCGTCAAATTGCCGACACCCGGCATGGACCTACCGGGCGCCATCACATTCCGCGCCATGGACGACGTCGATACAATGCTCGACGCCGCGCAACCCGGCCGGCCGGCCGTCGTGATCGGCGGCGGCCTGCTCGGGCTGGAGGCCGCCTACGGACTCGCCAAGGCGGGCGTCCGCGTTACCCTCCTCCACATCGCGACACGGCTGATGGAGCGCCAGCTCGACGAGCCGGCGGCACGGCTCCTGCGCGCCGCCATCGAAGGCAAGGGATGCGAGGTCATCCTCGGCGCCAACACCGTCCGCGTGCGCGGCGCGTCGCGAGTCGAAGCGGTGGAACTCGCCGATGGACGCGTGATCCCCGCCGACCTGCTGGTCTGCGCGGTCGGCGTGCGCCCCAACATCGCGCTCGCCAAGGACGCCGGCCTGGCTTGCAACCGGGGCATCCTGGTCGACGACCAGATGCGCACCGGCGACCCGGACGTGTTCGCCATCGGGGAATGCGCGGAACATCGCGGCGTCGCCTACGGCCTCGTCGAGCCCGCCTACGAACACGCCAAGACGGTCGCCCGGACGCTCGCCGGCGAGAGCGACGCGGCCTACGCCGGCTCGATCCTGGCGACCAACCTCAAGGTGTCGGGCGTGTCCCTGTTTTCGGCCGGCGACTTCATGGGCGAGGGCAAGGAGGCGCTGGTGTACGAGGACGAGGCCCAGCACATCTACAAGAAGATCGTCCTCGAAGACGACAAGGTCGCCGGCGCCGTGCTTTACGGGGACACCGCCGATGGGCTTTGGTACCTCGACCTGATCAAGTCCGGTGAGCCGGTCGGGGCGATGCGGGACGACCTCATTTTCGGACGCAGTCTGGCTACGAAAGAGGCAGCGGCTGCCTGACGGTCGGGGACGTGTCGCACGCGGGGGACACGGCAAACCTTGCCCCGGACAAGACTGAGATGGTTCCGATCGTCGGCACATGTCTTGCTTCGTGGCTCGTGCAGATTGTGCCGGCACGCGCCGCCGCGTCCGCCGTAGATCCCTCGCTTCCAACGATGCGGGCGAGGCCATCCGGCGATACGATTGGGCGCTCAATCGACGATAGGCCTTCGCGGCCATAGCGGACCTGAACGGCCGCCACACGGAGGCAGGGGTGATCATGGGCGGCGACTTCACGAGCGAGCAGAAGCGTTACCTCGAAGGCTTCACCTCCGGCATCCACGTCAGCCGGTTGAGGCCGGCGGCGGCGCCGGCTGGTCCCGCCGCGCCGAGCGGTCCGGACGCGGAGCACCTCGCGGCGCAGGCGAAGGTCGAGAAAGCCGGCAAGAAGCTCGCGGACCAGGAGAAATGGAAGCGCGAGGAGCATCCCTTCGATGCCTACGGCAAGTTGAAGGAGCAGGTCGCCAAGGACGAGTTCCCCAAGCCGGCCGACAACTTCCGCTGGCGCTACTTTGGCTTGTTCTACGTCGCGCCGGCGCAGGATTCCTACATGTGCCGCCTGCGCATCCATAACGGCATCCTCAAGCATTGGCAGTTCGCCGGCATGGCCGATATCGCCGAGCGCTTCGCCGGCGGCTACGCTCACGTCACCACCCGCGCCAACCTCCAGCTGCGCGAGATCCCGGCCCGCCACGGCATCGAGGTGATCGAGCGCATCATCGACCTCGGCCTGTGCTCGAAGGGCTCGGGCGCCGACAACATCCGCAACGTCACCGGGGACGCCACGGCCGGCATCGCGCCGGGCGAGTTGCTCGACACCCGCCCCTACGCCCGCGAGTGGCATTTCCACATCCTCGAGAACCGGGTGATGTACGGCCTGCCGCGCAAGTTCAACGTCGCCTTCGACGGCGGCGGCCCGGTGCCGACGCTGGAGGACACCAACGACATCGGTTTCCAGGCCGTCCGAGTGATGGAAGGGGCCGTCGGCGTCGAACCCGGCGTGTACTTCCGGCTGATGCTGGGCGGCATCTCCGGCCACAAGGACCTCGCCCGCGACACGGGCGTGATCCTGAAGCCCGCCGACGCGACCAAGGTGGCGGACGCCATCGTGCGCGTCTACATCGACGAGGGCGACCGCACCAACCGCACCAAGTCGCGCCTGAAATACGTGCTCGACGGCTGGGGTTTCGACAAGTTCCTGGTCGCCGTGGAGGCGAAGCTCGGCTTCAAGCTGCCGCGCGTGGACGCCGCCCACGTCGCGCCCCGCCCCTCCCAGGACCGACAGGCCCACGTCGGCGTGCATCGCCAGAAGCAGGACGGGTTGAGCTATGTCGGCGTCGTACTGCCGGTCGGCAAGCTGCTCGGCGCGCAGATGCGGGACCTCGCGGCCATCGCCGGGGAGCTGGGCGACGGCGACATCCGCCTCACCGTGTGGCAGAACCTGCTGATCTCCGGCATCCCCGACGCGCGGCTCGACGAGGCCAAAGCCCGCATCGAGGCGACCGGTCTGGAATGGCGCGCCTCGTCGATCCGCGCCGGTCTCGTCGCGTGCACGGGGGCGCAGGGCTGCAAGTTCGCGGCCGCACCCACCAAGAAGAACGCCGAGGACCTAGCCCTCTACCTGGAGCCAAGGGTGACGCTCGACACGCCCGTTAACATCCACCTGACCGGCTGCCACAACAGCTGCGCCCAGCACTACATCGGCGACGTCGGGCTGATCGGCGCCCGCGTGCCGATCAACGAGGAGGGCGACACCGTCGACGGCTACGACATTTTGGTCGGCGGCGGTTATTCCGGGCAGGCCTCGATCGGCCGCGAGATCTTCCCCAAGGTCGCGGCGGACGCGGCGCCGCGGGTGGTGGAAGGCCTCCTCAAGACCTATCTCGCCCATCGTTCGGGTCCGGAGGAGAGCTTCCACGCCTTCACGGCGTCGCGCGACACCAACGCGCTCAAGAGCCTCGTCGAGCACGCCATGTCCGAAGGGGTCAGCGCATGAGCTTCGAAGGTACGACGCCGAGCATCGCCCCGTTCATCCCCGAGAACGCCCCGTTCTCCGAGGATCAGCGGGCGTGGTTGAACGGGTTCTTCGCTGGCTTCCTGGCGCCGCAGCCGGGTGACGCGCAGCCGATCGGCGCCGACGCCGCCGGCGTGGCGGTCGCCGAGGACGACGAGGCACCCTGGCACGATCCTTCCCTCGCCATCGCCGATCGCATGGAGATGGCGCAGGGCAAGCCGATCCAACGACGCCTGATGGCGGCGATGGCGCAGCAGGACTGCGGCCAATGCGGTTATGATTGCCACAATTACTCGAAGGCGATCACCGACGGCGAGGAAACCCGGCTCAACCTCTGCGTCCCCGGCGGCAAGGAAACCTTCCGCATGGTGAAAACGCTCGCGGAGGAGCTGGCCGGCGCGCCGGCGGCCCCGAAGGCCGACGCCGCCGAAACCAAGGCGCCGGTCAAGGACGACGCCCTGCCCGGCTACGCACGATCCAAGCCGGTCGAGGTCGGTTTCATCGGCCGTCACCGCCTCAATAAACTAGACTCGGAGAAGGCGACCTTCCACATCGACATCGACCTCTCGGCGGCCGGCATAGACTACAAGGTCGGCGACAGCTTCGGCCTGTTCCCGCAGAACGATCCCGAGCTGGTCGACAGGGTGATCGCCGCGATCAACGCGCCCCGCGACTTCCCCATCGGCGACCGGACGTTCGCCGAAGCGCTGGCCAACGACGTGTCGCTCGGCACCGCGCCCGACAGCCTGTTCGAGCTCGTCTCCTACATCACCGGGGGCGCCCGCCGCGCCAAAGCCAAGCTGCTCGCCAAGGGCGAGGATCCGGATGGCGACGTGTCAACCCTCGACGTGCTCGGCGTCTTCGAGAAGTTCCCCAACCTCCACCCGGATCCCGAAGCCTTCATCGAGTGCCTAGACCCGCTCCAGCCGCGGCTCTACTCGATCTCCTCCTCGCACAACGCCACGCCCGGCCGCGTGTCGCTCACCGTCGACCACGTCCGCTACTTCGTCGGCGACCGCGCCCGCCACGGCGTCGCCTCGGCTTGGCTGGCGCAGCGGCTGGAGCCCGGCTCCACGATCAAGGCCTACGTGCAGCGCGCGCACAACTTCGCGTTGCCGGACTCGCCGGAGGTGCCCATCATCATGGTCGGCCCCGGCACCGGCGTCGCGCCGTTCCGCGCCTTCCTCCACGACCGCAAGGCGGCCGATGCCAAGGGTGGCGCCTGGCTGTTCTTCGGCCACCAGCGCCGCGCGGCCGACTTCTTCTACGAGGAGGAGATGGAGGGCTTCATGGGCGACGGCACACTGTCGAGGCTCTCGCTCGCCTGGTCGCGCGACGGCGGGAAGAAGACCTACGTCCAGGACAAGATGCGGGAGGACGCGGGCGATGTCTGGTCCTGGCTGGAGAGGGGCGCGCACTTCTACATCTGCGGCGACGCCAAGCGGATGGCGAGCGACGTCGAGAAGGCGCTGACCGAGATCGTCGCCACGCAAGGGGGCCATGACGAGGCGTCGGCGAAAAGCTTCGTCGCAACCCTGAAGAAGACCGGTCGTTATCAGGCCGACGTGTATTGAGGGGCTTGCGGTGACGGTGGCGGTCAGGACGACCTGTCCCTATTGCGGCGTCGGCTGCGGCGTCCTCGCGACGCCGGACGGTGTCGGCGGCGCGGCGATCGCCGGGGATTCCTTCCATCCCGCCAACTTCGGGCGCTTGTGCTCGAAAGGTTCGGCGCTGGGCGAAACGCTCGGGCTCGAGACGCGGCTGCTCCATCCCATGGTCAATGGCGCGCGAGCGTCGTGGGACGAAGCCCTTGACGCTGTCGCCGGCGGGTTCCGGCGCATCATCGACCGGCATGGCCCGGGCGCGGTGGCGATCTACCTGTCCGGCCAGTTGCTGACGGAGGACTACTACGTCCCCAACAAGCTGATGAAGGGCTTCATCGGCTCGGGCAACGTCGACACCAATTCGCGGTTATGCATGTCGACCTCCGTGGCCGGGCACAAGCGGGCCTTCGGGTCCGACACCGTGCCGGGCTGCTACGAGGACCTCGATCGCGCCGACCTGTTCGTGCTGGTCGGCTCCAACGCCGCCTGGTGCCACCCCATCCTGTTCCAGCGCATGGTGAAGGCGCAGGATACCCATGGCGCCGCTATCGTGACCGTCGACGTGCGCACCACCGCGACGGCGGAGAGCGCCGCGATGCGGCTGGCCATCGCGCCCGGGCAGGACACGACCCTGTTCTCCGGCCTGCTCGTCTACCTCGCCGACAATGGCCACCTCGATCACGCCTACATCGCCGCCCATACGGAAGGCTTCGCCGACGCGCTCGCCCGTGCCCAGACCATCGCGCCCACGGTCGCCGCCACCGCGCTGCGCACCCGTCTGCCGGCGGACGAGATCACGCAATTCTTCCGGCGCTGGGCCACGACGGAGAAGGTGGTCACGCTCTACAGCCAGGGGGTCAATCAAGCGGCGCAGGGGACCGACAAGGTCAACGCCATCATCAACTGCCATCTCGCGACCGGGCGCATCGGCCGCGAGGGCATGGGGCCGTTCTCGCTGACCGGTCAGCCCAACGCGATGGGCGGACGCGAGGTCGGCGGCCTTTCGAACCAGCTCGCCGCCCACATGGGCTTCAACGACGCCGACATCGACCGGGTCCGGCGCTTCTGGGGCGCCCCCAACATCGTCCGTGAGCCGGGCCGCATGATCACGCAGATGGTGGAGGCGATCGAGTCCGGGACGATCAAGGCGCTGTGGGTGCTCGGCACCAACCCAGCCGTCAGCCTGCCGCAGGCCTCCGACGCGCGGGCCGCCTTCCGCAAGCTCGACCTCTTCGTCGTGTCCGAGAACGTCGCCTCCAACGACACGCTCAACAGCGGCGCGCATGTGCTGCTGCCGAGTACGGCCTGGGGCGAGAAGGACGGAACGATCACCAACTCCGAGCGTCGTATCTCGCGGCAGCGGGCGTTTTTGGCGCCGGCCGGCGAAGCCAAGCAGGACTGGTGGGCGGTGAGCGCCGTCGCCAAGCGCCTCGGTTTCTCCGGCTTCGACTACCAAACGTCGGCCGACGTCTTCACCGAGCACGCGGCACTCTCCACGTTCGAGAACGAGGGCACGCGCGACTTCGACCTGGGTGGCCTGCTGGGCGGCCAGCCGGACGGGACGCGCGCGATGGACGCCGCGGCCTACGACGCGATGGAGCCGACGCAATGGCCGGTCGCTGCCGACAAGGGCACCAAGGCGCGTTTCTTCGCCGAGGGCGCCTTCTTCACCTCGTCCGGCAAGGCCTCCTTCGTCGCCGTGGCACCGCCGCAACTCGCCGAGCAGGTGTCCGCCGCGTTCCCGTTGCTGCTCAACACGGGTCGCGTCCGCGACCAGTGGCACACCATGACGCGGACCGGCTTGTCGCCGCGGCTCGGCAGCCACATCCCCGAACCGTTCGTGTCCATCCATCCCTCGGACGCGGCCCGCTTCGGCCTCACCGACGGCGGCCTCGCCCGCCTGACCAACCACCACGGTGCCGGCACCTACCGCGTCAGCGTGACCACGGCGCAGGAGCGCGGCTCGGTGTTCGTGCCGATGCACTGGAACGACGAGACGGCGAGTGACGCGCGGACGGGGTCCCTCGTGCACGCCATCGTCGATCCCCTGTCGGGCCAGCCCGACTCGAAGGCGACGCCGGTCGCCATCGCGCCGTTCGCCGTCGCGTCGGCCGGTTTCATGCTGTCGCGTCGGCGCGTGCACCTCCCGCGCGACAGCGTCTGGTCGTGGAGCGCGGTGGCCGGCGGCTACGCGGCGCGCATCGACACCGACGGCGAGGGTTCGGACTTGCTGGCCGTGTTGGCGGCGGGTTGCGAAGCGCGAGCCGACGGGGGCAAGGTCGAGGTGCTCCGCTACCAAGATAGGGCGCGCGGCTTGTCCCGCGTCGCGCTGATCGCGGGGGGGAAGCTCGTCGGCGCGCTGTTCCTCGCACCCGTCGCCGCGGCGCCCAAATGGCCGATCCTCGCGGACGCCTGGGCAGCGGACACGATCGACGCGTCCGCGCGTCGGCTCATCCTTTCGGGCAAAAGGCTCGACGGCGCGGCCGATGAAGGTCCCAACGTCTGCGCCTGCTTCGGTGTCCCACACGGCCGCATCGTGGCCGCGATCACCGAGGGCGCGCTGTCCGCCGCCGCGATCGGCGCCAAGCTCAAGGCTGGCACGAACTGTGGCTCGTGCATCCCCGAGTTGAAGCGGTTGGTGGCGGAAGCGACCGCGAACCGCGCCCCGCAGCAGCAGGGTGTGTCTTGAAACCCGATGGTCGTCTTTGAAACCTGATGGTCGTCTTGGCAGGTGGGTCAGGCACCGATCTTCTTGTCGATCGCCTGCGCACCGCCCACCAGGTGCGCCCACGCCTCACGAACGTCGTTCGACAGGCCCTGCATGTTGGCGCTGACAACGTCCCAGTTGACCATGCGAGGGGTCGCGCCGTCCCGCCCCGAGGGCACGCGCGTGGCGTCGCTGACGTAGGCGGTGCCGATGGTGAGCAGCACCCCGACGATCAGGCCCGTGATGAAACGCATGGGATACCTCGAAGAACGATTGTGTTCTAACAACGTTTGGTCGGATCGGCTGTTCCGCCGCCGGGCTGGCCGCTCGCCTGTCGGGTCTTCTTCGCCAAAGGGCTCGTGATGTCGCTGAGGATCGAAGACTATGCCATGTTGGGTGACGGGCAGAGCGCCGCCCTGGTCGGTCGCGACGGGTCGATCGACTGGCTATGCTGGCCGCGCTTCGACTCGGCCGCCTGCTTCGCCCGCATCCTGGGCGACGAGGACAACGGCCGCTGGCTGATCGCCCCGGCCGACGGGGGGGCGACGTGCCGGCGCCAGTACCGTGACAAGACGCTGATCCTCGAGTCGCACTACGAGACGGCGGAGGGCGCGGCGGTCGTCATCGACCTCATGCCGGCGACGCGTCCCGACTGCCACCTGGTGCGGATCGTGCGCGGCCTGCGCGGCACCATGCGGTTCCATTCCGAGCTGATCATCCGACCCAACTACGGGGTCGCGATCCCCTGGATCAGGCACACGGAGGACGGCAGCCTACACGCGGTGGTCGGCCCGGACGCCATCGTCGTGCGCTCGGTCGTCGACTTCGAACCGGACGGACGCAAGCACCACGCGGACTTCACCGTCGCCGCCGGCGAGACCCAAGAGTTCGTGATGAGCTACCACCTGCCGTTCCAGCCGATCCCCGAACCCATCGAGGGATCGAAGGTGCTGGACCAAACGGAGAAGCGTTGGCGGGCTTGGACGGGCAGGTTCAGCAGGACCGGCCGCTACTCGACCGAGATCCTGCAATCGATGATCGTCCTGCGCGCCCTCATCTACGAGCCGAGCGGCGCCATCGTGGCGGCCCCCACGACCTCGCTGCCGGAGGAAATCGGGGGCGCCCGTAACTGGGATTATCGCTACTGCTGGCTGCGGGACGCGACGCTGACGCTCTTCGCGCTGATGAACGGCGGTTACGTCGACGAGGCCAAAAATTGGCGGCGATGGCTGTTGCGCACGATCGGCGGCGACCCTTCGCACATCCAGATCATGTACGGGATCGGCGGCGAGCAACGCATCCCCGAGTTCGAGATCACGCGACTGCCGGGTTACGAGGGCTCGGCCCCGGTCCGGGTCGGTAACGCCGCCGCCGGGCAGTTGCAGATCGACATCTACGGCGAGTTGCTCGACGCGCTCTACCAGTCGCGCAAACGCGGCCTGACGACCGACGACGACGACTGGACGGTCCAGGTCGAACTGCTCAAGCACCTCGCCACGGTGTGGGACCGCAAGGATGAGGGGATCTGGGAGGTGCGCGGCGATCCCAAGCATTTCACCTATTCGAAGGTCATGGCCTGGGTGGCCTTCGACCGCGCGATCAGGACGGTCGAGGAGTTCGGCCTGCGCGGCCCCGTGGACGAGTGGCGCCACCTGCGCCAAACCATCCACGACCAAGTCTGCGCGCAAGGTTGGAACGAAAAAGTCGGCGCCTTCACCCAGAGCTACGGGTCCGACAAGCTCGACGCCTCGATCCTGCTGATTTCGCTGACCGGCTTCCTACCGCCCGACGACCCCCGGCTGCGCCGCACGGTGGAGGCGGTGGAGCGGGTGCTGATGAAGGACGGCTTCATCCAGCGCTACATCCCCGACCAGGACGACGGCCTGACCGGCGGCGAGGGCGCCTTCATCGCCTGCTCGTTCTGGTTCGTCGATAACCTCGTGATGATCGGCCGCCGCGACGACGCGCGCGCCATGTTCGAGCGGCTCCTGTCGATCTCGACCGACCTCGGCCTGATCTCGGAGGAATACGACGTCGGCCGCCGACGCCTGATCGGCAATTTCCCGCAAGCCTTCTCCCACATCGCCATGATCAATTCGGCCTTCAACCTGGAACGCGAGGACGCCCCCGCTAAGGAGCGATCCGGCCACGACGCGGTCTCGGGCAACGACGCGCAACCCGGCGCGGCGAGGCGTGACGAGGCGGTCGCCACCTCTTGAGCGACGTCACCCTGTTCCGGGTCGATCGATCCACCCCGCCGCCGCGCACCAACAGGACACCATGAGCACCATCGCCGCCAATCCCCTGCTCGCACCCTGGACCGGCCCGTTCGAGGCGCCGCCCTTCGACATGATCGCGCCGGAGCATTTCCGGCCGGCCTTCGACGAGGCGCTGGCGGAGAACGCCGCCGAGATCGCGTCGATCGCGGAAGCGGCGGAGCCCGCCACCTTCGCCAACACCATCGAGGCGATGGAGCGGGCCGGCGCGGTGCTCGACAAGGTTTGCGCCGTCTTCTTCAACCTGTCGGGCAGCGACACCAACGACGCGTTGCAGGCGATCGAGCGGGACATGTCGCCGATCCTGTCGCGCCATTCCTCCGCCATCTACCTGAACGCGGCGCTGTTCGCCCGCATCGACGACCTGTGGCGACGCCGCGACGCGCTCGGCCTCGCGGGCGAGCAGGCGAGGGTGTTGGAACGATACCACACCCGGTTCTCGCGCGCCGGCGGCGGTCTGCCCGAAACGGACAAGGCACGGTCGGCCGCGATCAGCGAGCGGCTGGCGACGTTGGGCACGACCTTCGGACAGAACCTGCTCGCCGACGAGAAGGCCTACGAGTTGGTGCTCGACGGCGAGGTGGACCTCGCGGGGTTGCCGCCGGCGCTGGTCGACGCCGCCGCCGCCGCCGCAGAGGCGCGGGGCCACGCCGGCCGCCACGTCATCACCCTGTCGCGCTCGTCGATCGAGCCGTTCCTGCAATATTCGTCGCGTCGCGACCTGCGCGAGCAGGCGTTCCGGGCCTGGGCGAAGCGGGGCGAGAACGGCGGCGCGACCGATAATCGTGCCATCGCCGCCGAAACGGTGGCGCTGCGGGCGGAACGCGCGCGGCTGCTCGGCTACGACAGCTTCGCCGCCTACCGCCTCGCCGACACGATGGCGAAGACGCCCGACAACGCGCGGGCGCTGCTTCGCTCGGTGTGGGAACCAGCGGTCGCCCGCGCGACGCGCGAGGAGCGCGAACTGCAGGCGCTCGCGGCCGGCGAGGGCGGCAACTTCGCCGTCGAGCCCTGGGACTGGCGCTACCTCGCGGAGAAGCGCCGCAAAGCGGAATTCGACCTCGACGAGGGTGAGATCAAGCCGTATTTCCAGCTCGACCGCATGATCGAGGCGGCCTTTCACACGGCGACGCGGCTGTTCGGCGTGACCTTCGAGCCGCGCGCCGACGTGCCGCTCTATCATTCCGACGCCCGCGCCTGGACTGTCAAGGACGCGGGCGGCCAGCCGATCGCGTTGTTCATCGGCGACTATTTCGCCCGGCCCTCCAAGCGGTCCGGGGCCTGGATGTCGGGCTTTCGCTCGCAGGAGAAGCTCGACGGTGTCGTGCTGCCGATCGTCGTCAACGTGATGAACTTCGCCAAGGCGCCGCGCGGCGAGGCGAGCCTCTTGTCGTTCGACGACGCGCGCACCCTGTTCCACGAGTTCGGGCACGGGCTGCACGGCATGCTGTCGGACGTGGTGCATCCCACGCTGTCGGGCACCAGCGTGGCCCGTGACTTCGTCGAATTCCCCTCGCAGCTCTACGAGCACTGGCTGGAACAGCCCGAGTTGCTGCGCCGCTTCGCCATCCACAAGGACACGGGGACCGCGATCCCCGACGCGCTGCTGGGCCGGCTGTTGGCGGCACGCAACTT
The DNA here is from genome assembly GCA_964235705.1 of uncultured Beijerinckiaceae bacterium. Taxonomy (GTDB): domain Bacteria; phylum Pseudomonadota; class Alphaproteobacteria; order Rhizobiales; family Beijerinckiaceae; genus RH-AL1. The sequence goes on along the minus strand of CAXSDP010000035.1, from coordinate 2,456 downwards.
CAACCAGGGCTTCGCCACCGTCGAGTACACGGCGTCCGCCCTCGTCGACCTCGACCTTCACGCCAGCGCGAGCGAGAGCCCGATAGACGTGGTCGCCTTCGAGGCGGCTACGCTCGCCAAGCTCGGCATGCCGCACGGCATCGTCATGCGGCACCGTACGCCGCACTTCCAGCACGTGTTCGCCGGCGACGGGTACTCGTCGGCCTATTACAGCTACATGTGGTCGGAAGTGCTCGACGCCGACGGGTTCGACGCTTTCGTGGAAGCGGGCGACATCTTCGATCCCGCCATCGCCAAGCGCCTGCGCGACCACGTCTACGCCGCCGGCAACCGCGCCGACCCGGCCAGCGCCTACGAGGCGTTCCGTGGCCGCGCCCCCTCACCCGACGCGCTGCTGCGAAAGCGCGGGCTGGTCGGCGAGGCGGCGTGAGCGCGCCCCGCGCGTGCCCGCATCAGATCCGCGACAGGCTGATCGGCACCGGTGACAGCGTGATCGCGCCGGGCCTGCGCGCGGTTTCCGACCGCGCATAGTGCATCGCGGCGTCCTCGGTGATGAAGAAGCCGCCCCCGAGGCCGTGGGTCTCGACCGCGAGCCAATGACCTTCCCCGTCGCGTCCAACCAGGAAGGTCGGCGTCGTGCGGGTCAGGTCGGTGGTTAATGAGGCGTCTGAAAGGTTGGCCATGGCTCATGTGCTCGAAGCGGCGCATCTCGTGCGCCGATGAACGATCTAAGCTTCACCGCGTAGCCTATCGATGGGGCGCCGCGCCGGTCGGCATAGGGATCGTGTGCGGACATCGAGCAAAACGGGGGATAAGTCCGGCCAAAGCGGCTGACCTCACCTTTCGCGCGACGCGCTTGGCCGGCGCGAGCACTCCGCCACACGTGCTCGGGCGACCGGCCCGATCTTTGCTCCATTAGGATCTCTTTAACCCTATCTTCACCCCACATACCGTCTGATAAGTGTACCTTGAGGTGAATGGGAGGTCGGGACCTTGTTCGAGGACACGCGCTTCAGCTCCGAAGAATCCGGGGCCTTCGCCGACATCGCGGGCCGCTCCTCGCGTCCGGCGCCGACGCGACGGGTCCTCGTCGTGCTGCATCAGGAACGCTCCAACCCGGGCCGCGTCGGCCGTCTCCTGCGGGAGTCCGGGTACACGCTCGACATCCGGCGTCCGCGCTTCGGCGATCCGTTGCCCGGCACGATGGACGGGCACGACGGGGTGGTGATCTTCGGCGGCCCGATGAGCGCCAACGATGACGATGACTGGCTCCGTCGCGAGATCGACTGGATCGCCACGCCGCTCAAGGCCGGCAAGCCGTTCCTCGGCGTCTGCCTCGGCGCCCAGATGCTGGCACGCCATCTCGGCCACCGCGTGGGGCCGCATCCGCAAGGCCGGGTCGAGGTCGGCTATTATCCCGTGCGCCCCACCGCCTGCGGGCGCCAAACCTGGCCCGACGTGTTCCCGACCAAGGTGTACCAGTGGCACCGGGAAGGGTTCGACCTGCCGAACGGGGCGACCCTGCTCGCGGAGGGCGACGATTTCCAGGCGCAAGCCTTCCGCTACGGGCCGGCCGCCTACGGCCTCCAGTTCCATCCCGAGGTCACCTACCAGATGATGTGCCGCTGGACGACCGGCGGCGCCGAGCGGATGACGCTGCCCGGTGCCCTGCCCCGCGACCGGCATTTCCGCGACTGGTACATGCACGACGGCGCTGTCGCCCGTTGGCTCGACGGTTTCCTGCGGCAGTGGGTGGCCGCATCGAACCCGCATTAAGGCCCATAGAACCTCTGCCGGCGGCGGCGCGTTGAAGGTTCGTGCCGCCACGCGCGAACCTGGATCCTCGCCATGCCTAACCACTCGTTCCCGCCCATCCGCCCGATCTTCCCCGCATCGTTGCTCTTTCCCGCGTCATTGCTCTTGGCCGGGTCGGTGTTCTTGGCCGGCGGCTTGACCCCGGCGCGCGCCGACGTGAAGCCGACGCTCAAGGACCGCATCGATCGAGTCGTCGCGACCTTCTTGGGTGATCCGGCGGCAAACGTCGACTATGACCTGAAACACGTCCTCGACACGTGGCGCGGCATGGGTCCGAAGCCGCTGGAAACGCTGTCCGTCGCCGACGCGCGTCGTCAACCGACGCCGATCGAGGCGGCGGCGCTCCTCCTGAAGGACCATGGCCTCAAGCTCGACACCTACGATATCGCGACCAAGGACATCACGTTCCCGGGCCAGGGCGGACCCTTGAAGGCCCGTGTCTACACGCCGGCCGGTGACCCCGGCGACACGTCGCGACCGGTCGTCGTCTTCTATCACGGCGGCGGCTTCATCCTGGAGAATGGGGCGAGCGCGGATGCCACCTCGCGCGCCATGGCCGGGGGCGCCGGGGCGATCGTGATCGCGCCGGACTATTCGCTGGCACCCGAGCACAAGTTCCCGGCGGCGCAGGCGGACGCGCT
>CAXSDP010000034.1:0-39893 GCA_964235705.1 uncultured Beijerinckiaceae bacterium | reverse complement strand
GGCGATCGAGCAGGCGAGCCGCCGCCAGGTCGCGTCGGCGGGCGAGGTCGGCGTGGGCGGCGAGGAGGTCCACGCGGACGGGGACGGCCTTCTCGGCGGCGCCGGACGGGGTCGGCGCGCGCAGGTCGGCGACGTGGTCGATCAGCGTCCAATCCGTCTCGTGGCCGATCGCGGCGATCAGCGGGATGGCGCTGGCGGCGGCGGCGCGCACCACGACCTCCTCGTTGAACGCCCACAAGTCCTCGAGCGAGCCGCCGCCCCTGGCGACGATCAGGACGTCCGGCCGGACGATGCCCGCGATCCCGGCGACGGCCGGCGGGAGCGCGTTGAAGCCGGCGATCGCGGCGGCGACCTCGGCGGCGGCGGTCTCGCCCTGGACGCGGACCGGCCAAACCAGCACGGGGCGCGGGAAACGGTCGGCGATGCGGTGCAGGATGTCGCGGATCACGGCGCCGGTCGGCGAGGTCACGACGCCGACCGTGGCCGGCAGGAACGGCAGCGGTTGCTTGCGCGCGACGTCGAACAAGCCCTCGGCGGCGAGCGCGCGCCGCCTCGCCTCCAGCAGCGCCATGAGGGCCCCGACGCCGGCCGGCTCGATCGTGTCGATGACGATCTGGTAGGAGGATTTGCCGGGAAACGTCGTGAGCCGCCCGGTGGCGATGACCTCGAGGCCCTCCTCCGGCTTCGTCCTCAGGCGCGCGAAGCCGGTCTTCCAGATCACGGCGTCGATGCGCGCCGCTTCATCCTTCAGGCAGAAGTAGGCATGCCCCGAGGAGTGGGGCCCCCGGTAGTTCGAGATCTCGCCGCGCACCCGCACCAGGCCGAAGCGATCCTCGACCGTCCGCTTCAGGGCGCTCGACAGTTCGCCGACGGTGAACTCCACGACGTTGCCGGGGGATGCGCTCGTCGGCGGACTCGCGGCCTGACCGGCCGGCGGGCGCGCATCCCCGGTGCCGGGCAGGCGCGTCGCGGCGATGGGATCGGTCTTGCGCGTTCGTTTCGGCGTGGGCATCAAGCCATGTCGACCGGGTCCGTGGGGCACCCCGCCCCTGTTCCCGCCCACCTTACTCCCGAAGGAGCTGTCCTGAATAGACCACCGGCCCGGTGGGCCCACCGGTCCGCGAGCCACCGGGCGGCTCCACCGAGACGGCGAAGGTGGCGGCGGTGTCGGCGCGAGCCACGTCCGCCTCGCGCGACATCGGCATGGTCCTGGTGCCATCGACGAGGCCCATCGAGCGCGGCGGCTTGTTGTCGGCGATGTACCAGAGTTCCAGGCTCTTGCCGGCGGGCGCTTCGGCGGCCACCGGCCGCACGTGGATGCTGCGGGTGGCGAAGTCGACGCTCACGACCAGGGCGGGCTTGTCGCCGCCCCTGTTGACCACCGCGACGTAGGTTTGGCCGCCTGGGCCGGCGTTCAGCAGCATCCTCTGGTTGCCGATGTAGGCCACCAGCGCCGCGGCGACGAGGCCGCCGAGCAGGGCCCCCGCGCGCCACCGGTTGCGCGAAGCGAGGAGGCCGGCGGGCACCCCGCCCCGGCCGCCCCCGTCGATGACCTTGAAGGTGTGCATCTTGGCGACCGTGGAACCCTGGACGGCCCGCTCGACGCCCTCCCAGACGCGGGACGGCGGCTTGACCGACTCGTTCCTGTCCGCGAGGCCGGCGAAGCGACGCTCCCAGGCGCTCACCGCCTCCCGCGCCCGCTCGTCCCCGCGCAGTCGCTCCGCGAAGGTCGCGCGCTCGGCGCCCTCCAACGTTCCCAGGACGTATTCGGCGGCGACCATGTCGGGGTCATCGCTCACGACGACGATCCGTCCAGGCAGTCCCTCAGCGAGGCGAGGTTGCGATGGAGCCAGGTTTTGATGGTGTTGACCGGCCGATCGTAACGCACGGCGAGTTCCTCGCGCGAGTATCCCTCGTAATAGGCCAGCAGGATGCAGGTGCGGGCCTGCTCGTCGATCGCCGCGAGGCAGCGCCGCAGTGAAGCATTGTTGACCATGTCAGCCTCGCGATCACGATCCTCCGACACCCGTTCGTACCAGTCGCTGCCGTCTTCGGACGACGTCGCCGAGGCGAAGCCCCTTTGCCGCAGGACGTCGATCGCCCTGTTGCGGGCGATCGAGTTCAACCAAGCGCGGGCCGGACCGGTGTTCGGGGCGTAGCTCCCGGCGTTCTGCCAGATCCGCAGGTAGACATCCTGCAGGACCTCTTCCGCCGCGGACTTGTTCTTGAGGATACGGAGGACGGTCGCGAAAAGTTTCGGGGACGTCAGGTCGTAGAGCCGGCGGAACGACGCGCGATCGCGCCGCGCCACCGCCACGAGCAGGTCCTCCAACTCGGCTTTATCGATCGCGAGCACGGGATCCCCCACTTGCAGCGGGTCGCGGCCCTTGGCGCCGGACACGTCGGAGCGCCTGTGTAGTCCAAAAGCGGCGCGGGTAAAACGTCCCCTAGGAAGGATCGGGTCCCTCATCGCCGGCCAGGGCCGTCACGAGGTCGATGATGCGTTTCCGCACCTTGGTGTCACCGATGCGGGCGAAAGCGCGGTTGAGCAGCAGCCCCTCGGTCGTGGACAGGAAATCCACGACGTAGGCGCTGCCGTGTTCGGCCACGGCCGAGTGGGTCGTCTCGCCGCCACCGTCGAAGGCCGGCGCCCCATCGAAGAAGAACGAGGGCGGGACGTTCAGCGTCCCGGCTATCTGCTGCAAGCGGCTGGCACCGATCCTGTTGGTGCCCTTCTCGTATTTTTGAACCTGCTGGAACGTCAGGTTCAGGGCCTCGCCGAGCTTCTCCTGGCTCATTCCCAGGAGGACGCGGCGCATGCGCACGCGGCTCCCGACGTGCTTGTCAATCGGATTGGGGATCTTCTTCACGCGAGCAAACCTCTAGCCCGGTTCCAGGACCATCTATCGTGTTGACGCAACCTTGAACCAGCGAATCTAGGAAATGCAACCATCGTGATATGTTTATTATCGGTTAACAACAGAGGCGTTTCATAGCTATACAACACGCTTCCTTTGCGTCCAGATCAAGCACAACAACGTACCGAACCATACCAGCGCGGTCATCAGGGCGCCGTGGCGCGCGGCGGGCGGGGGCGCGATGGCGTCCGGCAAGGGACCATCCAGGATGCCCGCGACCCCGAGCGGCAAGGTGTCGAGGACGCGGCCGTATGGGTCGACGATCGCCGAAACGCCGGTCGCCGCGTCGCGGATCAGCGGCAGGCCCTCCTCGATCGCCCGCAACCGGACCTGCGCGAAATGCTGCGAGGGGCCGGCCGTCGTCCCGAACCAGCCATCGTTGGTCACGTTGAGCAGGTAACGCGCCCGCGCGCCGGACGGGGTCGGCGCCGCGCCGACCGCGCCGGGGAATATGGCCTCGTAGCAGATCAGGGGCGAGGCCGGCGGCAACCCCGGGACCGACAAGGCGTGGCGGTGCCCGACGCCGGGCTCGAAGCCGCCGGGGATCGCCACGAAGTTGCGCAGGCCGAGCGCGCGCAGCGCCGCCTCGAAGGGAAGGTATTCACCGAAGGGGACGAGGTGGATCTTGTCGTAGCGGTCGAGCACCGCGCCGCGAGCGTCGATCACCTCGATGGCGTTGTAATAGGTGCTGTGCTCCGGGTGCCCATCGGTCGCGGGCACGTCCTCCCCGCGCGCCGCGCCGGTGACGAGCGTCGTCTTCGGCGGCAGCGCGGCGGCGATGGTCGCCAGCGCCTCCGGATCGTGGTCGAGCAGGAAGGGGAATGCGGATTCCGGCCACACCAGCATCGTCACGTCGGCCAGCGCGACGCGCTTGGCGGCGTCGTAGCGTTTCGACAGCGCGATGTAGCCGGCGACGATCTCGTCCTTGCGGGCGTAGCTGAAGGTGGCATCGGGCTGGAGTCCCGGCTGCATGAGGCGCACGACGACCCCCGGCACGTCGCCCGGCGTCCCGCGTCCGAGGCGCAGCGCGCCGTAGCCGCCGATGAGCGCCAGCGCCCCCGCCGCGATCAGCACAGGGCGCGCGCGCCATCGGCCATCGGCGCGAAACGTCGCCGGCGCCGCGAACAGCGCGATCGTCAGCACGGTCAGGCCATCGAGGCCGACGAGCGAAGCCGCCTGCGCCGTGACCAGGGTGCCGCCCAGACCCATGCCCAGCGCGTTCCAGGGGAAACCGGTGAAAAGGTGGCCCCGCGCCCATTCGGACGATCCCAGGCCGAGCGCGAGCGCGAAAACGCGGACCCCGCCCGGCACCCAGGCGAGCCGCGCGAGCGCGAACCCGATCCCGGTGAAAACGCCGAGGAAGGCCGGCACCCCGAGCACGCCGAGCGGCAGCGCCCAGGTGAACTCGGGATCGATGAGGAAGGCCGATCCCAGCCACCAGAAGCCGGCGATGAAGTAGCCCAAACCCCACCACCAACCGGCCCCGAAGGCGCGCCGCAGCGTCCGCGCGTCGGGTCGAAGCCAACCGACCGCCGCCGGCGCGTGCGGGACGCAGCCATCGAGCAGCCAGACCGCCGCCACCATCGGCACGACGAGGGCGGGGGTGAAGCCGACCGGCGCCAGGGCGAGGGCGCCGAACGCACCACACAGCAACGCGACGAGGCGGCGGCGCCACCCGGTCGCCCGCGCCACCGCGTCACCGAGCGCGGGCCTCGTCTCGCGCCGCGCGAGGGGGCCGGCGCGCGGCGCGTCTCGCCCGGCGCGGGAGGGGACGGTCGGGCGCGCCATCCGTTCAGGCCGGCCTACCGCCCTCGGTCGCGGGGGCGTCCCGCGCCACATCCCGCGCCACGTCCCGCGCGACGTGCGGGTAGATCTTGAGGCGCTTGATCCGGCGCGGGTCGGCGTCGAGCACCTCGAACTCGAAGCCGCCCTTGACCACGATCTCGCCGCGCACGGGCACGTGGCCGGCCAGCGCCGTGACGAGGCCGCCGACCGTTTCCAGGTCCTCGGCGTCGCTCATCGCCTCCAGGTCCGTGCCCAGGATGTCCGACACCTCGTCGAGGGCGGCGCGCGCGCCCACGAAGAAGCTGCCGTCCTCGTTCGCTTCGACCTGCGGCGCGTCGACCGCGTCGTGCTCGTCCTCGATGTCGCCGACGATCATCTCCACGATGTCCTCGATGGAGGCGAGCCCGTCGGTGCCGCCGTACTCGTCGATCACCAGCGCCATGTGGGTGCGCGTCGCCTGCATCTTCACGAGGAGGTCGAGCGCCGGCATGGACGGTGGCACGAACAGCACCGGGCGCAGGATGCGCGCGGCCGACAGCGGCAGGTCGAAGTTGAGGGCGCCGAGCGAGCGGACCACCTTCTCCGGGGAAACCTCCGGGCCCTCGGTTTCGGCGGCCGGATCGCGGGGGACGGGCTTGCCCGCGCCGGCGATGTAGTCGACGAAGTCGCTGACGTGGATCATGCCGCGGGGGTCGTCGAGCGTCGCGCCGTAGGCCGGGAGCCGGGAATGGCCGGCGGCCCGGAACATGGCGAGGACCTCGGCGAGGCTCATCGTCAGCGACACCGCGAAGATGTCGGCGCGCGGCACCATCACGTCCACCACCCGCACCTCGTGCAGGGCGAGGACGTTCTTCATCATCGTGCGCTCTTGCGCGGAGAAGTCGGTCTGCGAGGTCGTGTCCTCGAGCGCGTCCTGGATGTCGTCGCGGATCGACGCGCCGCCCAGCCCGAACAGCGCCCGCAACCGGTCGATCAGCCTGGGCCTCGCGATCTCCTCATCCGCCTCGGGACGGGTCACGGCATGGTCGCTCATGGATGGTCGCTCATGGGCGCGCGCGCGCGTCCTTCGCGTCCAGGCGATCGATGCTCGAGGCGGTCGGCGCGGCATAGGGCGACGCGATGCCCAGCGCCTCCAGGGCGCGGATCTCCAACCCTTCCATGACGTCGGCCTCGCGCTCATCCTCGTGGTCGTAGCCAAGCAGGTGGAACATGCCGTGCACGATGAGGTGCGCGAGGTGATCGTCCAGGCTCCGGCCCTCCTCGCCCGCTTCCCGCGCGCTCGTCTCATAGGCGACGACGATGTCGCCCAGCAGCGCCGGCCCGGCCCCGGGCGCCGTCGCCTCGGTCGGGAACGACAGGACGTTGGTCGGCTGGTCCTTGCCGCGCCACGTCTTGTTGAGCGCGCGGATGAAGGCGTCGTCGCACAGCACGAGACTCACCTCCACGTCGGTCGGGGCGTCCGCCGCGACGGTGAGGGCGGCGACGGCGGCGCGCTCCGCGAGCGCGGTCATTCGATCGGGCGCGCCCCAGGCGTCGTGCTCGACCGCGACGTCGATGGCGAGAGCCAGGCCATCGTTCATGGTGCTCATGACGGGGCCGGCGGCTCCGACCGCCCGCTTCCGGCGGCTTCCACCAGGCGCCGCGTCGCGCCCTCGTAGGCACCGACGATGCGCCGCACCAGGTCGTGGCGGACGACGTCGCCTTCCTTGAACGCGACGTGGCCGACCCCCTCGAGGCCGGCCAGCAAGGAAATCGCCTCGCTCAGGCCGGATCGCTGCCCGTGCGGCAGGTCGACCTGGGTGGGATCGCCGGTGACGATCATCCTTGAGTTCTCACCGAGCCGGGTCAGGAACATCTTCATCTGCATGGAGGCGGCGTTCTGCGCCTCGTCGAGCAGCACGCAGGCGTTGGCCAGCGTGCGGCCGCGCATGAAGGCGAGCGGCGCGACCTCGATCATGCCGGTCTGCATCCCCCGCTCGACGAGGCGCGGGTCCATGAAATCGTTCAGCGCGTCGAAGATCGGGCGAAGGTAGGGATCGACCTTGTCGCGCATGTCGCCGGGCAGGAAGCCGAGGCGCTCGCCGGCTTCCACGGCGGGGCGCGACAGGATGAGGCGCTCGACGATCCCCTGCTCCAGCAGCGACACGGCGTAACCGACCGCCAGCCAGGTCTTTCCGGTGCCGGCCGGCCCCTCCGCGAGGACGAGCTCGTGCTTCTTCAAGGCGCGCATGTATGTGTTCTGCGCCGCGTTGCGGGCACGCACCGGACCGCGCTTGCGCGTCGCGATCTGGTCGAAGGAGGTTTTCTCTTCCGTGCCGTCCGCGCCGACGGGAAACAGCACGCCTTGCAGCAGCCCTTCCTTGATCGCCCCTTCCACGTCGCCCATCGTGATCGGCTGGCCGACCTTGACGCGATCGTAGAGCGTTTGCAGCACGTGGCGCGCCCGCTCGCAGGCGTCGGGCGGCCCCTTGATGGTGACCTGGTTGCCGATGGCGTTGGCCACGACGCCCAAAGCCCGCTCAAGCTTGGCCAGGTTCTGGTCGTACTGGCCGAACAGCACGGAGGCGTGCTTGTTGTCGGGGAACGACAGGGCCATCTCGCCGGGCACGGCGCTGACCAGGGTGGCTTGGGGCACGGCCGTGCGGTTGGGCGACCTCAAGCCACCGCCCTCCCGCCAGGGATGGTCGTCCCGAACAGGGAATTGGACCCTTGCGCCACGATCGTCACGGGTGTCACCTCACCGATAAGCGCGTCGGACCCCTCGACCTGAACCTGTTGCAGGTAGGGCGACTTGCCGGTCAACTGGCCGGGATGGCGACCCCGGCGCTCCAGCAGCACGTCGAACGTCCGGCCGACCGTCGCGGCGTTGAAGGCCTGGCGCTGCTCCTCGACCAGGACCTGCAGCCGCGCGAGGCGCTCGGCCATCACCGTCGGCGGCACCTGGCCCGGCATGTCGGCACCGGGCGTGCCGGAGCGCGGCGAGTACTTGAACGAGAAGGTCGAGGCGAACCTGACCGCGCGAATGAGATCCAGCGTCGCGGCGAAGTCGGCCTCGCCCTCGCCGGGGAAGCCGACGATGAAGTCGGAGGAGAGCGCGATGTCGGGGCGCGCGGCGCGCACCTTCGCGACGAGGTCGACGTAGGCCGAAGCCGTGTGCCGACGGTTCATCGCCTTGAGGACGCGGTCCGACCCCGACTGCACCGGTAGGTGGAGGAAGGGCATCAGCACGGCCAAATCGCTGTGGGCGGCGATCAGCTCGTCGTCGAGGTCGTTGGGGTGGCTCGTGGTGTAGCGCAGGCGCGCCAGGCCGGGGATGCCAGCGAGGCGGCGGCACAGGTCGGCGAGGCGCGTCGGCCGTCCGCGCTCATCGGCGCCGTGATAGCCGTTGATGTTCTGCCCGAGCAGGGTCAGCTCGCGCACCCCGGCAGCGGCCAGCGTTTCCGCCTCCGCGAGGATCGCCGCGACCGGCCGCGACAGCTCCGCGCCGCGCGTGTAGGGCACGACGCAGAAGGTGCAGAACTTGTCGCAGCCCTCCTGCACCGTGAGGAACGCGCTCGGCCCGCGCGCGCGGACCTGCCCCCGCGTCGGCGCCGGCAGGGCGGCGAACTTCCCGTCCAGTTCGAAGGCGGTGTCGATCGGGCGCCCGCCCCGCGCCGCGGCGGCGAGCAGGCCGGGCAAGCGATGGTAGCCCTGCGGTCCCACCACCACGTCGACCGCCCGCTCGCGGCGCAGGATCTCGTCGCCCTCCGCCTGGGCGACGCAACCGGCCACGACGACCGTCGTGTCGCGCCCGGCCGCGCGGCGTTCGCGTTTCAGCACGCGGAGCTTGCCGAGTTCGGAGAAGATCTTCTCCGTCGCCCGCTCGCGGATGTGGCAGGTGTTGAGGATGACCACGTCGGCCTCGGCCACGTCGCCGGTCTCGCCGTAGCCCTCGCGCGCAAGGAGGTCGCTCATCCGCTGCGCGTCGTAGACGTTCATCTGGCAGCCGTACGACTTGACGAAGGCTTTCTTGCCGGAGGCCCCGGGCTGGGTGCCGGCCGAGGGCCCGTCTTCCATCGCTCGTGTCTGCGTCATCGATCCTTGGGGGGCGTGCGGGGCCGGTCCATCCCTTTGTAGGGGGTTTTGGTGGCGGAGAGAACCGCGTTCGCTAATTTCGTCGTTCCCCCGCGGCTTCCACGCCTGAACGCTCCACGCTATAGCAGAAACGCGTGATGGGGAACGGCACCGAGACGACGCAGGGCGCATGTCGACGCAGATCATCACCATGACCGCGATGGCGCCGGGCGGCACGGTGCCTCCGACCCGGGCGGCGCGGGCCCTGGTGGCACGGGCCTTGGTCGCCGCCCTGTGGCTGGTCGCGGGGTCGCCGGCGCGGGCGCAGACGCCACAGCCCGAATCGAAGGCCGAGGCGACCCAGGTGACGACTCAAGTGACGGCCCCCGTGGGCACGCTCGCCGACGCCGTCGCGCTGATCGCGACGAAGCCGAAGGTCGACCTCACCCACGCCTTCGGCACGAAGACGCCGGTCCGGCCGGGGTTCGGGCAAGCCAAGATGACGCCGGCGGTCAACCCCACGAGCCTGGAAGCCTACACGATCGCCCGCGACGGGTTCCGGGCGACCTATTTCGCAATGGTCGGCCAGTACGGCACCCACGTCGACCCGCCCGCCCACGTCGCCGCGACCGGCCGCACGCTCGACGAGATCCCGCTGGACGAGATGATCCTGCCGCTCGTCGTCCTCGACGACACGCCCTACCTCGCCGCCGACCCGGCGCACGCCTTCGACCTCGCCGACCTCGCCGCCTGGGAGAAGCAGCACGGTCCGGTGCCGAAAGGGTCCTTCGTGGCGCTACGCACCGACCTGTCGAAGGACTGGGATGATCCGGCGCGCTTCGGGCGGAGCCCGTCCCCGGCGTGGACGCTGCCGGTCCTCAAGGTCCTGTTCGAGCAGCGCGGCGTCATCGCCATCGGCCACGAGGGCCTGGACACCGACGTGACGGACACGATGGAGGGTGAAACCTACGTGCTGGGGCAAGGCCACTACCAGGTCGCCGCGATGGCGAACCTCGACAAGCTGCCGGCCACCGGCGCCGTCATCGTCGCGACCTGGCCCAAGCCGAAGGGCGGGCTCGGCTTCCCGGCGCGGGTCTTCGCGATCCTGCCGTGACGCACGATCCTGCCGTGGCCATGGCCGGCGCCACCGAACGGCCTCGTCAACGCGCCGCCATCCGCGATAAGCTTCGCACCGGACGGGGATGGACACCATGGACGAGCGGATCACCGAGGAAACGGACGACAGCGACGCGGCGCATGAGAACGCCTTCGCGATCGAGGCCTTCATCAAGGCGGAGCACTGGCTGACGATCGGACTGGGGCTTATCCTGGTCGCGGCCACCCTGCTCGTGCTCACGAGCACGGTGGTCGAGGTGTGGGACTGCGTCCGGCGCTGGCCGGACACGGACAGCGTGTTCTCCGTCGTCGACAAGCTGCTGTTCGTGCTGATGCTCGTCGAGATCCTCCACACCGTGCGCACGGCGATCTCGACCCACACGCTGGCCATCGAGCCCTTCCTCATCGTCGGGCTGATCGCCTGCGTCCGGCGCATCCTGGTGGTGACGCTGCAGAGTTCGGGCCTGTCGGGCGAGGTCTCGTCCAAGGCGCCATTCGACCACGCGATGATCGAACTGGGTGTGCTGGGCAGCCTGACGCTCGTGCTGATCCTGTCGATCTACATGTCGCGCCGCAGCCGCCTCATCAAGACGAGCGACTGAGCGGCAGGATCGCCAGCGAGCGGACGCCTTGCGCGCCGTGGATCAGCACCCCTTCGATGTCGGCGGTGGCCGATGGCCCGGTGTGCAGGACGGTGTAGCGGGCGCGTCCGAACTCCGGCCGCCGATAAGCGTGGTGGAGGTTGACGACGATGTCGGCGGGATCGAGCAGCACGATGAGGTGCTGGGCGAGGTAGCCGAGCGTGTTGACGACGAGTTCCCGCTCCGTCAGCGCCACCGAGCCGGTTTCGGCGACGCCGAAGGCGGCGCGCACCACCGCCGTCTCCACGTCGTGCAGGCTGGACGACGGCGCGGCGGGATCGAGCGCCCGGTTGCCGGCGACCTCGGAAACGTTGGACACCACGTCGCCGCCCTTGGCGGCGATGCGCTCGCGCACGCTCGCCAGCGGGTCGCCGGGGACCACGTCGAGGACCGTGCCACCCATGGTCTTGAAGGCGGCGAGGAAGCGGCCGAGCAGGTCGTCGCCGCGTCCCTCGTCGAAGAACGGGACGTCGGGCAGCGGGCGCGGCGCCGGCTTGTTCGCGCGGATCGTCGCGAGGATGGCGTCGCGGCTGCTCACGGGCGGTCCTCCCCCGCCACGTCTCCCTTGCCGGGGGCGTTCCGGCCAGCCCGGTTCTTGGCCCACCACAGGTGGAACGACGGTCGCCCGGACGCCGGGTTCTCCCGGCCCTTGCCCCAGGCGTTGAAGCGGCTGTAGGTGGCGAAGCGCGGCAGGTGCATCAGCGCGCTGTCGGCGGTCGAGATCGCGGCGCGATACAGCTTGGGGTTGCCGAGCACCACGCCGGCCGCCGCCATCGACGCCTTCTTGGCGAGCGGCACCTCGTGCTCCTTCGCCATCACCTCGCGCCAAGCGTAGATCTGCTCGTGGAGGTTGATCTTGGTCGGGCACACGTTGGTGCAGGAGCCGTTCAGCGTGGAGGCGAACGGCAGGTTGGAGAACTTGTGCTTGTCGAAGGTCGGGTCGATCACCAAGCCGATCGGCCCGGCGTAGGTGAAGCCATAGGAGAGCCCGCCCGAGCGGCGGTAGACCGGGCAGGTGTTCATGCAGGCGCCGCAGCGGATGCACTTCAGCGAGGTCCAGAACTCTTCCATGCCGAGCCGCTTGGAGCGGCCGTTGTCGACCAGCACGACGTGCATGGACGCGCCGGGACGCGGCGCCTTGAAGTGCGAGGTGTATTGCGTGATGGGCGAGCCGAGCGCCGAGCGCGATAGGATGCGGATGAACACGCCGAGGTCGCTGGTGCGGGGCACCAGCTTCTCGATGCCGACCGAGGCGATGTGCAGCTTGGGCGTGTTGACCGACAGGTCCGCGTTGCCCTCGTTGGTGCAGGTGACGACCGCGCCGGTCTCGGCCACGATGAAGTTGCCCCCGGTCATGCCGGCGTCGGCCTGGAGGATCAGCGGGCGCGTCGTCACGCGCTGCGTTTCCGCGAGGTAACGCGGATCATCGTTGCCGGCCTCCGAACCGAGCGTACGGGCGAACACGTCGGACACGTCGCGCCGCAGCTTGTGCACCGAGGGCACGACCACGTGGCTCGGCGCCTCGTTGTCGAGCTGCTGGATGCGCTCGCCGAGGTCGGTCTCCACCACCTCGATCCCGTTGTGCGTGAGGTGCTCGCGCATCCCGCACTCTTCCGTCAGCATCGACTTCGACTTGATGAGCGTCTTCGCGCCGTGATCGCGCAGGATGCGGAGCACGATGGAATTGTGCTCGTCGCCGTCGGCCGCCCAATGCACGGTGACGCCGTTGGCGGTGGCCGCCGCCTCGAACTGTTCGAGGTAGGTGTCGAGGTGGGTGAGCGTGTGCTCCTTGATGCGCGAGGCAAGGTCGCGCAGCTCCTCCCACTCGGGGATGGCGAAGGCTTGGGCGTCGCGCTTCTTGCGCAGGTCCCACAGCCGTTCGTCGTGGAACGCCTGGTGCTCGGGCGCGGCGAGGAAGCGCTTGGCCGCCTCGGCGTGGTCCACGCGGCGCCCGGCCCGGATCACCGCGCCCTTGGGCTGCGCTTCCCGTTTCTGAACCGGGTGCATCGGCCTCGACAGCGACTCGCCATGGGAAAGGCGCTCGCCGTCCTGCCCGCGCACGGACTCGTCGTCGGCGGCGCGGAGGTCCTTGTGGAGGAGGTCGGTCATTGGCTCGCCCCGTTGAGCACTTGCGCGATGTGGATGAACTTCATGGGGGCGCCGGCGCGCTCGGCGCAGCCCTTCTGGTGCATCAGGCAGGATGTGTCGGCCGACACGATGTAGTCGGCGCCCGCCTGCGCATGGTCGGCGATCTTGTCCTGGCCGGCCTTCACCGACACCGCTTCCTCGAACACGGAGAAGGTGCCGCCGAAGCCGCAGCATTCGTCGGGGCGCGCGGGGGCGACGAACTCGATGCCGGCGACGCCCCGCAGCAGGTCGAGCGGCTTGGAGAACGGGGCGACGTTGAGCTCGCTCGTGCTGGCGTGGCCGAGGCCGCGCAACGAGCCGCAGCCGTTGTGATAGCCGACCCTGTGCGGGAAACGCGCCCAAGGGAAGTCGCGGACCTGGAGCACGTCGTGCAGGAACTCGACCAGCTCGTAGGTGCGCGCCCGCACCGTGCGGACGGCCTCGGTCTGCTCCACCGCGTCGAACTTGGAGCGGACGTGGTTGACGCAACTGCCGGACGGGCCGACGACGTAGTCGAAGCCGGCGAAGTTCTTGGCGAACAGCCGCTCGGTCGCCGCCGCCTCCGCCTGGCACCCGCTGTTGGCCATCGGCTGGCCGCAGCAGGTCTGGTCGAAGGGATAGTCGACGTCGCAGCCGAGCCGCTCCAACAATTCGAGCGTCGCGACGCCGACCTCGGGGAAGAAGGCGTCGATGTAGCAGGGGACGAACAAGCCGATCCGCATTGATTGCCTCGAGCGATCCGCGATGGTGTGGGGTGCGATGGTGAAGGACGCCTCGGGCGAGGCCGGCAACAGGGATGTCATGGTAGCGAGGCGACACGTCAACCGATATCGTGCGATGGTGGGGGCGGCACTCGCGCTCTGCGCGGTCGCGTCACGCGCCTCGGCCGATCCGACCACCCGCCCCGCCACGTTCCGCCCCGACACGTTCTTGTCACGGGTGAGCGCGCTCGCGGAGATGGAAACGCTGAACGCGGACCTGCTCGCCGCCCGCAGCGCCACGCGCGTGCTGGAAGCCTGGTGCGCCGATCACGCGATGGCGGCCGATCCCAGGCTCAAGGCCCAACGCGTACCCGGCCCCGACAAACCGCTCGACGCGGCGGGGCGCGCGCGCCTGGCGATCGGCCCGGACGAGCCGGTGCGCTACCGCCACGTCAAGCTCGCCTGCGGGACGCACGTGCTCTCGGACGCCGACAATTGGTACGTGCCCGCCCGCCTGACCCCCGCCATGAACGAGGCGCTGGATACCACCGACACGTCGTTCGGCACCGTGGTCGCGCCGCTCGGCGTCACCCGCGAAACCCTTTCCGCGCGAACGCTGTGGCAGGCGCTGCCGCCCGGCTGGGACATGCGAGCGCCCGCCGCCGACCGTCCCGAGCGCCCGCTCGACGTGCCGCCGGTGCTGTTCGAGCACCGGGCGGCCTTATATGATGCCCATCACACGCCCGTCTCGGAGGTCGCCGAGCACTACACGAACGAGATCCTGGCCTTCGCGCCGGCGCGCTGAGGCCCCGTTCGCGTCGTGACGCCGTCGCAACGCAGCCCGGCCGCCGCGCATGATCGACCGCGCGGCCCGCCTGGGGTACTATGACGAAAGTCTGAATATGACGGGTTGACGATCGACGTTTCGCGTGAATGCCCGCCGACCATGAGGATCACAGCCCATGCTAGACAATGCCCCAGCCATCCTCTTCGATCGCGAGCAGACGAAGAAGCCGATCGTCGTCGTGGTCGGCTGCGGCTTTGGTGGCCTCCAGGCGGCGATGCGCCTGGTCAAGCTCGACATCGAGCTGGTGGTGATCGACCGCACCAACCACCACCTGTTCCAGCCGCTGCTCTACCAGGTGTCGACGGCGGCCCTGTCGCCGGCCGACATCGCCTCGCCGATCCGCACCCTGCTCGGCAAGTATCCCAACGTGTCGGTGATCCTCGGCGAGGTCGACGGGATCGACAAGGTCGGCAGGAGGGTCAGCGTCCGCGAAACCGGCACGATCGACTACGATTACCTGATCCTCGCGACCGGGTGCGCCTACGCGTGGTTCGGCCATGACGAGTGGGAGGGCTACGCCGCCGTGCTCAAGACCCTGCCCGACGCCCTCCAGATCCGCCGGCGCGTGCTGGAAGCCTACGATTGGGCGGAGAGCCGCACCGACCCGGCCGAGGTGCGGGCGCTGACCACCTTCGTCGTGATCGGCGGCGGGCCGACCGGCGTCGAGCTGTCCGGCTCGCTCGCGGAACTCGCCCGCTCGACCTTGAAGAGCGATTACCGCCACATCGACCCGACCAAGGCCCGCATCATCCTCGTCGACATGGCGCCGAAGCTGCTCGGCGAGTTCCCGCAGGCCCTGTCGGATTACACGTTGAAGGCGCTGCACGCGCTCGGCGTCGAGGTCCACCTCAAGGCCTCCTGCGAGTGCATCGACGCGCGCGGCGTTGTCGTGAACGGGGAGCGCATCGAGGCCGCCAACGTGTTCTGGGCGGCCGGGACGCGGGCGAACCCGGCCGGGCAATGGATCGACGCCGCCTGCGCGCGCAACAACGCCGTCGAGGTGACGGCGGACTGCTCGGTGCCGGGCCACCCCGAGATCTTCGCGATCGGCGACGTGTCGAGCTATAAGGGCGCCAACGGCAAGCCCCTGCCAGGCCTCGCGCCGGTCGCCAAGCAGCAGGGCGCCTACGTCGCCAAGGTGGTCGCGAGCCGGATCGGCCGCCGCAAGCATCCCGGGCCGTTCAAGTACCAGAACCTCGGAACGATGGCGGTGATTGGGCGCTCGCACGCGATCGCCGTGCTCGGCGGCGTCAAACTGACCGGGCGCGTCGCCTGGCTCGCCTGGTCGCTCGTGCATCTCCTGTTGCTGATCGGGTTCCGCAACCGCCTCATGGTGTTCACCAACTGGGCCTGGGCGTTCTTCACCTACGGTCGCGGCGCGCGCCTCGTGGTGGGACGCACGGAGCACCCGATCGAGGACGAGCACTTGGCGACGCCGGAATCGGTGCTGCACGACGTCCGGCCAACCCGCGCGGCATCAGCCTGAGGTTTCACGAGGGAACGCACGTCGACGCCGACCCCATCGCCTCGCCCTCGACGGCGACCACCAAGGAGGTTGGTGACGCGGACCGAGTCGGCCGGGCATAAATCGTCGGGGGACGGCGGCCGCGCGACCGTCCCCTCGCGGTCACGGATCGGGCCGTCGCGGGATCGCATGGCGACCGAGGCCGTTGGCGCGGTGAGGGCGGAACGGAGGGGCGGAATGCGACAGGTCGCGCTGGGGAACGGGTTGAGCGTGCCGATCCTCGGTCAGGGCACGTGGCGGATGGGTGAGGATCGCGCGCGGGCGAAGGAGGAGGAGGCGGCGCTGCTCGCCGGGATCGACGCCGGCATGAGCCTGATCGACACGGCCGAGATGTACGGCGAGGGTGCGACGGAGTCTTTCCTCGGCGGGGTGCTCGCGACGCGGCGCGACGGGGTGGTGCTGGTCAGCAAGGCCTATCCCCGCAACGCGTCGCGCGCGCGGCTGCGGACCGCCTGCGAGGACAGCCTCCGTCGCCTCCGGACCGACCACCTCGACGCGTACCTGCTGCACTGGCCGGGTAGCATCCCGATCGCCGAGACGGTCGAGGCGATGGAGGCCCTGGTCGCCGCCGGCAAGGTCCGGTCCTGGGGCGTCAGCAACTTCGACGTCGCCGCGATGGACGAGCTGGCGGCGGCGGGGGGCAAGTCCTGCGTGACGAACCAGGTGCTTTACAACGTCACGCGTCGCGGGCCGGAGTTCGACCTCGTCCCCTGGCTGGCCGGGCGAGGGATAGCGTTGATGGCCTACAGCCCCGTCGAGCAGGGACGGCTGCCGCGCGGCGGGGCGCTGACGCGCGTCGCGGCGGCGCGCGACGTCACGCCCACCCAGGTGGCGCTCGCCTGGGCCATGCGGGATGGCGCGATCGCCATCCCCAAGGCCGCCTCCCCCGCGCACGTCCGCGACAACAGGGCCGCCGCCGACCTGACGCTGTCGGCGGACGACCTCGCGACGCTCAACGCCGCGTTCCCACCGCCGACGCGCCGCCGACCGCTGGAAATGCTGTGAGCGTCGGGCATCATGGTGGCAGGCCTCGCGCAAGCTCCATCGGCTAGGTTGACGCCGATGGCCGCGATTCGAGGGGAAGGGCGACGATGCCAGTTGCGCACAAGGCGCCGGACTCCAATGAGCTCTTGCGGCGCGCGCTGGACGGCGAGAGCTTCCTGCTCGATCGTGCGGTCTGCACGCTCCATGACCTCACGCAGATCGCGGCGGTGCTGCACCCCGGCGCCGACTTGGCCATCCGCCATTCCGAGTTGATGACGCCGATCGAGAAGTCGAGCATCGCGACCGTCGCAAGGGGACGGATCGTCTTCCTGTAGGATCCGTCGTCGGCCTCAGCGGGTGGGGACGGGTGTCCCGCTGCGATAATCGTAGAAGCCGCGCTGCGTCTTGCGGCCGAGCCAGCCGGCCTCGACGTACTTCACGAGCAACGGGCACGGCCGGTATTTCGAATCGGCGAGACCCTCGTGCAGCACCTGCATCACCGAGAGCAGCGTGTCGAGGCCGATGAAATCGGCCAGCTGCAGCGGGCCCATCGGGTGGTTGGCGCCGAGCTTCATCGCGGTGTCGATGGCCTCGACCGAACCGACGCCTTCGTAGAGCGTGTAGATCGCCTCGTTGATCATCGGCAACAGGATGCGATTGACGATGAAGGCCGGGAAATCCTCCGACACGGTGGCGACCTTGCCCAAGCGACCGATCAGCGCCTTGGCGGCCTCGAAGGTGAAGTCCTCGGTGGCGATCCCCCGGATCAGCTCGACGAGCTGCATCTTGAAGACGGGGTACATGAAATGGATACCGATGAACCGCTCCGGCCGGTCGGTGGCGGACGCGAGCCGCGTGATCGAGATCGACGAGGTGTTGGAGGCCAGCATCGTTTCCGGCTTGAGGTGCGGGCAGACGGTGGCGAAGATCCGACGCTTGACCTCCTCGTTCTCCGAGGCCGCCTCGATGATGAGGTCGCAGGATCCGAGCATCGCGATGTCGGGGGCCGGAGACACGCGGTGGAGCGCGGCCACGGCCGTCTCGGCGGGGACGTGCTGCTTGTCGGCGAGCTTGCCGAAGCTCGCGTTGACCGCCTCGACGCCGGCCCGGGTCTTGGCGTCGGACACGTCGTGCATCAGCACGTCGAGACCCGCCAGGGCACAAACCTGCGCGATGCCCGATCCCATTTGTCCCGCGCCGATGACGCCGATCTTGACGATGTCCATGTGTGTCAAGCTTTCATGTCGGCGGCCGGCGATGTCCGCGAAGCCTCAGCCCGTTTTCTTGGCCAGGGCCTCGGTCAGGTCCGGCACGATCGTGAAGAGGTCGCCGACGAGGCCGTAGTCCGCCACCTGGAAGATGGGCGCCTCCTCGTCCTTGTTGATGGCGACGATGACCTTGGAGTCCTTCATGCCGGCGAGGTGCTGGATGGCGCCGGAGATGCCGACGGCCACGTAGAGTTCGGGGGCGACGATCTTGCCGGTCTGCCCGACTTGCCAGTCGTTGGGCGCGTAGCCGGCGTCGACCGCCGCGCGCGAGGCGCCGACCGCCGCGTGCAGCGTGTCGGCGAGCGGCAGGATCAGCTTGTCGAAGCCTTCCGCGTTGCCGACCGCGCGGCCGCCCGAGACCACGATGCGCGCCCCCGTCAGGTCCGGCCGCTCCGAGGCGGCGATCACGTCGCCCTCGAAGCGCGACACGCCGGGGTCGCCGGCGGCGATGGCCACTGGCTCCACGGGTGCCGCCTGCTCCCCCGCGCCGGTCGCGGCGAAGGCGGCGGTGCGCACCGTGACGATCCTGACAGGATCGTTGGAGCGCACCGTTTGCACCGCGTTGCCGGCGTAGATCGGCCGCTCGAACGTGTCGGGCGATACCACCTTCGAGATTTCCGACACCTGCATCACGTCAAGCAACGCGGCGACGCGCGGCATGACGTTGCGCGACGAGGCGGTGGAGGGCGCGATGATCGTGTCGTAGCTGGCGGCGAGCTGCGTCAGCAGTGCCGCCAGCGGTTCGGCGAGCCCGTGCCCGTAGAGCGCGTCGTCGGCGGTCAGCACCTTGGCGACGCCGGAGATCAGGGCCGCCTGCGCGGCGGCGGCCTCGATGCCGGCACCGGCGACGAGCACGTGCACCGGCGCGCCGATCGCGAGCGCGGCCGTCATCGCCTTGGCGGTGAGGTCGCCGAGCTTGCCGCTTGCGATATCGGCGAGGACCAGGGTGGTCATGACAGGACTCCGATCGTGTCGAGCTTGCCGACGAGGTCGGCGACGTCGGTCACCTTGACCCCGGCCGAACGCACGGGTGGCTCGGCGGTCTTCAGCACGCTCAGGCGCGGGGCGACGTCCACCCCGTAGGCGCCGGGGGTCGTCTCGGCGATCGGCTTCTTCTTCGCCTTCATGATGTTGGGCAGCGAGGCGTAGCGCGGCTCGTTGAGCCTGAGGTCGGTGGTGATGATCGCCGGCAACTTGAGGGTCACCGTCTGCGCGCCGCCGTCGACCTCGCGGGTGACGGTGACGTCCTCGCCCGCGACCGCGACCTTGGAGGCGTAGGTGCCCTGCCCCCACCCGAGCAACGCGGCCAGCATCTGGCCGGTCTGGTTGCAATCGTCGTCGATCGCCTGCTTGCCGAGGATCACCAGCGATGGCTGCTCCTGCGCGACCACGCCCTTCAGGATCTTGGCCACGGCGAGCGGCTCGACCGGACCCTCGACCTTGACGAGGATGCCGCGGTCGGCCCCCATGGCGAGCGCGTTGCGGATCGTCTCGGTCGACTGCTGCGGGCCGATCGATACGATCACCACCTCGGTGGCCGTCCCCGCCTCGCGCAGGCGGAGCGCCTCCTCGACGGCGATCTCGTCGAACGGGTTCATCGCCATCTTGACGCCGGCGAGGTCCACGCCCGACCCGTCCGGCTTCACCCGTATCTTGACGTTGTAATCCACCACCCGTTTGACGGGCACGAGTATTTTCAAAACGGCTGGCTCCGCCCATGTGACCCGGCGCGTCGGCCTCGGCCGGGCAGGCTCACCCGAGCCGGGCCTCGATGCCGCCGCGCGCGCCAGGTCATGCGAATTTTCACGTCATGAGGATTGGTAGTCACGCCACAAATCGAAGTCAACGCGGGCGAGGCGGTACGATTCAAGTCAACGTGGCTTTTTCGAGGGCAAGCGGGCGCAGGGGACTGGATGAGGTTCCGGACCGGGACCGCCTAGCGGAACTTGCCCGGCACCCACAGGACGTCGCCCGGCCCATGGTGGTTGGCGTGGCGCGCGGCGACGAAGAGGAAGTCGGACAACCGGTTCAGGTACTTGAGCACCGGATCGCCGACGGGTTCGTCCGGGTTGGCGTGCAGGGTGACGAGGAGGCGCTCGGCACGGCGCACCACCGTGCGCGCGACGTGCAGCGCCACCGCCGCCGGCGAGCCGGCTGGCAACACGAAGGAGCGCAGCGGGGCGAGGTCGGCGTTCAGCGCGTCGATGTCGCGCTCCAGCCTCTCGACCTGCGCGTCGAGGATGCGGAGCGGCTCGTAGGGCAGCGGCTCGCCCGTGTCGGGCGTGCAAAGGTCGCCGCCGAGGTCGAACAAGTCGTTCTGGACGCGGGCGAGCATGGCGTCGAGCGTGGCCAGGGCCGGATCGGCGCCGGTGGACAGCCGGGCGACGCCGATCGCGCTGTTGGCCTCGTCCACCGTGCCGTAGGTCTCGATCCGCAGGTCGTCCTTGCGACGCCGCTCGCCGCTGCCGAGCGCGGTCATGCCAGAGTCGCCGGCCTTGGTGTAGATGCGGTTCAGGACGACCATGGCTTCACCTCTTGGAGCGGGTTGCGACGATACGTGGGTTGCGACGATACGTAGGGCGCCAAGGACGGCGGGCCGTCGAAGGTTTACGCCCCGATCGTCAACTCCGGAACCGCCGACACCCCTCAGCGGGGTCGGACAGGGCGGCGACGGTGTCGCAGCCGCGACGCCCCGCCTCAGTAAGACCGCAGGAGGCGCTCGAGGTAGTCGATCTCCTCCTGGGCGCGGGCGGGATCGGCGAGGCGCCGCCGCAGCTCCTCCAGCACGCGGGAAGCGCGCTGGGCGGCGGGCACCCCGAGCGGATCGAAGCGCGAGTTCGAGGTGGCGGAGGTCCCGCCGCGCGGGCGCCCGAGCGGGTCGGCATCGCCGTTCGCCTCGCCGCCCTGCGAACCCTGGCCACCCTCGCCCTCGGCATCGGCTTGGCCTTCGCCCTCGCCCTGCTTGTTCATCGCGTCGGCGAGCTCCTTGGCGCCCTTCCGCATGGCCTCGAGCGCGCGTCCCTGGGCGTCCACCGCCTGATCGCCCGCGTCCTCGCCCTGGCCGAGCGCCTGCTCCGCCTCGCGCATCGCCTGTCCGGCCTCGGCGAGCGATCCCTCCCCTTTCCCGACCGCCTTCAGCTTCTTTTGGATCGCGGCGAGCCGATCGCGCAACGCCTGCTGGCGCTGGCCCAGGCCCTGTTGCGCTTGGCCCTGCTGCGCTTGGCCCTGCTGCGCTTGGCCCTGTTGACCTCCGCCCTGCCGACCTTGCCCTTGCGGGCTTCGTCCCTGTTGACTTTGTTCCTGTTGGCTTCGGCCCTGCTGGCTCTGGCCAGCTCGCCCTTGACCGGCTTGGCCCTGGGCTCCTTGGCCGGGTTGCCGACCCATGCCGCCGCCGCCTCGCATTTGGCCCTGCTGCCCGCCATTGCCGTCCTCGCCCCGCTGCTCCTGATCCTGGCCTTGGCCTTGATCCTGGCCTTGCTGGTCCTGCCCTGGCTGGTCTTGACCCGGCTGGTCCTGGCCTCGCCCTTGCTGGTCCTTCTTGAAGGTCTCGTCGCGCAGGTCCTGCTGGTCGCGCATGGCCTGATCGAGCTGGTTGAGACCCTCCGCCATGGCGCGCGACTGCGGGTCCGGCTTCTGCCGCTTGGCGGTCTTCAGGTTCTCCAGCACGTCCTGCAACTCGTCCAGCGCCTTCTTGGCCTCCTCGCGGTTGCCGGAACGGGCCTGCTCCTTGAGCCTGTCGATAAGCTTCTGTAAATCCTTGGGGCTGATGGACTTGGCCGGCCTGCCGGACTGGTCCTGCGCCTGCTGGTCCCCATCCTTCTGCTGCTGGGCCAGTTCCTTCAGGAAAGAGTCCATCGCCGCCTGCAGGTTCTGCGTCAGCTTCTGGATCTCGGCGTCGGGCGCGTGGCGGTCGATCGCGTCACGCAGGTCCTTCTCGGCGTTGCGCAGCGCCCTCTCGGCGTCGGACAGGTCACCGTTCTCCAGCTGCAGCGCCATGTCCCACAGGAAGTCGGCCACGGCGACGAGCTGCGCGTCGGTCCGCGCCTGGGCGAGGCTGTCGGCGGCGAACCGCAGTCCGAGGTAGACGGACGCCGTCGTGCCGAAGGCCTCGGGCGCCACCGCGAGGGCGTCGAGGGCCGTGCCGACGGTGGCGCGATGCGAAGGATTGAGCACGAGGTCACGCCGCTGTTCGACCAGGGCGCGGGCGAGCGGATTGGCGAACGGCTTCTCCGGCAAGGTCAGCGTGGCCGGTTCGCCCCGGCCCTCGTTGCCGCCCTCGTCGCGTGCCACCAGGGTCATCCGAACCTGCGCGCCGGCCCACGGGCTGTCGGACAGGTCGGCGGTGGTTTCGGCGTCGCCGAGCCCGTTGGTGACGCCCGGCAGGGCGAGCGGCACCTTGGGCGCCGCCACCAAGGGTTTGGCCTCGGTCGGCGTCCCATCGATCGCGGGGTCGGCGAGCAGCGCTTCCGCGCTCGCGACGCCGTAATCGTCACCCACGCCGTAGGCGAGCGTCAGCGAGCCCCGCGCGTTGGCCCTCGGCACGGCGCGCAGGGCGATCGTCGGCGGCCTGTCGGGCACCGCGACGAGGTCGATGACGCCGCGAAGGCGGCCATCCTGGCGCACGGTCAGGCGAGCGTCGCCGTGCAGCACCAACCTGGTCTCGCTTTCGCCCGGCACCGGCGCCCGTGCGTTCCGATCCTCGGAAGGATCCTTGCCCTGCCCGTCCGGTCTTGGTGCGGATCCCTTCGGCACGAAGGGCAGGAGCGGCCCGCTCGTCTCGACGGTGGCGGGGCGCCCGCCCGACGAGCGGATCACGACCACGGAGCCGGCCGGTGCCGACAGCCGCCGCGGGTGGGCGGTGTCGCGCGCGGAGGCGAGGTCGAGGAGCACCGGCGCCTTGCCCGTGTAGGGCGGCGGGTCGATCCACGCGTCGAGGCGGGCGCTGACCCCGCCGGCCGACGCCGTGCCGAAGTCGAACGCCGCCGCGACGCGGGCGTAGCGCTGCGGCCCGGCGATCACGGCGCAGGCGAGCAGGGCCGCGAGGATGCCGCCGCGCAAGGCGAAGCGGTCGAGGTCGACCGCGCGGGGCGAGGGCCGCCCGGCCCGCAGCGTCGACACCGCGGCCTCGGCCCGGCGCTTGTGGAGCGCCCAGAGCGCGTCCGTGGCCGGGTCGCGGCCGGGATTGGCGAGCGCGTCCTCGAGCAGCGACGCCGGGCCATGGCCGACGCCGGACGCGCGATCGATGCGCTTGAGGGCGTCCCGGCGCGACAGCGGCGCCACCTTCAACCAATTGTAGCAGGAGGCGAGGAGGAGGAGTCCGAAGCCGGCCACGCCGACCTGGCGGGCGAAGTGGGGCACGTCGAGCCACAGGCCGAGCCAGGACACGCACAGGAACAGGCCGACGACGACCAGCGAGGGGATGGCGGCCCGCCACAGCCGCTCCCAAAGGTCGGCGACGGTCGCGAGGCGCACGAGCAGCGACAGGCGCCGTCCGGCCGCGCCCTGCGCGACGGACGTGCCTTTGGCGGGACCCCAGAGCTTCCATCGCGAGATCGGGGAACGCTTGTCGGCGGGATCGCTCACGCGGGCACTCCGGTCGCCCTCAACCGGGCGGCCCAGCCAGTGTTATCGCAACCACGCCGGAAGTTTGTCGAGCCCGATCAACTCCTCGTAGGTCGGACGCGGCCTCACGACGCTGTACTCCGCGCCGCGCACCATCACCTCGGGCACGAGCAGCCGGGTGTTGTAGGTGCCGGCCTGGACCGCGCCGTAGGCCCCGGCCGACATCAGCGCGAGCCGGTCGCCGGGGGCGGGGACCGCCATGGCGCGGCCCTGCGCCAGGTAGTCGCCGGTCTCGCAAACCGGCCCCACGATATCGACCAGGGCCGGTTTGAGCGTGGGATCGGGCGCGCGGACCGGGACGACCTCGTGGTGCGCCTCGTAGAGCGTCGGGCGGATGAGGTCGTTCATCGCCGCGTCGACGACGACGAAGGTCTTCGCTTCGCCGGTCTTCACCAGCACCACGCTCGTCACCAGCACCCCGGCGTTGCCGACGATCAGCCGGCCCGGCTCGAAGATGAGGGGCAGCCCGAATCGTCCGAGCCGCGCGGCGACAACCGCCGCGTAGCGCTCGGGACGGTAGGTGTCGGGATCCTCGTTCGGACGATAAGGGATGCCGAGACCGCCGCCGAGGTCGACGTGGGCGATGGCGTGGCCGTCCCCCAAGAGCTGGTCGAGGAAGCCGGCGAGGATGGCGAAGGCGTCGTCGAAGGGGCGCAGGTCGGTGATCTGCGAGCCGATGTGCATGTCGACCCCGGTGACGGCCAGGCCCGGCAGCCGCGCGGCGGCGGCGTAGACGGCGCGGGCGCGCTCGATGGGGATGCCGAACTTGTTCTCGGCCTTGCCGGTGGCGATCTTGGCGTGGGTCCGCGCGTCGACGTCGGGGTTGACGCGCAGCGCGACCCGGGCGGTGGCGCCCCGCCCCACGGCCAGGCGCGAGAGCGTGGCCAGCTCGGCCTCGGACTCGACGTTGAAGCACAGGATGTCGGCGGCGAGCGCGGCGGCGATCTCCGCCTCGGTCTTGCCGACGCCGGAGAAGGTGATCCGTTCCCCCGGCACGCCGGCGGCGAGCGCGCGCCGCAGTTCGCCGCCCGAGACCACATCCATGCCAGCCCCCTCGCGGGCCAACGTCGCCAGCACCGCCTGGTTGGAATTGGCCTTCATCGCGTAGCAGACCAGGGTGTCGAGGCCGGCGAAGGCGTCCTTGAACACGTGGTAATGGCGCACCATCGTCGCGGAGGAGTAGCAGTAGAAGGGCGTGCCGATCCGGTCCGCCAGGGCGGACAGGTCGACGTCCTCGGCGTGCAGCGCACCGGCGCGCATGGCGAAATGGTGCATGATCGCTTACTGGGGTCCCTGGCTGGGGTTGGACACGTCGAGGGGCGGGGCTGGCGCTAAAGGAGCGGGTCGAGGAAGAAGGTGCCGCGCTTGGCGACCGGCGGGGCGTTGATGGGCCGGGGCGCGACCGGACTGGACGCCCGCGCCGCCAATTGCTGGGCCTGCGCGGCCTGCGTGTTCTCCAGGACCTGGTCGCGGCTCTGGACCAGGCCGGGCGTGTCCCCGTCGTTGAGGACGCGATCCTGCTGGAGCTCGGCGGCGGCCGGCGTTTGGCCGCTGGGCGCGGCGGCGGGCAGTTCGAGCGGGCCGCGTCGGCCGCACCCGCCGAGCGGCACGGCCAGCAGGCCCATGGCCAGGATTGCGAGGCGGAAACGATGCGCGTGGCCCAAGGCGAAACTCCGGTCGCCACGAGCTATAACGGATTCACGGGCTGGAGCGAAGATGCGGTGGCACGATGCCGACGGAGCGTGACGACGAAACCCTGGACGGCGCTCCCGCCGGTGGTCGCGCGGGGGACGGCGCGATCCTGGACGAGGCGGCGGTGGCGGCGCGGCTCCTGTACCGCGACGGGCTGATGCTGGTGCTGGACAAGCCGGCCGGCATCGCCGTGCACCAGGGTCCCAAGGGTGGCCCGAACCTCGAAGCCCTGTTCGGCGGCCTGCGCTTCGGGTTGCCGCGCAACCCCGCGCTGGCGCACCGGCTCGATCGCGACACCTCGGGGTGCCTGGTGCTCGGCCGCCATCGCAAGGCGCTGGAGAAGCTCGGACTCCTGTTCAAGCAGGGTCGGATCACCAAGACATACTGGGCGGTCATCGAAGGGGAGCCGCGCGACGAGGAAGGGCTGATCGACCTGCCGCTGGGACGGCTCGACGCCGCGCGCGGCTGGTGGATGAAGGTCGACCCCGCCGGCCAGCCGGCGCGGACGCGCTACAGGGTCCTGGCGCGCGGCCGAGGCCGGACGGCGATGGCGTTGCAACCCCTGACCGGCCGCACCCACCAGCTCAGGGTCCATTGCGCGGCGCTCGGCTGGCCGATCCTCGGCGACCCGATCTACGGGAACGGCGTGGGCCCGTTGCACCTCCACGCCCGCGCGATCCTCGTGCCGCTGGCGAAGACGGCGCCGGCGATCGCCGTCGAGGCGCCGGTTCCGCCCCACATGCGCCGGGCGCTCGAAGACGTCGGGCTGGGCGATCTCGACCCTGGCGCGCCGCCAGCCTGACCGCTATCGCATCGACTTCATCCAAGAACCGCCGCGCGTTTTTCGGACCGACGCCCCTACGTCCCCCGACGGTGCCGCAGCTCCAGCTGCATGCCGTCACGCGGACGCAGGGTGATGCGCTGGACCGGCATGACGGCGAAGCCCTCGACCGGCCGCACCTCGAAGCGCCGCATGATCGATGCCAGGATCACAACCGCTTCCTGGATCGAGAAGGCGGCGCCGATGCACACGCGCGGCCCGACGCCGAAGGGAAGGTAGCTGAACCGGTCGATCTTCTCGCGTTCGCCCGGGAGGAAGCGGGTGGGGTCGAACGTGTCGGGATCGTTCCACAGGAGCTTATGACGGTGGAGGACGTAGGGCGAGATGATGATCAGCGCGCCCTTGCGGATGCGCCGCCCGCACAGGTCGTCCGGCCCCACCGCTTCGCGACTCAGGCTGGCGACGGAGGGGTACAGGCGCATCGCCTCCTCGATCAGGGCGCGCGTCTCGACGAGGCGCTCGGCC
Source organism: uncultured Beijerinckiaceae bacterium (assembly GCA_964235705.1). Taxonomy (GTDB): domain Bacteria; phylum Pseudomonadota; class Alphaproteobacteria; order Rhizobiales; family Beijerinckiaceae; genus RH-AL1. The sequence goes on along the minus strand of CAXSDP010000034.1, from coordinate 13,308 downwards.
GCGAACTCCGGTGGCCCATCGAGGGCGCGCTCCGCCTCGCGGCCCAGCCGTTCGCTCCACTCCGGTGACAAGGACAGCAGGAAGAGCGACCACGTCAGCGCGTTCGCCGTGGTCTCGTGCCCGGCCGCGATGAAGGTGGTGATGTTGGCGCGCACCTCGTCGTCGGTGAGGCCGGTGCCGGTCAGGGGGTCGGACGCCTTGAGCAGCAGCGTGAGCAGGTCTTCGGGGGCCGGCGCGCCGGACGCGAGCAACGCCTTGCGCCCGTCGATGATGGCGTTGACCGCCGCCTCGAAGAACGCGATGGCCGGGCGGCTGCGGATCCTCGCCATGCGCGGGACCCAATCGGGGAAGTCGAGCAGGTCGGCGGGATCCAACGTGCCGATGGCATTCAGGAACTGGCCCATCACCGCCATGAACTCCTCGGGATCGCGCTCCAGCCCGCCGGAGAAGATCGTGTCGCCGAGGACGTCGAGGGTGACGCGCGCCATATGCTTCTGCACGTCGATGACGCGGCCGGACCGGATGCGCGACCACCGGGCGACGAGGGCATCGGCCTGGCGGACCATTGGGCGCGCGAAGGAGGCGACGACGCGCGGCGTGAAGAGGGGCGCGATCGCGCGACGTTGCGCCCGCCATTCCTTGCCCTCGGCCGTCAGCAGCCCATCGATCAGGCCGGGCGCCAGCACCCGCTTCTGCAACGCGTCCTTCCTGTAATTGGCCGCGTTGTCGACGAGCACGCGGCGGATCGCCGGCGGATGGCTGACGACGGCGCCGATACCGAGCAGGCCGCGCCCGCTGAGGATCGGCTGCTCGAAATGCGCGCGGGTCCAGGTCTCGATCGGGTTGCGCCGCAGCGTGCGCAGGAACGCCAGCGGGCGCAACTGCCGCTCGTTGGGAGTCGGCGCCGGGGGTATGAGCGCCTGGGACGCGGGCGCCGCCCCCGCGGGGCGACGGGTCGGGCGTGAGGGCATGGCATCGAAAGTCATCGTCATGCCTCGAGATATAGGGGTTCCGCGTCCCGCGCGAGCGAAGGCATAGCAGCGCGGACGATCGGCGGCCGATATCGCCATTGCTCCGCTCGGTCCCCGCGCCATAACAAAGCCCTGGCCGCATGCCAGGATATGGATCAAGGTCTTGGCCATACGCCAAGGCAACGGAGGACACGATGGACACCGACCGGATCAAGGGAACCGCCAAGGAAACGTTCGGCAAGGCGGAAGCCTCGGTCGGCGACGCCATCGGCGACAACAGCACGGAAGCGACCGGTCACGTCCGCCAGGCCGCCGGCGCGGCCCAGGACGTGTACGGGCAGGCCAAGGACGCCTACGGCCAAGCCAAGGACACGCTGGGGGACTCCTTCGCCAACGTGTCGGACTCGTTCGCCAGCGTGTCGGACTCCGCCGGCAAGGCGCTCCACTCGCTGGAGCGGGAGGTCAAGGCCCGTCCCCTCATCGCCCTGCTCATCGCCGCCCTGATCGGCTACGTGCTCGCGCAGCTGACGACGAACTGATCCGCCCGGAGGCGTGACCTTCGCTTAGGCGACGGTCACGCCTCCGACGGCCCCTCGACCGGTCGGAACCGCGATCACCGGGGAAACCGATCGACACAAAAGCTCGAGGGCGGCCGTCCCCGCCTCGCTTTGGCCCGAAGCCTCGCGCACAACGCCCCGCCGTCGAAGCGGGTCGGACGCGAGCTTGGGGTTGGGTGATGCATCTGCCGGTGAGGGCGCGCGGGGCGCTGTGCGGTGTCCTGCTGGGCGGCTCCTTGTTGGGAGCGTTCACGACGTCCGCGCATGCCCATCCCCACGTCTGGGTCGAGGCGCGCGAGCAGATCCTCTTCAACAAGGCCGGCCTGCTCGAAGGCATCCACAACGATTGGGTGTTCGACGACATGTACTCGGCCTTCGCCGTGCAAGGGCTGGAGCGGGACGGCAAGCTCGCCACCGCCATCGACCTCGCGCCGCTCGCCAAGACCAACGTCGAGTCGCTTGCCGAATTCGAGTATTTCACCTTCGCCAAGGTGAACGGGCACCTGCTGAAGTTCGGCGCGCCGATCAACTACACGCTCGAGGAACGGCCGGACAAGCGCGTCGTCCTGCGCTTCACCCTTCCCCTGCTCGAACCCGCCAAGACCGGCCGGTTCATGTCGCTCCAAATCTACGATCCCACCTATTTCGTCGATTTCGAGCTGGCGGCGGATGACCCGGTGCGTTTCGCCGACGCGCCGTCGGGCTGCTCCAAGACGGTGCTCGGCGCCAACCCGCTCGTCGTGCAGGACGGCAAGGAACTGGCGAAGGCCTTCGACAGCGGCCTGTCGCCCAGCGACGACTTCGCGGTCAAGATGGCGAGCCGCGTCATCATCGCTTGCCCTTGAACCACCCGAATCCGATGCTTCAAGCCGGTCCGGGGCTTCGGGTCCCGACCTCGACGGGTCCGGACGCCGCTTGGTGGTTCCGGGCCAGCGCCCTCAGGAGCTCTCTTCCCTTGCGTACGGCCGCCACGCTCCTCCTGACCGCCTGCGCCGCGCTCGGCATCTCGGCGCTCGCCGACGCACCGGCCTTCGCCCAGCTCGCGCACCATCCCTTCGCGGTCGGCGCCAGCGAGGGCGCCGTCGGCCACCAGAACGCGTTCGGCGCCTGGTTGCTCGGACAGGAGAGCCGCTTCTACCTCAAGCTCACCGGCGCCATCCGCGCGGCCCGTGACGGGTGGGGCGGCGCGCCGAGCCTCGTCGCGCTCTCCTTCGCCTACGGGATCTTCCACGCCGCCGGCCCGGGGCACGGCAAGGCGGTCATCACGTCCTACATGGTGTCCAACGAGGTCGCCCTGCGGCGCGGCCTGCTGATCGCGGTGCTGGCGGCCATCCTGCAGGGCGCCGTGGCGATCGCCCTGGTCGGCGTGACGGCGATCGCCTTCCACGCCACGGCGGTGCGCATGACCGCCGTGGCGCAGGCCATCGAGGTGTCGAGCTACGTCGGCATCGTGGCGCTCGGCCTCCTCCTCGTTTGGCGCAAAGGGCGGGCCCTGTGGGCGGCGACCCGGTCGATGCGCCGGCCGGGTGGGCGTTCGTTCGCACCTACCCCCTTCGCGCCCGCCTCGTTCGGCTTGGCGCCCGCCGGAGCGGCCATGCGGTTCGACGGGGCGGTCGCGATCCCACGAAGCCAGCGCTTCTTCAGCGATGACGGGACGGCGTCGCGCACCCTCGACCACGACGCCGACTGCGCCTGCGGTCACCACCACATCCCCGATCCCCGCCTGCTCGCCTCCGACCGCTTCGACTGGCGGGCGGCGTCGGTCGCGATCGCGACCGCCGGTGCGCGGCCCTGTTCGGGCGCGATCCTCGTCCTGGTCTTCTCGCTCGCCCAGGGCATCTTCCTCGTCGGTGTCGCGGCGACGATCGCCATGGCGGTCGGGACGGCGATGACGACCGGCGCGCTCGCCGTGTTCGCCGTCTTCGCCAAGGACCTCGCGATGCGCCTGACCGCCGGCGCCGGCTCGACGCGCGCCGCGGTCATCGGACGGCTCCTGGAGTTCGGCGCCGCCGCCGGGGTCTTGCTGTTCGGGCTGTCCCTGCTGACGGCGTCGCTGGCGGGCGTTCACCTCGGTGCCTGATCCATCGACCTCCATGTCGTGGACACGGGTCGTGAACCAAGCCACCATCCCAACCATTGGCTTCCGAACCCTTTCAGGAGCCTTCGCAGTGGATATTCCCAAGGACACGATCGTCGCCGTCGCCGATGGCGAGAAGCTCAGCCTTTTCCGCACGGGCGGCAACGATGCCAAGCCACACCTCAAGCCGATCGACGCCGCGGTCCTGGGTGGCAGCAACCATAGCGGCGGCAGCCGTCACCACAGCAGCGCGTCCAACCCCGACGAGAAGACGGATGGCGAGGACGTGTTCGCCGCCGCGACCGCCAAGTGGCTGAACGAGCAGGCGATCGGCAACCATTTCGCCCACGCGATCGTCATCGCCGCGCCGCGAACCTTGGGCGAACTGCGCAAGCACTACCACAAGGCGTTCGCGGACAAGATCCTCAAGGAAATCTCCAAGGACCTCACGGGCCAGCACATCAGCGACATCGAGCGGGCGCTCGAGCACGCCTGAGCGACGACGCGGCGGGGCTCCGCCCGTCGGCTTTGCCGGTCGTCCTGGACGGTGACGCCCGACGGTGGACGCCCGACAACCGATCAATCCCCGTGCGGCGCCGCGTTCAGAGCGATGCCTTGCCGACCAGCGATTTGGCCGCGCGTCGGAGGCCGATGACGCGGGGGACCGGCTCCGGCACGATCGCATCGGTCGCCTGCGCCTCCATGATGGAGGGTTTCGCCTTCCCGCGCAAAGCGGCGACACCGCGTGAGTTGAGCGATTTGGACGCGATCGCGGATGCCCGCGCCATCGGACGTAGGTCGGCCGCCTCGGGTGAGGCGAACGCCAGCACGGTCGCCGGTAATCCGTGCCGATCGCCGGTTCCCTGCGTGATGATCGCCGGCAAACCCGAACGGTGGGTCATCGGGATGCCGGACGCGTTGGTGGCGATCAAGCCACCGATAGCGTCGCGCTCGCGTCGCGGCCGCAAGTCGGGGGCGTCCTCATCGGCCACGCTGGCCAGGCGAACGGGGGGCCTGACCGGTGGGAGCGGGATCTCGGCGACGGCCGCCACGAGCGAGGCCGGGCGACGCGGCGGCAGCGGCGCGCTCGCCGTCGGCGCACCGTCCCGCGCGTCGCCGCTCCCGGCGGCGGTCGCGCCGGCCTGGTCTGGCGCGACGTCGTCTGTCGCGGCGCGGTCGGCCTCCCGGGACGCGGGATCTTGTCGGGTCGCGGCGACTGGCGCCTCCGCTTCGCGGGCGGCCGTCGGTTCGCTGTAGGCCAGCGCCATGACCTCCGGGGTCGGCGGCGCGGGGGTGCGGGCGGCCACCACCCTGGCCGGCGCGGGCGGCGGTGCGGCGGCGACGGCGCGGCGATCCTCCTCGTCCTCGCTCGCGGTGCTCCCGGACGTGCCGCTGCCGAACAGCCAGGCGAAGAAGCCACCGGACTCCTGCGAGGGTGGAAGCTCGGCGCCGCCGCGCGCGGCGATCTCGGCGCGTGCCTCCTCGTAGCGCGCCATGGGCTGACCGTTGGCGGGGATGTGGACCGTTTTCCCGTCGGGGAACAGGCGGGCCAGTTGATCGTAGGGCATGCGCGGCCAGGAGCGTACGCCGCCGACGTCGAGGTGGACGAAGTTGGCGGACGGATACCAGCCGACGCCGCCGTTCTGGAGCTTCATGCCTGCCTCGCGGATGCGCTCCATCGGGAAGCCGGGCAGCGTCGTGTCCATCGCCTTGCCGAGCATGTGCTGGGAATGCTGGGCAACGGCCTTGGAGCGGCGGCGCAGCATGGCGTTGGTTTCGGGCGAGCGGTAGGCGGAATAGATGTGGATGCGGTCGCTCGCGCCGGCGGTGCGGTAGGCTTCCCAGACGGCGTCGAACAGCCGGGGGTCCATCGCGATCTCGTCGTTGTTGCGCCAGTCGCGCAGGAAGTGGTTGAGCTGCCGCAGGACGGCGGCATCGTAGTGCCCATCGACGCGGTAGGTCGCGTCGATCGTCTCGCCGGTGTGGGTGTGATAGAAATGCAGCGTGCGGGTGTCGCCGTTGGCGACGGCGTCCTCGGTCGCCGATGGCGCGACGATCCAGATGCCGAGGGAGCAGGCCAGGCTGGCCAAGGCCAGCAACAGCGGCCGCCCGCGTCCGCGTAGCTTGAAGGATCGCAAAGAACACACCCCTGGACACGCCACGCTTCATCTTTATGGCGACCGAAGTGTTACGCACAAGGGTAAACAACCCTTGTAGATCCTATCACTCAAACCTGATGTTTCGCGGCAACAGGCAAGTGGTTCGTCAGCAAGTCATCCGCGCGCTGGGCGCCCGCGGAAGTCGGTCGATGGTCAATCCGACGCGATCGCCGCGCGAGGGTGGCGGTGCGTCGTCGCGAGCGTCGGTCGGGCGATGCTCGCGACGACGCCCTGCCCGTCCCCTTCGCCCAGCGCCGCCGCGACCTTGTGGGCGTAGTCGTAGACGTCGTCGCGCAGTTGCAGCCGCTGGCTGTCGGGGTCGACGGTGGCGGTGAAGTACTCGATGTGGATCGGCAGAGGCTCGGGCAGGTTGACGGTGCGTTCCTTGTCGCCGAGCAGCTTGCGCAGTCGCTCCTGGCTCCAAGGCAACTTGCCTCCCGACGCCTGGCTTCTGGAGGCCTGGCTTGCGTCGTTGAGCACGCTCTGGGCGAAGTCGAAGGGCTGGTCGACGCGCACGCAGCCGTGGCTGTAGGCTCGCTTGGACGTCGAGAACAGCGCCTTGGAGGGCGTGTCGTGCAGGTACACGGCATAATCGTTGGGGAACATGAATTTGACGCGGCCGAGCGCGTTCTTCTCGCCCGCAGGCTGTTTCACGACGAGCTTGCCGTTGCGGTAGGACACGTCGAAGCCGCGCGCGCGAATGCCGCTGGCGTCCCCATCCTTGGGCAGCAGGTCCTTGTCGATGATCGACTCCGGCACGTTCCAAACCGGATTGACGATGAGGTAGCGCATCGTGTTCGAGAACAGCGGCGTCGGCGTGTCGACCTTGCCGACCACCACGCGGTTGTGCGCGGCCGGCACGCCGTCGCGGAACACGGTGACGGTGAAGGAGGGGATGTCGACCTCGATCCGATCCTGCCCGAGGTCCCGGGGCATCCAGCGCCACATCTCCATGTTGGCGACCAGCGTGCCCTCCAGGTGCGACGGCACGCGCGCCCCACGCGCGCCGACCTTGAGGGATGGACCGGTCGGAGCGGACCCACGCGCCTCCCGCGCCTGGGCGAGCTTCTCGCGCAGGGCGACGTAGCGCGGCTCCGTTGGGTTGAAATCCCGCAAGGCGTCGCCGGCCGTGGCACCGGCGGCGGCGATCGATTCCAGCACGGCGGCGGGATCGGCGAGTCGCGGTTTGGCGCCGATCAGCGGACCGATCGTCCGGGGGTCCACGCGGGCACCGCTGGCCTGGCGGGCATAGGCGACGACGGCGTCGGTCAACGCGACCTCGCTCGCGGCGACGGCGTCGAGCGCCCCGTCGGTCGTCAGGGATTTCGGTGGCGCCGGGAGCGTGAGGGCGTCCTCCGCCGCGCGCGCCAGCCGTGCCATCACCGGCGCGGCGGCGGCGACCGGGTGGCCGCCGTCGGACCAGACCGGCGCGAAACCGTGCGCGGCGTAGAAGGCGGCGACCGCCCCGCGCTCCTTGCGACGCTCCCGCGCGTTGGCGCCCCGCACGTCGAGCGCGTCGCGCTTGTCGAGCGTCGCCTTGATCGCGGCGTTGAGTGGCGGCAGCGGCTGGGCGGACGGTTCCGCAGGGGAACCAACGGACGTGGCGTCGCCCGCGCCGGGCGCCTTGGAAGGATCGGCTGCGTCCAACGGATCGAGCGTGGGCGTCGCGGCCGGCGGCTTGATGGGGGCGTCCGGTTCGGGATCGAGGTTCGCCTTGCCGGCCGCCGGCGCCTTGCCCGAAGCCTCCCTACCTAGAGCGTCCTGGCTTAACGCGTCCTTGCCCGCCTCCTTGGCCGGCGCGGCCAGCGGCTCGGGGGTCGGGGCGAGCACGCGGGTCCGTATGTCGGGCGGCGCGGCGTCGCCGCGCTTGCCATCCGCGGATGGCGGGGCGGGCGGGAGGACTTCGACGATCCGGGGTTCGGGCCCGTCACGTCGGCGGTCGACGTCCTCCCCGTCGAAGAGGGCATCCATGCCGAGCGGGTCCGAGGCGGCTGCGGCGCCGGTCGGATGGGTCGCGGCCACCATCGCGCGCTTGGTGGGCGCCGGCTTGTCGAGGTCGGCGAAGAACGTGTCGATCTCACCGCCACGGGCGACGCCGATGGAGCCGAGGATGAGCGTCGCCGTCAAGGCGGCTCGTGGAAAGCGCGCGCGCATGTGTTCCTGGCATCGAAACGCCAGCCCCGTGGTGGCAGGAAGTCGACCGGATGTCCGACTCAAGTCGCATCTGAGTGCCGGGTTCCGCGAAAGCAATGGCGCGGCCGGACCGTTGGAGGACACGTCATGGTTTGCGATGCCCCGTGCCCCAACGGCAACAAGGCGGCGATCCCGATGCCGTGATCAGGCGGCTTCCTCATCCGATTCAGGCGCGTCCGTCCCGAAGAAACCGTATTCCTTCATCTTGCGATAAAGGGTCGAACGCCCGATCCCGAGCTTTCGGGCCATCGCCGACATCTGACCTCGGTAGTGGCCGAGCGCGAAGCGGATCGCGTCGGCTTCCAGCACCTCGAGCCTGCGCACGTCGCCGCCCTCGTCGAGGAGCGGCAGCACGTTGGGATCGCGGACCTCGATGCGCAACACCTCGCGTTCGGGCACGACCATCGCCTGGAGCGCGGCGGCGACCGGCGGGATGCGCACGTCGAACCCCTCGACGAGGGCGGCGATCTGTGGGAATTCCGCCACGGTCAGCTCGTCGTGATCGGCGAGCACCACGGCGCGGAACACCGCGTTCTCCAGCTGGCGGACGTTGCCCGGCCAGTTATAGGCCGTCAGCATCGCCAACGCCTCGGCGCTGACGCCGAGCAGGCGTTTGCCTTCCTCCGCCGCGAAGCGCGCGACGAAGCGACGCGTGAGGTCGGCCACGTCCCGGCGACGGGCGCGCAACGGCGGCACGGTGATCGGGAACACGTTGAGGCGGTAGTACAGGTCCTCGCGGAAGAGCCCGCGCTTCACCAATTCGATGAGGTTCTGGTTGGTCGCCGAGATCAGCCGGATGTCGACCTTCACCGGCCGCTTGCCGCCGACGGGATCGACCTCCCCTTCCTGCAGGGCGCGCAGCAGTTTGACCTGGGCGTTCGGCGGGAGTTCGCCGATCTCGTCGAGGAACAGGGTGCCGCCGTGCGCCTCGACGAACTTGCCGGCGTGCTTCTCCGTGGCGCCGGTGAAGGCACCCTTCTCGTGGCCGAACAGGATGGACTCGATCAGCGTTTCCGGCAGCGCGCCGCAGTTCACGGTGACGAAGGCGCGCCCGCGCCGGTCGGACGCGCCCTGGATCGCGCGCGCCACCAGCTCCTTGCCGACGCCCGACTCACCCTCGAGCAGGACGGGGATGGCGGATTTGGCGGCGCGTTCCCCCAACCGGACGACGCGCTCCATCTCCTCGCTCTTGCTGCCGAGGTCCTTCAACGACAGCGACCCCGAAGCCCGGCGGTTGAGGCGGCGAACCTCGTCCTCCAGCGCGTCGACGCGCAACGCGTTCTTGATGGACACCTGGAGTCGCTCGGCGCCGACCGGCTTGACCACGAAGTCGAGGGCGCCGGCGCGCATCGCGGCGATCACCGCCTCGATGGAGCCGTGGGCCGTCTGCACGATGGTGGGCACGGCCCGCCCGGTTTCCCGCAGGCGGGCCAGCACCGCCATGCCGTCGAGGTCGGGCATGACGAGGTCGAGGATCATCAGGTCGACAGGCGCCGCGCCCGAGGGTTCGAGGCGCCGCAAGGCGTCCTGGCCGTTCTCGGCGGTCTCGGCCGCGAAGCCGAAGCGTCGGACCAGGGCCTCCAGCAAACGACGCTGGACCGGGTCGTCATCGACAATCAGGATGGTGCAGGACATGCGGCCTCGGACGGCGGACGTCCTCGTCCGCCTTGGCAAGCATGGTCCGCGAGCAGGGTAAATCGACCGTTAAGCGCGACTGGCGGACGTCAAGGCATCGCCGGAAAAGGCGCGACGCGCGATGGTGATCCCGGCGGGGAGCGAGGCATCGATCACGCGGGCCGGTGCGCCGGTGCCGGATCGAGGTGCAGGTAGGCCGGATCGAAATCGCTGAACGCCATCAGCGCGGGTACATCGAGGATCTCGAAGAGCCAACGCTTCGAGACGATGAGCTTCTTCGCCTTGAGTTCCTGCAAGGTCCGGTTCACGTGCACGGTCGAGAGCCCGACCGTGTCGCCGAGGTCGGCCTGCGTGATGGGGAAGGCGAAGCGGTCGTCGCTCGCCTGACCCGCCGCCCGCAAGCGGGTCAGCATTTCGCATAGGAGATGGCCGATCCGCTTGTTGGGCGAGCGCCGGCCCATGTTCGCCAGCCATTCGCGCGAGATCGATTCGTTGACCAGCGATGACCAGAGCAGCGCGCGGGCGATCGCGGGATGGGCGGCGAGGATCCGTTCCACCGCGTCGCGCGGGATGGTCGCCACCTTGGCCTCGGTCAGCGCCACGACGTTGTGGTCCGTGTGGCTGAGGGTGAACACGTGCGCGTCGCAGATGTCGCCGGGGAGGAGGAAGCCGAGGATCTGGCGCTTGCCGCCGTCGACGATCTTGTAACGGCAGGCGAAACCCTCGACGAGGACACGCACGACCTCCGGGGCGTCACCCTCACGGAGCAGGTCGGTGTGCGAGGCAACGGAGTGCGTGTCCTCGGTCGCCTTGCCCAGCACCTCCCGGTCGATGGTCGACAGGGTGCGGAAGGTTTCCAGGCGCTGGATCAGGGGATGGGAGGTCACATCGTGAGGCGCCCTCGTCGTCTCCTCGGAGAGGGGAAAAGGATGGTGGGACATAGCCAGTCGGATCCTGTCCGCGATGAGCGGGACATATGGTGGCGATCAATTGACGTTCCCAACCACAACCAAGCGTCGTGTTCAATCCGCGTGTGGGAGCCCGTTCGCTATTGGTTCACACTCCATTCCATCACGTGTTCGGTGGGGACCTTACGCCGGGTAAGATATCTTATCATTGGTCAACTTACGTAAACTTAGGTTGACACTTGTGACGGGTGCGTTAGCCTCGCGATCGGCAGCAACTGCCGTTCGATCGGCGAGACGAAGAAATGTTGAAGACACCCACGGTGATCGGCGCGACCCCCATCAACGTCGTCGTCATCGCGATGGACACCCATTTCGCCGGTGCCCTGGAGCGAGCCGGCCTCGACCTCGTCCGGGAGATGCCGGGCTTGAACCTGGCCCTGCATGCCGCGTCCGAATGGAGCGCGACACCGCGCGCGCTCGAACGCTGCCGCGCCGACATCGCGCGTGCCGACATCATCGTCTGCGGCATGCTGTTCATGGAGGATCATTTCCTTCCCATCCTCGATGCCCTCAGGGCGCGCCGCGAAGCATGCGACGCCCTCGTCTGCGCGCTGTCGGCCAAAGAGGTCGTACGCCTCACCCGGCTCGGGCGCTTCACGATGGAGGGAGGATCGGGCGGCGCGCTGGCGTTCCTGCGCAAGTTCAAGCCCAAGACCACCGGGGCCGGCGGCGGCGCGGGAGGCGGGTCGCGACAGATGGCGATGCTGCGCCGGCTGCCGCGCCTCCTGCGCCTCATCCCCGGCACCGCGCAGGACGTGCGCGCCTACCTGCTCACCCTGCAATACTGGCTGGGCGGCAGCCAAGAGAACCTCGGCAACATGGTTCGGATGCTGGTCGGCCGCTACGCCGACGGGCCGCGCCGCGCGCTGCGCGAGTCGGTGGCGGCCGCGCCCCCCGTCGGATATCCCGACGTCGGCGTGTACCACCCTCGCCTCGCGGCCAGGGTTGCCGACGACGCCCACGTCCTGGCCGAAGTGTCCCTGCCGGGCGAGAGCGTCGGCACCGTCGGCCTGCTCGTCATGCGATCCTACCTGCTCGCCGCCAACACCGCCCATTACGACGGCGTCATCGCCGCCATGGAGGCGAGGGGCCTGCGCGTCATCCCCGCCTTCTCGAGCGGACTCGACGCGCGGCCGGCCATCGCCGCCTTCTTCCAACGCGACGGCCGCCCGACGATCGACGCGCTGGTGTCACTGACCGGCTTCTCGCTCGTCGGCGGTCCCGCCTACAACGACGCGGCGGCGGCCGAGACGGTCCTGGCCGACCTCGACGTCCCCTACCTCGCCGCGCACCCGGCCGAGTTCCAAACGCTGGAGGAGTGGGGCGGATCGGATCGCGGGCTGACACCGGTCGAGGCCACGATCATGGTGGCGATCCCCGAGATCGACGGCGCGACCGGCCCGCTCGTGTTCGGCGGCCGCTCGACCGGCGATGGCGGCACCTGTCGCGGGTGCGAGCGCGCCTGCTCCTTCCCCACGGGGGAGCGCCGCCGCGCCATGCACGCCTGCGCCGAGCGTGCCGACATGCTGGCCGGGCGCGTCGCCAAGCTCGTCGCCCTGCGTCGCTCGACCCGCGCGACGCGCAAGGTGGGAATCGTGCTCTTCAACTTCCCGCCGAACGCCGGCAACACCGGCACCGCCGCCTACCTGTCCGTGTTCGAATCGCTCCACCGCACGCTGCTCGCGATGAAGGCGGAGGGCTACACGGTGGACGTGCCGGCCGACGTCGACGCCCTGCGCGAGCGCGTCGTCGTCGGCAATGCCGCGATCCATGGCGCGATGGCCAACGTCCACGCCCGCATCTCCGTGGACGTCCACGTGCGGCGCGAGCGGCACCTCCGCGAGATCGAGGCGCAGTGGGGCGCCGCGCCGGGGCGGCAGGGGAGCGACGGGCGCTCGATCCTCGTGCTCGGCGAACGCTTCGGCAACGTGTTCGTCGGCATCCAGCCGTCCATGGGCTACGAGGGCGACCCGATGCGGCTGCTGTTCGAGCGCGGGTTCGCGCCGACGCACGCCTTCTCCGCCTTCTATCGCTGGATCCGCGAGGATTTCGCCGCCGACGCCGTGCTGCACTTCGGCACCCACGGCGCGCTCGAGTTCATGCCGGGCAAGCAATCCGGCCTGTCTGGCCGCGACTGGCCGGACCGCCTCATCGGCGACCTGCCGAACCTTTACCTCTACGCCGCCAACAACCCGTCGGAGGGCGCGATCGCCAAGCGGCGGGCGGCGGCGACGCTCATCAGCTACCTGACGCCGCCGATCGCCCATTCCGGCCTTTATCGCGGCCTCGCCGACCTCAAGGCGACGATCGGCCAGTACCGTTCCCTCGCCCCGGACGCGCGTGAACAGCGCGCGGACCTGGCCGCGCTGATCCAGGCTCAGGCGGCGGCGGTCGAGCTCGCCGCCGCCGAGCCGGCGTGGGGCGTGGCGGCGGAAGGGCGCGTCGCGGCGCTCGGGGCTGCCGTGCTCGAACTCGAGTACACGCTGATCCCGCACGGCCTCCACGCCGTCGGCCAGCCCCCCTCCCCCGATGAGCGCGCGGAGCAGCTGGTGGCGGTGGCGGACGCCTCGCACGGGCTGCGCCTGCCGCGCGCCGCCACCGAGGCCCTGGTGCGCGGCGACACGATCGCCGCCGCGATCGCCGCCGCCGGCCTGGCGGCCGATCTCGCCGCGGCCCCGGCGACGGTGGCCGCGTTCGAGGCGCTGCGCTCGCTCGACGCGATGCTGGCGCGCGACACGGAGATCCCCG
>CAXSDP010000033.1:34408-40856 GCA_964235705.1 uncultured Beijerinckiaceae bacterium | reverse complement strand
TCGACCAACCCCGGCGACATCCTGGACGACGCGATCTCCGCCCCGCGCGGGCTGGCGGTGAAGGTCGTCGGCGTGGACGGCGAGCGGCTGCCCGGCTCGGAGGGGCTGGCCACCCAGGACTTCGTGATGATCGACGCGCCCGCCTTCTCGGCGCCCGACGCGAAGGCGTTCCTCAAGTCGCTGAAGACGCTGGCGGCGACGACCGACCGCGCGGAAGGGGCGAAGAAGGTCCTGTCCGCCGTGGCGCGGGGGGCGGAGAAGGCGCTGGAGGCGGTCGGCGGCGAGAGCGCCACGCTGATCCAGCTCGGCGGCCACCCGCAGACCCATCCCGCCGGCAGCACCTTCTACACGCAGGTCCCGCTGCTGCACGGACCCTACGTCGCGAAGGTGTCGGTGGCCCCCTCCTCGCCCGAGCTCGTGGCGTTGGCCGGCCAAACCGTGGACTTGAAGGGGAACCCCGACGGGCTGCGCGCCGCCCTGCGAACGTTCTTCGCGCAACACGGCGGGACGTGGGACGTGCGCGTGCAACTGCTGACCGACCGCGACAGCATGCCGGTGGAGGACGCCTCCGTGCCGTGGCCGGAGGAGGAGAGCCCCTACGTGAGCGTGGCGACGATCACCGTCCCCGCGCAGTCGTCCTACGACGAGGCCAAGCACCAATCGCTGGACGAGGGCCTGGCGTTCAGCCCATGGGACGGCGTCGCGGCGCATCGGCCGCTCGGCTCGGTCATGCGTTCGCGCAAACCGGCCTACGAGATGTCGGCCGGCTTCCGGGCGAAGGCCAACGGTTGCCCGATACGGCACCCGAAGGACGCGGCGGATCTGGGATGAAGCACGATGCCGCCGGCGGGCGAGCGGCCGCCTCAGGATGTCCTTCGGCGGGCTCGGGATGAGGGGAGGGCCGGTCTTAGCGCGGCGAGGCGGGGGCGTCCGCCCTTGAGCGCCACCGCTCCCGCGCCTACAAGCGTGTCCATCGCGCGACCGCCCGTCGCGGGACCGTGGACGGGCAGCCCCGCCGGGAAGGACTCGACATGAAAGGCATCATACTCGCCGGCGGCTCGGGCACGCGGCTCTACCCGCTGACCCTCGTCCTGTCGAAGCAGCTGCTGCCGGTCTACGACAAGCCGATGATCTATTACCCGCTGGGGACGCTGATGATGGCGGGCATCCGCGACATCCTCATCATCACCACGCCGCACGACCAGCCCTTGTTCCAGCAGCTGCTCGGCGACGGCTCGACCTTCGGCCTCCGCTTGTCCTACGCGGTGCAGCCGGAGCCCAACGGCCTGGCGGAGGCCTTCATCATCGGGCGCGACTTCGTCGGCGACGACCGCGTCGCCCTCGTGCTCGGCGACAACATCTTCTACGGCCACGGCCTGCCCGAGCTGCTCGCCTCCGCGACGGCGCGGACGAACGGCGCGTCCGTGTTCGGCTACATCGTCTCCGATCCCGAGCGCTACGGTGTCGTGGAGATGGGCGAGGGCGGCCGCGCGCTCTCCATCGAGGAGAAGCCGGCCACGCCGAAGTCCAACCTCGCCGTCACCGGGCTGTACTTCTACGACAACGACGTCCTCGACATCGCCGCGTCCATCCCGCCGTCCGAGCGCGGCGAACTCGAGATCACGGACGTCAACCGCGTCTACCTCGAGCGCGGCGACCTGTGCGTGGAGATCATGGGGCGCGGCTTCGCCTGGCTCGACACCGGCACCCACGACAGCCTCGCGGAGGCGGGGCAGTTCGTCGAGATCCTGGAACGACGGCAGGGCCTCAAGATGAGCTGCCTGGAGGAGATCGCCTTCCACCAGGGGTTCATCGACCGGGACATGCTGCTGAAGAGCGCGACGCGCTACGGCAAGTCGGGCTACGGCAAATACCTGAAGCGCGTCGCCGAGTTGGACGGACTGAGCCAGCGCTGAGCCGGACCGGCGGTGCTACGACCAGGCGCGGCGGTCGTCGGCGCGGGAGCCGGCGCCCGTGCGTTCCAGCCGGGCGGCGAAGCTCGTCACGAAACGATCGGTCAGCGTCCTGGCCACGCCGTTGATGAACAGCGCGCCCAACGTCGCGAGCGGGCCCTCCGGCTTGGCGGCGATGACGTAGCCGAGCCGGCAACCGTTCGGTACCTCGTGGAGCCGGATCGTCGCAGACCCGGTCGCGAGGCCGGCGAGACCACCCTCGCCCCGGCCGGTGATGTGGTAGGACCGCGGCGGGTCGCTCGACGTGATCTCGACCGATCCCCGGAACGGGATGCGGACCGGGCCGAGCGATACGCCGACCACGACGCCGAAGCGGGTGTTGGACAGACGGGTGACGGAATCGCAGCCGGAAATGCAAACCCGGAGGCAATCGACGTCGGTGAGGGCGTCCCAGACCGCGCGACGGTCGGCGCGAACGGTCCTGGAGCCTTCCATCCGCACCACGACCATCGACCCTCCGCGCCCGCCACGCCAATGCCCGCCACGCCAGCGCGGCGAAGCCACCACGTTTCGCGAGGGGCGTAAAGGGCGCATCGCACGACGCGCGGACACGTCGTGTTTCCGTTTCCCCGCCAAAACCGGTAGAGGGTCGCCGCGAAAGGTGGGAGGTGCTCGATGACGGGGGGCGGAACCATGGGATTCGGGGCCGAGCGGTCGGAGCGTCGCCGCCGGGACCGTCAAGCCCCCGTCCCGGCGGGACGCGCCGGCTCACGCCGCGCGGTCCTCGCGTCCCTCACGGCCGCCGCCTTCGTCACGGTGGCGGCGGCCTTCGCGGGATCGGCGTCCGCCCAGGCGCCGAGCGTGAAGCTCGGGGTCAGCGGACCCTTCAGCGGACCGGACGCCGTCTACGGCGACCAGATCCGCCTCGGCGTCGAACAGGCGGTGTCGGACGTCAACGCCGCCGGCGGCCTGCTCGGCCGCAAGATCCGGATCGTGCCGGGTGACGACGGCGGCGATCCCAAGAAGGGCGCCGAGGTCGCGAAGGCCTTCGTCGACGGCCACGTGCCGTTCGTCATCGGTCCGTTCAGCTCGGCGGTGGCGGTGCCCGCTTCCACGCTCTACGCCGCCGCGGGCGTGCTGGAGGTGTCGCCGGGCGCGACGGCGCCGTCCTTCACCGATCGCAGCCTGCCCACGGTGTTCCGCGTGGGCGGGCGGGAGGACGCGGCGGCCGGGGTCGCGGCCCGCTGGTTGCTCGACCACCACGTCGCCAAGATCGCGATCGCGCACGACCGCACCGGCGCGGGGATGGCCTTCGCCGACGCGGTCCGGCGCATCCTCGCGGCGGCCGGCACGCGGGAGGTGTTCTACGGCACCCTGGAGAAGGGCACGCGGGACGCCGCGCCCCTGGCCGGACGGGTGAAGGCGTCGAGCGCGGCGGTGGTGGTCTGGGGCGGCGCGGCGACGGAGGGTGGCCTCCTGGTCCGGCAACTGCGGGACGCGAACGCCCGCACCGTGCTGCTGGGCGACGCCGGCATCGCTTCCGAGGATTTCGCGAGCGTGGCCGGACCGGCCGCCGACGGATCGCTGATCGTGTTCGCCCGTGATCCCCGCCGGATGCCCGCCGCCGTCGACCTGCTGAAGCGCTTCAGGGCCAGGGGCGTGGAGCCCGGCGCCTACACCTTCTACGCCTACGCCGCCGTCGAGGTGATCCAGCAGGCCGCCGCCGCCAGCCGCTCGCTCGACGGGAAGGCCCTGGCCGCGACGATGCGCGCCGGCGTTCCGTTCCACACCGTGCTGGGCGAGCTGACCTTCGACGCGCACGGCGACCCCACGACGCCCGACGACGTCGTCTACGTTTGGCACCGGGGCGCGAGCGGGCGCATGACGTTCGACGACCCGGCGACCTGACCGAAAGAGCGGCCGGGAGCGGACACGTGGCCGCAAAGCCGCGCGGCCCCGCCTTCGACCGCGACCGCGAGACTCGGCGGCCCCACCTGGGGTATGGAGCGGGTCCATGCGCGCGTCCGCCGCCCCCGGCCCCCCACCTCGAAGCGATCGCCTCCGGACGGGCCTTCGCGCGCCAGGTCTTCGCGCGCCAGGCCTTCACGCGCGATGAAGGTGTTGGCCGCCTTCTTCCTGAACGTCGTGTTCAACTTCGCGGTCGGGCTGCTCGTCGCCAAGTTCCTCGGGCCGGCGGAGTACGGCCGCTTCGCCCTCGCGCTCGCCACGGCGACGGCGGTGCAGGCCGGCTTCCTCGACTGGCTCCGGCTCGGCGCGACGCGCTTCTACTCGGAACGCTCGCGCGGCGAGGATCCGGCGCTGCGGGCGACGCTCGACATCGCCTTCGCGTTGGTGACGGTGGCGCTCGCGCTCGGCAGCGCGCTGCTCTTCACCACCGGTGTGCGCTTCCCCTTGTCGAGCGGGCTGATCGCGCTGGCGCTGGGCGCGGCGGTGGCCAACGGCCTCTTCGACTTCAACACGGCGCTGGTGCGCGCCCGCTTCCACGACGGGCTCTACGTCAAGCTGGTGCTGGTGAAGAACGTGCTGGCCCTGGCGCTGACGGGGGGCGGGGCCTTCTACTTCGCGTCCGCCCGCATGGCGCTGATCGGCGGCGTGGTCAGCCTGTCGGGCTCGGTGGTCGCCGCGCGCGCCGCGCTCAGCGACCCCGGCGCGGAAGCGCGGCTCGCCTCCTCCGCCATCGCCCGCTCCATCCTGCGCTACGCCGCGCCCATCGTCACCGCCAACCTCCTCTACATCTCCATCCCGCTCGCCAATCGCGCGCTGGTGGCGGTGCTCTACGGCTTCTCCGAGACGGGGCAGTTCTCGCTCGCCTACGACATCGGCACCAAGGCGGTGCAGGCGATCGGCTCGACGCTCGACGTGCTGCTGTTCCAGATCGCGGTGGCGATGCACGAACGCCACGGCCACGAGCGCGCCAAGCGGCGGATCGCCGACAACATGGCGATCGTGCTCGCGATCATCCTGCCGGCGTGCGTCGGCATCTGGCTGGTGCTGCCCTCGCTGCAGGGCCTGATCGTGCCGGTGCAGTACCGGGGTCCGTTCGAGCAGCTCCTGACGCTGATGATGCCTGGCCTGTTCTGCTTCGCGCTGATCCTCTACGCGATCAACCCGATCTTCCAGATCGCCAAGCGCACGGCCCCGCTGATCGCTGCCGCGGTGGTGGGATGCCTCGCCGATCCGCTCATCCTGCTGATCCTGCCGCACCGCACGAACGCGTCCGACCTCGCCATCGCGCAATCCGGCGCCTTCGCCGCCGCCCTCGTCACCCTGATCGGCATCGCGGGCCTGTCGCGGCCGGCCTGGCCCCGCGCGCGGGACCTGGGCGCGACCGCGCTCGCCACCCTGGCGATGACGGTCGCGCTGCTGCCGCTGCGCGGCCAGCCGCCCGGCGTCCTGATCCTGGTCGCGCAGGTCGGCGGCGGCATCCTCGTCTACGCGGCGATGGTCGCGGCGCTCGACGTCGCTGGGATGCGAAGCATGGTGGTGGAGCGGTTCGCCCCGCTGATGGCGCGGGTCCGGGCGCGGGTCCGGGCGCGGATCAAGGCCTGAAGGGGCGCCGCAGCAGCAGCGTCGCCCAGCCCTCCACGCTCCTGCGCGCGACCAGCGCGAAGCCCTGGGTCCTGTAAGCCGCGACCACGCCGGGCACGTCGGTGGCGAGCAGGCCGGATAGGATGACCTCGGCGCCGGGCGCGGCCAGGCGGCGCAGCGACGGCGCCAGCGCGCGGAGCGGACGCGCCAGGATGTTGCCGAGGATGAGGTCGTAGGGCGCCCCGGCGCGCAGCGCCGGATGCGCGACCCCCACCGCCCGCACCGGGCGCACGTGCGGGCCGACCGCGTTGGCGAGGGCGTTGTCACGCGCGGCGGCGACCGCCACCCCGTCGATGTCGCCGGCGGCGACGGGACGGTGGAAGCGGCGGGCGGCGGCGATCGCCAGCACGCCCGTCCCGGTCCCGACATCCAGGATGCGACGAGGCCGCCGGCGCTTGGCGAGCGCGTTGAGCGTGGCGAGGCAGCCGCGCGTCGAGCCGTGGTGCCCGGTGCCGAAGGCGAGCGCCGCCTCGATCTCGATGCCGATGTCGCCGACCCCCACCCGCGCCCGGCCGTGCGAGCCGTGGACCACGAAGCGCCCCTCGCGCACGGCTTCGAGCCCTTCGAGCGAAGCGGCGACCCAGTCGCGCTTCTCCACCCGGTCGAACACCGCGCCGGCGGCGGTTTCGGGATCGGTGGCGCAGGCCACGAGCGCCCGCACGGCCGCCTCGTCCGGGGCCCGACCGAAATACACCTCCACGAGCCAGGGACCACCGGACCAGGACGCGACGTTGATCGTTTCCTCGAAGGCGCTCGCGGCGGTGTCGGCGGGATCGAAGGTTTCGACCACGATGTCGGCGACGCGCCGCGCGGTCGCCTCGTCGCAGCGCAGGCGCATCACGTGCGCGGCATTGTTGGGCGGCAGGCCTTCGAGCATGGCGGCGGGTAGCACGCGGCGGCGCAAGTCGGCAATGCGATGACCGGCA
>CAXSDP010000033.1:0-34308 GCA_964235705.1 uncultured Beijerinckiaceae bacterium | reverse complement strand
GCCGGACGTCAGGCCGGCGCCAGCTTCAGCTCGATGGGGACCGGCAGGCTCGGCGGCGGGTGGCGGACGCATTGCGCGAGGTAGCGGATGGTGGCGATGATGCCGGCCTGCGAGAACGGTTTGGAGACGATGCCGGCGGCGCCCTCGTAGTCGCTCGGCAGCCGGGTCGCGTTGGCGGTGATGAAGACGACCATCGTCCCCTTCGAGCCTCGCAGGTAGCGGGCGACGTCGACCCCGGTCGGACCGTCGAGCAGCTGAAGGTCCACGAAGGCGACATCCGGCTCGACCATGCCGGCCAGCGCGATCGCCTCGCCGGAGGTCATCGCCGTGCCCACCACGTCGTGGCCCTCGTCCTCGACCGCCATCTCGAGCTGCATGAGGAGGAGCGCCTCGTCCTCCACGATGAGCACCCGCAGCGGCTCAGGCATCGGCCGGCACCTCGTCGAAGCCGCGGATGGGCGCGCGCACCTCGACCACCGTGCCGGGGTCGCCGGGCCGCCACGTCACGTCGGCCTGGAGCTGGCGCGCGAGCGTCTTGATGAGGCGGCTGCCGAAGCCCGCGCCCCGCGTGCTGGCCGGCATGCCGACGCCGTCGTCGGCCAGCTCGACGACGAGGCGGCCGTCGGCGTCGTCGGCGATCCGCACCGACAACCGGCCGGGGCGGCCGGGGGGGAACGCGTGCTTGAGGGCGTTCATCATCAGTTCGTTGAGCATCAGCGCGACGGGCGAGGCCTGCTGCGCCGGCACCTGCACCGGCCGCAGGTCGAGCGACATCGCGATGTCGGTGCGCCCCGAGGCCTTGAGGAGCTCGTGGGCGATGTCGCGCAGGAACTCGGCGACGTCGAAGCGTCGGACGTCCTTGGACTGGTAAAGGCGGCGATGGACGGTGCCGATCGACTCGACGCGCTGGAGCATGCTGTCGAGCGAGGCCCGCGCCTGCGGGTCGGCGATGGAGCGGGTCTGCATCGACAGCAGGGCCGAGATCATCTGGATGTTGTTCTTGACCCGATGGTCCACCTCGTGGACGAGCATGGTCTGGGCGGCCAGCGCCTCCCGCAGCTCGTCCGTGCGGCGCGCCACCTCGCGCTCCAGCCATTCCTGCTGGCTGGCCACCAAGCGCTGCGCCTCGATGCGGTCGGTGACGTCGAGCTGCGAGGCGAAGAAGAACTGCACCTCGCCGCCGGCATTGGTGACCGGGCTGATGAACAGGCCGTTCCAGAACGGTTCGCCGCCCTTGCGGTGGTTGAGGATGTCGACGGCGATGTCGCGGCGGGCGTCGATCGCCGCGCGGATGGCCCGGACCGACGCCTTGTCGGTGTCCGGCCCTTGCAGGAAGCGGCAGTTGTGCCCGAGCACCTCCTCGCGGTCGTACCCGGTCAACCGGTAGAAGGCGGCGTTGGCGAAGACGATCGGGTTGTCCGGCTGGCGCGGGTCCGTGACGATCATGGCCATCCGCGTCGCGCGCACGGCGGCGGCGAAGGGGTCGCCCTGGCCCTGCTCGGCGTGGAGCCGGTCGGTCTCACGCCAGTCGTGGATGTCCGTCAAATGCGCGTTCCCCAGCAGACGAGGTCTGGTCCGCTCATCCATAGCGTAGATCACCGACGATGCCGTTAGTCATTTTGACCGAGGGCTTGGCGTCCTCCTCGTGGCGTCCTCCGGGCCGGATCAGCCATAACATCGGTGGGATTTCGCGCCCTTCATTCCCACTCGATCGTGCCGGGCGGCTTGGACGTCACGTCGTAGACCACGCGGTTGATGCCGTGGACCTCGTTGATGATGCGGGTCGCGGTGCGGCCCAGCACCGCCATGTCGAAGGGGAAGAAGTCCGCCGTCATGCCGTCGACGGCGGTGACGGCGCGCAGCGCGCAGACGAAGTCGTAGGTGCGCCCGTCCCCCATCACGCCCACGCTCTGCACCGGCAGCAGCACGGCGAAGGCCTGCCAGATCGTGTCGTAGAGCCCGGCGCGGCGGATCTCGTCGAGGTAGATGGCGTCCGCCTCGCGCAGGATCGCGAGCTTCTCCGGCGTCACCACGCCCGGGCAGCGGATGGCGAGGCCGGGGCCGGGGAACGGGTGACGCCCGACGAAGGCGTCCGGCAGGCCGAGCTCCCGGCCGAGCGCGCGCACCTCGTCCTTGAACAACTCGCGCAGCGGCTCGACGAGCCTCATGTTCATGCGCTCGGGCAGGCCGCCGACGTTGTGGTGCGACTTGATCGTCACCGACGGGCCGCCCGAGAACGACACGGACTCGATCACGTCGGGGTAGAGGGTCCCCTGCGCCAGGAACTCGAGCGGCCCCTGCCCGTCCTCGGCGATCGCCTTGGCCTGCTGCTCGAAGGTCGCGACGAACAGCCGGCCGATGATCTTGCGCTTCTGCTCGGGGTCCTTGATGCCGTGCAGCGCGCCCAGGAACAGCTCGGCCGCCTCCACGTGCACCAGCGGGATGCTGAAGTGCTCGCGGAACAGGGTGACGATCTGCTCGGACTCGCCCTTCCGCATCAGGCCGTGGTCGACGTAGACGCAGGTGAGCCGGTCGCCGATCGCCTCGTGGATCAGCACGGCGGCGACCGCCGAGTCGACGCCGCCCGACAGGCCGCACAGCACCCTTCCCTGGCCCACCTTGGCGCGGATGGCGGCGACCGCCTCGGCGCGGAACGCCTTCATCGTCCAGTCGGGCCGGCAGCCGGCGATGCCGCGCACGAAGTTCGACAGCAGCTTCGCCCCTTCGGGCGTGTGATGCACCTCGGGATGGAACTGCAGCCCGTAGAAGCGCCGCACCTCGTCGGCGATCATGCAGTCCGGCGCGTTGGCGGAGCGGCCAATGCGCTCGAAGCCCTCCGGCATCCGGCTGACGCGGTCGCCGTGGCTCATCCACACGGGATGCGAGCCATGCGCCCACACGCCGTCGAGCAGCGGCGAGGCGCCGGTCGCCTCGACGTCGGCGCGCCCGAACTCGCGGTGGTGGCCGGACTCGACCGCGCCGCCGAGCTGCACCGCCATCAGCTGCTCGCCGTAGCAGATGCCGAGCACGGGAATGCCGGCGGTGAACAGCGCGTCGGGCGCGCGGGGCGAGCCCTCCTCCAGCACCGAGGCCGGGCCGCCCGACAGGATCACGGCCTTCGGCTTGATGGCCTCCAGCGCGGCGGCGGCGGACTGGAACGGCGCGATCTCGCAATACACGCCGGCCTCCCGCACCCGCCGGGCGATGAGCTGCGTGACCTGCGAGCCGAAGTCGATGATGAGGACCTTGTCGTGGTGGGCGAGGACATCGGCGTGAACGATGTCGGGTGCGAAGTCGGCGGCCATGACGATCCCTGCGTGGATGTTCGATGTAGAGGGTTTCCCCACCGGTTTGAACGGTTTTCCTTCGCGGGTGCGGGAACCGGCCACAGGGTCCGCGCGCGCGGGGTCGATCGCGGCGGACCATGGTCAACGCGACCTTGCCGGCGTCGCCGGCTTTCGCGCGGTCGGTTTGAGGGGGCGGCAAGGGGCCCTCGCCTATGGTCACGGCAACGGAAGGAGCCGGTCATGACCGCATTGTTCTTCATCTCGCAGGGTGCGCTGTCGCGGGGCCTCCCGCCTCAAGGCACCGGGCACCGCGGCACCGGGGCGGGGCGTCGGATCGACTTGGCCTCCATCGCGCAGTTGTTCGCCGAGCCCGACGCGCCGCCGCCACCGCGCGTCACGCGCCGCCCGGTCGTGCGCCTCGCGATGCTGGCGCTGATCCTGCTCGGCGTGGTCGGCGACGTGGTGTTCGTCGCCAAGCCGGGCGCGCTGTCGACCGCCGCCGGCATCGCGCGCTCGGTGGAGGCCTTCGGCTCGTCAGCCCCTGACCAGGCTTGACACGAAGAACCCGTCGGTGCCGGTACGCAGCGGCGAGAGGCGGATGCCCAGCTCCCCGGCATGGGGGGTCAGCGCCGGCAACCCGGCCGCCGCCGCCACGGCCGTCGGCGCCTGCACCTTGAAGCTGTCCCCGGTCGCCAGGAAGGCTTCGACCCGTCGCTCGTTCTCCTCGGCGAGCAGCGAGCAGGTGACGTAGACGAGCCGGCCGCCGGGCTTCACGTAGGATGCCGCCTGGGCCAGCACCGCGTCCTGCTCCTTGATCCGCTGGTCGAGCGCGCCGGGCCGCACCCGCCACTTGGCGTCGGGGTTGCGGCGCCACGTCCCGGTGCCGGTGCATGGGGCATCGACCAGGACGAGGTCGCAGCGGCCGCGCAGGTCGTCGATCGGCGGCACGCCCCGGCGCGGCGAGCGGATCTGGATGGTGCGCGCGCCCGACCTGTCGAGGCGCGGGTACAGGCCGGCGAGGCGTCGCCCGTCGGTGTCGGCGGCGTAGATCTGCCCCCGGTTCCCCATGAGGGCGGCGAGCGCCAGCGTCTTGCCGCCGCCGCCGGCGCACAGGTCCAGCACCTGCTGCCCCGGCGCGGGGTTGGCGAGCCGGGCGGCGAGTTGCGAGCCCTCGTCCTGCACCTCGATGAGCCCCTTGATGAAGACGGGCTCGCCGCTGAGCGCCGGGCCGCGCCCGTCGGCGCCGAGCGGCAGCCGCACGCCGTCCGGCGACAGGTCGGAGGCCACCGGCGACACGTGGGCGAGCCCGGCCAACACCTTCTCGCGCGTCGCCTTCAGCGTGTTGACCCGCACGTCGAGCGGCGCCCGCTCCGCCATGGCCCGCATCTCGGCGATCAAGGCGTCGCCGAACACGGCCGCCAGCGCGGGCTCGATCCATGGGGGGAAGTCACCCTGGACGTGGAGCGGGGCGGTGGCCAGGTCCCTGGTCCCCAGGGCCACGCGCTCCGCCTCGCTCAGGGTTTCCGGCGCGTGCGCGTCGCCGGTGCAGATCGCGGCGATGGCGTCGGCGTCGTAGCCCCTCGCCCTGGCGAGCGATCCCAGCACGACCGCGCGCGGCGTGTCCGCGTCCATCACCCAGGCGGCGGAGGCACGGCGGCGCAGCGCGTCGTAGACGTGGGCGGCCACCGCCGCGCGGTCCTTCGAGCCGGCGAAGCGGTGCGACAGGCCGTAATCCTTCAAGGCGTCGGCGGCCGGGCGGCGCCGCGCCTCGATGTCGGCGAAGACGGCGATCGCCGCCGCCAGGCGTCCGCCGGGCGTCATGCGGCGAGGCCGACCGGGATCACGAGGCCGAAGAACACGCCGATGAAAATCAGCAGCCAGAGCAGCGCCGTCGCCGCCGCCGAGCCGATGAACAGCAGGCCCCGGATCGAGACCTTGTTGCTGGTGGTGTGCACGAAGGCGTGGCCGAGGCGCAGCGCCACGAACAGCCATTCCACCAGCACGAACAGGGTGCCGGCCTGGCGCAGCACGATCGCGAAGATGACCGCCAGCATGAAAAGCACCGGCATCTCGAACTGGTTGGCGTAGCAGTTGGAGATCTGCCGGGCGCGCGTCGGCCAAGCCGTGTCGGAGAGCGCGATGTCCCGCTCCTGCACCCCGGCGGCCATCGCGTCCCGGCGGGTCTTCGCCATCGCGCCGAGCAGGACGAAGACGAGGGCGACCTGGACGAGGACGGGCAGGAGGACGGTGGGAATGGACATCGGACGCTCGGTGCAGGGGGGAGGCCCTGTCATCGGCGAAAGCCAGGGTCGAGTCAAAGGCCGCGCCATCGCCGGCGCGTCCACCCCCTCGGCCGCGCCGGCGATGGCGCGGCCGACGCGACCCCGGTGCAGGTCCTTCAGTGCAGGTTCTTGAGGATCGTCTCGACCATCTTCTTGGCGTCGCCGAACAGCATCATCGTGTTGTCGCGGAAGAACAGCTCGTTCTCGACGCCGGCGTAGCCCGAGCCCATGCCGCGCTTGATGAAGAGCACGGTCTTCGCCTTCTCCACGTCGAGGATGGGCATGCCGTAGATGGCCGACGTCTTGTCCGTCTTGGCGGACGGGTTGGTGACGTCGTTGGCGCCGATCACGAAGGCGACGTCGGCCTGGCCGAAGGCGGAGTTGATGTCCTCCAGCTCGAACACCTCGTCGTAGGGCACGTTGGCCTCGGCGAGCAGCACGTTCATGTGGCCGGGCATGCGGCCGGCGACGGGATGGATGGCGTAGCGCACGTCCACCCCTTCCTTCTTCAGCGTGTCGGCCATCTCGCGCAGCGCGTGCTGGGCCTGCGCCACCGCCATGCCGTAGCCCGGCACGATGATGACGGAGGAGGCGTTCTGCATGATGTAGGCGGCGTCCTCCGCCGAGCCCTGCTTGACCGGTCGCGTTTCCACCGCGCCGGACCCGCCGGCCACCTCGCCGCCCCACCCGCCGAGGATGACGGACACGAAGGAGCGGTTCATGCCCTTGCACATGATGTAGGACAGGATCGCGCCCGAGGAGCCGACCAGCGCGCCGGTGATGATGAGGGCGAGGTTGCCGAGCGTGAAGCCGATGCCGGCCGCCGCCCACCCGGAGTACGAGTTCAGCATGGACACGACGACCGGCATGTCGGCGCCGCCGATCGGCACGATGATGAGGAAGCCGAGCGCGAAGGCGGCGAGCGCGATCAGCCAGAACACGATCAGGCTCTGGGTGAAGATGAACACGACCACCATGGTGATGATGGAGATCGCCAGCGTGATGTTGATGAAATGGCGCTGCGGCAGGATGATCGGCTTGCCCGACATGCGGCCGTCGAGCTTGAGGAAGGCGATGACCGAGCCGGTGAAGGTGATCGCGCCGATCGCCAGGCCGATCGACATCTCGATGGTGGAAGCGCCGTGGATGTTGCCGGGCTCGCCGATGCCGAAGGCCTGCGGCGCGTAGGCGGCGCCGGCCGCCACGAACACGGCGGCGAGGCCGACCAGCGCGTGGAACAGCGCGACGAGCTGCGGCATGTCCGTCATCTTGACGGTGCGGGCGCGCCAGGCGCCGATCCCCCCGCCGATCGCGATGCCGAGGATCACCATGATCCAGGACAGGACGCCGGCGGGTGGCTTGAGGGCGAGCGTCGTCAGCACGGCGAGCGCCATGCCGGACATGCCGAACCGGTTGCCCTGGCGCGAGGTGGCCGGCGACGACAGCCCGCGCAGCGCCAAGATGAACAGGATACCGGCGACGAGGTAGAGGAAGGCCGCGACGTTGACGTTCACGATCAGCCCTTCTTCTTGTACATGCCGAGCATCCGCTCGGTGACGAGGAAGCCGCCGAAGATGTTCACGGAGGCGAGGATCAGCGCGATGAAGCCGAAGATGCGCGCCCAGATCGGGCCGTCGTTGGCGAAGCCCGACGCGTCGACGCCGACCGACAGCAACGCGCCGACCACGATCACGGAGGAGATCGCGTTGGTGACGGACATGAGCGGCGTGTGCAGCGCGGGCGTGACCGACCACACCACGTAGAAGCCGATGAAGCACGACAGGGCCAGGATCGCGATGCGGAACACGAACGGGTCCACCGCGCCGGCGGTCGCGGCATGGACGGCGACGCCGCCGGCATGTCCGATCTGGTCGACGTAGGCCTGGGCGGCATCGGCCGAGTGGCGGGCGGCGTCGGCCGCCGCCTGGGCACGCTCAAGGAGTTGTTGGTTGGTCGAGGTCGCGATGTCTTGCGCCATGGGTCGGATGATCCAGCAGGAATGGGCAGGAGGGGGTGGAAGCGTTCAGGCCGCTTCCGCGAACCTCGGGTGGACGAGCTTGCCGTCCCGCGTCAGAAGCGTCGCCTTGACGAGGTCGTCGTCCCAGGGGATCGCGAACGCCTTGCTCCCCTTGTCGATGAAGGTTTCCACGAAGGAGAACAGGTTCTTGGCGTAGAGGGCGGAGGCGGTGGCCGGCACCTTGCCGGCGAGGTTCAGCGTGCCGAGGATCTTCACGCCGCCATCGGTGACGAACACCTCGCCGGGCTTGGTCAGCTCGCAGTTGCCGCCGCGCTCGGCGGCGAGGTCGACGATGACCGAGCCGGCCTTCATCGAGTTGACCATGGCGGCGGTGACGAGCACGGGCGCCGGGCGGCCGGGGATCAGCGCGGTGGTGATGACGATGTCCTGCTTGGCGATGTGGGTCGCCGTCAGCTCGTTCTGCTGGCGCTTGTAGTCCTCCGACATCTCCTTGGCGTAGCCGGCCGCCGTCTCGGCCTGCTTGAACTCGTCGTTCTCGACCGCGATGAACTTCGCGCCGAGGGATTCAACCTGCTCCTTGGTGGCGGGACGCACGTCGGTCGCGGTGACGATGCCACCCAGGCGCCGCGCCATGGCGATGGCCTGCAGGCCGGCCACGCCGACGCCCATGATGAACATCTTCGCGGCCGGCACCGTGCCCGCCGCCGTCATCATCATCGGCATGGCGCGGCCGTATTCCGCTGCCGCCTCGATCACCGAGCGATAGCCGGCGATGTTGGCCTGCGAGGACAGGACGTCCATGACCTGGGCGCGGGTGATGCGCGGCATCAGCTCCATCGCGAAGGTGGAGGCGCCCTTGGCGGCGAGCGAGCGCAGCGCCTCCTCGTTGCCGTAGGGGTCCATCACCGCGACCACCGCCGCGCCGGGCTTCAGGCCGTCGAGGTCGGCGGCGCTCGGCCGGCGCACGCGCAGCACGACGTCGGCGTCGCGGATCGTGTCGGCGGCCCCGTGGGCGATGGTGGCACCGACGCTCCCGTAGGCGTCGTCGGCGAAGCCGGACGCCCGGCCGGCACCCGATTGCACGACGACGGCGGCACCCAGCCCCTTGAACCGCTTCACCGTCTCGGGCGTCGCCGCGACACGGTGCTCGGACGGGTCGGATTCCGCGGGTACGGCGATGCGCATGGGTGTCTCCTGTTTGCGGACCGGTTCTGGGGCCGGTCTCGAAGGGGGTGGGGGCAGGTTGGCGGGAGGTCGTCAGCCGGACAGGACGGCGGGACGGGCCGCCGCGCGGCGTGTCGCGACCGCACGTCGCGCGACCGACGTTCCGCACGCGCGGCATCCTGTGCCGGTCGCCGGGCGGTCCGCGCGATCGAGATCCCCGGTAGCGGTCGGGTCGTCCATTCCACCCTCAACGATCATGAACACCGTGAACCCGAACGCTTCGGCGGCGGCCGGAGCGGGATCGAGCTTGAACGTTGCCGGGGCAGCAATCGCAATGATTGGCGCGCAAGGCAAGGGCTTCCTTGCGCGAAAAAGCCTCATTCCGTCGATGGAACCGTCAAGCCGCCGGCACGGCCAGCCCGACAGCGGCGAGGGCGGCGGCCTGGCGCGCCTCCAGCGCGGCGACGTCGAAGCCGTCGATCAAGTCCTCGTAGAGCCGGTGGAAGTTCATCCGGGCGTCGAGGTGGAGGAAGATCGAACCGAGCCCGACCGCGGCGCGGTCCATGAACACGAACTCGCGCGGCACGGTGACCGGACCCTTGGCCTTCAGCGCCTGATGGAGGAGGTAGGCCTCGCGGCGCCCGTACTGGCCGGGCGCCACGCCGTCGGCCACCGTGCGCACGCGGTCGTCCAGCAAGGGCGCGTAGATGAAGCGCGCCCAGATGTTGAGCGACTCGATGAGATCCTTGCTCAGGCCCTTGAAGCCCCACTGCTCGTAGGCGTGGACAACGAGCGCGGGATCCTCGCGCAGGAAGCCGTGGTACAGGTCGACCACGCCGGCGGCGAACCGGGTCGGGAAGATGCGGATGCAGCCGTAATCGAGCAGGTTGATGCCGGTCGGCGCGCCGCGCTCATCGGCGAACACGGTGTAATTGCCGGGGTGGGGATCGCCGTGGATCACGGCGTAATGGCTCATCGGGTACCACCACGCCTTGAACATCGCGCCGGCGAGGCGGTTGCGCGTGTCCTCGTCAGCGCCCTTGAAGGTGAGGAGCTTCTCGCCTTCCACCCAACCCAGCGTCAGCAGCCGGCTGGTGGACAGGTCCGTGTGGACCTTCGGCACCCTGACCTCGGGCGTTCGCGCGAGGATGTTGGCGTAGAGGGCGGCGTTCTTGGCCTCGTGGACATAGTCGAGCTCCTCGCGCAGGCGGGCGCCGATCTCCTTCTCGATCTCGCGCGAGTCGATGGCGCCGGTGAAGCGGCGTTGCAGGCCGAACAGGACGTCGAGCTGCGCCAAGTCCGCCTCCACCGCCGATTGCATGTCCGGGTACTGGAGCTTGCAGGCGAGCGGCGCGCCCTCCCTCGTGGTGGCCTTGTGCACCTGGCCGAGCGAGGCGGCGGCAGCCGGCTTGAGGTCGAAGGAGCCGAAGCGCGCCTGCCAGTCCGGCCCGAGTTCGGACTGCATGCGCCGCTTGACGAAGGCGGCGCCCATCGCCGGCGCGTCGTTCTGCAGGGTGGCGAGTTCCTCGACGTACTCCGGCGGCAGGAGGTCGGGGATGGTCGACATCATCTGCGCGACCTTCATCAGCGGCCCCTTGAGCCCGCCGAGCGCCTGGGTGAGCGCGGCCGCGTTGGTGATCTGCCCGTTGGCCCCGAAGATCCGGGTCCCGGCCATGCGCGCCGCGACCCCGCTCATGTTGGCGCCCACGCGGGCGTAGCGCGCGGCGCGGGCGGTGAAACGGTTGGCTTCGCGGTCGGTCATGGTGTCTCGAAGATCGTATGATCCTTCACCCAGCGGGCGAACACGTCTTCTTCGATCTCGCCGGCGGCGAGGGCAAGCATGCTTGCCGTCGCATGCGCCGGTTCGACGCGAAGGGCGCCGCCGTTCAGGCCGAGGAAGACGAGGAGCGCCGCGAAGGCCACGCGCTTGTTCCCGTCGATGAAGGGATGGTTGCGGGCCAGACCGAAGGCGTAGGCGGCGGCAAGCGTCGCGAGGTCCGTTTCCCCGTAGGCGTGCTTGTTGACGGGCCATCCCAGGGCCGACTCGAGCACACCGCGGTCGCGTACGCCCCCAGGTCCGCCGAAGAGGGCGAGTTGCTCGCCGTGGATATCCAGGACCAGCTTCGCGCCGAGCCAGATCGGCTCGGTCATTTCGCCAAAGCCTTGAACGTGTCGGCGTAGTCGCGGAACGCTTGCCGCGCGATCTCCATCCCGCGCGCGTGGACGGGATCGCGCGTGGGATCGTGCGCGGTGAGCGTCAGTCCTCCGTCAGGGTTCGCCACGGCGTGCAGCGTGTCCCCCTCCTTCAGGTCGAGGCGCGCGACCATCTCCCTGGGCAGGATCAACGCGATGGCGTCGCCGACCTCGCGGACCTCGATCGTGGTCGGGATGCTCTGGTCGCCCTCGCTCTTGGTCACGGCCCCTCCTGGTCGTCGCGATCCTAGACCATTCCTCCACCCACCGGAACATCCAGCCGGCGCGGGCAAGCGACGATCGGATGGGACGCGCCGGCCTCGCGAGCCCGATCAGAACTGCGTCGGCCGCCCGTCGAACCACACACATTCCCCCGCCGCCGCCCGCGCGTCGACGCCGCCGGCCGGGTCGGGCGGCGGGGTGTAGCGGCCCTCGGCGGCGATGTGCAGGGTCTTGTAGGTCTGCTTGTCGATCCCGTCGGCGTAGTAGCAGTACTGGTGCTCGGGCAGCTTGCCGTCGGGCGCGAAGGTGTAGCCGGTCACGACCTGCCCCTGCCCCCAGCGCACCATCTTGAACACGGTGTAATTGGTTTGGACGCTCTGCTTGGAGGGCGGGGCGGCGTCGGGGCGGAGCTGGTCGCGTCCGGGACGCGGGACGGCGGAGGCCGTGTCGACGCGCACGGTGGCGTTCGGCGCCATCGCCACCTGGGCGGCGGGGTCGAGCCGGACGGTGGAGGAGGGGTCGATCTCCGCGTGCAGCCTGGAGCGTTCGAGCGCCTTGGTCAGCGTGTCGGCGAGGCGATCGGCCGCGCCGCTCGCGTCACGGCTGCGCGCGACGCCGAGGAAGGCGAGGCCGACGCCGGCCCCGATCAGCAGCGCCATCAGCCCGAGCGCGCCGAACCCGATCGCCCAGGCCTTGGCGTTGACCAGGCGCGCGTCGGCGCTCACGCGCGCGTTGACGAGGCCGGCGAGGCGCTTGTTCTCCTTCGTGCCGGCGATCAGCACGGGTCAGGCGGCGCCGGACGGCGGCAGCGACGACACCAGCGTCGGCCGCATCGGCGTCACCGGCTTGGTCTCGACAGGCTTGGTCTCAACAGGCTTGCCATCCAGCGGCTTGCCATCCACCATCTTCGCTTCGACGGGGGCGGCTTCGGCCGTCTCGAGCGTCGCCGCGGTCGCTTCGCCGGGTCGCTCCGCCGGCGCCACCACCGGGCCCATGGCCGGCGCGACGGGTTCGACCCGGTGCGCGGCCATCGCCTTGGCGACCGCCTCGTTGGCCGCGCTCCGCGCGTGGTCGTCGACCGATTGGGTGAGCGGCACGAGCAGGTGGTCGACGAGCGCCATGTCATCGACCTCGATCGGGTCGGGCCCCCGGCGCAGCGGCGTCACGGAGGCGAGCGCCAGGGCGGTGGCGGCGAGCGAGGCGAAGATGGCGGGGAAGAACACGAACAATCGCAGGAAGCTGTGCAGCTCGCCCTCGGTGACCTCGGTCGGGTCCTTGCCGAAGAACATGCCGGTGAAGGAATGGAGCTGCGAGTTGAGGATGGCGTCGCGCTGCGCCAGTTGCAGGGCACCCACCTGCTTGGCGAGCGGGCCGGGGTCGAGCGCGTCACGCGCGCGGCGGGCGGCGTCGAGCTTGTCGGAGGCGGCCGTGCGCGCCGCCTCGGCGTCACCGAGGTTGCCGGCCATCACCTTCTGCCGCCCGTCGGCGTGGCACTCCTGCGCGGAGTAGCGCTTGCCCTGCGTGTTGGTGTGCCACACGCGGGCGCACTTGTCCGCCGGCAGGGCGCCGAGCTCGCTGTTGACGCTCCGCAGGCGCGCTTCCGCCTCGTCCAGCCCCCGGCCGCGTTGCGCGACCACCGCGTCGGCGGCGGCGACCCGCGCGGCGAAGGCGGCCTGCGCGCCCTGCGCCTCCTTCAGCGTTTCCGTGGCGCGGGTCACGTCGATGAGGCGCGGCCGGAACATCACCTCGCCGAGCTGCGACAGCGACTTGACGCTGACCGCGACGGCGCACAGCACCATGAGGGCGAAGACGACCTTCCACAGCCAGTTCGGCTGCGTGCGCAGGGCGAGCGCGAGCGGCACCCTGGCGATCTCGACCCCGGCGTAGGCGATTGGCGCCAGCATCATCATGGCCATCGTGTCGCCGTCGCCGTGGCCGTAGATCTTGGCGAAGAACCAGGCGGACAGGAGCGAGGTGGCGACCACCGCCAGCTCGATGCCGTAGGCCATGCCGAGGTACTTGTAATCGATGCGGTAGCCCTGGGCGGCGTTGAACGCGGCCTTCCTACCGAAGTAACCCGTGGCCGCCTCGTTCATGCCCGCTTCACCCGCCCGGCGCCGATTAACCGGACTTTAACCGGCCCTTATGGCGTGACAAGGGCGGCGGCGGTCACGCCGTGATGTTGGCGCTGTCGCCGGCCGTCACGTCTATGGAGGCGCCCGAGATCATCCGCGCCTCGTCGGAGGCGAGGAAGACCACCGCCGGGGCGATGTCGTCGGGGTCGATGAAGGGCACCTTCAGCGGCGACTTGGCGGTGAGTTTCTCCACGGCCATCGCCTCCAGCTCGTCGGTCGACTTGTCGCTCCTGAGGTCGCCGGCGGCCTGCGCGTAGCGCTCGCGGTGGCGGGTCAGCGGCGTGTCGATGAGGCCGGGCACGACGCAGTTCACCGTGATCTTGTACTCGCCGAGTTCGAGGGCGGCGGACTTCATCAGCCCGATCAGCCCCCACTTCGTCGCGGAATAGGCCGAGCCCCACATGGTGCCGTGCTGCCCTTGCGTCGAGGAGGTGATGATGATGCGCCCGCCCCCGCGCTCGACGATGTGAGGGGTCACCGCGCGGATCACGTTCATCGTGCCGGTGAGGTTGACGTCGACCTGGTCGTGCCAGTCGGCGTCGGCCATCTCCAGGATGGGCTTGAAGCCCTGGATGCCGGCGTTGGCGAACAGGATGTCGATGCCGCCCAGCGCCGCGACCGCCCGCGCCGCCGCCGCCCGCACCGCCGGCAGGTCGCGCTGGTCCAGCGTTTCCATGTGCCAGCGCGCGCCGGTCGCCTCCACGAGGCGGCCGGTCTCGCCCAGGTCGTCGGCGCTCGCCGCGGCGACGTCGAGCGTGGCGCTGACCGTGCCGGCGACGTCGATGCCGACGATCGCCGCGCCCTCGCGCGCCATGGCGACCGCCGCCGAGCGCCCGATCCCGCGCGCCGCCCCCGTGACGATCGCGACCTTGCCGTGGAGCCGTCCGTTCAGCCGTCCTTGCGTCGCAGCCATGGGCTTGAGCCTCCTAGGAGCGGATCGTCCCGCGTGTGGCCGGCCAACGGACGAACGAGCGCAAAGGTTCTGCCGACCGACATCGTGACGACCCCGCGCCGTGACGATCGCCGCAGTCCCCGGCACCATCGCGCCTCCGGGTGTTGCCGCGCCGACCTTGCCAAGGCGCGCGAAACGCGACTTACTTCGCGGTGTCCGCTCCCCTGAACGGCCCATTCGACGGCCGGGTCGGACGGGGCTGACCGGTGATGAACGAACACGCCAACGAAGACGACCGCGACGAGGGGGATCGGACCGCGTGGACGGCCGAACGCGAGCACCTGCGCCAGGAGCACCGCGACCTCGACGCGGCGATCGAGGCCCTGCTGCACCTCGGCTCGGCCGACCGGCTGCAGGTCCAGCGCCTGAAGAAGCGCAAGCTCGCCTTGAAGGACCGCATGGCCTTCCTCGACGACCAGCTGACGCCCGACATCATCGCCTGACACCACCCTGCCGAAGCACGGCTGGGGACGGCGGGGTCCGGCGGCTTGCCGGTCGCGGTCCCTTCGGCTAGGACCGATCTTTGCCGCATCGGACGAATCCCGTGTCGCCCAAACCCGTCGCCGTCATCATGGGCAGCCAGTCCGATTGGGCCACCATGCGGCACACGGCGGAAACGCTCGACGCGCTCGGGATCGCCCACGACGCGCTGATCGTGTCGGCCCACCGCACGCCGGAGCGGCTCTACGCCTTCGCCAAGGGAGCCCAGGCCAAGGGCTACCACCTCATCATCGCCGGGGCCGGCGGCGCCGCCCACCTGCCGGGCATGACGGCGGCGATGACGCCGCTGCCGGTGTTCGGCGTGCCGATCCTCGGCCACACGCTGGGCGGCCGCGACGCGCTCTACTCCATCGTGCAGATGCCGGGCGGCGTTCCCGTCGGCACGCTGGCGATCGGCGTCCCCGGCGCGATCAACGCCGCCCTGCTCGCCGCCGCCGTGCTGGCGCTGCATGATCCCGCGCTGGCGGCGCGGCTCGCCGCTTGGCGCGCGAGGACGACCGATGGCGTGGCGCTCGCGCCCAGCGACGGCGCTTGAACGGGTGGCGGATCGTGCTTTGGACATGAGGATCCTCGCGCCCGGCGACACGATCGGCATCCTCGGCGGCGGCCAGCTCGGCCGGATGCTGACGCTGGCCGCCGCCAAGCTGGGGCTGCGCGCCCACGTCTACTGCCCCGACGAGGACAGCCCCGCCTTCGACGTCTGCGCGGCGCGCACGGTCGCGCCCTACGAGGACGAGGCGGCGCTGCGCGCGTTCGCGGCGACCGTCGACGTCGTCACCTACGAGTTCGAGAACGTGCCGGCGCGCACCGCCGCCGTGCTCGCCGCCGTGCGCCCGGTGCGCCCCGACGCCGCCGCGCTGGCCGCGAGCCAGGACCGGCTGGTCGAGAAGGAGTTCATGGCCTCGCTCGGGATCGCCACCGCGCCCTTCGTCGCCGTCGACACGGCCGGCAGCCTCCCGCGGGCGGTGGCGCAACTCGGCCGCCCCTCGATCCTCAAGACGCGGCGCTTCGGCTACGATGGCAAGGGCCAGACCGCGATCAGGGAGGGCAAGGACCTCGCCGTCGCCTTCCGCTCGCTGGGGGGCGTGCCGTCGATCCTGGAGGGCGTGGTGCCCTTCACCAGCGAGGTTTCGGTCATCTGCGCGCGCGGCCTCGACGGGGCCTTCGCCGCCTACGACGTGTGCGAGAACGAGCACGAGCACCACATCCTGCACCTCACCCGCGCGCCGGCCGCCATCGCGACCGGTACGGCGGCGCGCGCGGTCGCGACCGCGCGCGCGATCGCCGACGCGCTGGGTTACGTCGGCGTGCTCGCCGTCGAGATGTTCGTCACGCGGGAAGACGCCCAGGGCGGCGACGCCGAGACGTTGCGGGTCAACGAGATCGCGCCGCGCGTCCATAATTCGGGGCACTGGACGGTCGAGGGCGCGGTGACCTCGCAGTTCGAGCAGCACGTGCGGGCCATCGCCGGCTGGCCGCTCGGCGCGACGCGGCGGCACGGGGCGCGGGTCGAGATGGGCAATTTGATCGGCGCCGACGTCGCCGCCTGGCCGACGCTGCTCGCCGCCGAGGGGGTGAGCCTGACCCTCTACGGCAAGGCGGCGGAGCGTCCCGGCCGCAAGATGGGGCACTGGACGCGCGTGGTGCCGGACTGAGGGTGTCTCGGGGGCGAACCCGTCACGCCAGGGTGACGGTCGTCACGCCAGCGTGAAGGTCAAGGTTCCCAGCTTCTCGATCGTGCTCTCGATCCGGTCGCCGGCCTTCAGCCACACTTGTTTGTCCTTCGGCATGCCGACGATCACGCCGGGCGGCGTCCCCGTGAAGATGATGTCGCCCGGCTCCAGCGTGAACAGCTTCGAGGCGTAGGCGACCATCGCCTGCGTGTTGAAGATGAAGTTCCGCGTGTTGGAGGACTGGCGGACCTCGCCGTTGACCTTGGTCTCGAGGTTGAGGGCGTTGGGATCGCCGACGAGGTCGGCCGAGACGAAATAAGGGCCGATCGGCGCGAACTTGTCGAGCGTCTTGCCGACCATCCACTGGCCGCCCTTCTCCAGCTGCAGGTCGCGGGCGGAGAAGTCGTGCCCCACGCAGTAGCCGGCGATGCAGTCGAGCGCGTCGGCCACCGGCACGGCGCGGGCCGGCTTGCCGATCACGATCAGCAACTCCGTCTCGTAATCGAACTTGGTCGAGACGTCCGGCGGCGGCAGCTTGATCGTGTCCCCGTGGGCGGCCAGCGTGTTGTTGTACTTGTTGAAGAGGATCGGCTCGGCCGGGATCGCCATGCCGGCTTCCTTGGCGTGGTCGCTGTAGTTCAGCCCGACGCAGATGATCTTGCCCGGGTTGGTGAACAGCCGCCCGTGGGTGATGCGGCCCTCGTCGAGGAACGCGGCCCTCGTCTTCGGCGAGCCTTCGGCGGCCTCCACCAGGGCGGTGAGCGCCGGGGCGCCGCCGGTCGACAGCATGGCTTCGAGCGTGAGGGGCGCGGCCAGGCCGAGCGCCCGGCTCGCCGCCGCGACGTCGAGGACGCCGCGCGCGGTCTTCACGCCGAGCGTTTCGCCGCCGTCGCCCTGCTTGATGGACAGGAGTGTCAGTCCGCGTGGCATGGTCGCGTGCGGCATGTCCCGGGGTCCCCCTCGCGCTTCGCCGCCGCCCACCGGGCTCGACGCGGCCTGAGCTTGTTTGGCGGCGGCGGCGGCCACGGTCAGCGCGCCGGCGGCCTGGACGATCGAGCGACGGGTCGGCATGGATCCCTCCTTCGTGGATGCCGATGGCTACCGCGAAGGGGAGGGGACCGGCCAGCGGCCGTTCGACGGAGGCGCGTTGCGTGAGGCGCGTCTCGGGTGCGGCCTACGCCGCGATCGCCGCGACGATCTTCTGGGCGGCGTCGTCGAGGTCGTCGGCGGGGATCACGTTGAGGCCCGACTTGCCGATGATGTCCTTGCCCAGGTCCACGTTCGTGCCTTCCAACCGCACGACCAAGGGCACTTTGAGGCCGACGTCGCGCACCG
Source organism: uncultured Beijerinckiaceae bacterium (assembly GCA_964235705.1). Classification (GTDB taxonomy): domain Bacteria; phylum Pseudomonadota; class Alphaproteobacteria; order Rhizobiales; family Beijerinckiaceae; genus RH-AL1. Next base: position 16,586 of record CAXSDP010000033.1, on the reverse strand, counting down.
CCGCGATCACGCCCTCGGCGATCACGTCGCATTTCATGATGCCGCCGAAGATGTTGACGAGGATACCCTTCACGGCCGGGTCGGCGGTGATGATCTTGAAGGCGGCGGTGACCTTCTCCTTGGTCGCGCCGCCGCCGACGTCGAGGAAGTTCGCCGGCTGCGCGCCGTAGAGCTTGATGATGTCCATCGTCGCCATGGCGAGGCCGGCCCCGTTCACCATGCAGCCGATGGTGCCGTCGAGCGTGATGTAGCTGAGGTCGTACTTGGACGCCTCGATCTCCTTGGCGTCCTCCTCGCTCTCGTCGCGCAGCGCGAGGACGTCGGGGTGGCGGTAGATCGCGTTCGAGTCGAAGGTGATCTTGGCGTCGAGGCACTTGATGTCGCCCTCCGCCGAGACGATCAGCGGGTTGATCTCCAGCATCGCCATGTCCTTGGCGATGAAGGCGTCGTAGAGCTGGCCGACCACCACCCCCACCTGCTTGGCCTGGTCGCCGGCCAGCCCGAGCGCGCGCGCCACGGTGCGCCCGTGGTGGGGCTGCACGCCGGTGGCGGGATCGACGGAGAAGGTCGTGATCTTCTCGGGGTGGCTGTGGGCCACCTCCTCGATGTCCATGCCGCCCTCGGTGGAGACGACGAAGGACACGCGGCTCGTCACGCGGTCGACGAGCAGCGACAGGTAGAACTCCTTGGCGATGTTCGACCCGTCCTCGATGTAGAGGCGGTTGACCTGACGGCCGGCCGGCCCGGTCTGCACCGTCACCAGCGTGCGGCCGAGCATCTGCGCGGCGTTGGCCGCCGCCTCGGCGACCGACTTCGACACGCGCACGCCGCCCTTGGTGCCGGCGTCGGCCTCCTTGAAGGTGCCCTTGCCGCGCCCGCCGGCGTGGATCTGGCTCTTCACCACCCAAACGGGGCCGCCGAGCTCCTTCGCCGCCGCCTCGGCGTCGGCGGCCTTGAACACGGCCACGCCGCGCGGCACGGGGACGCCGAACTCGCGGAGGACAGCCTTGGCCTGGTATTCATGGACGTTCATGGACTTTCAGCCTTTCCGCGGCGCCGACGCCCTCCATAGACCTCGGCCGCACGCGCATCAATCGTCAACGCGAATCGTCGACGCGCCGTCGGGCGCGGTCCGTTCAGCCCGCGAAGGCCGGGTTGATGCCCTTGCAGGCCTCGATCAGCGTCTTCACCGACGCCACCGACTTCTCGAACATCGCCTTCTCCGCCTGGTCGAGCTTGACCTCGACGATCTTCTCGACGCCGGCGGCGCCGATCACCACCGGCACGCCGACGTAGATGTCGGACACGCCGTACTCGCCGGTGAGCTGGGCGGCGCAGGGCAGCACGCGCCGCTTGTCCTTCAAATAGGCTTCCGCCATGGCGATGGCCGACGCCGCCGGGGCGTAGAAGGCCGAGCCGGTCTTCAGCAGGTTGACGATCTCGCCGCCGCCCTTGCGGGTGCGCTCGATGATGGCCTCCAGCCGCTCGTGGGTGGTCCAGCCCATCGCCACGAGGTCGGGCAACGGGATGCCGGCGACGGTGGAGTAGCGCAGCGAGGGCACCATGTCGTCGCCGTGGCCGCCGAGCACGAAGGCGGTGACGTCCTCGACCGACACCTTGAACTCGTCGGCCAGGAAGTAGCGGAAGCGCGAGGAGTCGAGCACGCCGGCCATGCCGACCACCTTCTTCGGCGGCAGGCCCGACGTCTTCTGCAGCGCCCACACCATCGCGTCGAGCGGGTTGGTGATGCAGATCACGAAGGCGTCGGGCGCGTGCGCCTTGATGCCCGCGCCGACCGATTCCATCACCTTCAGGTTGATGCCGAGCAGGTCGTCGCGGCTCATGCCGGGCTTGCGCGGCACGCCGGCGGTGACGATCACCACGTCGGCGCCGGCGATCTCCCCGTAGGAGTTGGCGCCGGTGATGGTGGCGTTGAAGCCGTCCACCGGCGCCGATTCCGAGATGTCGAGCGCCTTGCCCTGCGGCACGCCCTCGGCGATGTCGAAGAGCACGATGTCGCCCAGCTCCTTCAAGCCGGCGAGGAGCGCGAGCGTGCCGCCGATGTGTCCCGCCCCGATCAGGGCTATCTTGCTCCGCGCCATCTTTCCCGTCTCCCACCGTCGCACCGAACGGCGTGGTTCATGCCGGGATTTGGCCGGACTGACAAGCCCGCACAAGGGGGTGGGGGTGGATGCCGATCACGCCCGTTCCCGCCCGCCTTGGTCATCCCGCCCGACTCGGTCTTCCCGCGCGACCTGGTCTTCCCGCGCGACCTGGTCGCGCTGCGCCGCGCGGAGCCGTTGCGCGTATTCGCAGTAGGTGACGATGTTCCGCGCCATGGCGGCGCGGCGCGCCTCGTCGAGGCGGGAGATCGCCTTCGCCGGGCGGCCGCCCCACATCCAGCCGGACTCGATCACCTGGCCGGGCTCCGTCGTCGCCCCGGCGGCGAGCAGCACGTCGTCCTGCACCAGCGTGCCGGGGGCGAGCACCGCGCCCATGCCGACGAGCGCCTTTGCCCCGACCCGGCAGGCGGCGGTGCTTGAGGCCGCCATGCGGACGTTGTGGCCGACGGTGGTGTCGGCGCCGATCGTGATGGCGCCGTCGCCGGCGCGCAGCAGGGTGTTGTCCTGGATGTTGGTGTTGGCGCCGACCGTGATCGCGCCGGTGCCGGCGTCGGCGAGGCAGGAGAAGAACAGGCTGGAGCCCGGCGCGAAGGACACGAGCCCGGCGCACGCGGCGGTCGACGCGGTGAACACCCCTTCGCCCAGATCGCGCAAGTCCAGGTCGCGCCGGCCGATCCCTTGCCCGCCGGCGTCCGGCCCGCCCTCATTGGCGGCGTTCTCGTTGCCGGCGCGCACGGCGGCGGCGCGCTCCGCCAGTTCACCCGGCCGCAACGGGCGCACCGGCACCGCCGGCGAGCCGGCGTGGACCCAGCCGCCGTCGAGGCGCTTGCGCGGGAACACGGTGGACCCGGCCTCGATCAGCGCGCCCGGCTCGACCACGGCGTCGTCGAGTACGGTGACGTCGCGCTCGATGACGCAGCCGTCGCCGACCGTGCAGGCGTGGACGATCGCGTTGGCGCCGACGCTCACGTCGGCGCCGATGATCGCCGGCGTCGCCTCGTGGACGATGTGCACGGTGGCCCGCGGGCCGAGGGACACGCGCGCGCCGATGCGGACCGCGTCGCCGTCGGCGCGCACGACGCTGTCCGCGCCGAGCCACGCCCCGGCGCCGATCGTGGCGCGGCCGATCACCGCCGCGCGCGGCCCGGCGAAGGCGGGCGGGCCGGCGAAGGACGGGCGATGGCCGGCGAAGGGCAGCAGGATCGAGGGTGTCATGGTGTTCGGTCCGAGGGTGGCTCGCGGGCATAGGTCGCCGTTCGTCCCACCCGATCAAGGGGGTCGAACGATGCGCGTCCCCTATTCCGCCGCCTTGCCCACGTCCGGCGGGTCCATCCCGCCGGAGAAATCCATCGCGTCGATGCGCTCGCCGCGCTTCGACACCTTCTCGGACGCGGTCAGCACGGCGGCGAGGTCCTCGCCGACCTGACGGAAATGGAGCCCGAGCTTGCCCGCCCGCTCGTGCAGGCGGGCGACGTCGCCCAGCAGGTGGCGCACCTCCGCCTGGATCACGTGGGCCTGCTCCCTGACGCGGGCGTCGCGCACGATCGCCTGCATCACCTGCACCGCCATCATCAGCAGCGTCGGCGAGACGATGAGGATCCGCATCCTGTGGGCGCGGGCGACGACGTCGGGGAAACGCTCGTTGATCTCGGCGTAGAGCGACTCGGAGGGCACGAACAGGATGGCGACCTCCTGCGTCTCGCCCGGCAGGAGGTAGCGTTCGGCGATGTCGGTGACGTGGCGGCCGACGTCGGCGCGCACCCGCGCCATGGCCGCCTTCACCGCCGCCGCGTCGCCCCCCGCCGCCTTCAGCGCGGAGAAGGCTTCCAGCGGGAACTTGGCGTCCACCACCATCATCCGGTCGTCGCCCGGCAGGCGGATGCAGCAGTCCGGCCGGGTGCGGTTGGACAGCGTGGGCTGGAACACGTAGGCGGACGGCGGCAGCGCGTCGCGGATGATCGCCTCCATCCGCCCCTGCCCGAAGGCGCCGCGCGCCTGCTTGTTGGCCAGGATGTCCTTCAGGCCGATCACCTCGCGGGTGAGGTCGGTGAGGCGTCCCTGCGCGGCGTCGATCACCGCGAGCCGCTCGTTGAGGCGGCCGAGGTTGTCGTTCGAGGTCCGGCTGGACGCGTCGAGCCGCTCGGCGACGAGCCGGGCGAGGTCGGCCTGCCGGGTGCCGAACACCTCCGCCACCGCCTGCATCCGCCCGGTCAGCTCGGCGGAGGCGCGGGCCAGCGCCGCCATGCGGCCGTCCAGCTCGTCGCGTCGCTCGGCCGCTTCGGCGCGCTCCTCCCGCCGCCGCCCGGCCGACCGCGCCAGCCCGACGAGCAGCAGGAGGAGCATGGCGCAGCACGCCGCCGCCGCGCCGAGCACGAGCTGCGACGCCGTGATCGGCACGTCGGCGAGGGTGAAGAGCGGCGTGTCCATCGCACGGCCGTAGCATCCCCGGGGCGCTGGGGCACACCATACTTCCCATATCAAACGACGCGGGAGGCGATCGCGTCAAATAGGTGCGCTTCGGCTCACATCGGCGATTCGATTGAGGGATGTCGCTTACACGCGAGCATGGTAGTTGCTACTTCCTGCTTCAGTCCTCGTTTGCAGGAATTGTTCCGTTGGCTTCGGGTCTCAAACATGATTCGTCACCCCTATTGGGGCCTGGAAGACATTTCCTAATGCTTCATGAAATTGAGGAATTATCTGTAACTCCATTTCGTAGCAGCATATCGAGAGCAAGACTGTTTCTACAGCTTGAAGAATTAGTGCAAAGGACGCTTCGTCTAGCTATTCGAGCTGATCTAATGATTGACGGTAGTTTTCTTACGGAAAAGATAGATCCTGACGATATCGACGTTGCTATCCATGTCCATAACGACTTTGTTGAAAGTTGCTCCGCAGGGCAGAAGGAATTTCTCACTCAAGTCATAGAAGATAATTACATGATAGGTTTGGACATCTTTGTAGAAGTCGAGTATCCTCGCCACCACGACGAATATGGCGACTGGAAATTGGAGAAGAGTTGGGGAGAGCAGTGGGGTATTGAGCATAGTAAAAAATGGTGCAAGGGCGTAGCTATATTGAGCCTTATGGAAAATCATGTCGGATTACGGATACGTCGCTGAACGAGCAAGGCAGGCTTTCGCATCATTAGCGCGGTCAGAGCGAGCGCTCGACCGCAATCCCCAAAGCGCGTCCGCTCAAATTAACTACGCTTCCCGAAGAAAAGCTGCGGATCAGGCGCAAGCCGAGCTCCTTAGTCTCGCTGAAATCAATAGAATTGAGATTTGCGACTATCGTCTTATGCCACGCCAAAGTCACGGCTTTGCTCTACATCGTGTGGCTAGTTCATACCTGAATTATCAGAATCTGTTTAGCCAAATTCACGACTTCTTTCAAAATGGAAGAAAAACCAACGCTTATATAAGCACTCAAGCAGCAATTGAAAGCTCACTAGAGATTGCCTATACCTACTCCGGATCTCTTGGAGTCGTTCTTCTTGCAGAAAATGATCCAAGTTTCTTTTCAGGAAAACTTGACCGATCCGTAGACGCATTATTCGATGTTGTTAATACAAGAGATAGCTCCGGGGTAAAACATATATCGCATGAGTTTGGAGCAGGAGTTGTTAAAAGACTTAACGATTGGTCTTCTGGAAATGTTATGGGCGGATTTGATCTTGACATCAATTGGAAGAAATCCAATGGCAATCACGTAGGAGGCGTCTTAGAAGTAGAAGATTTCCGTAAGATTGTCGACTTAGTGTCATATACGTCGGAGGAAAGCTCATCGCCTATCGATGCCTTCGGTATGCTTGTTGGCATAAATTTGAAAGCCGGGAGCTTCCATATTTCGATTCCAAATGGCCCTGATTATAGGGGCAGTTTAGGAAGGTACTTCTCGCGTGAAGCGAGTGTAGAGGTTGGCGTCACTTACATGGCAAAAATTACTGAAACAGAAACCTTGCACTTCGCGACAGGCGCCGTTGATAAGAAGTTTGTTCTTGAATCACTTGAAAGGAACGATTCCAATTTTGATCTTTTAAAAGAATCGTATTCTTGAAATCATCTTCGAAACTCTTTCATTTTTCTGTCGCGCTAAGCTGCTTAGCGATTTCAATGCATCGTTCGGACCGCGTCGGCTTCCCCGATCTCGCCGTGCGTTGACCCACCATTGGTCCGATCCACACGCAACGATTATAGCAACGGCCGGAACCTCGGGCGACCAAACCGGCTTCCGTCACCAGCAACGGAAGAAGAGGGACACTCCGATGAAGACCTATGGCACCGCCCAATGGGACGGCGGGTTCAAGGACGGCAAGGGCGCGATCTCGACCAAGAGCGGCGCCATGACCGATCATCCCTACGGCGTCGCCGCCCGCTTCGAGGGCGGGCCCGGCACCAACCCGGAGGAGCTGATCGGCGCCGCCCACGCCGGCTGCTTCACCATGGCCCTGGCGATGATGCTCGGCCTGGAGAACCTCACCGCCACCCACATGGACACGCGCTCCGAGGTCGACCTCGAGAAGGACGGCGACGGCTTCGCCGTCAAGACGGTTCACCTCACGTTGAAGGCCAAGGTTCCCGGCACGACCGAGGAGGCGTTCCAGAAAATCGCCACCAAGGCCAAGGAGAACTGCCCGATCTCCAAGCTGCTGAACGCGACGATCACGATGGACGCCTCGCTGGTGTCGTAGGCGTCGTCGGCGAGGGGGCGGCGGACGGCGGCCGAACGGGAAAATTGACCGGACCGTCCGCGCTCCCTATCTGCGGGGACGGTCCTCCAGCATAAGCGCCCCCCATGGCCCTCCGCCCGATCCTCGTCATCCCCGATTCCAAGCTGCGCCAGGTCGCCGAGCCGGTGGCGGACGTCGACGACGAGGTGCGCGCGCTCGTCGACGACATGTTCGAGACAATGTACGACGCGCCCGGCATCGGGCTGGCGGCGCCCCAGGTTGGGGTGCTGCGCCGCGTGATGGTGCTCGACGTCGCCAAGCGGCGCGACGAGGAGGCGGTGCCCCAGCCCATCGCGATGATCAACCCGGTGATCACGCGCGCCTCGGGCGAGAAGGCCACCTACGAGGAGGGATGCTTGTCGATCCCCGATTACTACGAGGAGGTCGAGCGTCCGGCGGTGATCGAGGTCGCCTACCTCGACCGCGACGGGCATCCCGCCTCGCTGGAGGCGGAAGGACTGCTCGCCGTGTGCATCCAGCACGAGGTCGACCACCTCGACGGGGTGTTGTTCGTCGACCACATTTCCCGGCTGAAGCGGGCCAGGGTGCTGCGCCGCTTCGCCAAGGTGGCCCGCCGCGACGAGGAGGCGCCCCGCCCTGCATCCAGCGCCCCGCGCGTATAGGATCGTGCGGGTCGCGTTCCTCGGCACGCCCGCCTTCGCCGTCCCGACGCTCGCCGCGCTGCTGGAGGCCGGCCACGAGGTCGCCGCCGTGTACACCCGCGCGCCGAAGCCGGCGGGGCGGCGCGGCCTCGCCCTCACGCCCTCCCCCGTCCACGCCTTCGCCGCCGCGCGCGGCCTGCCGGTGCGCACGCCGCGCACGTTACGGGACGCGGAAGCCCCGGCGGACTTCGCCGCGCTCGACGTCGCGGTGGCGGTGGTGGTCGGCTACGGGATGATCCTGCCCCCGGCGATCCTCGCCGTGCCGGCGCGCGGCTGCCTCAACCTGCACCCGTCCCTGCTGCCGCGCTGGCGCGGCGCCGCCCCCATCCAGCGCCCGATCATGGCCGGCGACAGCGAGACCGCCGCCGCCATCATGGCCATGGAGGAGGGGCTCGACACCGGCCCCGTGTGCCTGGAGGAGCGCGTGCCGATCCCGCCCGACGCCACCGCCGGCGCCATGCACGACGTGCTGGCCGCGATCGGCGCGCGGCTGATGGTGGAGGCGCTGGGGCGCCTGGCCGACGGCACGCTGACGTTCCGCGCGCAGGCGGAGGACGGGGTGCTCACCGCCGCCAAGATCGACAAGGCGGAGGCGCGCATCGACTGGAACCGTCCGGCACGGGAGGTGCACGATCTCATCCGGGGACTGTCACCCTCGCCGGGCGCGTTCTTCGAGGCGGACCTCGGCCACGGGGTGGAGCGGATCAAGGTGGCGCGGGCGAGCCTCGCCCCCGGCGCGGGACCGGCCGGGCGGACGCTCGACGACGCCCTGGCCGTGGCCTGCGGCGACGGCGCGGTGCGCCTCCTGGAGGTCCAGCGCGCCGGGCAGCGGCGGATGGAGGCGGACGCCCTGCTGCGCGGGACGCCGGTGCCGGCCGGCACGGCGCTCGCCTGATGCCGCGCTACAAGCTCACGCTGGAGTACGATGGCACGCCCTTCGTCGGCTGGCAGCGCCAAAGCAACGGCCTCGCCGTGCAGGCGGTGCTGGAAACCGCGCTCGGCGCCATCTCCGGCGGCGGGCCGGTCGCCACGCGCGGCGCCGGCCGCACGGACGCCGGCGTCCACGCCACCGGCCAGGTGGCCCACGCCGACCTGCCCCGCCCCTGGCGCCCGGACCTGCTGCGCGAGGCGGTGAACGCCCACCTGCGCCCGCACCCGGTCGCGGTGGTGCTGGCGGAGGCGGCGGCGGATGATTTCGACGCGCGGCACTCGGCGGTGCGGCGCACCTACCTGTACCGCCTGCTCAACCGCCGCGCCCCGCTCGCGCTGGAGCGGGGGCGCGCCTGGCTCGTCAAGCGCAGGCTGGAGGCTGGCGCCATGCACGAGGCGGCGCAGGTGCTGGTTGGCCGGCACGACTTCTCGACCTTCCGCGACAGCGAGTGCCAGGCCGACAGCCCGGTGCGGACGCTGGAGCGCTTCGACGTGGCGAAGGACGGCGACGCCCTGCTGATGACGGTGGCGGCCCGCTCCTTCCTCCACCGCCAGGTCCGCTCCATGGTGGGCTCGCTGGAGCAGGTCGGGGCCGGCCGCTGGAGCGCCGCCGACCTGCGCGCCGCGCTGGACGCCAAGGACCGGGCGCGCTGCGGGACGGTGGCGCCGGCGGCGGGGCTGTACCTGGTGGGGGTGGACTACGGGTGAGGGTGCGGCGGGGCGCACGACGTCCGCCCGATCGAGATTCCCGACGGGGATGACCTTACGCCTCATCACCTAGCGTCGCGCTTCTTCTGTTATTGCAAAAAAATCAATATTGACTGCGGAAGCGCGTCGGCGCTTGCCTATTAACATTCCATAGTTCGAGCATGCGAGTGTTGAGGCAAGACGATGGCGGACAACATCATCAACATCGATTTCGATAATGATCTGCTCACGGACGTGCATGGTCAGACGGCGACCCTGACCGGCTCGATCCAGGCCGACTACACGACCGGTAGTTACTCCGGGAGCTATGCCGTCGTGTCGACGCAAGGCCCGGCCGTCTTCAGCGCGACCGCCTCGACCGCCGGCCCGTTGATCGGCGTGAACGGATCGTACAATTCCGGGCTGGGCATCGTTCTCTCGCAGTTGTCGTTCGGCTTCTCCTACCAAGGACAGCAGCCGACGGTCGCGACCTCGATCTCGTTGACGACTCCGTCGGCGCCATTCGTACCGGGGGACACGTACTCGACGACCGGGGAAAGCGCGCAGCCGCTGACCGCCACGCCCGTCTGCTTCACCACCGGCACCCTGATCCGCGTCGCGCGCGGCGACGTGCCCGTGGAGGCCCTCGTCGTCGGCGACATGGCGGTGACCGCGTCCGGCGCCCGCCGCCCCATCGCGTGGATCGGCCATCGCACGATCGACTGCCGGGCGCTGCCCGCGCCGTCCCAATCCTGGCCCGTCCGGGTTCGCGCCGGCGCCTTCGGCGGTGGTCTACCCGAGCGCGACCTGCGTCTTTCGCCCGGCCATCCCGTGCTGGTCGGCAACGGCGCCGGCGAGGTGCTCGTGCCGATCATGTGCCTGATCAACGGCACCACGGTCGCCCGCGTGCCGGTCGACACGGTCACGTACTGGCACGTCGAGCTCGATGCCCACGACATCCTGCTCGCCGAGGGCCTGCCGGCGGAAAGCTTCCTCGACTGCGGCAACCGCTCGTGGTTCGCCGACGGCGACGCGCTCGATGACCCGGACTTCGTCGCGCCCGGCCTTGGCGGGCGCTGCCGCCCGGTCGCCGTGGACGGCCCGGCGGTGGAGGCGGAGCGGCGGCGCCTCGACGGGCTGTTCGCCATGAGCCTCGCGTCGGCCTGCGCGTGGCCGGGCATGGATGACGGCCTCCTCGACGCGTCCGCGCCCTGACGGCGAAACGCCACACGGCGCGTCGCGTCGGCTGGGCGTTGATCGCGGATCCTCCCGCCACCGGGAGCACCCGAGGTCCGCGCCCATGGCCCGCGTCTTCATCACCGGCTCCTCCGACGGGCTCGGCCGGGCGGCCGCCCGCCTGCTCGTCGAGCGCGGGCACGCGGTCGTGCTGCACGCCCGCCACGCCGCGCGCGGCCGCGAGGCGATGGCGGCGGTGCGCGGGGCGGAGGCCGTGCTCCACGCCGACCTCGCCAGCATGGCCGAGACGAAGCGGCTGGCCGAGCACGTCAACGCGCTCGGCCCCTTCGACGCGGTGATCCACAACGCCGGCGTCGGCTACAAGGAGAAGCATCGGGTCGAAACCCCCGACGGGCTGTCCCACGTCTTCGCCGTCAACACGCTGGCCCCCTACATCCTGACCGCGCTGATCGCGCGGCCCGCCCGCCTCGTCTACGTCAGCTCCGAGCTGCACCGGCGCGGCGACGCGAGCCTCGACGACCTCGCCTGGGCGCACCGCCCTTGGCGCGGCAACCAGGCTTATTCCGACACCAAGCTCCACGACGTGCTGCTGGCCTTCGCGGTGGCGCGCCGCTGGCCCGACGTGCGCGCCAACGCGCTGGAGCCGGGCTGGGTCGCGACCAAGATGAGCCCGCGCGCCACCGGCGACTTGGATGCCGCCCACCGCACGCAGGTGTGGCTCGCCACCAGCGACGAGCCGGCGGCGACCGGCACCGGCGGCTACTTCTTCCACGGGCGGCCGCGCGAGCCGAGCGGCGCCGTCCACGATCCCGCGCGCCAGGACAAGCTCCTCGCCGCGTGCGAGCGGTTGTCGGGCGTCGCCCTCCCGCCCTGAGGGGGCGTCCCAACCGCGACGGAACGCGGCGCGACGCCACGCGTCTACTGCGGGGATCGAGGAAGAAACGCCATGCACATGTCCGGACAAAGCCTGCTCGTCATCATCGTCGTCGGCGTCGTCGCGGGGTGGCTCGCCGGGCTGATCGTGCGGGGCGGCGGCATGGGCGTGATCGGCGACCTCGTGGTTGGGATCATCGGCGCCTTCATCGGCAACTACGTCGTGCGCGCGTTCCACCTGCACCTCGCGGCCGGGATCGTCGGCGCGATCGTCAACGCCACCATCGGCGCGGTGATCCTGCTGTTGCTCCTGCGCCTCGTCACCGGGTACGGCGGCTACGGCCGGCGCTACTGACGCCCCCGATGGGCGGTCGCGGCAACGTGGCCTAGCCCGCGCCCGCGCCCGGCGCCCCATATCGCCGGGATGACCGACATCGACCCGCCGGACCTGCCGCCCGAAGCCTTCACCAAGGTCGACCCGGGCGATGACGCGGCGTTCTACGCGCCGGCGCGCCTCGTCACCCACATCGACGAGGCGGCCACCGCCGCGCTCACCGCCTTCTATCGAGACGTCCTGCCGCCCGGTGGCGCCATCCTCGACCTGATGTCGTCCTGGGTGAGCCACCTGCCGCCGGACCTGTCCCTCGCCGCCGTGATCGGCCACGGCATGAACGCCGCCGAGCTGGCGGCCAACCCTCGCCTCACCCGGCACTTCGTCCAGAACCTCAACGCCACCCCCGCCCTGCCGCTCGAGGCCGCGAGCCTCGACGCCGCGCTGTGCTGCGTCGGCGTGCAGTACCTCCAGCGGCCGGTCGACGTGTTCGCCGACGTGCGTCGCGCGCTGAAGCCCGGCGCGCCGTTCGTCGTGTCGTTCTCGAACCGCTGCTTCCCCACCAAAGCGGTGGCGATCTGGCGGGCACTCGACGACGACGGGCACGCGGCGCTGGTGCGGCTGTACATGGAGCGGGCGGGCTTCGCGGGAGCGACGGTCCACGTGCTGGCCGACGGGCGGCGGAGCGATCCGCTGGTCGCCGTGGTGGGGCGGGGTTAGGAGCGCCGGATCACCCCTTTTCGTCATTCCGGGGCGCCGGGGGCGAACCCGGAACCGGTGTCCCTACGCGATCGGGATCGATGGATACCGGTTCCGGATCTTCGCTATCGCTGCGTCCGGAATGACAACAATGGTGGCTTGGCGGGGCCGGTGGACCTACGAAGCCGTTTCACCACGCGCTCCGATCACTCGGCCGCGCGTTCCGCCTCCCCGCCGCGCGCCGCCGAACCGAGCAGCGTGTCCGCCGCCTGGTCGGCGCCGCCCGTCCCGTTGGCGGCGTCGAGGTGGGTGCCGAGCCAGCGCCCCTGCTCGACCATCGCGCGGATCACCGGCAGGCGCTCCGCCTCGTAGGCGCGCACCGCCCCCGCCACGTCGTCGGTGGCGGCCAGCGCCCGCGCGAGCGCGGCGGCGTCCTCCAGCGCCTTGGTGGTGCCGGAGCCGACGTGCGGTCGGGCGAGCGCCGCGCCGTCGCCGATCAGGACGACGCGGCCGAAGGCGAGGCGCGGCGAGCAATGATCGGCGACCGGCTGGAGGAACGGGTGCTCGACGCTCCGCACCAGCGCCGCGTAGGCCGGCGACAGCACGGCGCCGGCGTGCTCGCGCAGCGCCTCGATGACGTCGGGGCGGATCTTGTCGGGCGGGATGTTGGGGGAGTGTTCCTCGCCGTCGGCGTCGGTGAGCAGATCCGCCAGGGCCGGCCCGGGCGCGGCCGGCCGGTACCAGACGAAGTTGTGACGGCGCTGGCCGGGCGCCTCCTCGCCGTCCGGCCCGGGGATCGTGTAGGACAGCATCTGCTCGCCCGGCGGCGTGCAGAACGAGAAGGCGTCGAGCAGCGCGTGGGCGCCCGGATCGAGGTCGCCCTCCGCCACCAAGCCGCGCCAGGCGACGTAGTTGGCGTATTCGCTTTGAACCTCGGGCATGAGCTGGCCGCGCACCGCCGAGCCGGCGCCGTCGGCGGCGACGAGCAGGTGGCCGGTCACCTCGCGGCCGCCCTCCAGCGTGACCGTCACGGTGTCCGCGTCCTGGCGGAACCCCTCGACGGCGCGGCCGCGATGGTAGTCGGCCTCCGTGAAGGCGCGGCGCAGCAGCTCGTAGAGCGAGTCCCAGGAGGACACGACCTCGTCGACGGCGCGCTCCGCCAGCACGGACCCGTCGGCGGCGAAGACCACGCGCCGTCGCAGCCTGACGCCCGGCCGCTCGTGGATGCCGGCGCCGTCGAGCACGTCCCACAGCGCGTCCTGCGTGGCGATGCCCCCGCCCCGGTCGGCGAGGTCGGCCGTCTGGCGCTCGAAGACCGACACGCGCCAGCCGGCGCGGCGCAGCAGGATGGCGGCGGTGAGCCCGGCGAGCGAGCCGCCGGCGATGAGGGCGTGTCGGGCGTGTTCCGTCATGAGGCGGGAAGCTGGCGGCGCGGGCGCGGGTTCCCGTGGTGCGGCGACGCGGCGGATCGCGCGTCGGACGGGATCACGGACGTGGTGCGGCCACTCCGCCGTCATCCCGGACGGAGCGCAGCGGCGATCCGGGACCGGTGTCCGCTCCCCTTGATCGCCATGGGACACCGGTTCCGGGTTCGCCTGCGGCGCCCCGGAATGACATCAAAGGGTTGATGGCGAGGCGGCGGGTCGATCCTCACGTGTCGGACCGCATCCGTGATCCGGTCCGATGCGCTAAGGCCGCGAAGCGACGAGCGAGCGGATCCGCTCGGCGTCCGCCGCCGTCGTCGGGTTGTAGACGATCAGGCCGAGGTCCGGCCGGCCGTCGACGGCGAAGGCCGAGTATTCCAGGGCGATCGGACCCAGCACCGGGTGCCGGAAGCGCTTGATCCCCTCGCCGTGGGCGAGCACGTCGTTGTCGCGCCACAGGGCCTCGAACTCGGGGCTGAGCCGGCACAGCTCGTCCACGAGCTGGCCGACGGCGGAGGCCGCGCCGGCGCGCGTGGCGTCCGCCCGGAACGCGCCCACCACGAAGCGGGCGAGGCTCGCCCAATCGTGCTGCGCGGCGCGCACGCGGGGATTGCCGAAGACGCAGCGCAGGATGTTGCGCTCGGCCGGCGGCAGCGCGTCGTAGTCGGTCAGCACGACGGTGGCGGCGCGGTTCCAGGCCACCACCTCCCAGGTCGCGGTCTTGACGAGGGCGGGGCTGACCTCCAGCGCGTCGATCAGGCGCTGCAAGCGGGGCGTGACCGCTTCGGGGGCCCTGTACCGCACGGCCGGCGGGCGCCCGAGCCCGAGCATGAAGAGGTGCTCGCGCTCGACGTCGGTCAGCATCAGCCCGCCGGCGATGCGGTTCAGCACGTCGGCGGAGGGCGGGCCGCCGCGCCCCTGCTCGAGCCAGGTGTACCAGGTCGCGCTGATGTTGGCGCGTTGGGCCACCTCCTCGCGACGCAGGCCCGGCGTCCGCCGGCGCGCCACGGACAAGCCGAGGGCGGCGGGATCGAGCCGGCCGCGCCGGTCCCTGAGGTAGGCGCCGAGCAGGTTGGGCGGGTCGGCGCCGGGGACGGGCATGGCGATCCTGTTAGGCGATTTACCGTGATAAGGTCCCATCTTTAATGGGCTCCGGCGCGGGCCGATAGTGATCCCGGCACAACGGGAGCATCAACCATGCGCATCTTCCTCACCGGGGCGACCGGCTTCATCGGCTCCGCCATCGTCCCGGACCTCATCGCCGCCGGCCACCAGGTGCTCGGCCTCACGCGCTCGGACGCCGGCGCGGCGGCGTTGCGCGCCGCCGGCGCCGAGCCGCACCGCGGCGACCTCGAGGACTTGCCCAGCCTGCGCGACGGGGCGGCCGGGTGCGACGGCGTCATCCACACCGCCTTCGACCACGACTTCTCGCGCTTCGCCGCGAACTGCGAGAAGGACGGGCGCGCCATCGCCGCGCTCGGCGACGCGCTCGCCGGGTCCGCGCGCCCGCTGCTCATCACCTCGGGGGTCGGGATGGGGCAAGCGGCCAGGGGGGAGCTGGCGACGGAAGACGGCTTCGACACCGACCACCCGACCCCGCGCAAGGCCTCGGAGCTGGCCGGCCGGTCGGTGGCGGCGTGCGGCGTCACCGTGGTCGCCGTGCGCCTCCCCCAGGTCCACGACGCGCGCCGGCAGGGGCTCGTCACGCCGCTCGTCGCGCTGGCGCGCGCCACCGGCGTCTCCGCCCACGTGGGCGACGGGCTCAACCGCTGGCCGGCGGCGCACGTGTCCGACACCGCCCGCCTGTACAGGCTGGCGCTGGAGACGGCGGTGGCGGGGGGCCAAGGTGGGGGCGGCGGGGTGTACAACGCCGTCGCCGAGGAGGGCGTGCCGGTGCGCGACATCGCCGGCGTCATCGCTCGCGGCTTGAAGGTCCCGGTGGCCGCGCTGTCCCCCGAGGAGGCGATCGAGCACTTCGGCTGGCTCGCCGCGTTCGTCGGCTGGGACATGCCGGCCTCCGGCGCGTGGACGCGGGACGCGCTCGGGTGGCGGCCGACCGGGCCCGGCCTCCTCGCCGACCTCGAGGCGATGGACTATCGCGGGGTCTGACGCGCCTGCGAGGCGGCGACGTCGGCGCAGGCGCCGGCCGGCGTGCGTGCCGCCTCGCCCCCGGCCACCGGGATCGCCGCGAGCCGTTCCTTGAGGGGGAGCACGCGCCAGTCGCGGTAGAGGGCCGCCTCGTACCCGCCCTGCCCGTCCAGCCCCAGCGCGGTTTCCCGGCACACCAGGTCGACGCCGACCCCCTCCGTGCGGAACGGCGCCCTGACGAGGTCGTCGGCGATCAGCGCCAGGGCCGGGAACCCCACGCTGCACAGGAGGTAGGCGAGGCCGACCGGCACCCAGGCGATCGGCACCAGGACCCAGCGGACGGTGGTGGCGCGGGCGAGGGTGCAGGCCGAGGCGAGGACGCAGTAGGCGCCGTAGCCGGCGCAGCACGCGACGACGTTGCCGGCGGTCGGGATCAGCGTCAGGCCGGCGAGGCCGAGGCCGGCCAGCGCGACCGGGGCCAGCGCCGCGACGACCAGCAGCCGGCGCAGCGACGCCCGCCCCCTCGCCCGGGCGGCGCGGAACAGGGCGATCGCCAGCGGGGGCGTCGCGATGAGGCCGATCCAGACGATGTACACAGCCGCGTCCATGTCCGATCCTTACGGCGGCGCGGCGGCGCGTCCAAGGTCGCGGGCGCCGTCCGGGAGCGTTGGCCGCGCGACACAATCGCGTGTCGCGCGGGCACCGGGGCGCCGCGCGGCAACGCCGTCTTAGCGAACGGGCGCGATGGTGGCGGCATGGTCACCCCACCCCCTTTCGGCAAGCGCGCGCCCGGACGCGCGCCGCCGGGTCGTCCGACCCCGCCGGGTCGCGCCGCCGCCC
>CAXSDP010000032.1:24387-41485 GCA_964235705.1 uncultured Beijerinckiaceae bacterium | reverse complement strand
GCAGCTCGATGCCGATGGCGTTGCGGCCGGGCACCACCGCCACGCGGGCCGACAGCGCGGACATGGAGCGGGCGATGTCGTCGGCCAGCCCGATCACGCGTGACGATTTGATGCCCGGCGCCGGCTCCAGCTCGTAGAGGGTGACGACCGGGCCGGCGCGGACGTGGATGATCTCGCCCCGGACGCCGAAGTCCTCCAGCGTCCCTTCCAGCAGTCTCGCGTTATGCTGGAGCGCGTCTTCCGACACCGTGGCGGCGGCCTGCTTCCGTCCCTCGCTCAAGAGCAGCAGGGGTGGCAGGGCGTAGGCCTCCGGGCCGCCCCGTCGCGATTGGACCTCGCGCAGGGCGCGCTGGCTCGGCTCGGGGTTCGGCGCGCGAGGGGCGACGCGAACGAGGGAGGGATTGCCACCCATCCGGGAGGGTTCAGCCCGCGTGGCCTCACGGCGCGCGAACGCGCCGTCATCCCCGTGGGCCCCCTCCTCACGCTTGGCGGCGGCGCGCAGCGCCGGCGGCGCGTAGGCGCGAGCGTCGAAGCGAGGCTCCTCGAGGATCGGAGCCAGCGGCTCGGCGGCGAAGGCGAGGTCGAAGGGGACGTGGACGTCCCGCTCGCCCCATCGCGCGGGCATCGCATCCATTTCGGAGCCGGCGGTGCCCTGCCAGCGCTTGAGCCGACGGGTGATCGCGCTCCTCAGGCTCAGGCCGGCGTGGATGGCGGCGCCGAGTGACAGGAGCCCGAACCCGGGCTCGCCCTCGACGTCCGCCTCATCCCGATCGATCACGCGAGAGGGAGGCGTGTCCTCCTCGGGGTCGAGCTCGAAGGGCGAACGGTCGCGGAGACCGACGGAGGCGCTGAGTAGGAGGATAGCGGCGACGGCGATGCCGAGCGCGACGCCGAGCAGCGCGGGGCGGACGCCGGCCAGGAGCTTGCGGGGTATCGCCATGACGAGGTCGCCGGCGACGCCGCCGAGGCCGGTCGGCAGGGGCCAATGCGAGGTGACGGGCAGCAGCGACGCGACGGCGGCGGCACTGACCCCGCCGAGCAGCAGGAGGAGCGAGCGCGCGCCGAGCCGGCCCAAACGGCGTGTCGTGAGCAGGCGCCAGCCCCAGAAGGCGAGCGGCAGCATGATCGCGACCGAGGCGACACCGAACATCTGCATGACGAGGTCGGACACGGCGGCGCCGGGTGCGCCGAGCCAATTGTGGATGTGGGCCGACGTCGCGTGGTTGAGGCTCGGATCCTGCACCGACCACGTCATGAGGGCGACGCCGAGCGCCGCGAGGCCGCCGAGGATGAAGGCGCCGGTGATCTCGGCGAGGCGGCGCGCGGCGAACACGCGCAGCGACTCGGGGACGTAGTCGAAGGCGGTGAAACTGGTCGTCGTGCGCATCCGGTCCCGCCGTCAGGCCGAGGGGCACCGCGAGGCGCCGTTCGGGTCCGCCAGGCGCGATCCCCCTCCACGAGGTTAGGCGTCGGTGGTTAACGCGGCCTTAACCTTGTGAGCCGGGCACGCCCCATGCCTCGCCCGGCACCGCGCGGGGCATGGGGCGTGGGTCACGTGTTGTAGGCGCGCTCGCCATGCTCGGCGATGTCGAGGCCCTCGCGCTCGGTTTCCACCGACACGCGCAGGCCCATGGCGAGATCGATCAGCTTGTAGAGGATCGCCGATCCGATGCCCGACCAGAGCAGCGTGAAGCCTACCGTCTTGCCCTGGATCAGCAGCTGGGTGAGCATGTCGTAGGTGCCGGGCGCGGCGGCGCCGGGCTTCAGCGTGTAGTCGGTCAGCCCGACGCCGCCGAGATAGGGGGCGACCAGGATGCCGGTGCCGAGCGCCCCGATGATACCGCCGACGCAGTGGACGCCGAAGACGTCGAGGGAGTCGTCGTAGCCGACCTTGTTCTTGACCACCGAGACGAAGAAGAAGCAGACGACGCCGACCACGAGGCCGAGGATGATGGCGCCCATCGGTCCGCAATAGCCCGAGGCCGGCGTGATCGCCACCAAGCCCGCCACGGCGCCCGAGCACATGCCGAGGAGCGAGGGCTCGCCCTTGATCATCCACTCGGCGAAGAGCCACGCCAGCGTGGCGGCGGAGGTGGCGACGAAGGTGTTGACGAAGGTCATGGCCGTGACCCCGTTCGCCTCCAGGTTGGAGCCGGCGTTGAAGCCGAACCAGCCGACCCAAAGCAGCGAGGCGCCGATCATGGTCATGACCAGCGAGTGCGGGGGCATCGGCTCGCGGGGGTAGCCGACCCGCTTGCCCAACATCAGCGCGCCCACGAAGCCGGCGATGCCGGCGTTGATGTGGACGACCGTGCCCCCGGCGAAGTCGAGGGCGCCGAGCTGGTTGAAGTAGCCGGCGTTGGCCTGGACCTTGTCGAGCGCGGCCTGCGCCGCCTGCTTGGCGGCGTTGCCCTGGGCCGCGGCCAGCGCCTTGGCGGCGTCGGCGATCGCGTCGGGGCCCTGCCAGAACCAGACCGCGTGGGCGATCGGGAAGTAGATGAAGGTGATCCACAACACGACGAAGACGATGAGGGCCGAGAACTTCATGCGCTCGGCGAAGGCGCCGACGATCAGGGCCGGCGTGATGCAGGCGAACGTCATCTGGAACGCCATGTAGACGTATTCGGGGATGACCACGCCGTTCGAGAAGGTGGCGACGGTCGAATCCGGCGTCAGGCCGCCGAGGAACAGGCGGTCGAACCCGCCGATGAAGCCGTTGACCGACGTCGCCCCGGAGGTGAAGGCGAGCGAGTAGCCATAGATCACCCAGATGATCGACACCAAGCCCACGATCATGAAGACCTGGCTGAGCACCGACAGCATGTTCTTGGATCGCACCAGGCCGCCGTAGAACAGGGCGAGGCCAGGGATCGACATCAGCAGCACGAGGGCGGTGGAGATCAGCATCCACGCGGTGTCGCCCTTGTTGGGCAGCGGGGTGACGGCGGGCGCGGCGCTCGGCGGCTGCGCCGTGGCGGTCTGCGCCCACACCGCGCCGGCGGTCAGCGCCAGGACGACGACGGCCAAACCCAGCGTCGTTCCAAGTCTACGCGGTGCAAGTCTTCGCGGTGCAAGTCTTCGCGGTGGTCTCGACGTCGATCGGTCCAACGTCGGCGGTGTCAACGTCATCGTTTGCTTTTCCCTGAATGGCTCATGACGCTCGCGAGGATGCACCCGCGAGGACCCGCGACGCCGGCCCACTGCGGCGAGCGGTTGGCGAGGCGCCGGTCGTCGGGGCCTGTCGCCGGTATCGGATCACAGCGCGTCGAGGTCGCGCTCGCCGGTGCGGATGCGAACCGCCTGCTCGACGTCGGTCACGAAGATCTTGCCGTCGCCGATCTGGCCCGTGCGCGCGGCGGCGGTGATGGCCTCCATCACCGGCGCGAGGAGCTCGGGCGACACGCCCACCTCAACCTTCAATTTGGGCAGGAAGCTCACCGCGTACTCGGCCCCGCGGTAGATCTCCGTGTGGCCCTTCTGCCGCCCGTACCCCTTCACTTCGGTGACCGTCATGCCGTGCACCCCGATCGCCGTCAGGGCATCCCGCACTTCTTCCAGTTTGAATGGCTTGATTATCGCCATGACAAGCTTCATCGCGCTGAGTCTCCTGCCTTGAACACCGGCCGCCTCCCCGAACCAATGGGGTTGAGCGGCCAAGGGGGCACGCGAGCCGTGAAGCAAGGGATGGGCCGTTTTCCCGCCATGAACGGCCCCTTGGAAACGGCCACTTGGAACATTTCGCGCGCCGTCCGGCGGGAACCAACCGGCCGGGCGCGCCGACGCCTCAAGTGGCCCTGTCGAGCCCGTACAGCGTGTGCAGCGTGCGAACCGCGAGCTCGGTGTAGGCCTCGTCGATCAGCACGGAGAACTTGATCTCGGAGGTGGTGATCGCCCGGATATTGATCCCCTTCTCCGACAGGGCCTTGAAGGCCTGCGCCGCGATCCCGGCGTGGGAACGCATGCCGACGCCGATCGCCGACACCTTGACCACGTCGTTGGCGCCTTCGAGCGCCTGGTAGCCGATCGTGTCGCGCATGCCCTCGAGCAGCGCGCAGGCGCGATCGTAGTCGGCGGCGGTGGTCGTGAACGTCATGTCGGTCGTCTTGTTGTCATCCGACACGACCTGGATGATCATGTCGACGTTGATGTTGGCCTCCGCCAGGGGGATGAACACGCCGGCGGCGACGCCGGGCGCGTCCTTCAACTTGCGGAGCGTGATCTGCGCCTCGTCGCGCGAAAAGGCGATACCGGTCACGATTTGGTTTTCCACGATCTCATCCTCCTCGCAGATCAGGGTGCCCGGCCGCGGCTGGGCGGGGTCGTCGAAGGACGAGCGCACGAAGGTGGGCACCTTGTGCACCATCGCCAGCTCGACGGAGCGCACCTGCAGGACCTTGGCGCCGAGGGAAGCCATCTCGAGCATCTCCTCGAAGGCGATGCGGTCGAGGCGCCTGGCTTTCGGCACGATGCGCGGGTCGGTCGTGTAAACGCCGTCGACGTCGGTGTAGATGTCGCAGCGGTCGGCCTTGAGCGCCGCCGCGACCGCGACGGCCGAGGTGTCCGAGCCGCCGCGGCCGAGCGTGGTCAGGCGCCCACTCGGTTCGTGCACGCCCTGGAAGCCGGCGATCACGGCCACCTCACCCCGCGCGAAGCCGGCGAGGATGCCCGACCCGTCGATCGCCTCGATGCGGGCGACGCCGTGGGCGTCCGTGGTCCCGATGGGGATCTGCCATCCCTGCCAGGAACGGGCCGGCATGCCCTTCCCCTGCAAGGCGATGGCGAGGAGGCCGGCGGTGACCTGCTCGCCGGACGCCACCACGGCGTCGTACTCGCGGGCGTCGTAGAGGGCGGACGCGTCCTTGACCCAGGCGACGAGCTCGTTGGTCTTGCCCGACATGGCGGACACGACGACGGCGACCTCGTGTCCGGCATCGACTTCGCGCTTCACGTGGCTCGCGACGTTGCGGATACGGTCAAGGTCGGCGACGGACGTGCCACCGAACTTCATGACGAGACGGGCCATCGTGCTTGAAAAACCCTCGAATTGTTCGACGAAAATCCCGCCTCGGCGTTGCGGATCGAAGCGTGGCCATACATGACGGGGGGATCGAGCCGCGTCAATCGCGGGCGCGAGAAGTCGGCGCGGCATTGGATGGACGGCATGAGCGATTTCGGGCGGAGCACGATCGACGACGTCGACCTCGCCAAATACGACAGGCTGGGCGACGAATGGTGGGACGTGAAGGGGCCAATGGGCGCCCTGCACAAGTTCAACCCCGTGCGGGTCGGCTGGATCACCGAGTTGCTGACGCGCGGGGCGGGCGCGACGGGCGGGAAAAGCGGGAAGCCGCTGGAAGGTCGGCGCATCCTCGATGTCGGTTCCGGGGGCGGCATCCTATCCGAAAGCCTGGCACGGCTCGGCGCGGGCGTGGTGGGGATCGATCCCGCGCCCAACAACGTCGTCGTGTCCGCCCGCCACGCCAAGAAGGCGGACCTGACCGTCGACTACCGCTGCACCACGGTGGAAACCATGGCGAAGGAAGGCGAGCGGTTCGATGCCGTGCTCGTGATGGAGGTGATCGAGCACGTGAAGGACGTGCCGGGCTTCCTGCGCGACGCCGCCGCCCTGGTGGCTCCCGGCGGGTTGTTGATCGGCGCCACGCTGAACCGCACGATGAAGAGCTACGCCCTGGCGATCGTCGGGGCGGAGTACGTGCTGCGCTGGCTGCCGCGCGGCACGCACGATTGGCACCAGTTCGTGACGCCGGGCGAGTTCAAGGCGTTCATGGCCCACGCCGGGCTCACCCACGTCGCCGAGGCGGGCGTGACCTACAACCCGCTCCGCGACCGTTGGCACGTGTCGCGCGACCTGGGCTGCAACTACATGGTCGCCGCCCGGCGCCCCACCGTTTGACCGGACACGCCCACAGCCCTCACCCCGTCGCGGAGGCGCCGTACGATCGCTGGCGCCAAGGTTCGGGAGCGGAGGGTTCGGCGGCTGGGCGCCGGACCAAGTCGAAGATTTATTGGGCCAAGTCGAAGGTTCGAAGGTCCTTGAGGACGCGAGACGGTGGCCGATCTCACGCTCGACAAGCCGATCCGGGAGTCCGTGTCGGGACTCGGGTGAGCCCCGCGCATCGGCGCGCTCGAGTCGAGCATGTGCGGCAGTCCTTCATCCCGCGCGCGGCACCAAGCCGGAACAGGTTTGGTCCGCACCGCGCCGAAACGCGCAAGGCACCGCAGGATCATGCAAAGGGAGGATCACAGTGACGTGCCGCCCTGTACCCCGAGGTTGCCGAGCAGCAACTGCCGGGTCGCTTGACGTGCCGACGACCTACGTAATCGGCCGGTGTTCATGGAACGCCCGCTCGCGGCCTGAGCCACGGTGCCGGCAGCGCGAGGTCGCTCACACCAGCAGTAGGACACCGCCATGAGCATTCGCGTCGGTATTGTCGGGATCAGCGGTTTCGGCGGCGGCGAGGCGATGCGCCTGGTCGCGAGCCACCCGTCTTTCGAGCTGACCTACGCCGCGGGCGAGGGCAGCGCCGGCAGCCGGTTGGTGGACCGCTTCCCCGGTGTGCCGGCCAAGCTGGCCGGGCTGGTGATCGAGAAGTGGGATCCTGAGACCCTGCCGGAGCTCGACGTGCTGTTCGCGTCGCTGCCCACCGGCGCCTCGGCCGAAGCGCTGGCGCGCGTCCCCAGGCACCTGAAGATCGTCGATATCGGCGGCGACCACCGCTACGTCGAGGGTTGGGCGTACGGCCTGGCCGACGTCTGGCCAGCCCAGATCGAGGGTCGGAGCCGCGTTGCCAACCCCGGCTGCTTCCCCGCGGCGGCGCTGACCGCGCTGGCGCCGCTGCTGGTCGACAAGCTGATCGAGCCCGGCAACATCGTGATGGACGCCAAGACCGGCATCTCCGGTGCCGGCCGGGGCGGCGGTGGCGGCTTCGGCTACGCCGAGAGCAACGAGAACCTGGTGCCCTATGGTCTGCTCAAGCACGTCCACATGCCCGAGATGGCCAGGACGATCGAGCGGCTGAGCGGCGGCAGCGCGGCCGGGCTGGTGTTCACGCCACACTTGGTGCCGATGACCCGCGGCACGCTCGTCACCATCTACTGCCGCGGTCGTGCCACCACGGGCCAGTGCTTGGACGCGGCCCGGCACTTCTACGCCGGGCGGGCGTTCGTCCGCGTGACCGACAAGCCGCCGCAGACCAAATGGGCGACCGGCTCGAACCTCGCGTTCATCAGCTACGCGGCCGATCCGGAGCGCGACTTGGTGATCGCGATGGGCGTGGTCGACAACCTCGGCAAGGGAGCGGCCGGCCAGGCGGTGCAGAATGCGAACCTGATCTGCGGCCTGCCGGAAACCGCGGGACTGGATGGCGTACCTGTTTGGCCATGAGATCTTTCGCGAGGCCGTGTTGTCCGTCGTTTGCGTGTCCGACCTTGAAATTGACCCCATTCCACGAACCGCTCCGGTCCGGGTGAGGAGGCTGGTTGGCTTGGGTCAGGCCGGCACTTCAGCGTCGACGCGATCAGCCGCCCTCGAATGGAACCCGAATGCCTCCACCTATCGTGCCTGCGCGTTGATTCGCGCGTAGAGTCCCTCGAAGCGCGCCTTGAAGACGGCGGCGGCGTGATCCTCCTCCTCGTTCCTGTCGATCTGTGAGAATCTATCGAAGGAGCCGTCCCTTCGTTTCAGTTCGTGCGTTGGGTGATAGTTCGCATCACCCCGCTCCATTCGAGCCCTAAACTCCTCGTATGTTTTACTTTGATAGTGATTTATCTGAATACCGTCATAAGCGATCCGATTTGACATCCCATTGTTCAGTGTTTCAAAGTCACCGAAGTCGGACAAGACTCTGCGCCCCGATGCCGTGTCTAGGTTATGGATGTAAACCTTTTTGATGAGCGCCGTACGGGCTATCGATTTGAAATGGTAGTGGTTCGACCAATTTGGCGGCGCGCATCTGGTGAATGCCTCGACCACAAGGTCGTAATTCCTTGTCGTGAGACCGCTCGAACCAAATCCTCGCCAGTTCACATGCACGCTTGAGACATCGCTTGGAGCCCGCATCAAGTAGGCTCCGATGGAGTGATCCCGATATGGAATGAGAAATTCATCGACATCCAGAAACATCGTCCAATCCGTCCGAATTTCCCGCACAGCATCGTTGTAGGACACCGTTTGTGGAGATTCGTTGAGGCCGATCGAGCCAACGGCTTTAACGCTCACGGCGCGGCAGATCCGGGAAATATTCCTCAGCACTTCAAACGTGTCGTCGGTACTCCCATCATCGTAAACGATGATCTTCGAGAAACCGACGGCAAGATGGTGGGTAACCCATTCCGCGACATAGGCACCTTCGTTTTTGGCGATGGCCACGAGCGTCGCTGTCTCGATGACAGGCGCCGGAAGGACACGCTTCGACCTCCTAAATAATGACGGGAGCAAGTTCGTGGCCCGAAACTCCATGCCATTTGCCTTTGATGCTTCTGTGCGCTTCCTCGAGCTCCGCGAGAGGGACGGCCTGGCAGTCGGGAAATTGGTAGAATCGATATTGTTCTTCCGCGATCGGCAGAAGATCGTGTAACGAGAAGAGGCGCGGATTGAAAATCCCGAATATTGGAAGGAAGATGCTGGTGGCATCCGATAGCCAAGCAGCGAGCCAAGCAAACGTGCTCACCGGTAGAACGATGTTCTTTGCTTTTCGGATCGTTTGGAAATCCTCCAGGGCGCTATGGTGAGTAAGGTATCGAGCCTTTGGGAAACGCGACCTTAGTTTGCGAACGAAAACGTTATCGGAGAGCTGGCCCATGAATACCGGCGAGAGCCCGGTGTCTTCGACGATTTCCTCATAGAATTCGACGGGGACGATCGTGTAGCCGGGATGGATCGCGTCGAGGATTTCCCCTGCCCTGATCGGACAAAGCAGACAGTCGTCGGGCAGGTTCAGGCCTATCATTTCGTCGGCCTGGAACAGCTCGCGACAGACGGACTTTCGAGGGAAGTTCTCCATTCTCTGGCCATAACCGTACCAGTCGACGCGCGTTATCACCCTCGACTCGCTGAGATAGCGTATCCTTTCGAAAGGAACGTGTTGCTCGGCGGCCAACCTGCAGATCGTTTCATTCGGTCCGGCTTGCAGGATTGGCGCGTGAATGTTCCAGTATGGAAGATCGACGTTTGAAATCCGCAAGTCTGGCAAATATTCAGAAAGTCTGCGAGCTACCATGTAGCGGACCATCAGATTGGCGTAGTGCGTCGGAGACGCCATGTGCAGCGTCAGGCCGGCTTCCCTAGTCACTCTCGTGCGATCCATGCCGAAGTCTAGGCAAACAGCGCACCGGTCTCGCCGATTTTTACGACACCGGAGAGAAGGCTCGCGGAAAGACCTTGCTGCCATACCAACTGATGAACAAGGCACCCTGCTAACAAATAGGCGGGATCACGACAAGGTGTTTTTGGTGGAGCTTCGCAGGTGGATGGCCTCGGATCGACGACGGGGCGGACAGTTGTCGGCATCGCCCCCAGAGTTCGCAGCGTAGAGGGGCCGTATTTCAATACGTCCGCATCGGACGGCCGTGACTTGCATCCGGTACCGAGAAGATCAACAGCATCCCCCCGGCAATCGAAACGTTTGACGATGACGGGATCCAAGAATGCTTTACTCTTCGTCGGAGACGGAACGATGCCTTGCGACATGATCTTTGTCGCCGCGGACTGTCGACCTGCCCCTTTCGCCAGCGCACCCCTGCCTTGTCGAAGCCGACAATGGCCTGCCGTTAAGCTCGCGAGCACGCGGAGCGGAACGCATGATCGCCTTCCAAGGGCCTCATTCGTAATGTCGAATAATGCCCCGCAAGGAAAAGTGTTAACCGGCAAGAGGATATGTAACGCTTCATAGTTGTGACACTTCCGAGCATACCAACAATTCGGCCAAGGCCGCGCTGGTTCGACCCCATGATAGGCTTTATGGAAAACTCGTAGATGGCGATGATCGCCATCCCGAAGTCTCGCGTGCGGGGTTGGGAGTGCTGTTTCTCGTGCGATTGCGTAAATGTTCTTTCCTGGCCGGCTTGCTCGCGCTGGCAGGATGCGTCGGCGATCGTCCACCGCCGCCGGTGATCGATACCAGCATGCCCGTCGTGATCGATTATAGGGAGCATCGTATCCTCAACCCTCCGCCGCCGCGCGATCAGGGTCGGGTGGATCCGGCCCCTGCCGGACCGGGTCGCGAGCGCAGCTTCGGCCCGGAATCCCGACTTCTCCCGACCGGCAGGAACACGCTTCTCGCGGCCATCGAGCGATTGCGGGCGCGGGAGGTGGCGAGCGGTCTCGAATTTGTCGCCCTCGCCAGCAAGAAGGGGCATGTCGTCAAGCTGGACCCCGCGGAGGAAGGCACTGCCGCGAAGCAGCCGGATGAGGCCGACGCCCGCGAGTTTCGCCTGACGCAGGGCGAAGTCGGCCCGCACAGCCGCCGTGGTCCGGACCAAGGTGCGGATGGCGCCAAGGACGCGGAAGACGGCTACAGGCTCAACTTCGACGACGCCGACGTCAAGGACGTGCTGCAGGCGGTGCTCGGCAACGTGCTGCACATCGCCTATACCCTCGCGCCCAACGTCACTGGTAAGATCACCATTTCCTCGGCTGCGCCGCAAAACCGTGCCGAGCTGTTGTCGACCCTCGAGACCGTGCTCGCGATGCAGGGCTTAGCGATGACGACGACCGGGACCGGCTATCGAATCGCACCGATCTCGCTCGGCGGCGGCGTCGTTGATAATAACGCCAAGGAGCCCGGCTTCGGCATCACGGTGGTGCCGCTCGACTATTCCTCGGCGCCCTCGATCCTGAAACTCGTCGGCGGCTTCTTGAGCGATGCCGACGGTATCCGCATCGACGCCGCGCGCAACACGATCGTCGTGCGCGGACCGGAGCCGCGGCGCAAGGAAATCGTGCGCGCGATCAAGAGCATCGATGCGGACTGGATGCACACTCAGTCGGTCAGCGTCGTGGAGCTGCGTCGCTCCAGCCCCGAGGAGGTCATCGGCGAACTCACCCGCATCTTCGACATCGACAAGGATACGGGCGGCGCGAGCGGCAGCGTCCAGTTCAAGGCGATCAAGCGCCTGCGTGCGATCATGGTGATCTCGCGCAACCCGCAACTCATCCGTCGTGCGACCGTTTGGATCCACCGGCTCGACCACCAGGACGTTTCGGCGACCCCGGGGATCTACATCTATCGCCCACGCTATCGCGAAGCGCGCGAGCTCGTGCGCCTTGTCAACGGCCTCTTCGGCAACAGCAGCAGCGCCAGCAGCGGTGGGGGCGGCGTCGCGTTTCAAAATAGCGGCTTTGCCGGGCAGAACGGGCCGCAGACGCAGGCTGGAAGTCAGCAGATCGGACAGTCTTCCGCCTCCTTCGCCGGCGGCCTTTCAACGGGCGGCTTCGGCGGCCAGGGTGGGGCCGGTGGCCTCGGGGGCGGCGGACCTGGGGGCGGCCTCGGCGGCGGGGGCGGTTTGGGGGGTGGTCAGGGAGGCGGCGGCTTCGGCCAATCGGCCGGCGGAGGCCCGGGCGGCCTAGGCGTAGGCGGCGGCCCCAATGGGCTCGGCGGCAACCTGGCCGATCCCATCGAGGCCGGGCGCAACGAGGGCGGTGAGAGGCCCAAGCTCTCGCTCACCGCCGACACCGGAAACAATACGATCGTCGCCTACACGGATGGCGAAACCTACGCCAAGGTGAACTCGGTGCTGCGCCAGCTCGACCTGCCCCCGCTGCAGGTGGCGGTCAATGTGACGGTGGCGGAGGTCGACCTCAACGACGCCCTGAAATACGGCGTCCAATTCTACCTGAACAACATGCCGGGGCAGGTCAGCCTCCAGGCGACCGCGCAGCAAGGTCTAGCCATCGCGTCCGCCGTCGCCTCGGTCTCGGCGGCGGGCAACGCCTTCGGCGGCTTCGGCACCTCCGGCCTGGGCACCCTGGGAGGGCTTGGGACCTCCACCAGCAGCCAGGACGTCATCCTCTCCGCACTGGATTCTGTGTCCAAGGTGCACATCCTGTCCAATCCCTCGATCGTGGTGATGGAGAACAAGCCGGCCACGTTCGAGGTCGGCAATCAGGTGCCGATCACCACGCAATCGGCGCAAAGCACCATCGGCACCAACTCCCCCACGCTGAACCAAGTCCAGTACCTCGACACCGGCGTCATTCTGAAAATCATCCCGCGCGTCGGGCAGAAGGGAGAGGTCGATATGGATCTCGACCAGATCATCTCCTCGGTCGTGCCTCAAGCGGATGGCACGCAATCGCTGACGCCGACGATTTCCAAGCGCCGCGTCGCCAGCAACATCTCGGTGCGCAGCGGACAAAGCGTCATGCTCGCAGGCTTGATCCAGGAGCAGCGGCAGCGTTCGCGCGACCAGCTGCCTTTCGTCGGACAAGAAATCGGCAACATCTTCGGCAACACCAACAACGCATTCACGCGGACCGAACTCGTGATCTTCATTCGCCCGATCATCATACGCGGTGGCAACGACGCCCAGACCTTCGCCGAAGGTCAGCGCGACAAGCTGCACGCCATGGATCTGCACGCGCCTTCGGTCACGAAATGATCGCCCTCGCGCCGGGCCTACGTCGCGTCGAGTGGGCGGTGCCCGTGCTCAGCGTCATCCTCGCCGTCGTGATCCTCCGTGCCGCGCCGGATGGTCCGCTGCCCCTCGCCCTGGCCGCTATCGCGACCGGCGGTCTCGTGATTTGGATCGTTTGGCAGGATCTCTCGACCTTCACGATCTCGGACGCCGCGCTCGCCGCCGTCGCGGTGGTCGCCCTCGCCTTTCGCTGGTCGACGGAGTTGAGCGACGGCGAGGCGCCGAAGCATGCCCTGGTGACCATCGGGATCGACGTTGTTTTCTGCGGCGGCACCCTGCTGATCTTTCGCGAAGCCTATTATCGGCTCAAGGGCATCGACGGGCTCGGGTTCGGCGACGTCAAGCTAGCGGCCGCCGGCGCGCTGCTCGTCGGCGGCATCGGCTTCTCTTGGGCGCTGTTTGCCGCCAGCCTCGCCGGGCTGGTGGCTGTCGCCGCCTCGCGCCTGATCCATCCGGGCAACGCTCGAGCAGACCGGCTCGCCTTCGGCGCAATGCTGGCACCGGCACTGTGGGCTGTCTGGGTGATCGAGCAAATGTTCCCTCGCCTCGTCGGGAGCTAGACGTCGATGCCGAGCTTTCGCTATGAAGCCCTTGACGCGAGCGGCCGCCGCCTGACCGGCTCCATGGACGGCGGCTCGCCCGGCGACATCATCACCGAACTAAACCGGGCCGGCTTCCTGCCCATCAAGGCGTGGGAAGCGCGCTCCGCCCCGGGCCGCACCTTGCGTGACATACTCACGCCGGAGCCCAAGAGCGAGGATGTCACCTCGCTCACGCTCGACATCGTCATGCTACTCCAGGGCGGCGTCACGCTCTCGGAATCGCTGGTGCTGCTGGGTCAGATGGATACGCGCCGCTGGCGCATCCGCGTGCTGCGCGAGCTGCACCGCGCCATCGCGACCGGCAAAACCTTCTCGTCGGCGCTCGCCGAACACCCGCGGCTGTTCTCGCCCATCTACGTCAAGATGGTCGAGGTAGCCGAGGCCACCGGCCGCCTCGATCAGGCGCTGGCGAGTCTCGCCGAGGAACGTCAACGCGTCGAGCGCATGAAGAAGAAGCTCGTCGGCGCGGTCGCCTATCCGGCCTTCCTCATCGTCGCCGCGCTGTCGGCGATGGTGTTCATCTTCACCTACGTGATCCCTCAGTTCGAGACGGCGTTGGAGGGTTTTCGCGACAAGATCGATCCGACCGCCCTGATGGTTTTCGATGCCTCGCTGTTCCTGCGCACTCACGGCCAAGGCATCGTGATGGCGATAGGAGGCGGCGCCTTCGCGCTCATCGTCCTCGGGAAACTCGGCGCCAGTCGTGGCATCTGGCTCCAGCTCGTCGCCAAGCTGCCGGTCGCGCGCACGGTGTTCCGCCATGAGGTGACGGTGAAGTTCTGCCGCACGCTGGCCGTGCTGATCGGCAACGGAGTCGATATCTCCACCGCGTTGCGCCTGTTGCGAGACGTGGTGCTGCTACCAGCCTACGCGATCGAGCTCGACGGCGTCGTCGCCGACGTGCGCAAGGGACGCCGCCTGTCGGAGGCGCTCGAGCGCCGCTCGTTCCTCCCGCGGCATGTCGTCCAGATGCTGCGCGTCGGCGAGGATTCCGGCCGCCTGCCCGATAGCGCCAGTCGCGTCGCCGTGTTCTACGAGGCACGGCTCGATACCACGCTGACGCGCGCCATCGCCATCATTGGCCCGGCCACCATGATGCTTGTCAGCGTCCTCATCGCGTGGCTCATCATCTCGGTCATGACCGCGCTGATGAGCGTCAACGACCTGTTGAAGTAGAGGCGTCTCCCCATGGTCCCCTCGTTCGCATCGAAGTTTGCCGGCTTCCGCCTCCGGCTCGCCGTCGGGCGCCCGCGCCGGGACACGGCGGGTGGGTTCACGCTCGTCGAGCTGCTGGTCGTGCTCGTCATCCTCGGCCTCGTGATGGGCCTGGTCGGGCCTCGCGTCCTCGGCTACCTCTCGAGCTCGCGCGAGCGCACCGCACGCCTGCAGATCGAGTCGTTCAACTCGGCGCTCGACCTCTACTTCCTCGATAACGGCCGCTACCCGACGAACAGCGAGGGCTTGGAGGCGCTGGCGCGGCGCCCGGCGTCGGAGCCGCACTGGGCCGGTCCCTACCTGAAGCAGCCCAACGTACCCTCCGACCCATGGGGCAACCCCTACGCCTATCACGTGCCCGGCAAGACCGGTCCCTACGCGATCACCTCGGCCGGCCCGGATGGCAAGGGCGGGAGCACCGAGCACGCCGCCATCGGCTCCGACTGACGGGACGCGGACGATGGGCGCGGCCATCCAGTCAACGAAGGCACGCGGACGTGACTCGCGAGGCGGTTTCGCCCTGTCCGAGATGATGATCGCGCTCCTGATGATCGCGCTGATCGCCGCCATCGCCATGCCCGGCCTGGTGCGCCCGACCGGCCCCGGCACGCTGCGGGTTGCCGCCATGGACGTCACGGCCCTCCTGCGTAACGCCCGCAACCTCGCGCTGGCGAACGGTCGCGCCGCCACCGCGACGGCGGTGGGTGTCGCCGTCCGCTCCGTCGGCGGCGACGCCAGCGTGGCGATGCCGCCCGGCACGGTCGCCGGCCCGATCGGCGCGACGATCCGCTTCATGCCGGACGGGCGGGCCTCGGGCGGTCCCCTGACGTTGGGCTCGGGCAGCGGGCTCTACGTCATCGGTGTCGATCCTGACTCGGGAGCGATCGATGTCTCGACGCGCTGACCGCGGCGCGCACCGCTACACCGACCGCTCGGGTTTCACGCTCGTCGAGGCCCTGGTCGCCTTCGCGATGATGGCAACGATCCTGGGTGTGCTCTACCGCGGCGTCGTGCAGACCCGCGCCGGGGCCGCAGGCTTCGGCATCCGCACGCAGGAAGAGACCGTCGCCCTCTCGCTCCTCGCCGACTTCCGCGCCCGCCGCGACCTGCGCGACGGAAGCTACGCCGGCACCCGCGATGGCCGGTCCTGGACGTTGCGGGCCAGCCCGATGGATCTCACCGGCCAGCTGCCCGCAGGCACGGAGGTCGACAAGCCCGACGTCGGCAAAGTCGCGAAGCCGGTGTGGGTCGCCCAGCGCCTCGTGCTGCGGGTCACCACGTCGGGGCGGCCGCTCGAAACGGAAGCGACGCACCTCGTCAAGCTGCCGCCACCTGGTTCGGAGGCGCGATGAGGCGCCCGCGATCCCCGCGCGATGCCGGCTTCCTCCTGGCGGAGACGCTGATCACGTTCGCACTGAGCGCGCTGGTGCTCCTCGGTCTCGTCTCGTCGGCCGCCGTGCTGTTGCGCGCCACCGATCGAAGCGTGGCCATGGTCGGCTCCGCGGACGAGCTCGGCCGCACGCTTGCCGCCCTGACGCGCGACGTGTCGGGCCTGAAGCGCGCGCGCTGGAATGGCGAGGAGCCGCAATCCTTCGTGTTCCGCGGCGGTGCCAACAGCCTGTTCTTCGCTCGAGAGGAACCGGTGGCGGACGGCGGCCACGAGTTGCGCGTCGTGTCGCTGCGCGAGATCGAGGTCGGTCGGGGCACGGTGCTGATGCGCGCCGAGGCGCACCTCTCCGCGCTGGCCAGCGGCTGGGCCGACCTCGGTTTCGGTCCCCAACGCGCCGTGCCGACCGGTGTCGCCCGGCTGCATTTCCGCTACGTCGCGGAGTCCGGGCCGGACGGGCGGCCACCTCGCCCGGTCGACACGTGGCCGTCGGGCCCGACGCTGCCCGCCGCCGTGATCGTCGAGGCGGTGGATGCCGGCTCGACGCAGCTCATCGTCGCCGATCGCATCGCCATCAGGTCCGACGGGGACATCGGCTGCGCCGACCGGACCCAGAAGGGTGACACTCAGAAGGCCTCGCCTGGCGCAGCGCAGCCGGGCCAGGCCGCGGATACATCGGTGCCTTTCTCACTCGACACGCACAGCGATGTCGCCAACAGCAATGAGTTCTGCGGGCGCGCCGACAAAGGTGTCGGGCCAAAGGCTCCAGCGACGCTCGCCGCTGCGGCCTCATCGCTCGCGGGCGCCCCGCGATGAGGCGCCAGGAACGCGGCAAACGCGATGGCTACATCCTCGTCGCCGTGCTCGCCGTTGCGGTGATCCTCACCGGCCTCATCGCCGCCGGCTCGATCGTGATGCGCTCGGCGCTCGGCACCGCTCGCGTCGCGGACGTCGACGTCGCCTCGGCCGGCCTGCTGTCGAGCGGTGTCGAGATCGCCGCCTATCAGCTCACCGTCCTCAAGATACGCCCCGACCTCGTCGACGGGCGCCGCATTCGCCTCACGGATGGCGTCGTGACGCCGCACGTGACCGACGAGGCCGCCAAGGTCGACCTCAACGCGGCCAACCCGAAGCTCCTCGCCGGCGTGCTCGCCGGCGTCGGCATGGACGAGGCCACCGTGGCGACGGTCGTGGGGCGCATCGTCGCGATGCGCGGACCGACCAACGGCGTGCTCGCCGA
>CAXSDP010000032.1:8824-24287 GCA_964235705.1 uncultured Beijerinckiaceae bacterium | reverse complement strand
CGGTCGTGGGGCGCATCGTCGCGATGCGCGGACCGACCAACGGCGTGCTCGCCGACGGCGGCGGCGCTTCCGGCTCCAACGCGCCTAATCCCGCCGGCTCGTCCAACCTCGGAGGTGTGCAGGCGACCGGCCTCGCGCCGGCGACCTCAGGCGGCCTCGGCTCCACCGCCGCGCCGGCCGGTAACAATTCGCCACCCAAGCGTCGCGGCCTGCAATCGGTCGAGGACCTGAGCGACATCGAGGGTGTCCGGCGCGAGGACATGCGGCTGCTGCGCCAACGGCTGACCGTTTACAATCCCGATGGCCGGCTCAACGTCATGACCGCCGCGCCGGACGTGCTCATGTCCATGCCCGGCATGACCAGGTTGAAGCTGACGCAGCTGCTCGCCGCCCGCGAGGTCGGTTCCGGCGCCGCCACGGCAGCCCAGGCCGCGCTTGGCGGCGACCTCGCCTCCTTCATCAAGGCATCGTCCGGGCCGGCTTACACCGTTCGCGTCGACGCCGCCGAGAAGGGCGGACGCAGAAAGAATGTCGAGGCCGTCATCGCGGCCTCGAAAAGTCCCAACCAGCCGTATTACATCCTGAACTGGCGGGAATGAGCGCGAGAGCGGACGGGGAACCATGACGCGCGGCACGGGCATGGCCCACGCGAAAAGCTTCATCGACTTCTTGCGCGCCCGCGGTGTGCCGGCAGCCGACGGTCGCGCCGCGCGGCGCGACGACGGCAGCACGGTCGGCGAGATGGAGAGCGCTTGGCGCCAGGCACGCGCGCCCGGCACCGACCTCGCCGCGCTGGCCTGCGAATGGTTCGAGTTGCCGCGCGCCGATTACGAGCGGATGGCTGCCGTCACCTTCGCGCACGAGGCGCTGTCGCTCCAGTTCCTGCGGGAGGGTTTCGTGCTGCCGTTCCGCGATCGCGAGGGACTGTGGCTCGCCGTGGCCGACCCCGGCGCGTATGACGCGATCCAGGCGGTGACGCTGGCCCTGGCCGAAACGCCTCGGCTCTGCGTGTTGGCGTTCGAGGAGCTCGACCTGCTTTTCGAGCGCATCGCGCGCGAAAATCGCGCCGCGACCGAAGCGACCGCGCCAGAACTGGATGTCGAGCACGTCGACCCCGACTCGGTCGAGGCGCTGCAGGATCTCGCGCGCGGCGCGCCCATCGTGCGCGCCATTGACCAGATCCTCGAGCGCGCGCTCGAGTGCGGTGCGACCGACATCCATTTCGAGACTGGGCGCGACAACCTGCGCATCCGCTTCCGTGTCGATGGTTTGCTGCGGCTAGACCAGACGATGCCGCGACACTTCGCTGCGGCGGTCATTTCACGCGTGAAGATCCTCGCCGGGCTCGACATCGCCGAGCGACGCCTGCCGCAGGACGGACGCGCCAACATCACCATCCGCAACACCGAGGCCGACCTGCGCGTGGCGCTGGCGCCGACCATGTACGGCGAGACGGCGGTCGCGCGCATCCTGCCCAAGGATGCCAAGCTGCTCGATCTCGGCCGCATTGGCATGACGCCGGCGCATCGCTCCGGGATCGAGGCGCTGCTACGCGAGCCTCACGGCATCATGATCGTGACCGGCCCCACCGGATCCGGCAAGACCACGACGCTGGCTACGGCCATTGGGATCCTCAACGATCCCTCGCGCAAAATCGTCACCGTCGAGGATCCCATCGAGTACCAGATCGCCGGCGTCCACCAGACCCAGATCAAGCCGGCCATCGGCCTCACCTTCGCGACCGCGCTGCGCTCGTTCCTCC
The DNA here is from genome assembly GCA_964235705.1 of uncultured Beijerinckiaceae bacterium. Classification (GTDB taxonomy): domain Bacteria; phylum Pseudomonadota; class Alphaproteobacteria; order Rhizobiales; family Beijerinckiaceae; genus RH-AL1. The sequence continues at coordinate 22,525 of CAXSDP010000032.1, read as the reverse complement.
GTCACGATCCCGATATCATCATGGTCGGCGAGATGCGCGACACCGAGACCGCGCAGGTCGGCATCCAGGCGGCGCTGACCGGCCATCTCGTCCTGACCACGCTGCACACCAACACCGCCTGCGACGCGGTCGTGCGCCTCGTCGACATGGGCATCGAGCCCTTCCTCGTCGCCGCCGTGCTGCGCGGCGTGCTCGGTCAACGCCTGGTGCGCCGGCTCTGCGAGCGCTGTCGGCAGCCCGACCCAGACCAGGAGGGTATCGTCGCCTCGTTCTGTCGACACGAGGGCATCGCCGCGCCGCCGGAACAGGCCTACTTCAAGGCCTGCGGCTGCGCCGCGTGCGGTGGCACGGGTTTCCGCGGCCGTGTCGGCGTGTTCGAGATCCTGCGCGTCGACCGGACGATCCGCACGCTGATCGGCGACAAGGCTGATTCCAGCCGCTTGCTCGCCGCCGGCCGCGCCAGCGGCCTCACGACCATGATGGAGGATGGTTTCAGCAAGGCGTCGCGCGGGATGACGACAGTCGATGAAGTCCTGCGGACAACGAGTTGACCCCGGCGGCGCCGATGCTCGCACCTGACACCGCGGACGAGGCGCCCGAAGCTGCGGCGGCCGGCTCGAAGCGGCGAGCGGCCCTTGCCCGGCTCGGCCGCAGCACAAGTATGGTCGCGCCGCTTGCGCGGCAGCTCAACGGTCGTCTGCGCTCGGTTCCCTCCATCGCCGTTACGCAGGACCGGATCGGCGGCGCCTGGGATCGCATCGTCGAAGCCTTCTGCCAAGCGGCGGAGCCTCTGCTGAAGCGCGCCTTCCCCGACCTTCGGCTCCTCGTGGTGGTCGGCGGCGACGGCTCGCTGGTACTGCATCGAGTGGGACGGGACCGCGCGGCGATCCTGGGGTCTCTCGACGCCCTCGCGCCGGAGGCGCTCGCGGAGCTCGCGGCGACGCGCTGGTCGGCGGTGGAACTGCGGATGCCGGCGGCGCAGATTTTCGAGCGCAAGTTCTCGCTGCCGGCCGCCAGCCGCGAATTTCTCGCACCGATCATCGAGCATCGACTCGACCGGTTGACCCCGTGGCGCCCGGATCGGGTGCTCTACGGCTTCCGCGTCGACGACGGCGAGGCGAGCGACGGTGCGGTTTCGGTGACGCTGACCGCCACGTCGCGCGACCTCGTGGCGGCGCCGCTGCAGCGCATCGGAGCCGCCGGCCTTGTGCCGACGGCGATCGGCGCGGAGGGCGAGGGACCGCAGCATCCGCTCGCGGTCAACCTGCTCGGTGGTGGGGCGGTAACGCCGCCCCGAGCGGGGTCCCACCGATTCGTGTCGCGAACGGCGCTCGCGGTCGGCGGTCTTTCGCTCGTCGCCTTCATCGCCACGGCGGTACTGGCCACCGGTGCCGCCGGGGGCCGCGACGCGGCTGCGCAGAACCTGGCGAAGGCGAGACGTCTGCTCCGAGCCTCCTCCATCCAGAATCTCGGCAGCCGCGAGCAACTGATGCTCGCCGCCAAGCAGCCGGCCCGCTCCACACTTCTGCTCGTCGATGCGCTGTCGACCGCCATCCCTGCGGACACCTATCTCAACGAGCTGGTTATCCAGCCTGATAAGGTGCGCCTGGTCGGCTCCTCCGGCAACGCTCCGGCGCTGATCGGCAAGATCGAGGCGGTAGGCCTGAGCAACGTGCGTTTCACCTCGGCGATCGCTCGCAACCGCGAGGGGCGCGACGATTTCGAGCTCGGCGCGGAACGCTCGCAGGGCGAGACGGGACAGGTCCCGTGACGATGGCGGATCCGTCCCGCTCGCGGCGCCTCGTTGCGGTGGCGCTGTTCTGCGGCCTGCCCCTGCTCCTGCTGGCGCTGGCCGTCGGCAATCTCGTCCAAACCGTCACGTTGCGCGAGCTTGCAGCCGAGCAGGACGCCACCGCCGCGCAGATGGTCAAGGAAATCGCCAAGCGCCAAGCGCGCCACCTGCCGCCGCAGGATGCCTCGGCGCTTTTCCTGGCCGCCGGGAGCGCCAGCCTGGCGCGTGCCGAATTGCAGGAACGCGCCGCCCACTTCGTCGAAGCGGCCGGCGGTCACTTGGAAGAAGCCCAGTTCCCTGGCTCGCCTGAGCAGGAGGTCGGGGGCGCCGTCGCGATCCAGATCACCTTCGTGATCGACAACAATGGACTGCGCGACCTGCTCTACGCGGTCGAGACCGCGACGCCGTTGCTCAGCGTCATCGAATTGCAGGTCAAGCCGGTCAATGCGCAAACCATCCCTGTGGCGGGGCAGGCGCAGCTTCTCCACGTCGATCTGACGTGCGAGGGCTACTTCAAGAAGGAGACCGGATGAACACGATGCGTCATCTGACACTCGTCGCGCTGCTCCTACCCACGGCAGCCCTGGCGCAGGACGGAAGCTCGCGCCTGCTCAACCCGCTCGCTTCGCTGGATAAAGCGACCTTGAAGGGGTTCGTCGAGAGACCGCTCTTCCAACCGTCGCGACGCCCGCCGAGTCCCGCAGCGCCCCTCGCCGAACTGCCGCCGCCATCGCCGGCCGTGATCCAACCACCAACGCTGCGCCTCATCGGCATCGTCGAAGACTTGCATTCGCTTTCCGCCGTCGTGCACCGCAGCGACACCAATGCGACCGAGACGCTGCATACCGGCGATCACCTTGGCGCCTGGGTTATCGAGGTCATGCCGGGCACCCTTCGCGTGGCAAGCGGCGACCGCGCTTTCGAATACGCGATGTTCCGCAGCGGCTCACAATCCGGTCCCACCCCCGTCGCACCTGTTCCGCCCGCCAGCGGCCGGCGATGAAGCCAGGATGCGCCGTTGAATGCGGCCTGCGGTGGAATCGTCATGCCGGCTACAGGGAGAACGGTCTCCGACGAAAGGAAGAGGGGGCCACGGTCGCGAGCGCGATGCACGGCCGGTTAGGATGGGGTCACGGACCATCAGCTGTCGCCGCGCCATGGCGCCCGGCGGATGAGGGGCCGTCGCCTGCTCCACGACTGCAGGCCTGGGCAGTCCTGCGTGGGAGCTTCCTCTCCCGATCCCCATCCTATCGCTCGACCGCATCATCTGCTCCGCGCAAACCACGTCGAAAAGATACTATTTGGTCTGATGTCGTTGAAAAGCTTGGTGCTTCTACTTTCTAACTTTAAATGTAGCGCAGCAACGATTTATGTATAGTATCGCGGCCGCAGGCGGTCGCGGTGACCGATGGAGAGCCGGAATGACCTATGAAGCGGGCGATGACGTGAGGACCGAAGCCGAGGCGCTTTCGCGGCCAAATCCATTCCCCAAGCTGGATATGCGGGAAGCTCGGCGAACCTTCCTGAGGGGGATCGGCGCGAGCGCGATCGGCGCGGCCGTGTTCGGCGCGGCCGAAGGATCGTTCACCGAGGCCCACGCGCAGTCGATGACGGACGTGAACGTCCTGAACTTCGCGCTCAACCTCGAGTACCTAGAGGCGAGCTTCTACCTCTACGCGGTGACCGGCCAGGGGCTGTCGGCGAGCGACATGGGTGCCAATCCGGGCACGGTGATCGGCGGCGCGCAGGTCCCGTTCGCGATACCCACGGTCAAAGCCTACGCGACCGAGATCGCCATCCAAGAGCGCACGCACGTCGAATTCTTGCGGGCGACTCTGGGTGGGGCCGCCGCACCCATGCCGAACCTTAACATCGGTACGGGCTTGAACGACGCTTTCACCCAGATCGCTGTAGCGGCAGGCGTGATCGCCAAAGGTCAAACGTTCAATGCCTACGCGAACGACACCAACTGGCTGCTCGCGTCGTACATCTTCGAAGACGTCGGCGTCACGGCCTACAACGGTGGATCAGCCCTGATCAGCAATCCGGCCTACCTGACGGCGGCCGCCGGGATCCTCGCGGTCGAAGCCTACCATTCCGGCATCATACGCACGACGCTCTTCGGTATGGCGCAGAGCAACCAGCAGATCGCCAACATCACCTCGGCCATCTCGCAGACCCGTTCGGCCCTCGCCAACAAGGGCAATCCCAACGTCGACGATTACGGCATCGGCTCGCTTTCGAGCCCGCACATCGTCGTCGGCGACAGCGGCGCTCGCATATTCGCGCGCAACACGACGCAGGTGCTCAACATCGTCTACGGAAACACCGGCTTGATCGGCGCGGGCGGCTTGTTTTTCCCGAATGGAATGAACGGCGTGATCCGTTAAGGCCAGCTTGAAAGGATTGACCATGACCATCGCGAAAAACGAGTCCATCGTGCCGAACAGTGCAGCCGCTGTCTTGGACGAAAGCCCAGTGGACATCAAAGCCGGCCGACGGGCCTTCATGAAGACCATGGGCCTCGGCGCCCTCGGCACGGCCGTCCTCGCGGCCGCCGACGGCAATTTTTCCGAAGCTCACGCGCAGTCGTTCGCCCCGTCGGACATCGTGCAGTTCGCGTTGAACTTCGAGTACCTCGGCGCGACCTTCTACCTCACCGCCGTTACCGGCCAAGGGCTGTCTGCGGCGGATATTGGTTCGAACCCCGGTCAGGTGACGGGAGGGTCGCAGAACAGCTTCCAGAGCCCGGTGGTCCAAGCCCTCGCCGTCGAACTCGCCATCGATGAGCGCAGCCACGTCGAGGTGTTGCGCGCGGCGCTGACGGCGAACGGCATCACCCCGATCTCACGTCCTGCGCTGAACATAGGTACGGCGTTCACCTCGCTTGCTCAGGCCGCGGGGGTCGTCGGCCCGGGACAGACCTTCAGCCCCTACGTCAGCGATATGAACTTCCTTCTCGGTGCCTTCGTCTTCGAGGACGTCTGCGTCACGGCCTTGAAGGGATCAGCGGCCATGCTGATGGGAAGCCCCTATCTCGCCACCGCCTCCGGCTTCCTCGGCGTGGAAGCCTATCAGGCGGGCGCGATCCGCACGCTGCTGTTCGGTATGGCGCAAACCAACCAGCAGGTCGCGAACGACACCTCGGCGATCGCCCAGACTCGTTCGGCGCTGGCGAACCAGGGTAACCCGAACGCCGATGACGTCGGGATCGGATCCCTGTCGAGCCCGCACCTGTTGCCGACCGACTCGAACGCGATCGTCTTCGGCCGTACGCCAAGGCAGGTCCTCAACATCGCCTACGGCGCCGCCGGCGCGTCCAGCGGCGGCTTCTTCCCCAACGGCGTCAACGGCAATATTCGCTGAAGACGGCATCCTGGGGGGATGCCGCGGCCACGGGCGCGGCATCCCCTTTGAAGATTTTGTTTCAGGTATGTGAAGACGGCAGCGAGAGCCTTCGACGTGCTTCGCTGGCTTGCTCCCCCCGGCAAAGACTCACCCGCGAACATCACTAGCCGAGCTTGTATCACGCGGTGATAATGGTCTAGCGTCCGATCTCGACGGCAGTTGTTCAGCGGAAGCGATCAACTATCCCGCAGGCTCGGCAGGCGTGACGACAACTCTGGATCGCGAAACATGTCGACATCGCGAGCGTCGGCGTTCTTCCTGATTCCTAGCTCGACAAGGCGGTCGTTGAGGGTTGGGATGTCGTCGACCAGTTCGTAAGGTAGGATGACGCCGAACCCTTCGTCGCGGATACGAGCGGCCGGCGCGCCAATGTCGAAGACGACTGGCGTGACGCCGATGGCCAGGCTCATTGAGAGCGTGTAGCTCCAAGTTTCCGGCCAGATCGAAGGCAGGAGGATCAACTGCGGGCTCAATGATGCGACCGCTTGCATGGCATCCTTGGTTTTCAGGAAACGCCCGGTCTCGCCGACGCCGGCCTTGACCATATCGTCGGACATGTCGGAGTGGCCGACGATGTGATAGCGGATTGGCAGGTTGCGCGTCCTCGCGTCGCGCGCCAAGCCCAGGATGATCCGTGAGCCCTTATGAGCACCGATCGCACCGATCGTGACAACCGTGACCACGGACGCGTCGACGCTGGGCCCTATCGTGGGGGTGTCAAGCCGCTCTTCCGCGTGCGGCTCAATATCGATCGCGTATCTCGCGCCGGCGCCGTGCAGACGGTCGGCGAGGTCTCGCGAGGGGGCTTGAACCCGATCCGCACCTTCCAGGAAGCGTGCGTAGGTCGCGCGCAACACCGCAGGATCAACAGCCTCCGGATAGTCCCAATCCGTCGCGACGCATAGGCGGCATCGCTCGATATCGGCCAAGCCGCAATAGCGGTTGTTGGTGAGCACGAGATTGTTTCGGTGGCACACCACCGAGTAGTCATGCAGCGTGAAACGATACGGCGCGCCGCTCTCACGTATCAGCGTCATGAACTCGACCGTCGCGGTCCAGTCGAGGCCGACGAAAGAGTGGATGTGGATCAAACCGGGGTCCAGCCAAAGCAGAAAATCAGCGAGGTGTTGGCGGAACTGCAGGAAAGGCATCACGCGGAGGTTGGGCGTGAACGCGGGAGCCCCTACCCCCGACGTGATCTCGATGTTCCAACGACCTTCCAAGCCGACGCGGATGAGGATGACGTCGACCTTCGCGTCCGCGAACCGGCGCAACTCCTCCTTCACGTGCGTGACGATGCCACCGGTCAAGCCATGGTAGACGATGACGGTCGGCTTCGCTTTGGCGGACGCCGCGAGGCGTCTCAGGTCGAGGCGGATACGGCCGATCTCCGTCGGATTGGCTTTGAGATGCTGCCGGATCGTGTCCGGATATTCCGGATGCTTGACGTGCAGCGCTTTCTGACCCGGCGCCTCCCCCGCAACGGGTTTGCCGAACGAGACCTCGCCCTTGTGATAGACGAAGACATCTTCCGCGAGGACATTGCGAAATCCGGCCTTCGCGGCCCTGAAGCAGAAGTCGCATTCTTCGCCGTAGCCTCGCCCGAAAGCCGCTTCGTCCAACAAACCAACCGATCGCCGCGCTGCCACGCTCATCAGGAAGCAGAAACCGACACCCGTGGGTATCTCGCTCGATCGCCCTTTGTTGGCCTCGAAAGCGAGCCGATCAAGTCCGGCGATGTCTACTTCCGGCTCGATCATGTTATTTTCGTTGAGCGAGGGATAACTGCATATCGTCGCGCTGTTGCTGAAGGGCGTGACGGTGGCGATCAGGGGATCGTTCGCCGCATGGGCGATCATGCGATCGAGCCAATCGCCGGAAACGAGCGTGTCGCTGTTGAGCAGGACGATCAACTGATCCGGCAGGGAAGATAGCGCGGAGTTTACCGATTTGACGAAACCGCGGTTCGTCCTGTTCACCCTGAGCGAGAAAAGGCCCCTTGAAGAAAGTTGAGCCACCTTCCTCGAAAGCGCGATATCCGGTGAGCGGTCGTCTATGATGAGTAGCGCGAACGACACTTCTTGCTGCGCCGTCAATATGGCGTGTATGGAAGCAAGCGTCTCGTCATAGCCCTTGTAGATCGGCATGACGACGACGCAACGGCTGCTTTCGAGCGCACCCGCCGGGGTTACGTCCATCCAATCGTCGTCCTGCGGCGCCATCATCTCCGGATAGGCCCGGAATCCAACAGGATTGGGTCGTAGCCCGACTTCGCGACCGATCGTCAAGTAGTGATAGAACGGGTTAACACCGGAATTCCCAACATCGCTGTTCTCGCGAAGATAGAAAGCCGTGTCGAACAACAGATTGGGCCGGCGACCTTCACGCCAACCGGTATCGATAAAGTGATCGAGCGGATCTTTGTTTAGTCTCCGCACATCTTCGTAATGAAGTGAATAGTATTCTCGATCAAATGCTTTACTCAGTATTGTTTTAACATTTTGCCTCTGATCCGCTTTAAGAGCCATGCTCCCGGTCGACGTCCGGCCGTCGTCGCACATTGGTCCTGCAAGATCTTGCCATGCCATTAATCTCTTCTGCGAGGCATAATGGTATAGGGGGCTCACGCGAAGTCTCTCAACTTGACTAAAATGCTTGACGTACTTGTCAAGATCGACGTCAATGCGAACCTTAATGTTTTCGCGCCAGCCACACTGAAGATAATGGTGCAGAGCGTCCATGCCAGAACGATTGGCTTGCGCAAAATATCCGGAAGGATCGAAAAAGGGCAGAACAACCGGCATCTGCACCTCAATGTATTCGTTCTCGTCGCGCGGTACGACCTGCAGCCCTGCGTGTATACCCTCCTCGGCATAATGCGTCAGGGGATTGATGGGCCTTCCACTGAGGTGCTTGTCCCTGTAATAAAGCGTTATGAAATCAGCTGCGGGGTTTCGTCCCTCCCGCCATCCATTCTCCATATAATGCTGAAATGGGTCCAAGCCGCTCGACCTGACATCATCGTATTCCATGTAGTAATATGCTGCATCGAAGAACATACTTTCAGTATAACTTTTGCGGACGTCGGGGCGAGACCGGAGCGGGAGAACCATCATTGATGCCCAATATCTGATCGATCGGCCAATTTAGATGCCTAACCGCAGCAGCGCAACTGCCGTCCCAGCACTGCTGACGAACCGGATCAATGGGAGCAAGTTGGTTTCACGTCCATCGAGATCAGGACATCAGATTCGATCACCGCCTCGCCCTATGCCTCAACCAACGATAAACGTCCGCCACCTCACGCGGGGACACCGCCGGACGTCTTGCCCGATCGCTGACGTCGTTTATGGGCTCGACCGCGCTTGGACAGGCTGGAATGTCGGAGATGGTTGCGGGCAAGGCCGATCTTCCGCCTCAGATCGCAGACGCTCGCGGTTGCCTCGGAAGAGGTGAGGCGCGCGAGCTCCGGGAGGATTGTCGATGCCGCCCTTATTTGCGAAGACAGGTCAGGTCGACGCTTGCGCATCTCGACCGGTGGCCCCAGCCAAGCTACCCCATCTTGCGGCCGATCTTAGCGGTCCCGTGCCGGGCGAAGTGCTGCCGAGCGACGTTGATACCGTGCTGAAGGGCGCGACCGCCGCGCTCGACGAGACAGGACGTGTTGGCTCGCCATATCGATGCGTGTGGTCATGGTCTCACTTTCACGAAGCCGGTACCTGTCGCCATGGTCTTGAGGGTCGCTCGACAGATGGGACTGCGGGTCGTAGCTTTGGGGATCGACGTCGAGCGACGGCGGCGTTGATTTGCCGTAGTGGTAACCGTGGCCATCGTAGTAGGCGTCGGGATAGGCGCCGCGCACGATGCGGTTGCCGCGATACGGATTGAAAAAGGGCGCGTAAGCGGAGCCGCCGCCATTGCCGGGATCGGCATAATATCGATAAGGGTCTCCGAGGCCGAAACCGATGTCTTGAGCCCACGCCTGCGCCATCGGGACGGACAACCCGATCATCGTCGCGGCGCATGCCGCAGCGAATGCGATCGCATATTCATTTCGTGCGTGCATCACCTTAACCTTTGCGGAAGCGAAGTCCGCCGATTTCGAACCTGACATCCCGAACCAAGAAGGCGGAAATGCGGGATCAGCGCAAATCATGTCCCAAGGTCTGCGAGCTTCGGGATCGTCATTCATCGCGTTACGACATCGACGCGAGGTCGACATCGAGAGGCAATCCGATCGCCATCTGAAAACTCGATGCAAATGGGTCTGCAATGATCCCGGCCTGGGCCGAGCGGGATCCATGGTTCCGCGAGTTTGGCTGCGAGCTGATGCCTGCGACGGACGAGGAGCACCGGCGATGACTACTTTCATATTCGCTACCTCGCGGCAGGCGACCAAGGCGAGCGACAGCCTTCCCAGATCGCGCGGCTAAGCTCGGCTTCGGCCGATTTGGCGGGCCGCGAGGGGGTAACGGGCGTGGTGGTGCGGCACGCCCAGGTGCTGCTGGTGGGCGACAGCGGCTTCTCCGCCTTCAAATTTCTCGACGCCACGCGCCATGGCGGTGTCACCGCGATCATCCGCTCGCGGCGCGGCGCCGTGGCGGTTTGGGTTCGTGACCCTGCGACCGCACTGGACGGCGAAGCCCGGCTGATCGGCGAGGTGCTTGACGAGAAGGTGGATCAGCGCCGTAGGCCTTCGTCGGTCCCGGTGGTCATGCGGCCCGCGCCCGCAGGTTGGCGAACCGCGGTCGACCTTCGCGTCATCGGGCCGCGAGCACGCCGGCGAAGCGGTGGCGCAGGTCGTACCAGGCGGGAGCGGTGCCCGACGCCGCCGGCGTCACGACGACCGTCGCCGTTAGCCCGGCGGCGAGCGTGATCGGCGCCGGGACCGCGTCGATGCTGATGCGCACGGGGATGCGCTGAGCCAGCCGCACCCAGGTGTAGACCGCCTGCACCGAAGGCAGACCCTGCGTGCTGACCGTCGCATTCTGGTCCGAGATGCCGCGCGTGACGCTCTCGACGTGGCCCTCGATGGGCTGATCGTAGCCCATCAGGTAAACCTTGGCGCGATCCCCGACGCGGAAACTGCCCATCTTGGTCTCCTCGAAGTAACCGGCGATCCAAAAGGAGTCGCTGTCGACGACCGAGATGTTCGCGGTGCCGGTGGTGGCGTAGTCGCCGACGCGCAGCTGCAGGTTGGTGACGTAGCCGTTCACCGTCGAGCGCACGTCGGTGCGCCCCAGGTTGACCTTGTCCTGCTCCTGATTGGCGAGCGCGGTCTGGTATGCGCCCTGCGCGACGGAGGAGCTGCCGGAGTACTGCTGCTTCTCCTCGATGGAGGTGGACAGCGTGGTCAACGCCTGTCGCCGGGCGTTCATGTTCCGCTTGACATCGAGGTCGGCCTTCTTGGCGGCGACGTCGGCTTTGGCCATGTCGAGGGCGATCTCGAAGTTCACCTTGTCGATCACGTAGAGGAGGTCTCCCTTGCGGACGAAGGCGTTGTCACGCGCCTGCACTTCGACGATCTGCCCCGCGACCTGCGGCGCGATGTTGGCGACCTGGACGCGGACCTGTCCGTCACGGGTCCAGGGCGAAACCATGTAATGTTCCCAGAGTCCGCCCACGGCGACGAGCGCCGCCAGGAGGAAGAGGCTGGTCAGCAGGACCCGGATGACGCGGCGCGCGCGGTTGAACATGGCGGGAACTCAGACGACGATGTTGAGGGTGGCGAGGATGCAGACGTAGACAGCGGCTTCCGCGAGAAGGGGATGCCAGAACCACTTCTCGAAGTTGAGGACGACGAGGATCAGGCGCACCGGTACGAATACCAGGCCGGCGATCAGCGCGTATTTGACGAAGGGCGAGATGAGCAGCCCGGCCACGACGAACTCCATCATGATTCCGCTTCCATCATGGCTCCTTTTCCGCGTTGGACCTCGACGCGCGTGGCGTCGCCGTTCTTCAGGCTCAGCCCGACGTGCCGCAGGAACGTCAGTTCGGTGGTGGTGAGCAGCGCCGTGCCGTGAAGGGCGCAGGCGGCGCGGAGCAGGGTGAGCGCCGGCTGGCCCGTCGCGCCTTTCGCGGCGGAAAGGTACGCGTCGGCGAGCGCGAAGGTCTCGGCCGGCCGTAGACTTGGAAGAGCCTTTCGCGCGCTGGCGTCGAGGCCGGGCGTTATGAAGGGGCGGGCGGCGTCGAGCCCGCGCCAGGCACTTCGCACGGCGAGCGACAGGTTGCCGATGCCGACGAGGCGCTCGAGGGTCTTGTGCCGCGTGGGCGTGACGACCTCGTCGCGTTGCCACATCTTGAACTGCGCGAGCCGATCGTAGTGCAGGCTGGCACGGGGCTGTTCCCGATGCGTCTTGTCGGCGAGGGCCCTGCGGAGCGCGTCGCCGGTGGCGAGCGCGATCCGCAGCCGGCGGCGGGCCGGATCGACGGGCAGGATGAGACGGAACGTCAGGAAGATCGCCAGGCCTGCGAAGGTCAGCTGCGTCGCCGTGTTCACGAAAGCTATCGGGTCGAGCGTCTGGATGTTGGCCGGCGCGATCAGCACGATCGTCTGCGTGCCGAAGATGAGCCCCGCCCCACCCATGCCGATCTTGACGAACCAGCATGTTGCGAGGACGAGCGGCGCCAGCGAGACGATGAACAGCGGATAGCCGTCGATGTTGGGAAAGACGAGGAAGGCGTAGACCGCGCCGACCGCCGCGACCGCCGGCTCGCCGAACAGGGCCGCCTTGCCCATGACGTTGGGATCCGGCTGCACCGCGCCCAGGGACACGAACACCGCCGTGAAGAGGACCGCCACGGCGGTGTCGGGAATGCCGGACCAGACCGATATGAGCGCGATGACGCCGACCGCGACCAGGACGCGGGCGGCGTTGATCGCCACCGCTGGCCAGTCCTGGTGCACCGGCAGCGCGACGTCGCGGCGCGGTCGTCGGCCGAGCCGCAGCGAGCGCATGCCATCGCGCACGCCGCCCATGGTCTCGACGGTGAAGCGGATGCGCTCGAGCACGTAGGCCTCGGCGATCGATAGGGAGCCGCTTCCGAGCGCCGGCGAAGTCAGTGCGTCGAGGTCGGCGAGGCACCGCTCGGGGGTCTGACGCCGCAGCGCCTCGCGGAGGAGCGCGATGGCCTCGTCGACCACCTTGGAGGGATGGTGGAGCTGGGACAGCCCGATGCCGACGGCCTGGCTGGCGGAGATCATCTCGAAGAGGCCGAGGAGTGCGCTGCGGCCGCCTTTCGCCCGCACGCGGCCGCGCGGCTTCTCCGACGCCGCGAAGCCGATCTCGCCGCGCAGCGGCATCAGCCTGGCACTCATGGCGGTGCAGGCCGAAGCGCTCGGGGGCTCGCGTCGGTCGAGCGCCTCGCTCGCCATCGCGACGCTTTCGCCGATCGCCTCGCGCAGCTTGGTCGTCAACGATGCCGACGCGTCCGCGCCGGCCAGCACCGCGTTGGTGACCGCGATGGCGAGGATGCCGATGACGATCGCCGCGACGCGGTCCACCGATGCCGTCAAGACCGCATTGGGCGTGTCGATGTTCGAGATCGAGATGATCGCGATCGTGTAACCGCCGAGGATGCAAGCGTAGGAGCGGAAGTCGCGAAACACGCTGCCGAGCGCCGTTTGCCCCGCCATGATGACGGCGAAGGACGCCAGCAGCATGGTCCGATCCTGGGGGAACAGCGCCGTCAGGACGACGGCCACGATGACTCCGGTGACCGTCGCCAGGAGGCGGTAGACCGCCTTGGACAACACCATGCCGGGCGTTGGCTGCGCCAGGATGAGGACGCACACCCCCGCGCTCGACGCGCTGCGGATTTCCAGGAAGAAGGCCACGTAGTAGGCGATGGCGAGCGCGACCCAGGTGCGGACGGCGAAGGCGGCGGTGCCGGTGGGCCAAGGGAAGGCGGGCAGCCTCAACAAGGGCTCACGCGCGGTAACCCCCTCGGCGGACGATGCAACGGTCACGGCTTTGCACCCCGCGTGAAAATTACAGAACGCACTCACCGCGCCCGTTTCGGCTTGCGAGCTTCGCCGCATGCCATACCGTCGATCAGCCTCGCCGGTCCCTCCACGTCGAGCGCCGATACTCGATCACGGACGCTCGCCGCCCTGGTGGACCTCCGCCAAGGTAAGCAAACGACAGCCTTGGGCGGCAGCCCGGTCGTCTTGGCCGCTCCGGCAAGGCGGCAACTCAAGGAACAGCGAGCGCTGGGCTTGGAGGAAGAGGCGGATGCTTTTCGTCCGCCATCAGGGAGTGACCCTCGAACGTCCCGCGTAGCTCACGGATCCCGCTCGGCGCATTCCTACGTTAACTGGCGTGCGGAAGCGAAGTGGAGACATTCATCTTACGTATACTTGCTATACGATTATGACGGCGGCTTTCCCGCTCAATAAAAGTCTTATCGTATATAGGAAGGCTCGCTCCGCTCCGACGGTGGATGCTGTTCGCATCGCTTAACCAGACCCGCGCGCAAGATGTGCCGCTGTGATCCGA
>CAXSDP010000032.1:0-8724 GCA_964235705.1 uncultured Beijerinckiaceae bacterium | reverse complement strand
TGCTGTTCGCATCGCTTAACCAGACCCGCGCGCAAGATGTGCCGCTGTGATCCGACGAGCGGCTTGAGCTTGAGCTGGACACCGTGATTTCGCATGGCGGTCTTCACGTCATGGTTGGCAACGCGACCTCTTCGGCTGCGGACGCGGCGTTACCGATGCGGCGACGTGACTCGAAACCGCGTTAACGTCGGACGACTCTGGGGTGCGAGCCGCAAGAGTGCTAACCCGAAGTAAACGAAAAGCATCTTCACAAACATCGAGGCGAGGTTCGTTCATGACGCAAACAGGTCTCGTGCTTGATCCTCGGGGCATCGAGTTGCTCGCCGATCCTGTCCTCAACAAGGGCACGGCCTTCACCGAGGCCGAGCGGCGCGAGCACGGTATCGAGGGGCTGCTGCCGCCGACCGTCGAGACTTTGGACCGCCAGCTCGAGCGGGTGATGGGCCACCTCGACGCCAAGTCCAGCGACCTCGAGCGCTACATCTACCTCGTCGGGCTCTCCGACCGAAACGAGACGCTATTCTACAAGACGCTGATGAGTGACCCGGCGCGCTTCGTGCCGATCGTCTACGATCCCACCATCGCCGACGCCTGCCTGACCTTCGGTCATATCTACCGGCGTTCGCGCGGCATGTACGTCACGAAACACATGAAGGGCCGCATGGCGGAGGTGCTGCGCAACTGGCCGGTCCGCGACATCAGGTTCATCTGCGTCTCCACGGGCGGTCGCATCCTGGGGCTCGGCGACATCGGCGCCAACGGCATGGGCATCCCGATCGGCAAGCTTGAACTCTACACCGCCTGCGCCGCCGTGCCACCGGACATCTGCCTGCCGGTGTTGTTCGACATCGGCACCACCAACGCCGGCCTGCGCGCCGACCCGCTCTACCTCGGCCTGCGCGAGGAGCCCCCCACCTCCTCCGACGAGGTCGACGCGCTCGCCGACGAGTTCGTGGCCGCCGCCAACGAGGTATTCCCCGGCGTGTGCGTGCACTTCGAGGACTGGAAGGGAACCGACGCGATCCGCCTGCTGGCCCGCTACACGGACAAGCACCTCGTCTACAACGACGACATCCAGGGCACGGCATCCGTTACCATCGCCGGCCTGACCACCGCCCTGCAGATCAAGAACGAGAAGCTTAGGGATCAACGCGTCTTCTTCCTCGGCGCCGGATCGGCCGCCATCGGCATCGGCAACATGATCGTCGAGGCGATGATGGATGAGGGTCTCGAGCGTGCCGACGCCGTCAAACGCATCGCGCTGTTCGACGTCGACGGGCTGGTCGAGCCCTCACGCGAGGACCTCAGCCCATCGCAGAAGGTCTACGCCCACGAGGGCGATCACCCGACTAAGGATCTCGCCGGCGCGGTGGACGCGTTCAAGCCGACGGTCTTGATCGGGGTCAGTACCACGCACGGCGCCTTCACCGAGGGCGTGATCAAGGCGATGGCCAAGCACGTCGATCGACCGATCATCTTCCCGCTGTCGAACCCGACCGACAAGGCCGAGTGCACGCCCGAGCAGGCCTACACCTGGACGGACGGCAAGGCGCTCGTCGCCTGCGGCGTTCAGTTCCCCGACGTCACGGTGAACGGCAAGACCTTCCATCCCGGCCAGGCCAACAATTTCTACATCTTCCCGGCGGTCGGCCTCGCCGTCTACGCGACGAAGCCCAAACGCATCACCGACAGGATGTTCATCGCCGCCGCCAAGGCGTCCGCCGACCAGGTCAGCCAAGGCGACCGCGACAAGGGCATGCTGTTTCCCAAGCAGTCGCACATCCTGGAGGTCGAGATCACCACCGCGACCCGGCTCGCCGAGTCCATCTTCGACGCCGGGGAGGCGACGGTGGAGCGGCCACGCGACATCCGCGCTTGGATCGAGGGCCTGACCTACAAGCCCGTTTACCGTTGAGCGGCGAACCGCGGCCTCGATGCGCATCTCGCATCCCGGCACACGGAACAAAGGACGACCCACGGTGACGAGCACGACACAGACGCATGGCATCCGCGGCGGGGACGTCGCCGGCAGGACCGCCGCCAGGTACACCTTCCTCCTCGACAAGAATTTCGGCCTGCCGGTCGAGGACGAGCCGCTGTCCAGCATCCTGAAGGCGGCGGGCATCGGCGCGGAGGAGTCGACCGACCTTCCCGCCATCGACCGGAAGGTCAGGGATCACGACCCCGACTTCGCCTATATCCCGATCGCCGACTACCACCGGCTCTTCGCCGGAGGTGACCGGCACTATCGCGGCTTGGCGATCGCGACATCGAAGTTCACCGGCCTGACGAATCTGCCGAGCGTCCTGGTCGTACGACGGGACGACGATGCCAGCAGCCTTCGAGACCTGGAGGGTGCCAGATACGGCTACATCAACAAGTCCTGCTCTTCGAGCTACTTCCCCCCGTTCGTCCTGCTGCATAGGGATGGCAAAAGGGCGGACGAAGTCCTCGACATGGTACCTACGGAGGCGTGGCAGGGGCAGATCGATACCCTGATCGAGGGGCGGGTCCGCGCCACGATGGTGCCCGAGGACGTGTGGCGGACGACACCGGGCAACGCCGACACCACGAAGGTCATCGACCGCTACGACACCGCGACGCCGGCGCTGATCGTCGCGCGCGTGGGCCTCGACGAGGCAACGTGCAGGACGTTGCTCGACGCCTTGGTCGCCTGGGTCCCGCCATGGTCGTCGGTCTACGGCGCCTTCCGACCCTTCTATTACGCCGACGTGCACGCCTTCTTCCACGACTTGGACCAGCTCCCCGCCGACATGCGGAGACTACCGGTTTGATAGGTCCCTTGGCTACACGCGGCAGCGCCCGCCGCAGCCCGGTCCCGCTTCCCTCACGAAGGATCGCACCATCTCCGAAGACACAACGTTGGATCACGCCTCGCCCGGGCCGCCCACCGAACGCGCCGCTACCGCTTCCCACCCTCACGCCTCATCCGCCGAGAAGACGGCAGGGGTCCAATGATTGACGTCATCGCAGGTGCCCTGCTGCCGATCCTGTTCGTCGTGGGCCTGGGCTACCTGGCGGCGCGCCTCGACATCATCCCCGGCAGCGCGGCTGGCAACTTCGCGGCCTTCGTCGTCAAGCTCGCGCTCCCGCTCTCGCTGTTCCTCGCCGCGGCGAAGGCGAAGCCGTCGGACCTGTCGAACACGTCCTACGTGCTCGCCTTCGTCGTCGGCTTCATGGCCACCTTCGTCCTCGGCATCGTGCTCGGACGCTTCGTGTTCAGGCACGACCTCCGCGCCTCGACGATCCAGGGCCTGATCTGCGGCTTCCCCAGCATGGCCTATTGCGGGCCACCGGTCCTGAATGCCGTGGTCGGGGAGACCGGGATCCTCGCGGTGCTGATCGGCAACCTCGTCACCTCCCTGGTCATGATGCCGGTCGCCCTTGTCCTGCTGCACGACGATGGTGCGGACGGGCCCGGTCCCAGGCCCGGCAGGGCGAAGGTCATCGGCGTCAGCCTACTCGGCGCTGTGAGGCAGCCGCTGGTGTGGCTGCCCGTCCTCGGGGCGGCCTGCGCGCTCCTCCACGTGCCGCTGCCGACGATCTTGTTCAGCATGACCAACGAGGTCGGCTCGGCGGCTGGCGGTGTCGCGCTGTTCACGCTCGGGCTCATGCTGGCGGGCCTCACGTTCAAGCTCGATCGCGAAGTCCTGTTGAACGTCGCCGTCAAGAACATCCTCCAGCCGGCCCTGTTGCTGGGGGCGGCGCTGACCTTCGGGCTGCGCGGTCGGCTGGCGCAGGAGGTATTCCTGATCGGCGTCCTGCCGGCGGCCACGCTGGTACCCGCCCTCGCCCACAACAGCCGGACGTACGAGGGGCAGGCCTCGCTCTCGGCGATGGCCAGCACCCTGTTCTCGATCGTCAGCATCGCCGCCGGCATCGCCATCGCCAAGGCCGCGCTGTGATGCCCCGCCCGATTCGCTCTAACCCCACCATCACAAGGAACCCGGCCATGCCGAACGAACAAGCGAGCCGTAAAGCGCCACCGTCTTTGCACGACCTACCGATCGGCATCGATGCGAACGGCCACCGCCGCGAGTTCGATAGCATGGGGGACGTCGACGTGCCGGCGGACCGTTACTGGGGCGCGCAGACCCAGCGCAGCCTGATCCACTTCTCGATCGGCCACGACAAGATGCCGAAGGAGGTTTACCACGCCTACGGCTTCGTCAAGAAGGCCTGCGCGCTGGTCAACGCGGCCGAAGGCCGGCTCCCCAAGTGGAAGGCGGACGCCATCGTGCGCGCCGCCGATGAGACCATCGCCGGCGATCTCGACGACCATTACCCGCTCTACGTCTGGCAGACGGGATCGGGCACCCAGTCCAACATGAACGTCAACGAGGTGATCTCCAACCGCTCCATCCAGCTGCTCGGCGGCACGCTCGGCAGCCAGGAGCCGGTGGCGCCCAACGACGACGTCAACATGGGCCAGAGCAGCAACGACACGTTCCCGACCGCCATGCACGTCGCCGCGATCAGCGAGATCGACGCCAAGCTCCTGCCGCAGGTCGAAGCTTTGGCCGCGGCGCTGGAGGGCAAGGCGGCGCGATGGTCGGAGGTCGTCAAGATCGGCCGGACCCACCTGGAGGACGCGGTTCCTCTCACGGTCGGCCAGGAGTGGTCGGGTTACGCCGCGCAGATCAGGGCCTGCATCGCGGCGATCGAGCATAGCCGCGCCGGGCTGCTCGAACTGGCGGTCGGCGGCACGGCGGTCGGCACCGGGCTCAACGCGCCGGCCGGGTTCAGCGCCAAGGTCGCGGCCAAGATCGCCGAACTTACGGCCAAGCCCTTCGTCACCGCGCCCAACAAGTTCATGGCGCAGGGCTCGTTGGACGCGATGGTGCGGGCGAGCGCCGCGCTGCGAGGTTTGGCGGTCACGCTGATGAAGATCGCCAACGACATGCGCTGGCTGGCGTCCGGCCCCCGCTGCGGACTGGGCGAGCTGGTGCTGCCGGAGAACGAGCCGGGCTCGTCGATCATGCCGGGGAAAGTGAACCCGACGCAGTGCGAGGCCATGGTGATGATCGCGATCCAGGTGATCGGCGAAGACACCGCCGTCGCCTTCGCCGGCAGCCAAGGCAACTTCGAGCTGAACGCGATGCGCCCGATCATCATCAACAACGTCCTGCACGCGGCGCGCATCCTCGGCGACGGCTGCGAGAAGTTCCGTACCTTCTCCGTCGCGGGCACGGAGCTCAACGACAAGCGCATCGGCCAGTACGTCGCCGAGTCGGTGATGCTCGTCACCGCGCTCAGCCCGGTGATCGGCTACGAAAAGGCGGCCCATATCGCGCAGAAGGCGATGCACGACGATAGCACACTCAAGGAAGCCGCCTTGAAGTCCGGCGACGTCGACGAGGCGACCTACGACAAGGTCATGAACCCCAAGGGCATGGTCGGCCACGGCGTGGCCGGCGCATGAGCGGGGCGAGCGTAGGCGTCCATGGGACTCTCGGCCTCGACGGGGTCGGACGATGAGTATCGGCCTCGCCCCGGCCGAAGGCAGCGCCCGCGCGGCCATGGCGCACGCCACCGACCTTGGCATCGCGATCTGCGTCGCCGTCTGCGACGGACAGGGCCGGTTGACCGTCTTCTTCAAGATGGACGGGACCCCCGCCCTCGCGGGACACGAGGCCATCCGTCGGGCCATCACGTCGGCGGGAACGGGGCTGCCGAGCGAGGAGGCGACCGATGAACCCAGCGGTGCGCAGTCCGCCTCGGCCGAGGGCCTTGGTACCTCTTCCAGGCCGGGCGGCATCCCGTTGGTCGTCGACGAGGAGACCTTGGGCGGTGTCGGCGTTTGCGGGGGAACCGTTCCTCAGGACGTCGACTGCGCCCGCGCCAGCGCGGCGGCGTTCCATCCATGACCGAAGCCGCCAGCACCGACACGGCGAAGTCTCGTTCGAGATCATCGGGACGTCATTGGCAGGATCACGCCGTCGCCGGCCGCGAACAGAAGGACATGCGGGCATGAGCAAGAGCAACGTCGCCGACCTCCTGATCGAGATGCTCGCGCAAGCCGGCGTCAAGCGCATCTACGGCATTGCCGGGGACAGCCTGAACGCCCTGACCGAGTCGCTGCGCAAACGCGGCGACATGGCTTGGGTCCACACGCGCCACGAGGAGGTCGCTGCCTTCGCCGCCGGCGGCGAGGCGCACCTGACCGGTCAGCTGGCGGTGTGCGCCGGCTCCTGCGGCCCGGGCAACCTCCACCTCATCAACGGCCTCTACGACTGTCAGCGCTCGCGCGTGCCCGTACTGGCCATCGCCGCCCAGATCCCGTCGGCCGAGATCGGCCGGAGCTACTTCCAGGAGACCCACCCGCAGAACCTGTTCCAGGAATGCAGCAACTACTGCGAGCTGGTGTCGACCCCCGAGCAGCTGCCGGGCGTGTTCGAGCAGGCGATCCGCGTCGCCGTGGCGGAGCGCGGCGTCGCGGTGATCGTCATACCGGGCGACGTCGGCATGGCGGAGCTCGCGCCGACGCGGGCGATCTCGCCGTCCCTGCTGCCGCCGGCGCCGGTCATCAGGCCAGCCGACGGCGACCTCGACGCGCTCGCCGCGATGCTTGACGCGTCCGGCAAGACCACGCTGCTGTGCGGGCGGGGATGCTTCGGCGCACACGCGCCGCTGATGCAACTCGCCGAGGCGCTCAAGTCGCCGATCGTCCACGCGCTCGGCGGCAAGGAGGGTGTCGAGTGGGACAACCCCTACGACGTCGGCATGACCGGGCTGATCGGCTTCTCGTCCGGCTACGAGGCCATGCTCGGCTGCGACACGCTGCTGATGCTGGGCACTGACTTCCCGTACAGGCAGTTCTACCCAACAAAGGCGAAGATCGCGCAGGTCGACCTTCGCGCGGCCAACCTCGGGCGGCGCTGCCGGCTCGACCTCGGCCTGGTCGGCGACGTTGGTGCCACGATCGAGGCGCTGCTCCCCCGCCTCAAGCCGAAGACCGATCGGACGCACCTCGACAAATGCCTGGCGCACTACCACACCGCGCGAAAGGGGCTCGACGAGCTCGCGGTCGGCCACCGCGGCCACAAGATCCACCCGCAGTTCGTGGCCAGGACGCTGAACGAGTTGGCGAGCGCCGACGCGGTCATCACCTACGACGTCGGCACGCCGGCGATCTGGGTGGCGCGTTACGTGATGACCAACGGCCGCCGTCGGCTCATCGGCTCGCTCAACCACGGGTCGATGGCCAACGCCCTGCCGCAGGCGATCGGGGCGCAGGCGAGCCATCCCGGGCGCCAGGTCGTCTCCTTCTCCGGCGACGGCGGCTTCACCATGCTCATGGGGGACATGCTGACCCTCGTGCAGGAGAAGCTGCCGGTGAAGATCGTGGTGCTCAACAATGGCACACTCGGCTTCGTCGAGATGGAGATGAAGGCGGCTGGCTTCCTCGACACCGCCGTCGATCTGGTCAACCCGGACTTCGCCGCCATGGCGAGCGGCTCGGGCTTGTTCGCCAAGCGCGTCACCGATCCGGCGGACTTGGCCGACGCGATGCGCGAGGTGCTCGCCCACCCCGGCCCGGCGTTGCTCGACGTGGTATCGGCGCGCCAGGAGCTCGCGATGCCCCCTCACATCGGCATCGAGCAGGCGACCGGCTTCAGCCTGTGGCTGCTCAAGGCGGTGATCGACGGCCGCGGCACCCAGGTGCTCGACCTCGCCCGCACCAACCTCACGCGATGACGTCGCCGCTGACCTTATCGAACCCAAGCTGGAGGAATGACGTCATGCGCGTCGGATTGTTCATCCCCTGCTACGTCGATGCCTTCCATCCGGAGGTTGGCATCGCCACGCTGGAACTGCTGGAGCGCCTCGGCCTGGAGGTGGAGTACCCCGTCGACCAGACCTGTTGCGGGCAGCCGATGACCAACACGGGCTGTCACGCCGAGTCGGCCGCCACCGAAGCGCTGTTCGTGCGCAACTTCGCGTCCTACGACGCGATCGTCTCGCCGTCGGGGAGCTGTGTGCATCAGGTGCGCTTCAGCCTGGACGCCATCGAGCAGACCGACGAGGTGAAGGGCGTGCGCGCGAAGACCTACGAGCTGGTCGAGTTCCTCCACGACGTGCTGAAGGTCGAGGCGTTCCCCTGGACGGAGTTCCCGCACAAGGTGGCATTGCACAACAACTGCCAGACGCTGCGCGGGCTGCGCATCGCCAGTATGTCCGAGCTGCGGGAAGCATCCTTCTCCAAGCCGGTCGACCTGCTCAGCAAGGTGCGCGGCCTCGAACTCGTCCATCTCGCGCGCCCCGACGAATGCTGCGGCTTCGGTGGCACCTTCTCCGTCTTCGAGCAGGGCGTGTCGGCGAAGATGGGCTACGACAAGGTGCAGGACCAGCACCAGGCCGGCGCGGACTACGTCACCTCGTCCGACAGCTCCTGCATGCTGCACCAGCAGGGCTGCGCCGAGCGCCTCAAGCTGCCGCAGAAGTACATCCACATCGCGCAGATCCTCAACGGAGCCAGGGCATGAGCGACCACGCCACCCTTCACCGCGACGTGCTGGACGACGGTCCCATCGAGGGCGAGACGCGTCACGGCCAGCGCCTCGACCACGCCGAGGGCATGTCGAAGCCGATGAAGTCGAAGCCGATGCGCTCGGGGGCGCCCGAGCCGCAGCCGCGCGGCGCGAAGATCCACGGCGATCGTCCGGTCGACCAGTCGGAGGCGGCCGACCGCTTCATCGCCGC
>CAXSDP010000031.1:5521-41855 GCA_964235705.1 uncultured Beijerinckiaceae bacterium | reverse complement strand
GTGGCGGGATCGGGTCGGCGGGGCGCGACGAGCACGGGTGTGGGGGCCTTCGACAGGAACGGTGACGTTGGATGGTCGCCGAGGCCCGGGCACGCCCAACCACGACAGCTCTTCAAGTCGATGTCGACGGGCTTTATCAGAAAATAAGAGGGTTGGAGCGTATAAGGCACAAGTCCGATCAAGGACTGCTTCCAGACGGCGCCGACAATGCGACCTCTCATGTACGCACTCCCCATGCTTCTGGCTTGGTCGACAGCATCGGCGGCCGAGACGAAAAGCCTGCCGATCAGATCTGGTCGCTGGTCGAGCGGAAGCTGTTCGCAGCCGAACGAGGCGAGCACGCGGTTTTTTAAGCCCGGCTGGACGTCGACGATGACCTATGGCTGCGCGACAGCCCCGAGTGAGGAAGGTCAGCATACCTTCAAGGTCCATCTCAGCTGCGGTTCTGATCGGGACGACGTCGTGCTGAAAGTGATGTCACCGACGTCGTTGACCTGGATCAACCAATGCATGGCGGTCGAGTACCGCTACTGCGGACAGCACTAAGGGATGTCGTACATGCCGGCCGGCGCCATGGTCTTCTCGCGCATAACTGAGGCTCTGCGGCGCAGAACGTGGAGGCATGAATGCGACGCCTAATCGCCATATCGGCGCTCGCCGCGTCGATGCTGACAACCGCATCCTTAGCAGAAGCCCTCGCGCAATCGGCCGCAAGCAACGATCCACGGGATGTCGTCCCTGATAACACGCCTTTCGACGTGCCATATGGCCAGCCGATTTCGCTTGAACGGGCTCAGTCCGTTCTCGCCGCAGCCATCGACGAAGCGAAGAAGCATGGTTGGAAGGTCAGCTTCTCTGTATATGATTCCGGAGGAAATATGGTCGCGTTAGCTCGCATGGACGGCGCGCAACTGTCTTCTCCAGAGGTCGCTGAGCACAAGGCACGATCGTCGGTCACATTCCGGCGGCCGACGATCTTCTACGAGACCGGCATACGCAACAACCAGCTCTACCAACTCTCGGTCGATGGCGTCATCGCGTCCCGAGGCGGCATTCCCTTGATCGAAGGGGGGAAACTGATCGGAGCGATAGGAGCAGCGGGCGGAGCCGGATCCCAAGACCAGATGTGCGCTGAGGCTGGTGCCGCCGTCATCAACTCGGAGCAGAAACGTCCTTAGTGCGAGATAGCATGGACGTTCCCAGCGACGGAGCGGCGCTCGAGGATCGCCTTATCGCGGCGGGCGCCCCGTGCCAGGAGTTCCTCCGTCAATGATTACGCGGCATCGGCGATCCTCGGGCGCTGGCGCCGGGACGGCTCGTCCCGGGACGGCGTGTCCGGCCGCGTGGCGGGAAGCTCTGACAATGATGGCACAACAGCCGCACCGCACAAAATTTTGAAAACGCCGAGACGTTTGATTACACTCGTTGCCAGCCCGACGTCCGTCACGGAGAGCACCATGAACAAGGATCAACTCGTCACGGTCGCGGCGGCCATGGTGGCGCCCGGCAAGGGTCTCCTCGCCGCCGACGAGAGTTCGTCCACGATCAAGAAGCGGTTCGACGCGATCGGCGTCGCCTCGACGGAGGACAACCGGCGCGACTACCGCGAGTTCATGTTCCGCTGCGAGCCGGCCATGCGCGGGCACATCTCCGGCGTCATCCTCTACGACGAGACGATCCGCCAGAAGGCCAAGGACGGCACGCCACTGGTGAGGATCATCGAGGCCATGGGCTCGATCCCCGGCATCAAGGTCGACGGGGGCGTCAAGCCGATGCCGATGTTCCCCGGCGAAACGATCACGGAGGGCCTCGACGGCCTGCCGGAACGCATGAAGGATTATTACGGGCTCGGCGCCCGCTTCGCGAAGTGGCGCGCGGTGATCACCATCGGCGCCGATGGCCGCCCGTCCGCCGGCGCGGTCCGCGCCAACATGCAGGCGCTCGCCCGCTACGCGGCGATCTGCCAGGAGGCCGACATCGTGCCGATCGTCGAACCGGAAGTGCTGATGGACGGCGCCCACGCGATCGAGCGCACCTTCGAGGTCACCCGCTTCGTCCTGCGAACGCTGTACGACGCCTTGTACGAGCACCGCGTCTTCCTCGAAGGGACGATCCTGAAGCCCAACATGGTGATCCCCGGCGCCGACGCGCCCAAGGCGTCGCCCGAGCAGGTCGCGGATTGGACGGTGAGGTTGTTCCGCAACTGCGTCCCCGTCGCGGTGCCGGGCATCGCCTTCCTGTCGGGCGGCCAGTCCGACGTGGAGGCGACCGCCAACCTCGACGCGATCGCGCGCCTCGGCCGGCAACCCTGGGCGATCACCTTCTCCTACGGTCGCGCGCTGCAGGCGGCGGCGCAACACGCCTGGTCCGGCCACACGGAACGGGAAGGGGCGGGACAAGCCGCCTTCGCGCATCGCGCCCACATGAACGGGCTGGCGGCGCTCGGCCAATGGTCGGACGGGACGGAGAAGGCGGCGGCCTGAGCGAGACCCCACCATCCCGGCATCGCGCGGCGCTCAGGTCTCGGACGACAGCATCTCGTTGAACATTTCCACGACGTTCGAGCCGCTGTAGGGCTTGGTGATGAAGCGCATGCCCGGTTGCAGGTCCCCGCTCTCGGGCCATTGCCGGGCCGACACCACGATGACGGCGCAGTTCGGGATGACGTCGCGGGCCTCGCGGGCGACCCCGAACCCGTCGGGGTTCCCCGGCATCTGGACGTCGGTGAAGATCGCCTGGATGTCCGGCCGGTCCTTGAGGATCGCGATGGCCTCGTGGCCGTCCTTGGCTTCGAGGACCTCGTAGCCGCTGTCCTCGAAATTCTCGACCGCGAGCATCCGCAGGAGGGCTTCATCATCGACGACGAGGATCACGGGGCGCGAACGTGTCATTTGGTCCGAAGTCGCACGAACGTCATACGTTCCACCGTTCATGGATCTTTGAATGGACCATCCCCACCTCGTGAGCGGGAGGGCCGGCGCGACCCCGCCACCCATCGAGCGAGGCCATGGATCGGGTAAGGCCATGGATCGGGCGAGGTGATGGGACGTCAGCGCTCCTCGTCCACGCGGGGCGGCGGCATGGATTGCCCCTTGGTGCGGCGGGCTTCCCTTATCTCCCGCTCGGCCTCTTCCCAGAACTGCTGGTGCTTGCCGTCCGGCCGCCCGCTCGCGACCCACAGCTCGTAGGCGCGATGGCGAACCTCGTACTCGTATTCGTCGTCCATGATCGCCCCGCGAACATCACAACCGCCTCGTGCGAAGCCGGCGGGCGGTGACCGCGCGCCGCCGTCCCCGATAAGCACGAACGAACCCACCTTTGAAAAGTCCCAATGTTCATGGGACGTCCCGATGCGATCCGACCCTCGTGGTCCGCCGCGCGGTGGACCACGAGGGTCGGCGTTGCGCGGCATCGACGTCCGTCATCGGCGCGCGGCCGCCCGCGACGCGACGGTGACGCGGGACGACGGTGACGCGGCATAACCGGCCGGAGCCACGCTGTGGGCGCGTCGTCCGTTTCCCCTCGACGGGCGCGGGTCGCCGAGCGCGGTTCGCCTTGGACTCATGGCCGCACCATACATGTCCGCCCGACCACCGCCAGCCTTCCGCCGCGACGACCCACAGCCGATCGCGGGCGGCGCACCCCTCACGGGATCGGCGCGAGCGGGTAGATCGCGGTGTGGCCGCCTTCCACGACGTTGATCGCGCAGTCGATGCCGTAGGTTTCCGCCAGCCTGACGCGGGTCAGGGCGTCCTTGGTCGGGCCGACGTGGGCCAGCCTGCCCCGGTCCAGCACCAGCACGTCGCCGGCGAAGCGGGTCGCGAGGTTGAGGTCGTGCAGCACCATCAGGGTCACGATCCCCTTGCGCCGGGTGAAATCCCGCACGAGCTCCAGGAGGTGGAGCTGGTTGGCGAGGTCGAGGGCCGAGGTCGGCTCGTCGAGCAGCAGCAGGCGCGGCTCGCGCACCAGGGCGAGCCCGAGCGCCACCATCTGGCGCTGGCCGCCCGACATCTCCGCCGGCATGCGCTTGCCCAGGTCCTGAAGGCCGAGCAGGTCGAGGACGGCGTCCACGCGGGCGAAATGCGCCGGCGAGACCCGCCAGCCCGTGCGGTCGCCGTTCAGCGCCAGCAGCATGAGGTCGAAGGTGGTGAGGCGTGCCGCCACCTGGGTCACGCCCTGCGCGACGTAGCCGATCCCTCGCGTGCGCTCGGCGGCGTTCAGCGCCCCGAGCGGCGCGCCGTCGAGCGCGATCCGTCCCGCGCTGGGAAGCAGCCCGGCCAGGCCGCGCACGAGCGTCGTCTTGCCGGCGCCGTTGCGGCCGAGCAGGGCCACGCAGGTCCCGGCCTCGGCGCGGAACGACACGGCGCGCACCACGGGCGTACGCCCGATCCTGACGTCGAGTCCCTCGACCTCCAGCATCACCCGGCCCCGTGCCTCAACCAACCTTGGACCTCATCGCGGCGAACACCTCATCGCGGCACGCGCCCCCGGCCGTAGAGGATCTGGGCGACGAAGAAGGGCACGCCGAGGATGGACGTCACCATGCCGATGGGCAGCACGGCGCCGGGGATGATCAGCTTGCTGACCAGCGAGGCGAGGCAGAGGATGAGCGCGCCGCAGGCCCCCGTGACCAGCAGGGTGAAGCGCTGATCCTCGCCGACCAGCATCCGGGCGATCTGGGGCGACACCAGGCCGATGAAGCCGACGACGCCGATCGTCGCGGTCGAGGCCCCGGCCAGGATCGCGGCGGCGACCATCGCCATCATCCGCAGCCGCTCCACGCGCACGCCGAGCACGGTCGCCTGCTCGCCGAAGCCGCGCAGCGCGGTCAGCGCCCAGGCCCGCGCCAGGAGGAACGGCAGCAGGAGCCCGAGCGCGACCGCGTTGATGGCGACCTTGGTCCAGGTCGAGCGCAGCAGCGAGCCCAGCAACCAGAAGATGAGCGACTGGAGCTGGTTGGGGTCGGCGACGTATTGCGCGAAGGCGAGCATCGCGCTGAACACGAAATGCACCGCGATGCCGAGCAGCGTGACCGTCTCCACGCCGAGCCCCGCCCGCGTCGCCAGCACGGCGATGAGGCCCACCGCGAGCAAGGAGAACAGGAAGGCGTTGGCCGCCACGAACAGCTCGGGGGGCAGCCACGCCTGCGCGCCGAGAACCGAGGTTTGGAACACGATCGCCAGGGCGGCGCCGAAGCCGGCCGCCGACGAGATGCCGAGCGTGAAAGGCTCGGCGAGGGGGTTGTTGAGGACCGTCTGCATCAGCGAGCCGGACAGGGCGAGCTCGACGCCGGTCAGCGCGGCGACGATCGTCATCGGCGCGCGGATGTCCCAAACGATCACCCGGACCGTCGGGTCCGCCGTGCCGGGCGAGAGGATGCCGCCCAGCACGTCGCGCAGCGCGAGCGTGCCGGAGCCCACGATGAGGTCGGCGAGCATGGCGGCGCCCACCGCCGCGACGAGGGCGACGAGGAGCAGGCTCCGGGTCGCGACCGATCGCCTGTAATCCGCGACGATCCGGGCCGTGCCTCCGGCGTTGGCCGGCGCCACGATGGTCCGGGCACCGGTCAACCGCTCGGCTCGCGGGCTGGACAGGGACATGGCTCTCAGTCCTGCCGCGCCGGCGTGCCCGTCGCCTGGATGAACGGCTCGTTGGCCAGGCCGGTGAAGCGCGTGATGAGGGTCTTGTAGGTGTCGGCAGGGTCGAGCGCGGCGAACTCCCGGGGGTAGGCGAACTTGGCCAGCCATTCGAGGCCGACGATGTTGTAGGAGTGGCTGTAGAACAGGTGCCAGACGGCGAAGACGCGACCGGCGCGCGCGGCGCCGAGCTGCGCGAAGCCGGGACGCTGCTCGAGCTTGGACAGGGCGGCGTCGACCTTGCCCTGGTCCGCGCCGTAACCGAGCGGCACCATGGCGTTGCCCGACTTCGCCGACTCGCGCCCGCTCATCACGTAAACGTCCGGCTTGGCGCCCAGCACCGTTTCCAGCGTCACCTCGCCCGATCGCTTGGACAGCAGCGTCGAGCCGAGGTTGCGCGCGCCGATCGCCTCGACCAGCAGCCCCCAGCCGACCTTGCCGTGGGTGAGGCAGCACTGCTCCGGCCCGTGCAGGCCGGCGAGCGCCTCGACGAACACCAGCGGCCGCTGCTTGATCGGGGCGATCACGTCCTGGAGGTGCTTGAGGTGATCATCGTAGAAGTGGGCGTAATCCTCCGCCTCCGCCTGCTTGTTCAGCACCTTGCCGAGCAGGAGGACGGATCGCTCGGCGTCGGGGACGGGGGCGTCGAACGTGTCGATGAACACCAGCGGCACGTGGAGCGCGGCGAGCTGCCCGACCACGCCGGATTGTTCGAGGCTGCCGAGCGCCCGGCGCTGCGCGATCACGAGCTGCGGGCGCGCGGCGACGATCGCCTCGGGGTTGACCTGGCCGTCGTCGCCGAACCCCATGTCGGGGATCGCCTTGGCCTGCGGCCACTTGTCCGCGATCAGGTGCCAGCTGTTCGCGTCCTCGCGGGCGAGGATGTTGTTCCAAACCTTGACGCGTCCGACCGGGTCCGCGCGGTCCAGCAGCGCCACCATCATCACGTCGCGCCCATCCTGCAGCGCGACGCGCTCGGGCTCGGCGGGGATCGTGACGCTGCGGCCGGCCATGTCCGTGACGGTCAGGGGATAGTGCGTCGCCTGATCGGGCGCGGCGGCGAACGCGTTCAGCGGCGCGCAGGCGAGCCAAACGCCGACCAGCGAGGCGAGGCGCGTAAAAAGCGTCATGGCGTACTCCCTATCCCGCACTGCCTTGGTGGGACGCCGCGCGAAAAAGCGTCCCGCCCCGGATCACCGACCCGCCGGTGGGTGGCGCGCGGGCCGCGCGACGTTCACGGCCCGGTCGCAGGGCCTCGTCCCGTCCGCGCTCTAGCACAGGGACGCGGGGTTGTTGCCACGATGTCACGAAGGACGAAGGCGATTTGAAGTATTCTAGTTCTAGACTGCGCTCACGGACCGGGTGCGTCGCGAGGCCTCGACGTCGAACGCGGCGCGGGCGACGGGTCGGTCCCCACCTCCCGCGGGGGAACGACGGCGGGCCTCGCGGCATGAGGTCCCCGTCACCGCTTGAGCCTGTAGCCGGTGCGGAAGATCCAGCCGATCGTGGCGAGGCACAGCGCCATGAACACGGCGGTCATGCCCAGGCTGACGCCGACGCCGATGTCGGACACGCCGAAGAAGCTCCAACGGAAGCCGCTGATCAGGTACACGACCGGGTTGAACAGGGTGATCGTGCGCCACACCGGCGGCAGCATGCCGATGGAGTAGAAGCTGCCGCCCAGGAACGTGAGGGGCGTGACCACCAGCAGCGGTACCAGGTTCAACTTCTCGAAGCTGTCCGCCCAGATGCCGATGATGAAGCCGAACAGGCTGAAGGTGATCGCCGTCAGCAGGAGGAAGGCCACCATCCAGAACGGGTGCATGACCCCGAACGTCACGAACAACCGCGCCGTCGCCAGGATGATGAGGCCGAGCAGCAGCGACTTGCTGGCCGCCGCGCCGACGTAGCCCAGCACGATCTCGCTCGGGGACACCGGGGCGGACAAGAGCTCGTAGATCGTGCCGACGAAGCGGGGGAAGTAGATGCCGAACGAGGCGTTGCTGATGGACTGCGTCAGCAGCGACAGCATGACCAACCCCGGGATGATGAAGGCGCCGTAGCTGACGCCGTCGACCGCGGCCATCCGCGACCCCAGGGCCGCCCCGAACACCACGAAGTACAGCGAGGTGGAGATGACCGGCGACACGATGGATTGCAGCAGCGTGCGCCAGGTGCGGCTCATCTCGAACAGGTAGATGGCGCGCACCGCGTGGAGGTTCACCGCCGGGACGCCGGAGGACCGGCGCGGCGCGTGGGTGGTGGTGGCCTCGATGGTCATGCTCCCTCCCGCATCAGCCCGACGAAGATCTCCTCGAGCGAGGAGCGGTGCGTCCGCAGGTCCTTGATGCCGAGGCCGAGCATGTCCAGCTGCCGCAGCAGGGCGGCGACGCCGTTGTCGGCGGCGCGCGCGTCGTAGCCGTACGTCAGCTCGGTGCCCTGCACGTTCGAGGCGAGCCGCCACGGTGCCAGCGCGTCCGGCAGCGCGGCGAGCGGCTCGCGCAGCGTCACCGCGAGCTGGGACGTGCCAAGCTTGTCCATCATCGCCGCCTTGTCCTCCACCAGGGTGAGGCGCCCGCCGTTGATCACCCCGATCCGGTCGGCCATTTGCTCGGCCTCCTCGATGTAGTGGGTGGTGAGGACGATGGTGACGCCGGTGCGCCGCAGCTCGCGCACCATCTGCCACATGTCGCGCCGCAGCTCGACGTCGACGCCGGCGGTCGGCTCGTCCAGGAACAGGATGCGGGGCTCGTGCGACAGCGCCTTGGCGATCATCACGCGGCGCTTCATCCCGCCCGACAGGGTGACGATCTTGTCGTCGCGCTTGGTCCACAGCGACAGGTCGCGCAGCACGCGCTCGATGTGGGCCGGGTCGGCGCGCTTGCCGAACAGCCCCCGGCTGTAGCGGACCGTCGCGCTCACCGTCTCGAAGGCGTCGGTCGTCAGCTCCTGCGGCACCAGGCCGATCATGCCCCGGGCGGCGCGGTAATCCTTCACCACGTCCCACCCGTCGGCCAGCACGGTGCCGGTGCTGGCCTTGACGATGCCGCAGATGATGCTGATCAGCGTGGTCTTGCCCGCGCCGTTCGGCCCCAGCAGCGCGAAGATCTCGCCCTGCGCGATGTCGAGGTCGATGCGGTGCAGCGCCTGGAAGCCGGAGGCGTAGGTCTTGGTGACCCCCTGGATGGCGATGGCCGGATGCTGGGCGGACCCTTGGGCGGACCCTTGGGACAGGTCTTGGCGGGTGGACGTCACGGGCGACCCCCTCGCGGACGGGGGCGATCGGCGGGCACGGCTTGCATGGTGGGACTCGCTTGTCGGTTGCGGGACCACGGCCGACCGTCGCCTTCGACGACGGGAACGGCGCGCCGATGGTCCTCGCGCGAACGGTGGCGGCATCGCGATGGTGCTCGCGCCGGGCGACACACCATGGGGGCGGATTACTATGCCTGCGGCTTACATCGTGCCGGCCGCCGCGTGAAGGGGCTGGGTCGCGGCGCCCCGCCCCCCTCACGGCGACCCGCCATCCCCGTCGTGCCGCGCGCCGGTGGCCACCACCTTCATCATCGCGTCGGGCAGCGGCCGTTGCAGCGCCGCCGCCTCGGCCCAGGGCGCGTCCAGCCACATCGCGAACTCGTCGGCCGTGGTCAGCAGCACCGGCATGGCCTTCGGGTGCACCGCGCCGACGGTCGCGTTGGCCTCCGTCGTCAGGAAGCCAAACAGCTTATGCTCGCCCTCGACCGGGTCCGCCTTGGTCCCGCGCGTGCCGGTCCAGGTCGTCCAGATGCCGGCGAAGGCGAACAGCGGCCGCCCGTCGTCGAGCGCGAACCACGTCGGCGTCTTGCGGGGTTTGGTGGGGGCGTATTCGCAGAAGGAGGTGACCGGCACCAGGCAGCGATGGTCCGGCCCGAGCCAGCGCCGCCAGTGCGGGCTCTTCGTGTTGCGCACGTTGGTGATCGGCGCCCCTCCCGTGAAGGACGGCCCCGGCATGCCCCAGCGCATGGTGGTGAGCTCGCGCGCGCCCTCCCGCACGCGCACGATCGGTGCCACCGCGTCGGGGAACACGCCCGGCAGCGCGGCGAGGTTGCCGGCGGCGTCGTGCTCGATCGCGAAGAGCCGGCGCATGGCCTCCTGGCCGCGCGTGATGGAGTAAAGGTTGCACATGCCGTGAGGTTAGGGCGCCCGGCGCACGGCGGCAACGCGACCGATGGGGGCGACTTTCCGGGGGTGGCCCTTGTCGCGGCGCGAGAAGGACTATCTGCTCCCCGATCGAAACCTCGATATTAGGAGCGCGCCTTGGCCACGAGCCGGTTAGCCGTCGAACAGATCAGCACCACCACGCGCCGAACGCTGCTGCACGCGGGAGGCGGCGGTGTCCTCGCGCTCGGCCTCCGGCCCTTCGCGTCGCTGGCCGACGACGCGGTGCTGCGACGCCGGATCCCCTCGAGCGGCGAGTCGCTGCCGGCCATCGGCCTGGGCACCTACGACACGTTGGCGACCGATTCCGCCGAGGCCCGCTCCGCCATCGACGGCGTGGTCAAGAGCATGGTGGCCGCCAGCGCCTCGATCGTCGACACGGCCTCGTCCTACCACGCCGCCGAGGAGGTGATCGGCGCCGTGGTGACCGCCGACAAGCTCCGAGGCAAGCTCTTCATCGCCACGAAGATGGAGGCGACCGAACCGGTCGCCGGCGCGGCCGAGCTGCGGCGCTCGCTGGGGAAGCTGCAGGTGCAGCACGTCGACCTCGCGCAGCTGCACAACGTGGCCGATCCCCAGCAGAGCCTGGCGATGTTCCGGGACTTCAAGGCGCAAGGGCTCTGCCGCTACTTCGGCGTCACCTCGACGATGCCGGGCGCCTATCCCGCCATGGAGGCGGTGGTGCGTCGCGAGAAGCCCGACTTCATGCAGGTCGGCTATTCCATCGGCGACCGCCAGGCGGAGGCGCGCCTGCTGCCCGCCGCCGCCGACTCGGGCGTGGCGATCCTGGCGGCGCAGCCGGTCGGGGGCGCCAAGCATCCCCTGTTCCGGCTGGTGGGGGGCAAGCCGCTGCCGGACATGGCGACCGACATCGGCGCGGCGAGCTGGGGGCAGTTCTTCCTGAAGTACGTGCTCAGCCATCCCGCCGTGACCGCCGCGATCCCCGGCACGACGAGCGCGGCGCACATGGACGACGACCTCGGCGCGATGCGCGGCCGGCTGCCCGATATGGGCGAGCGCAAGAGGATGGCCGCCATCTTCGACGCGCTGCGCTGAGGGCGCGCGCGGGCCCCGTCACCTCACGAGTGGAGGAACTCGGGCGACGCCGTCCGCGCCCCCGGCGCTTCCGCCGGTTCGGACACGCGGCCCCGGGTAAAGGTCACGACGTCGTCGACGTGGCGCAGGGCCTGCGGGCGATGGGTGATCAGCAGGGTGGTGCGCCCGCGCATGAGCACCGCGAGCGCCTGCAGGACGGCGTGCTCCGAGGCCGCGTCGAGGTCTTCCGTCGGCTCGTCGAGGATGAGGATCGGGGCGTCCTTCAGCAGCGCGCGGGCGATGGCGATCCGCCTCGCTTGGCCGCCCGAGAGCCGCGTGCCGGTCTCGCCGACGAGGGTGTCGAGGCCCTCGGGCAAGGCCAGCACCTCGTCGAGGACGTTGGCGTCGCGCAGCGCGGCGAGCAGGGCGGTCTCGTCGGCGCTCGGCCGCGCCAGCAGGAGGTTGGCGCGGACGCTGGTGTTGAACAGGTGGGTCTGCTGCGCGACCACCGCGCAGAGGCCGCGCACCGTGTCGCCGCGCAGGGCGCGCAGCGGGACGCCGCCGATGGCGATCGAGCCCTCCTCGTAGTCCCAGAAGCGCAGGAGCACGTTGAGCAGGCTCGTCTTGCCGGACCCGGTCGGGCCGACGATGCCGAGCGAGCCCCCCTGCGGCACGGTGAGGTCGAGGCCGTCCAGCGCCCAAGGCGCGTCGGGGGCGTAGCGCATCCTCAAGGCCCGCACGCTCAGGTCGAAGCGCCGAGGCGCGGCCGCCTCCCGCTCGGGCTCGCGGATCGCCGGCTCCGCGTCGACGACCGCGAAGATGCGCCGGGCGGCAGCCAGCGTCTCGCCGAGCGTCTGGAACGCCAGCGGCAGCGGGCCGACCGCCTCGAAGCCGGCGAGCATGAAGAGCGCGATCATCGCGAGGTCGGGGCCGGGCAAGGTCCGCGCCGCGACCGCCGGCATCGCGACGACCACCGCCCCCCACATCGCGAGCTGCGCCGTCAGCCCGGACAGCGCCGCCGACGTGGCCGCGACGCGGGCCTGGCGACGCTGCTCCCTGAGCAGGGACGCGGCGAGGCCGGCGACGAGGGCGCCCTGGCGCGCGTCCGCCTGGCAGACGACGAGTTCGCCGAGGCCCCGGACCGTGTCGGACACGGCGGAGCGGAGGTCCGCGCGGATCGCGACGGTGCGCCGGCCGGGCTCGCGGCCGAGGCGCTGCGCCAGCAGGGGCAGCGCCACGCCGGCCAACAGGAGGGCGCCGGCGTCGACGAGCGCGACGGGGGGGCTGAACAGCGCCAGGAAGGCGATGGCGAGCGCGACCGCGATCGCGGCGGCGACGGTCGGCGCGATCACGCGGAGGTAAAGGTTGTCGAGGCTGTCGATGTCGGCGCGGATGCGGCTCAGCAGGTCGCCGCCGCGATAGGCCTGCAGGCCGGCGGGGGCGAGCGGCTCGAGGTGCTCGTAGAACCACACGCGCAGCTCCGCGAGCAGCCGGAAGGTGGCCTCGTGGGTGACGAGGCGCTCCAGGTAGCGGCCGCCCGTGCGGATGATGGCGAGGCCGCGGATGGCCGCCGCCGGGGCGAAGTAGTCGAGCGTGGGGCCGCCGAGGCCAGCCAGCGCCATGGCGGCGATGAACCAGCCCGACAGCGCGAGCAGGCCCACGTTGGCGAGCACCACGGCGGTGCTGAGGCCGGCGCCGGCCGCCATCCACCACGCGTAGGGGCGGAACAGCCGCAGGAGGCGGAGCAGGTCCCTCACGCCGGCATCCCTTCCGCCAAGTCGACCTCCGTCAAGTCGACCTCCGCCAAGTCGACGGGCCCCAGGTCGACGCGCCCCGGGTCGCTCCGCCCGAAGCCGGTCAGGCGGGCGTAGAGCGAGCCGCGCGCCAGCAGCGCCTCGTGGCTCCCCTGCTCGACGATGCGACCGCGTTCGAGCACCAGGATGCGGTCGGCGCGTCGCACCGTTTCCAGCCGGTGCGCGACGACCAGGACCGCGGCGGAGCGCGACAGGACGTCGATCGAGCGCGTGATCAGGGCCGCCGTGTCGGCGTCGAGCCCGGCGCTCGCCTCGTCGAGGACGACGACGTCCGCCTCCTTGAGGAAGACGCGCGCCAAGGCCACGCGCTGGATCTCGCCGCCGGACAAGCCCTGCCCGCGATCGCCGATGATTGTGTCGTAGCCGCGCGGCAGGGCGGCGATGAGGTCGGTGGCGCCGGCGCGGTCCACCGCGCGGCGCACCGCGTCGAGGCTCGCGTCCGGTCGCGCGAGCCGGATGTTGTCGCCGATCGTGCCGTGGAACAGGGTGGGCCGCTGCGGCAGCCAGGCGACGCGCCGCATCCAGGCCTCGCGCGACAGGCGGTCGAGGTCGATGCCGTCGACGCGGATGATGCCGGCGCCGGGCGCGAGGAAGCCGAGCAGCAGCTGGCTGAGCGTGGTCTTGCCGGAGCCGGACGGGCCGACGAGCGCGACCTGCTCGCCGCGCGCGAGCGTGAAGCTGACGTCGTGGAGGACGGGAGCCTCCGCGCCGTAGGCGAAGCCGACGTTGGCGAAGCGGATCGCCTGGATGGGTCCATCGGGCAGCGCCACGTCCATCGCGCCGGTGCCGGTCGGCGGCAACGGCGTCCGCAGCAGGGCGACGATCGCCTCGGCGGCGCCGATCGCCTCCATGCGAGCGTGGTACTGCGTGCCCATCGCGCGCAGCGGACGGAAGAACTCGGGGGCCAGCAGCAGCACGAAGAAGCCGCGCAGGAACGTCATTTGCCCATCGTACAGGCGGAAGCCGATGAACACCGCGACCATGGCGATGCTGAGCGTGGCGAAGAACTCCAGCGCCAGCGACGACAGGAACGCGACCCGCAGCACGGCCATCGTGCCGCGGCGGTAGTCGTCGGAGATGGCGGCCACCGCCTCCACCTCGGCGCGGCTGGCGTTGAACAGCTTCAGCGTCGTCAGGCCCTCGATCGCGTCGAAGACGTGCGCGCTCATGCGCGCCAGCGTGCGCCACTGCGCTTGGTTCAGGGCCTCCGTGCCCTTGCCGATGATGATCATGAACACGGGGATGAGCGGCGCGCACAGCACCATGATGAGGCCCGACACCCAATCCGCGGGGAAGACGAACACCAGGATCGCGAGGGGGATGAAGGCCGACAGCGTCATCTGCGGCAGGTAGGCGGCGTAGTACTTGTGGAGGGCCTCCACCCCGTCGACGGCGGTGTTGACCACGGCGCCGGTGCGTTGCGCGCGCGTCCAGGCGGGTCCGAGCGCCACGATGTGGGCGTGGACGCGCGCGCCGACGATCGCGACGACGCGGGCGCCGGCCTCGAAGGCGACGACGTCCGTGAGCGCGGTGGCGGCCGCGCGCAGGGCGAAGACGGCGAGCAGGGTCCACAGCCACGGCCATACGTCGGCCACGCCTCGTCCGGTGCCGATCACGGCATCCACCACGCGCGCCAGGAACCAGGATTGGGCCACGAGGAGCAGCCCCCCGACCACGCCGACCCCGATGGCGGCGGCGAGCGGGGCCCGCGCGTCCGCCTTGAACCCGCGCAGCCAAGCCTCCAGGGCCTTGCCGACCGCGCGCGGCATCGGGGCGGAGCGACCGGCCATCGGCTCAGCCCTCGGCGCGGAAGGACGGGAGGTTCGTCATGGCCGCGAGCCCGCCCGCCGCACGAGCCTGCCGTACTCGTCCCGGACCAGGATGCCGAGCAGGGCCAGCGCGAGGGCGAACATGGCGAGGCCGCTCCACCGCAGCGCCGGGGGCATGGTGAAGGTCCATCCCCCGATGATCACCCCGACCACCGGGCCGACCAGGAACAGGCCGAGCATGCGCAGGTTCCACAAGGCGGTGAGGGCGAGGCGGGGCGACATCGCGTGTCCTTGATGGTGGCCGGCTGGCCGGCGGCATCCTCACGGGCGGCGTCCTACCCGTGGTAGGACGCGAGCTTGGTGATGCGGGCGCGAAACACCCAGATCTGGTACCAATTGTACATGATGGTCACCGGGAACAGGCCGACCAGCGTGAGCACGAAGGTGAAGATCGAGATCTCCGGGCTCGCCGCGTCGAAGACCGACCAGGTCCCCGGCACGATGTAGGGGTAGATCGTGGCGATCATGCCGCCGGCCATGATGGCGATCGTCAGGTTGAGCCAGAGGAGCGCGGCGAAGTCGCGATCCTTCCGCGAGGCGTGCCGCATCATGAAGGTGGAGGCCAGCGCGGCCACCAGGAACAGGCCCCAGACCCAGAAGTAGGCGCCGAGCCAGTTGCTGAGGGCCCAGGGGAAGATGGTCGCGCTCCACACGACGGTGATGAGCACGGCGGCGACCGCGAGGTAGAAGGCGCCGTTCGTCCACCGCGCGGCGTGCTTGCGGATCTCCTCCTGCGGCTCGAAGCGCGCCCGCACGAAGAGTCCGCCCGACAGCGACACCGCGATGACCGCCGCGACGCCGGTCCAGATGCTGAACGGGCTGATGAAGCGTAGCGCACCGCCGACGTAGGTTGGCACCCGGTCGGTGACGTGGGTCAGCGGGAAGCCCTGCAACACGGCCCCCACGCACATCCCGCCGAAGAACGTGGTGACGAGGCTGGACAAGCCGAAGGCCCAGTCGGTGAAGCGCTTGGTCCACCCCTCGGAAAGGTGACGGAACTCCAGGGCCACCGCCCGGGTGAGGATGCCCCACAGCACCAGCACCAGCGGGATCATGAGGTAGCCGAGCACCGACCCGTAGGCGAAGGGGAACGAGCCGAACAGGATGCCGCCGGCCACGATGAGCCACGTTTCGTTGGCGTCCCAGGTGCCGGCCATCGCCTGCATGACGGCGCCGCGCTCGTGATGGTCGGTGAGGAACAGCGAGAAGATGCCGGCGCCGAGGTCCGCGCCGTCGAGGATGATGTAGGCCACGACGCTGAAGGCGGTGGCGATCCACCAGCCGATGGCGAGGATCTGCTGCAGGTGGGTGAGGGCTTGCATCGGGGGTGCTCCGGATCGTACGGGTCGACGTCTTAGGCGTGATGCAGCCTTCCCGGCCCGGTGGAGTGGGTCGCCTTGGGCGACTCGAAGGTGCCCGAAGCCTTCTGCCCGTCCTCGGACATGTCGCCCAGGCTTTCGTGGCCTTCCTCGGGAACCGGGCTCTCCATGTCGGGACCCTTGCGGATCACCTTGCCGAGGAACCACCACGTCGCGCCCCACACCATCAGCTCGAACCCCATGTAGCCGACGAGCCAGAACAGCTCCTGGGCACTCGACATCTGGGTGACGCCCTGCTCGGTCCGCATGATGCCGTAGACGACCCAGGGCTGGCGCCCGATCTCGCGGGTCCACCACCCGACCCAAACCGTCAGGTAGGGCAGGAACGCGCTGAAGATCAGCGTCCGCAGGAACCACCTGTTGCTCGTGATGGCCGCCACGCTGAGCCGGCGCCGGATGAAGAGCGACGCGCCCCATAGGGCCACGAGGACCAGGAACATGCCGCAAGCCACCATGACGCGGAAGCCGTAGAAGGGCACGATCATGTTCGGCCGATCCTCGGGCTTGAAATCATCCAGGCCGGTGACCTTGCCGTTCCAGCTGTGTGTTTCGATCAGGCTCAGCGCGTGCGGGATGCCGATGGCCCAAGCGGTGTTGTCGTTGGCCTTGTTGGGCCACGCCACGACGTTCCAGGTGTTGTCGACGCTGCCGTCGGACCTATAGGTGTGGTAGTGCCCCTCCATCGCCGCCAGCACGGGGGGTTGGTCCTCCCTTATGGTGAGGCCGGTGCCGTCACCGAGGTAGACCTGGAGCGGCGCGATCACCACGAGGGCCAGCAGGGCGTAAACCAGCGCGCGCTGGAACAGGGCCACGTTGCGCCCCTTGAGCAGGTACCAGGCCGACACCGCCAGCACCACGGCCAAGCCCTCCTCCCAGCAGGCGACCAACATGTGCGGGAAGGCGTAGAGCACGTCGGGGTTGAAGAGCGCCTTGAACCAGTTGTCGACCACGAAGGCGCCGTTCTTGAGGGTCACGCCAGTGGGCGTCTGCATCCAGGAGTTGGCGACGAGGATCCACATGGCCGAGAAGGCGGCCGACAGGGCCACGTTGAAGGTGGCGAACAGGTGCATGCGCCGGCTGATCTTGCCCCAGCCGAAGATCATCAGGCCGATGAAGCCCGCCTCGTACATGAAGGCGGTGATCGTCTCGTAACCCAGCACCTGCCCGAAGAAGGGGCCGGCGGCCTGCGAGAACGGGCCGTACAGGATGCCGAAGGCCATCTCCATCGTGATGCCGGTGGCGACGCCGGCGGCGAAGTTAATGATGAGGATCTTCTCGAAGAAGCGGGTGAGGCGGTACCAGCGTTCGTCGCCGCCCCGCACCCAGGCGGCCTCGCTGAAGAACAACATCGTCGCCAGACCGATGGTCAAAGGCGGGTAAAGGATATGCAGGGTCGTGATCCAACCGAAGTCGAGCCGCGACAGGACCAAAGCCAACGAATTTTCAACCATAATCATCGCTCTGCTTCGGTGGTGAATAGTCTAGATGGACCCGCCGAGGGATTCGACAACGAAGTCATCCAGTCGCACGGACCGTCCCGGTACCGCGCACGGATCGACGCGGCGTGCACCGACGATCCCGCACACCGAATGCCCTGGATGCGGAAACGTTCGCTTCGGTGTCGCCGATGTCCATCACGCCTGGGATGGGGTCCATCGCCCGTCCCTCACCACGGGGGATCGTTCGGCGGCGGGCACGATCGGCGGCGGGCACGATCGACGAAGGCGTCAAGGACGTGGACGCGGGCGTCAGGGGATGGACGGCGTCGTGGCCCGCGCGGGTGACCACCTTCGGAGGCGTCGACGCGGGACCAAGTGCGGGACGGTTCGACCGTCATGGCGATCAACCGGCGGTCTTGGGCCTGTGGCCATACCCGCGTCCCGGGGAGGTCACGGCTCCGGTGCGTCCGTCCCGGCGACGACGGCGCGCGCCCCGCTCCGCCGCCTGCCGCCGATGCTGGTCGTGCCCCGCCTGGACGGATGCCTCGGTCGCCGGGCCGCTCAGGGCTCGCCCGTGGCGATCGGCGCGCCGGGTTGCGCCGACCACTCGCTCCACGAGCCGGGATACAGGGTCGCGCCGCGCAGCCCGGCGACCTCCATCGCCAGCAGGTTGTGGCAGGCCGTGACGCCGGAGCCGCATTGCGCGACGACGGCATCGGCCGGCTTGTCGCCGAGCAGGGTCGCGAACTCCGCCCGCAGCACCTCCGGCGCCTTGAAGCGGCCGCCCGCCAGGTTGTCGCGGAAGAAGCGGTTGCGCGCGCCGGGGATGTGGCCGCCGACGGGATCGAGCGTCTCGTTCTCGCCGCGGAAGCGGTCGGGGGCGCGGGCGTCGAGGATCAGGTGCCCCCCCGCCTCGCTGGCCGCCCTGACCGCGTCGTAGCCCATCGTCGGCACGAGCGAGGCCCGCGCGACGAGGTCGCCGCGCGGGCGCGGCCGGGGCGCGGCCGTGTCGACGCCCTGCCCGGCCGCGCGCCAGCCCGGCAGCCCGCCGTCCAGCACCGCGACGGCGGCGTGGCCCAGCCAGCGCAGGAGGAACCACAGGCGGGCGGCGTACATGCCGCCCGCCGCGTCGTAGGCGACGACCTGGGTGGTCGCGGATACGCCGAGCGCCGCCATGTGCGCCGCCAGCGCGTCGCGGTCGGGCAGCGGGTGCCGGCCGTTGCGCCCCGTCTTGGGGCCGCTCATCACCTCGTCCAAGGACAGGTGGGCGGCGCCGGCGATGTGCCCGGCCTCGTAGGCGCGCCGCCCGGCGCCGCCGTCGGCGAGGTCGAACGAGCAGTCG
The DNA here is from genome assembly GCA_964235705.1 of uncultured Beijerinckiaceae bacterium. GTDB lineage: Bacteria > Pseudomonadota > Alphaproteobacteria > Rhizobiales > Beijerinckiaceae > RH-AL1. Next base: position 23,184 of record CAXSDP010000031.1, on the reverse strand, counting down.
CAGGGGACGACCGCGTCCGGCGCGTCGCGGAGCAGGCGCGCCAGCGCCTCCGGCTCGATCAAGGTCGTATATTGGCTCAACGTCGTCTCCTCACGCCTCGTGCAGCCGATGGTACAGGCCCTGCGCCGCCAGCAGCTCGTCGTGCCGCCCGTCCTCGACGATGCCCTCGGCGGTGAGCACGACGATGCGGTCGGCATCGCGGATGGTGGCGAGTCGATGGGCGATGACGAGGCTGGTGCGGCCCCGCTCCAACTCGGCGAAGGACCGCTGGATCTCCCGTTCCGTCGCGGTGTCGAGCGCGGAGGTCGCCTCGTCCAGGATGAGGATCGGCGGGTTCTTCAGGAAGATGCGGGCGATCGACAGGCGCTGCTTCTGCCCGCCCGACAGCTTCACGCCGCGTTCGCCGACCGGCGTGTCGAGCCCGTCGGGCAGCGCGGCGAGCAGGCCATCGAGGTGGGCGCGCCGCGCCGCTTCCACGATCGCCGCCTCGCTCGCCTCCAAGTCGCCGTAGGCGATGTTGTCGCGGATGGTGCCGCCGAACAGGAACACGTCCTGCTGCACGATGCCGACCTGGCGCCGCAGCGAGGCCAGCGTCATCGCCCTGACGTCGAGGCCGTCGATGGTAATGGCGCCGGCGTCCACGTCGTAGAAGCGGGGCAGCAGCGAGCAGACCGTCGTCTTGCCGGCGCCGGAGGGGCCGACGAAGGCCACCGTCTCGCCGGCGCGGATCGTCAGGTTGAAGTCCTTGACGATGGGGCGCGCGCCGCCGTAGCCGAAGGTGACGTCCGTGAAGCGGATGTCGCCCTTCAAGGCCGGGGCGGATATGGCACCGGGCGCGTCCACCACGTCGGGTTCGGTGGCGAGCAGCTCGCGGTAGCGGCGGAAGCCGGCGATGCCCTTGGGGTAGCTCTCGATCACCGCGTTGATCTTCTCGAGCGGCCGGTAGAACACGCCGAGCAGCAGCAGGAAGCCGACGAAGCCGCCGATCGTCAGGCCGCCGTCGACGACGAAGACCGTGCCGGCCAGCATCACCACGATCTGCGCGAAGCGCATGCCGAGGTAGTTCATCGTGAGCGCGCCGGCCATGATGCGGTAGGCCTCCAGCTTGGCGTCCTTGTAGCGGTGATTGTCGGCGGCGAAGAGGCGCCGTTCGTGGTCCTCGTTGGCGAAGGCCTTCACCGCGCGGATGCCGCCGATGTTCTCCTCCAACCGGGCGTTGAAGGCGCCGACGCGGGCGAACTGCGCCCGCCAGTTGCGCTCCATCGCGGCCCCGTAGCGCGCGCCGACCGCCACCACCACCGGCAGCACGAGGGCGGTGATGAGGGCGAGCGGCCAGTGCACGAGCAGCATCAGGGTGAAGGCGCCGGCCAGCGTCATCAGCGCGATCAGCAGGTCCTCGGGGCCGTGGTGGGCCACCTCGCCGATCTCCTCCAGGTCCTTGGTGACGCGGGCGACGAGGTGGCCGGTCTTCTGCCCGTCGTAGAAGCGGAACGACAGCTTCTGCAGGTGGTCGAAGGCGCGCCGGCGCAGCTCCGTCTCGATGTTGATGCCGAGCACGTGGCCCCAGTAGGCCACCACCGCCATCAGCCCGGCGGCGAGCGCGTAGACCCCCACGAGGCCGGCGACGGCGAGCGCGATCAGGCCCCAATCGTGGCCGGGCAGCAGCTTGTCGACGAACGCGCGGACCGCCATGGGGAAGCCGAGCTCGAGCAGGCCCGACACGATCGCGCAGCCGAAATCGAGCAGGAACAGGGCGCGGTGGGGCCGGTAATAGGCGAGGACGTCCTTCAGCACGTGCGCGCTTCCCTGGCCCCGCTCAAGCGATGGGCGCCGCTCACGTGATGACGCTCGGCGCGTCGCGCCCGGTGCGCGCGCCGATGCCGGCGAGGTCTTCCGCGATGGCGATGAGGGGCGCCAGCGCCGCCTGCGTGTCCTCGGCCTGCTTCGCCGGATCCGGCTCGTACCGCTCGATGTAGACGCGCAGCGTCGCGCCGACCGTGCCGGTGCCCGACAGCCGGTAGACGATCCGCGAGCCGTCGGCGAACAACACGCGGATGCCCTGCCCCGTCGTCGTCGAGCCGTCGACCGGGTCGGTGTAGGCGAAGTCGTCGGCCGCGCGCACCGTGAACGCGCCGAGGATGGTGCCGGGCAGCGCGGCCAGCCCCTCGCGCAGGTGCGTCATCAACCCGTTGGCGGCATCCGCCGCCACCTCCTCGTAGTCGTGGCGCGTGTAGTAGTTGCGACCAAACGTGCGCCAGTGCGCCTCGACGATCGCGCGCACCGGCTCGCGGCGCACGGCGAGGACGTTGAGCCACAGCAGCACCGCCCACAGCCCGTCCTTCTCGCGGACGTGGTTCGAGCCGGTGCCGGCGCTCTCCTCGCCGCACAGGGTGGCGAGCCCGGCGTCGAGCAGGGTGCCGAAGAACTTCCAGCCGGTCGGCGTCTCGTGCAGGCCGATCCCGAGCTTGGCCGCCACGCGGTCGGCGGCGCCCGAGGTCGGCATGGAGCGGGCGATGCCCTTGATGCCATCCTTGTACCCCGGCGCGAGGTGGGCGTTGGCGGCGAGCACGGCGAGGCTGTCGGACGGGGTGACGAACAGCCCGCGCCCGATGATCAGGTTGCGGTCGCCGTCGCCGTCGGACGCCGCGCCCAGGTCGGGGGCGCCCTCGCCCATCATCAGCTCGAACAGCGCGCGGGAATGCACGAGGTTGGGGTCGGGATGGCCGCCGCCGAAGTCGGGGCTGGGCGTCGCGTTGACGACGCTTGACGACGGCGCGCCGAGCGCGTCGACGAGGATCGCTCGCGCGTAGGGGCCGGTGACGGCGTGCATCGCGTCGAAGCGCAGCGTCAGCCCGCCGGCGATCGCGGCGCGGATCGCGGGGAAGTCGAACAGGGTTGCCATCAGCGCGGCGTAGTCGGCGACCGGGTCGATCACCTCCACGTCCATCGCGCCGAGGGTCCGCGTGCCGAGCGCTTGGAGGTCGACGTCGGGCGCGACGAGGATCTTGTACCGGTCGACCGTCTTCGTGCGGGCATACACCGCCTCGGTGATCGCTTCCGGCGCCGGGCCGCCGTTGCCGATGTTGTATTTGATGCCGAAGTCGCCGTGCGGGCCGCCGGGGTTGTGCGAGGCCGACAGGATCAGGCCGCCGTGGGCGCCGCGCGCGCGGATCACGCAGGAGGCGGCCGGCGTCGACAAGAGCCCGCCCCGCCCGACCAGCACGCGCGCCACCCCGTTCGCCGCCGCCATCCGCAGGATGACCTGGATCGCCTCGCGGTTGAAGTAGCGGCCGTCGCCGCCGACCACCAGCGTCGCCCCGGCGAGCCCGGGCAGCGCGTCGAAGATCGACTGCACGAAGTTCTCGACGTAATGGCGCGCCTGGAACACCGGCACCGTCTTGCGCAGCCCCGAGGTGCCGGGCTTCTGGCCGGCGATCGGGGTGGTGTCGACGATTCCGATCTCCATGGCCGCGTCCCTCCGCATCCCTGCCGCTCGCAGGCGATGACGCGCGGGCGCCACCGCGTCAAGTCCCGGTCGGTGCCGGCGCATCATACAGGATTGCCAGGGGTTGAAGTATAATTGGCGTCAAGCGCATGCTGTATACTTCCAACGCGCTATCGTGCATAGTCATTTTCCCTCGCGGAGCCGCTTCATGTTGTCATCCCTGCGCGAAGACTTCGAAGGTCGCGCCCATCGCCAGCCCTTCGACGCCGCCGTCACCTTCAAGACCCACGGCCTCGTGCTCGGCCTGGGCACCGTCCTGGTACCCTTCGAGACGGACGCGCGCGTGTCGCTCGATGCCGACGCGGCCGCGCACGACCGCATGGTGGCGTTGCTCGCGGTGGCTGGGCGCGGGCGGCTCGCCGACGGTTGCGTGACGCAGGTGGGCAAGGCGCTCGACGACTGGCGGGGCGAAGGCGCTCGCCGCCATCCGCCTCGCCTACGCCCGGCTGCCGCGCGTGGCGGACCGGGAGGAGGCCTACGCGCTGTTCCTGGCCGGGGCGGCGCTCGACGACGGCGTCGCGCCGCGCGACCTGCTGGCCGGGCTCGGCACCCTGGCGGCGGTCGCACCGCTGCTGAAGGGCCGGCCCGACCAGCCGCGCGTGCCGGCCGGCAACGGGCGGGCCAGCGGGGAGTACGGCAGCACCGGCGGCGCGGGGGCCAATGCCCAGCCCAGCCCGTCCAGCGAGCGGAGGCGAGGCGCCGAGCCGGCCACCCCGCCCGCGTCGTCCGGGACGGGCGAGGCGACCGTCTTCCCCGTCTTCCTCGATAACCGACGCGAGCAGGCGACGAAGCCCTCGCCGGCCTCCGCGCCGAGCACGCCATCGTTGGCGACCCCGGCCGTTCGTCCGTTCGACGGGTTCTTGCCCCTGGGCGGCTCGCCGGCACCCGCGCCGAACGGTGGGACATCCGTCGACGGGGATGACAAGGACGGTCCGGCCTGCCCGCTGCGGCGACCGGCTCGCCCCAACGGCCCGGATCCGGTGGCGGACCAGCGGGAGTTCGACATCGCGCGGATCATCAACCCGGGCGATCCCACGCCCAAGCAGGCGCCGAGCAACCCGTCCGCGCAATCGATGGCGTACTACCTGCCGCTGCCGGACCGGCCGACCGGCAAAGTGGAGTACGACGATTGCAAGCGGACGGCCGTGCCGAACGCGATCCTCGGCATGCGCAAGGGCGACATGGCCGAGATCAAGAGCGGGGAAGCGACCTTTCTCTATGATGTGCCGAAATCGAGCGGTTATCTGTCATTCGAAAATCAGATCAAAGCTCAGAACAACGCGGTGAGCTTGGAAGGAAAGGGCCGCTCAATCTTCTACTGCATGGACAACGCACGAGTCGCCGCGCTCGCCGCAAGAGAGTTCGGTAGGGACAACCCGGCCAGCCACTTCACCGTCTGTCATTGAGGGAACAAGCGCGTGGACGTTAACACCTGCCTAGACGTCAACACCTACAGGGTCCGTTCCATGTGGCAGGCGCGGGTGGAAACGCCGGCCGCCATCGCGAACCGCTTCAGGACCTTCCTCGCGCTGTCCCGGCCAGCCCTGCCGCGCGATCGCCGCTGGCACACGCAGGAGGAGCCGGGTGGCCCCGTCGACATCGACCTCACGCGCGATCCCGCCGGCATCGACAGGCTTCTCGCCAAGGTTCACGACCGCGACTCGGATGGGCATGTCTGGGTGGGGTCCGGAAGCTTCGCACTCGTCTTCGCGCCGCTGGACGGCAAGGAGTTCGGGCGGGGCGACCCTTACTTCGACTGCCGAGCCGGCAGCGCGTCACAGAATCATTGCGCCTTCAAGACCGACCACTTCACCGCGCCCGACCCGCGCCTGCTGAGCTATGACGGCAACAAGACGATGCTGCTCGCCATCGCGCGGGCGTTCGAGCCGGACTGGTGCGAGGCCGGCCCCGACAGCCTCGTCGACATCTTCGACATGACGCCCTACAAGCGCCCGCCCATGTCGCTGGCCTGGATGACCTGGCTCGGCGCGCCGCTCGCCGCACTCGTGACGCCGCCCCCGCCGCCGATCATCGTCGAGCGCCATCCCGACGGGAGCCTGTTCATGGCGGCGACGCGGGACACCTTCGTCACGGCGAACCCCGACCACCTGGCCGCGGCGCGCGCGATCTTCGCCACCGTCGACCCGCTGAACTTCACCGTGCCCTTCAACGGCGTCTCCGGCCGCAGCGACCGGGCGCCGCCGCGACCCACGACCGGGCGAGGTCCCTAGACCCCGCACGGGTTTTCGCCAGACCGTGCGAACGGCTGGCCCCGCGAGCTTGAAGGATTGATGACGAACCGTCATGAAGGCGGCTCAGCCTGGGCGGAGGCCCCGGGTCACGAGGACACGCATGCTGGATCAACACCGGGCGAGCGCGCCGCTCGCCCGCCACGCGATGGCCTTCGTGCTGGCCGGCGGGCGCGGCAGCCGCCTGCTCGAACTGACCGACGATCGCGCCAAGCCGGCGGTGTACTTCGGCGGCAAGTCCCGCATCATCGACTTCGCGCTGTCCAACGCGCTCAACTCCGGCATCCGGCGCATCGGCGTGGCCACCCAGTACAAGGCGCACAGCCTGATCCGCCACCTCCAGCGCGGCTGGAACTTCTTCCGCCCCGAGCGCAACGAGAGCTTCGACATCCTGCCGGCGAGCCAGCAGGTGTCGGAGAACCTGTGGTACGCCGGCACCGCCGACGCCGTGTACCAGAACATCGAGATCATCCGCGCCTACGGACCCCGCTACGTCGTCCTGCTCGCCGGCGACCACGTCTACAAGCAGGATTACGAGCTGATGCTGCAGCAGCACGCCGATTCCGGCGCCGACGTCACCGTGGGCTGCCTGGAGGTGCCCCGCACTGAGGCCACCGGCTTCGGCGTGATGGCGATCGACGCGCGCGACCGCATCACCTCGTTCCTGGAGAAGCCGGCCGACCCCCCCGGCATGCCCGGCAACCCCGCCATGACGCTCGCCTCCATGGGCATCTACGTCTTCGAGACGCAGTTCCTGTTCGAGCAACTGCGCCGCGACGCCGCCGACCCCGCCAGCAGCCACGACTTCGGCCACGACATCGTCCCCTACCTCGTCAAGAACGGCAAGGCGGTCGCCCACCGCTTCCCGCGATCCTGCGTGCGCTCGTCGGGCGAGGCGGAAAGCTACTGGCGCGACGCCGGCACGCTCGACGCCTACTGGGAATCGAACCTCGACCTGACCGACCTCGTGCCCGGCCTCGACCTGTACGACCGCGATTGGCCGATCTGGACCTACGGCGAGATCGTGCCCCCCGCCAAGTTCGTCCACGACGACGCCGGCCGGCGCGGCCGGGCGACCAACTCGCTGGTGTCGGGCGGCTGCATCGTCAGCGGCACGGAGCTGAACCGCTCGCTGCTGTTCACCGGCGTGCACGTCCATTCCTTCGGGCAGGTGGAGAGGGCGGTGATCCTGCCCTACGCCGACATCGGCCGGGGGGCGCGGCTGCGGAACGTGATCATCGACAGCCGCGTCGCCATCCCGCCCGGCCTGGTGGTGGGCGAGGACCCGGTGGCCGACGCGGCCCGCTTCCGCCGCACCGACAAGGGCGTGTGCCTCATCACCCAGCCGATGATCGACCGGCTGCGGAACTAGGGCGTCGGACCGACCACGGCCGTCATTCCGGGGCGGCGCAGCCGAACCCGGAACCGGTGTCCGCCAACAAAAGGCATTGGCGGGCACCGGTTCCGGATCTTCGCTCGCGCTGCGTCCGGAATGACAACCGTGGTCGGACCCGCGTCCACGATGCCGCCCGACGTGTCACGCGAGCAGCGCCGTCGCGATCGCGTCCCACTCCGCCGGGAGCGGCCCGCCGGCTACCGGACGGCCGGCGCGGCGGTACCAGTAGGCGGCGTTGCCGGCGTCGCCCTCCTGGCGGTGCAGGTGGGCGTGCACCCAGGCGGCGTCCGCTCCCGCCTCGTCCTGCACGCGCCCGTGCGCGGCGTCCCAATCGCCGCGCCGCGCCCACCACAGGGCGGCGAGCGGCGCGGCCAGGGCCGGCGGCGGGGCGTCCCCGCCCAGCGTTGTCACGAAGCCGTCGAGCGTCATGGTGCGATCCTGTCCGATGGGGTCGACGCGTCAACGCCGGGCGCGCCGGGCCGTTCGCCGCGCATGTCGCCCCCGGCCGACATCCGGGTACGGCATGTCGCCGCTCGCGACGCGGGCGCGGCCCGGGGTCGACGAACGCCGACAGGGACCCACCCCCGTGTCGACGGACGCTGACTTTGGCAAGGCCCGGTGTCAGCGAACGCGGCGTGCCGCGCGGAAGGTACGATAACCGGATCAACGACTTGACTCCGGTTATCCTACCTTATAGGCCTGTCGTCGGCAAGCGGTCGGGTCGGGTCGCCGCCAGCTCGGCATCGGGTCGCGGATGCCGTCCGGCGCCCTAGCCGCCGAGGGACGCCGGCCGTAAGAAAGCCTGCCCCGGAGCCCGTCCATGCCGTCCCCCGATATGCCGTCCCCCGACATCCCATCGCCACTGAAGAAAGTCGCGCTGTTCTCCAAGGAGTACCCGCCGCACGTCTACGGCGGCGCCGGCGTGCACGTCGAGTACCTCGCCAGGGCGCTGGCCAAGTCGGTCGCCGTCGACGTCCGCTGCTTCGGCGACCAGGCGAGCCACGAGGGCGCGCTCAGCGTGCGCGGCTACCCCGAGTGGACCGAGGCGGCGACGGACACCGACCCCCGCTTCGCCGGCGCGCTCGACGCGCTCAGCCGCTCGCTGGCGATGGCCAAGGACCGGTTGGATGCCGACCTCGTCCATTGCCACACCTGGTACACCGACATGGCCGGCCTCCTCGCCGCCAAGCTGTGGGGCGTGCCGTCCGTGCTGACCGTCCACTCGCTGGAGCCGCTGCGCCCGTGGAAGGTCGAGCAGCTCGGCAACGGCTACCACCTGTCGGCCTGGATGGAGCGCACGGCGATCGAGGCGGCCGACGCGATCGTCGCCGTGTCGAGGGAGACCCGGGCCGACGTGCTGCGCCTGTTCGACGTCCCGCCCGAGCGCGTGCACGTGATCCACAACGGCATCGACCTCGACGAGTACCGCGCGGTCGCCGCCAACGACGTGCTGCTGCGCCACGGCATCGATCCCGCCCGCCCGTTCCTGCTGTTCGTCGGGCGCATCACCCGGCAGAAGGGCATCATCCACCTCGTCGAGGCGATCCCGGACATCGACCCCTCGTTGCAGATCGTGCTCTGCGCGGGGTCGCCGGACACCCCCGCCATCGCCGCCGAGATGGAGGCCGGCGTGGCGAAGGCGGCGGCCGCGCGCCCGGGGGTGACCTGGATCCGCGCCATGCTGCCGCGCGCCGACGTCATCCAGCTCTACACCCACGCGGCGGTGTTCTGCTGCCCGTCGGTCTACGAGCCCTTCGGCATCATCAACCTGGAGGCGATGGCCTGCGGCACGGCGGTGGTGGCGTCGGCCGTCGGCGGCATCCCCGAGGTGGTGGTGCCGGGGGAGACCGGGCTGCTCGTCGACCCCGGCCTGGCGCCGGGTGGCTTCGACCCGGTCGACCGCGCCGCCTTCTCGCGGGCGCTGGCGTCGGCGATCAACGCCCTGGCGCGCGACCCGGCGCTGCGCGCCCGGTTCGGCGCCGCCGGACGCGCGAGGGTGGAGGCGCGCTTCAGCTGGGACGCGGTGGCGGCGACCACGCTCGACCTGTACCGCTCGGTGCTCGCCGCCAAGGGGGGATGAAAGGCGGGCGGGCGCTCAAACCCCGCCGTCCTCCGCCTCGCTCGCCGCCATGGCCGCGCGCGGCGCCCGCCAACGCTTGGTGATCTCGTGCGCGCCGAGCAGCGCCAGCGCCAGCAGGAAAGGGACGAGGTAGTAGATGATGCGGAACAGCAGCAGCGCCGCGAACAGCGCCGCCTGGGAGTGCCCCGGCACGGTCTTCAGCATCGTCGCCTCGAACACGCCGATGCCGCCCGGCGCGTTGGAGGCGATGCCGAGCAGCGAGCCGAACACGTAGACGGTGACGAAGGCGAGGTAGTCGATCGCGCGCGGCGGGGCGAGCAGCGCGTAGAGCACGCCGGCGGCGGCGCAAAGGTCGACCACGCCGAGGCAGAGCTGGCCGGCCGTCAGCCAGAAACCCGGCAGCTCCAGCCTGAACCCCTGGACCGTGGCGTGCCGGTCGCCCTTGGCCGCCCACACGAGGTAGCCGACGAGCGCGGCGATGATGGCGAGGCCGATCGCCCGGTTCACGAGCGGGCCGAGGTGGTCGAGGTGGGACACGCCGGCCGCCCGCACGGTGAAGCCGACGCCGATCAGCAGCGCCATGCCGAGCCAGAACGTCAGGCCGGCGATCACGGTGAGGCTGGCCACCTTGCCGCCCGACAGCCCCTTGGTGGCGTAGATCCAGTAGCGCACCGTGCCGGCCGTGATCAGCGGGAACCCGAGCGTGAACGAGATGGCGTAGCTGGTGAACGAGGCGAGCGCCGTGGTGGGATAGGGCACGTGGAGCTTGAGCTGGCGCAGCGCCAGCGCGTCGTAGCCGGTCAGGGCGAGGAACGACACCGCCGTGCACAGGCACGCCAGCGCGATCTGACGCCCGCTCGTCGCGGCGATGGCGCCGCGCAGCTCGGCGACGTCGATCTGCATGAACGTGCGCGTCAGCACGAACACGGCGAGGAGCGCGATGCCGAGGCTGAGCGAGAACGCGATGCCGCGCGATATCCTGCGGCGGGCGGCCGGCTTGTCCTTGACGGTCGACGGGATCAGCCTGTTCAACAGCCTGGCGGTGAGCTTGGCCTCGCCGTCGGTCGCCGGTCCCGCGCCCGCACCGTCTTTATCGCCCCGCGTGGCGCCGGCGGCAACGGCCTCCCCCGGCCTGGACCCATCGGATCGCGGCGCCCCGGACCGTGGGGCGTCGGACTGGTTGACTTCGGCGTGGCTGTCTTCGGCGTTGCTTCCCGGGGCCGCCCTACCGTCCAAACCAGAACCTTTCCTGCCTCCGACGCGGCCTCAGGCGAGCCGGGCGAGGAGCTTCTCGTGCAGCGGGTTCGCGGCCGAGAACACGTAATCCAGCGCCACGACCGTGACGTGTTCGGCGCCTTGCGCGACGAGCCAGTCGGCGAGCGGGGCGACCTTGTCGTTCGGGCACGTCAAGGTCAAGCGGCCGGCGGCGTTTTCCGAGCGCAGCGTGGCGCCGAAGCCAGCCTTCGCCTGCTCGATCAAGCCCTCGTGGGGTATGACCAATCCTTCGCGGGGCGTTCCCAATCCTTCGCGAGGCGTGGGAAACCGCGCGGTCACGTCGCGGGTCAGGCGGCCCGCCTCCTCCGCCGCGATGCGGCCGAGGATCTGGCGCGCCCGCTCCCTCGCGTGGCCGTCCCAGCGCGCCCCGAGCGCCGCCACGAGGTTCGCCTCCGAGCGCAGGATCACGCCGTCGTCGAGCACCTTCAGCCCGTTGGCGGCCAGCGTGGCGCCGGTGGTGGTGATGTCGACGATGAGTTCGGCCTGGCCGGCGGCCGGCGCGCCCTCCGTCGCCCCCAGGCTTTCCACGATGCGGTAGTCGGACACGTGGTTCTCCGCGAAGAAGCGGCGGGTCAGGTTGAGGTACTTGGTCGCGACCCGCATGCGCTCGCCGCGCCGGGTGTAGAAGGTGCTCGCCACGTCCTCCAGGTCGCTCATGGTGCGAACGTCGATCCAGGCCTGCGGCACGGCGACGACGACGTTGGCCTGGCCGAAGCCGAGCGGCGTGAGCAGCGCGAGCTTGCGGTCGGCGCCCTCCACCGTTTCGCGCACCAGGTCCTCGCCGGTGACCCCCATGTGCGCGTGACCCGCCGCCAGCAGGCCGACGATCTCGGACGCCGACACGAAGGCCACCTCCACCCCGTCGACGCCGGCCAGCGTGCCGCGGTAATCGCGGGCGCCGCGCCCCTGCACCAGCTTGAGGCCGGCGCGGGCGAAGAAGGCGGCCGCGTTCTCCTGCAGCCGGCCCTTGGAGGGCACGGCGATCACCATCGGCTCGCCCGCGTCGGTCCCGTTCACGCCCGTCCCGTTCACGCCCGCCCCGCCCATGATCGGACCGCTCACGACATGGCTCCCGAACGGCGCTCGGCCCAGAGCGCGGCGCCGACCGCCGGCACCTCGCGGGACGCGCCCAGCGTGGTCAGCAGCCGGTCGTAGCGGCCACCGCCGATCAGCGGCGGCGCGTCGGGGCTCGCCGCCTCGCGCGTCTCGAACACGAAGCCGGTGTAATAATCGAGGTTGCGGATGAAGCGGGCGGAGAAGCGCAAGGTGCCCATGTCGATGCCGCGCGCGGCGATGAAGCCGAGCCGGTGCTCGAAGCGCTCCAGGGCCGCCCCCATGGCCGAGTCCGTCCCCATCGCGAGGTCGGCGCGCCCGAACAGGGTCCGCATCGCCGCCGCCGCCTCGTCGGGGTCGCCGTCGATCGCCAGGAAGCGCTCCAGCACGTCGCGCGCGCGCGCCTCGACGCCCGAGCCGCCCTTCAGCGCCGCCTGCTCGAGGAAGCGGTCGGCGATCTCCGCCGCCGTGCGACCGCCGACCGCCGTGATGCCGGCGATGGCGAGCAGGTCCTCGACCAGCGCCCGCGCGCCCTTCTTGTCGACGTTCTCCAGGGCGGCGAGCACGCCGGAATGGTCGATGCCGCCGTCGCGCGGCGCGTCGAGGATGCCGGACAGGCCCTTGCCCTGCGCGAGGCCGCGCGTGACGCGCCGGCGCCATTGCGGCGGGATCGCCAGCGTGTCGAGCAGGGCCGAGAACAGGCCGGCGTCGCCGATCCGGGTGGCGAAGCGCGGCGTGTCGTGGGGCGGGGACTCGTGAGGGAGGGCGCCGGCGACCGACAGGCTCGCGGCGTCGAGCGACAAAGCCAGGATCTCGGCGTCCGCCGCCTCCCGGTCGGTGCGGCCGAGGTTCTCCATGCCGGCCTGGACGAACTCGCCCGGCCCATCGCGGCGGAAGCGGAACACCGGGCCGCAGTAGCAGTAGGCGGCGGGCGTCCCGACGTCGACCGCCGCGAGGTGGTGCCGGCACACGGGGATCGTGTATTCCGGCCGCAGGCACAGCTCCGCGCCGTTCATGTCGCTCGTCATGTAGAGGCGCCCGCGCATGTCCTCGCCGCTGTCGAAGAAGGCGGCGGCCGGCTGCAGCAGCGGGGGCTCGCAGCGGCCGTAGCCGCTGTCGGCGAGATGCGCCAGCAGCGCGTCCTGGCGCTGGCGATCGTCGGCGAAGGGAAGGGCGTGCATGCGTGGCGTCCGGGGCGGGCTGTCGGCGAGTGCGTCCTCTTACCAAGCGCCCCCCGGCAACGCGACCCGTTTCGCGCCGCAGGGTGAAGGAGGGCTCAAGATGGATGTGCCGATCGACTCGCCCCGGTTATCCCCCGCCGATCCGCCCGACGCTCGCCCCGGCATGGCCGGTCGCCAACGCCCGGGCCAGCGCCGGCAGCAGGCAGGCCATCTCCGCTTCCAGGGTGTAGGGCGGGTTGACGATCACCAGGCCGTTGGACACGAGCCGGCCGTCGGGTCGCGGGTCGTCGACCTGGAGCTCCAGGCGCAGCACGTCCGGCAGGCCGGCGAGCGCGGCGGCGAGCCGCTCCGGCCCGCGCCGGTCCTTGACCGGGTACCAGGCCATGATGATCCCATCGCGCCACTTCGCGTGGGCGGCGCGCAGCGCGCCGGTCAGCCGGTCGAACTCGTCCGCCGCCTCGAAGGGCGGGTCCATCAGGATCAGGCCGCGACGCTCGGTCGGCGGGATGAAGGCGTTGAGCCCGGTGTAGCCGTCGAGCGCCAGGACCTTGGCGCGGCGCTCGCGGCCGACGCGGGCCCGCAGCGCCGCGAGGGCGTCCGGGTGCAGCTCGCAGAACAGCATCCGGTCGAAGGGCCGGGCGAGGGCCAGCGCGATGGCGGGCGAACCGGGGTAGGGGCCGGTCCCGCCGGCCGCCTCGCCGGCCAAGTCGAGGTAGGGGGCGATCAGCGCGCCCGCCTCGCCCTGGAGCGGCTCGGCGCCGAGCCGCCCGATCCCGCCCCGCCACTCGCCCGTGCGCGCCGCCGCCGCGCCACCAAGGTCGTAGGAGCCGCCGCCGGCGTGGGTGTCGATGAACCGGAACGGCGTCGGCTTGCGCCGGAGGTAGAGCAGCACGCGGGTGAGCACCGCGTGCTTGAACACGTCGGCGAAGTTGCCGGCGTGGAACGCGTGGCCGTAGTTCACGGGACGGGCCGGGCCCGGTGCCGGGCGCTCGCCTGAGGCCGGGCGCTCACCGTGCCAGCGCGTCCTTGGCGTTCGCCGCGTCGCGCAGCATCTGCGCCGTCAGCGCTTCCAGCGAGTCGAACTTCTCCTCCGCGCGCAGCCACGCCACGAAGGCCACCGCCATGTCCTTGCCGTACAGGTCGCCGGCGAAGTCGAAGAGGAAGGTTTCCAGCAGCGGCGCGCCGTTGTCCACGGTCGGGCGCCGTCCCCAGCTGGCGACGGCGTCGTAGGTGCGGCCGTCCACGGTGGCGCGCACCGCGTAGATGCCGTGGCGCAAGCGGCAACTCGGGTCCGCCTGGAGGTTGGCCGTGGGGAAGCCGAGCGTGCGGCCGAGGCGCTGACCCGGCAGGACGGTGCCGGCGATCGCGTAGGGGTGGCCGAGCAGGGCCGCCGCCCGCGCCACGTCGCCGTCCTCCAGCGCCGCCCGCGTCGCCGTGGAGGAGGCGGCGGCGATGGCGCCGGCCGCGTCCGCCTCGATCCTGTCGACGATGGCGACGCTGAAGCCGTAGGTGGCGCCGGCGGCCCGCAGGACGGCCGGCGTGCCGCTCCGCAGCTTGCCGAAGTGGAAGTCGTAGCCGGCGACGATGCCGCCGATGCGCAGCCGGTCCACCAGGATCTCGCGGACGAAGTCGTCGGCCGGGAGGTTGGCGAGGCGCGTGTCGAAGGTGAGAACCACCAGGCCGTCGAGACCGACCCCCTCGATGAGCCGGGCCTTCTCGGCGATCGGCGTGAGCCGGAAGATCGTGCCCGGACCGCCGAAATAATCGGCGGGATGCGGCTCGAAGGTGAGCACGGCGCAGGGCGCGCCGACGGCGTCGGCCATCGCCTTCGCCCGCCCCATCACCGCCTTGTGGCCGCGATGGATGCCGTCGAAGTTGCCGATCGCGACGATCGCCCGCTCCAAACCCTCCGGTGGACGCTCGGGATCGACGGCGAGGACGAAGGGTCGGTGGGACACGGGATCGACCAAGGCTCGCAATCGGGTCACGGCGGGGGAGCCGCCGACCCTGCCGCGACCGGCGGCGTGGGTCAAGTTCGGGCGCGGACCGGCGCGGAAACCGGGAATGTCGCGCCTTTCGCCAGCGATCTTAAGGGAATGGCAAGCGGGGCCGGCGCCTATGGGTGCGACCGGCCGATTGACCGGACCGGGATCGCGGGACTTGCGACACCGGAACGCGGAGATTTTGAATGACCGCCGATTTCACCATGCCCATCCTCGTGGTCGACGATTACCAGACCATGGTGCGCATCATCCGCAACCTGTTGAAGCAGATCGGCTTCGAGAACGTCGACGACGCCGCCAACGGCGAGGTCGCCCTGCGCAAGATCAAGGACAAGCGCTACGGCCTGATCATCTCCGATTGGAACATGGAGCCGATGACCGGCTTCCAGCTTCTGCAGAAGGTGCGCGACGAGCACGCCTCCGCCAACATCCCCTTCATCATGGTGACGGCCGAGTCGAAGACCGACAACGTCGTCGCGGCGCGCCGCGCGGGCGTCAGCCACTACATCGTCAAGCCGTTCAACGCCGCGACGCTGAAATCCAAGATCGACGCCGTCTTCGCCGCCGCGGCCGCCGCCGCTTAGGCCCGGAGGCCGGGAACCGGCTCAGCGCGTCCAGCGCAGGACCGGCGTCGCCACGCTCGGCGTCACCTCGTGGCCCGCCAGGAACTGGCGCAGCGCCGCCTCCTCGAGCGCAGAGGCCCGGCCGCCCCGGTGCAGCGCCGCCCGGTGGATGCCTTCCGTGACGAGGACGGAGGCGAACCCCTCGCGGGCCGCGCCGCGCACGTCGGTGCGCATGGCGTCGCCGATCGCCAGCACGCGGTCCCTGGCGACCGGCGCCGCCGTCGACCCGCGCGCGTCCCGTGCCAGCGCGAGGGCGCGCGCGTAGATCGGCGGGAATGGCTTGCCGGCGTGGATCACGCGGCCGCCGATGGCCTCGTAGCGTTCCGCGATGGCGCCGGCGCAGGCGACCAGCTCGTCACCGACCTCCACCACGATGTCGGGGTTGGCGCAGACGAGGGTGAGGTCGCGCGCCCGCAGCGCCCGGAGGGTGTCGTCGTAATCCTCCGGGCGGTCGCCGGTCGCATCCAAGCCGACGCAGACCGCCATCGTCGCCGCCTCGATCCCCACGAGGCGCGGCACGCGCGGGCCGAGGCGGCCGGCTTCCCGGTACAGCGCGGACTCGTCGCCCGGACCGATCCCGAACACCGGCGGGCAGCCGGCTTCCACCATCATCGCGACCGTGACGTCGCCCGAGGTGGCGATCGCGTCGTAGGCGTCGCGGGGCACCCCCATGTGGTCGAGGCGCGCGCGCACCTGGGCGGCCGGCGCGGGGGCGTTGGTGACCAGGACCACCGTGCCGCCGCCCCGGCGGAAGCGCTGGAGGGCGTCGGCGGCCGGCGGGTGCCGCCGCACGCCGTCGTGGAGCACGCCCCACACGTCGCACAGGACCAGGTCGAAGGAGGGCGCCAGCTCGCGGAGGTCGACGTCCAGCCTCGGGAAGACGTCCACCCTTGGGGAAACATCCGGCCGTGGGGGGTCGCCGGGCGGGCGCCGCGTCGCGGGCGGGTCCACGGTTCGGCGCCCCTCAGCCGCCGCTCGCGGAGAAGATCAGCACCCGCAGCCCCGCCGCCTCGCCGCTGCCGGGCATGGTGCCCTTGACGACCGGCTGGTTGGCGCTCGCCGCGTCCATGCCGCAGAAGGCGACGACCGAGTTCGGCTTGGGCCGGCGCACGGCGACGGTGGCGGCGGGGTTGTCCAGCCAGCGCGCCGGACCGTCGTTGGCGAGCGTGATGTCGTCCACCTCGATGGTGGTGGCGGTGGTGGCGCCGGCGGCGAGCTGCGTCTTCGCCGCCCCGGGCGCCGCGGCGGCCGCCCCCTTGCCCTTCACCAGCGCCTTGGCGGCGGCCATGATCTGCGGGGTCAGGCACACCTGGGCCTTCAGCGCGTCGAAGCCGTTGAGGTTGGAGGCGTCGACCGCGTAGGTCGCCTTGATCGGCGTGAAGCTCACGACGACGTTGGTGATCGCGCCGGCCTCGATCGGCTGCGTCCAACCGACCACCGTGTGCAGGCTCCAGTCGGCGATGACCGGCGTGTCCGGCTGCGCCGGATCGGGCGGGGTGACGAGGCCCTGCTGCTCCAGCCGGGCGAGAGCGTCGGGCTTGGCGGCGGCGAGCGCCTTCTCGATCGCGTCGCCGAACGGGATCAGCGGCAGGTTCTCGTTCTTCAGCGTCGCGAGCCTGTCGATGCCGAGCGCGATCGCCTGGGTGACGGGCGTGACCTCCAGCGGCTTGTCGTCGGCGCTCACCGACAGGTTCACCGGGTTCCCCGCGCTCTGCGACGGCAGGGCGTAGACGGTGGACCCCTCGTTGTTGACCTCCAGGTCGGGCATGGCGACGCTGGCGGCCAGCGCCAGCTTCGCCTTGCCCTTGTTGTGCAGGCGGTAGGCGTAGGCGACCTTGTCGACGCCGATGTCCACCGCCATCCCCTCGACCGCCAGCGCGCCGTCGGAGGCGATCGCCATCGAGCCCACCGTCAGCGGCGCCTGGGTCGGCGGATCCTCCTCCTCCTCGCCCTCCGTCGGGGCGGCGTGGGCGGGCCAGGTCGCGACGAGGGGGGCGGCCATCGACGCGAGGAGGCCCAAGGCGAGGAAACCCGAGGCGGGGATGGGACGGGATCGGCGGAAGGGCATGGCGTGTCCTTGGGCGTGTCCTTGGGGCGTGTTCTTGGGGCGTGTCCTTGGGGCTTGCCCCTCGAACGAATCGGAACGCGGCGGACCCTATCACGCCGATCCACGACGGGACTACGACCGGCGCCCGCCACGTCGGCCCGGCGCGGCGGGCACGTGGTGGGATTGGTCGCCGCCCACGATTGCCGCTCGAGCTTTCGCCGCGTTTCCCCTATGGTCCGCGCGGACGGGAG
>CAXSDP010000031.1:0-5421 GCA_964235705.1 uncultured Beijerinckiaceae bacterium | reverse complement strand
ACGATTGCCGCTCGAGCTTTCGCCGCGTTTCCCCTATGGTCCGCGCGGACGGGAGCCCCCATGCGCGTGCTAGGCATCGAGACCACCTGCGACGAGACGGCGGCGGCGATCGTCGAGCGCCGGCCGGACGGCACGGCGGCGATCCTGTCCAACGAGATCATGAGCCAGATCAAGCAACACGCGGCCTACGGCGGCGTGGTGCCGGAGATCGCCGCGCGCGCCCACGTCGAGGTGCTGGACCGGCTGATCGCCCGCGCGGTGGACAAGGCCGGCATGGCCATGCGGGAGATCGACGCGATCGCCGCCGCCGCCGGGCCGGGGCTGATCGGCGGGGTGATCGTCGGGCTGACCGCCGGCAAGGCGATGGCGCTGGCGCTGCGCAAGCCGTTCGTGGCGGTCAACCACCTGGAGGCCCACGCGCTGACGGCGCGGCTCACCGACGCCGTGCCGTTCCCCTACCTGCTGCTGCTCGTGTCCGGCGGCCACACCCAGCTCGTCGCGGTGCGCGGCGTCGGCGACTATGTCCGGCTCGGCGCCACGCTCGACGACGCGGTGGGGGAAGCCTTCGACAAGGTCGCCAAGCTGCTCGGCCTGCCCTACCCCGGCGGCCCGCTCGTCGAGCGCCACGCGGTCGACGGCGACCCCGAACGCTTCGCCCTGCCCCGCCCGATGATGGGGCGGCCGAAGCCGGACTTCTCGCTGTCCGGCCTGAAGACGGCGGTGCGGCTGGAGGCGGAGAAGATCGCGCCGCTGACCGCCACCGACGTCAACGACCTGTGCGCCTCGTTCCAGGCGGCGGTGGTGGACACGATCGTCGACCGCGTGCGGGCGGCGACGCGGCTGTTCCGCGAGCGCGTCGCGCCGTGCGAGACCATCGTCGCCGCCGGCGGGGTGGCGGCCAACGACGCGATCCGCCGCGCGCTGGCGCGCTACTGCGGCGAGGCTGGCGTGAGGCTGGTGGTGCCGGAGCCGGCGCTCTGCACGGACAACGGCGCGATGATCGCCTGGGCCGGCATCGAACGCCTCGGCCTGGGCCTCGTCGACGACATGACCTTCGCCGCCAGGCCGCGCTGGCCGCTCGACGCCAGCGCGGAGGCGGTGCATCACGGCAAGGCGTGAGGAGGCCCGCGAGGGTCGAGCGGCGGGACACGGACATGCGGCGCATCGCGGTTCTCGGCGGCGGGGCCTGGGGCACGGCGCTCGCCAACCTCGCGGCGCGCGCCGGCGCCGGCGTCGACCTTTGGGCGCGCGAGCCGGCCCACGTCGCGGCCATGGCGGCGGACGGCGTCAACGCGCGCCGCCTCCCCGGCATCCCCCTCGTCGCCGGGGTGCGGCCGACCGGCGACCTCGCCGTGCTCGGGGCGGCCGACATCGTGCTGCTGGCGGTGCCGGCGCAGGCGGTCCGCGCGGCGGCCGAGCGCGCCAGGCCCCATCTGGCGGCCGGCGTCCCGGTGGTCGTCTGCGCCAAGGGCATCGAGCGCGGCACCGGCCTGTTCATGAGCGAGGTGGTCGCGGGCGCGCTACCGGACCATCCCGTGGCGATCCTGTCCGGCCCGTCCTTCGCCGCCGACGTCGCGCGCGGCCTGCCGACCGCCGTGACGCTGGCCGCCGCCACCACGTGCGCCGCCGCCGCCCTGGCGGCGACGTTGGCGGCGCCGTGGTTCAGGCTCTACCATTCCGCCGACGTCCGGGGCGTCGAGATCGGCGGCGCCACCAAGAACGTGCTGGCCATCGCCAGCGGCATCGCGGCCGGCAAGGGGTTCGGCGCCAGCGCCGCCGCCGCCCTGCTGGCGCGCGGCTTCGCGGAGCTGACCCGTTTCGCGGTGGCCCACGGCGCGGCGCCCGGCACGCTGACCGGCCTGTCCGGCCTCGGCGACCTCGTCCTCACCTGCGGCTCCCGGCAATCGCGCAACTTCTCGCTCGGCCACGCGCTCGGGGAGGGCCTGACGCTGCCCGAGGCGCTCGCCCGCGTCGGCACGGCGGAAGGGGCGCTGACCTGCGCGATCCTCTGCGACCTCGCGGCGAAGGCCGGCGTCGACATGCCGATCGCCGAGGCGGTCGACGCGGTGCTGACCGGCCGCGCGGACGTCGACGCGAGCATCGGCGCCCTGCTGGCGCGGCCGGCGCGGCCCGACATCGGACGGTGACGTGGCGCCGTGACCTCCCGCAGCTTCCCGCCGATCGCCCGACCCGACGCGCGCGTGCTGATCCTCGGCTCGCTCCCGGGCGCCGAGTCGCTGCGACGCCGGGAGTACTACGCCAAGACGCAGAACGCGTTCTGGCGCGTCATGCAAGCGCTGATCGGGGCCTCGCCGGACCTCACCTACGACGAGCGCTGCGCGCGCCTCACCGAGAGCCGGATCGCGGTCTGGGACGTTTGCGCGTCGGCGCGGCGGCCGGGCAGCCTGGACGCCAAGATCGATCGCGCGTCGATCATTCCCAACGATTTCCTCGGCTTCTTCGCGGATCATCCGGAAACCGTCTTCGTCGGCTTCAACGGTCGCGCTGCGGCTGATATCTTCCGCGTCAAGGTGCTGCCGGGGCTCACCGGCGCGGCGGCGGCGCTGCCCAGCGCCGTGCTGCCCTCGACGAGCCCGGCGCACGCCAGCCTGCGCTTCGACGACAAGGTCGCGCGCTGGCGGGCGGCGCTCGCGCCGTGGATCGGGGTTTGAGGGCGGGCTCCGCCCCGCTCGGTCGATCGGGCCCTACGGCGTCGGACTGAATCACCGACGTCATTCCGGGGCGCCAGAGGCGAACCCGGAACCGGTGTCCTCTCGAACTGGCGTCGGAGGGCACCGGTCCCGGATCGTCGCTTCGCTCCGTCCGGGATGACGGAGGGTCCATTGCAGGGCGTCCGTGATTTGGTCCGATGCCCTAGCGGAGCGGTAAACGTCGCGGCAAGGCCCCGCGCCCATGATGGGCGCGGCGTTGGGAACGGTGGCGATGGCGTATTGGCTGGTGAAGAGCGAACCCGCATCCTGGTCGTGGACGCGGATGGTCGAGGCGGGCGCGGACGGCACACCCTGGAACGGCGTGCGCAACCACCTCGCCAAGAGGAACATGATGGCGATGGCGCTGGGGGAGGAAATCTTCTTCTACCATTCCAACGAGGGCCGCGCGATCGTCGGCATCGTGGAAGTCTGCCGGACCTACTACCCCGACCCCAGCGACGCGAAGGGTGTGTTCGGCATGGTCGACGTGCGGGCGCTGAGGCCGCTGCCCCGACCGGTCGGCCTCGCCGCGATCAAGGCGGAGCCGTCGCTGGCGGGCATGATGCTGGTGGTGAACTCGCGCCTGTCCGTGCAACCGGTCGCCGACGCCGAGTGGGCGGCGATCCGCGCCATGGGCGGCTTGTGACGGGAGGCCCGTGACGGGAAGCTCGGAAGGGTGAACGCGAGCCGGCCGCGCCCTTCATCGCCGGTTCAGGCGTCGGTGGCGAAAGTGCGTCCGTCGTCGCGAACCTAAGGCTTTGCGACGCGTTCCGACATCGAGCGCACATCGCGCGTCAGAGGTTTGCAATGAAGAAGATCGTATTTTCCCTCGCGCTCTGCGGTAGTTTGGCGGCCGGCCTCGCGACGATGCCGGAAGCCAACGCCAAGCCGGGCGGTTGCCTCAAGTACGGCGCGGCCGGCGCCGTCGGCGGTCACATGCTCCATCACGGTATCCGCGGCGCCCTCGCGGGTTGCGCGGTCGGCGCGTATCGTCGCCACCTCTACAACAAGCAGCAGCGCGAGCTGAACGCGACCGGCCAGCCCACCTGATCCCTTAGCCCATCGCGACCGATGCGCCGGCTTCCCAGCCGGCGTTTTCGTGTCCGGCTCGATGCTGGGGCGCCGCGATCCGTCGGCGCGTTGCCTCCTTGCCCGACACGCCATCGACTCTCGTCCGCCGAAGCGATGGGATGACCCGACGCTTCCGTTGATCTCCCCCCACGAACCTGAGAAGAGAGGCCGCCCTCGGCGATTCGGCCGGCGTTGAAGTGAGTTTGGGATGGCGGACGCCTGCACCTCGGGTCTCGACACCGGCTTCGTGGGACTCGGGTTCCTCCGGGTCGGCTTCCTCGGCATCATCCAAGGCATCACCGAACTCCTGCCCATCTCGTCCACCGCGCACATGCGGGTGGTCCCCGCGCTGCTCGGTTGGCAGGACCCGGGCTCCGCCTTCTCCGCCTCCATGCAGCTCGCGGCGCTGGCGGCGGTGGTCAGCTACTTCTGGGCGGACGTGCGCGGCCTCGCCCGGGGCACGATGGCGGCGGTGAAGCGGCGCGACTTCGCCGACTGGAACTTCCGCTTCTTCGTGTGGATCGTCCTGGCCACCATCCCGATCTCGGTCTGCGGCCTGCTGCTGTCGTCCAAGCTCAACGCCTGCGGCTCGCCGCTGCGGACATTGAGCGTGATCGGCGTCGCCTGCCTCGTCATGGGCGGGCTGCTCGCCTACGCCGAGCGGGCGGCACGGCACACCCGCACCATCGACCACGTCACCCTGGCGGACGCGCTGGTCGTCGGCTTCGCCCAGATCGGCGCCCTGATCCCCGGCGTGTCGCGGTCCGGTTCGACGCTGACCGCCGCGCTGTTCCGCGACATGCGGCGCGACGAGGCGGCCCGCTTCTCGTTCCTGCTCGGCATCCCGACCATCGCGCTCGCCGGGCTGTACGAACTGGTCAAGCTGCGCAAGGCCGGGCTCGGCCTGCACGGCTGGTCGATCCTCCTGTTCGGGATCGTCGTCGCCTCCGTGTCGGCCTTCGCCGCGATCTGGGGCCTCATGCGCGTCCTGGAGCGCTTCTCGGCGTGGCCGTTCGTGATCTACCGCCTCGTGCTCGGCGTCGTGCTGATCCTCGCCGTCGTGTCCGGCGTGCTCCCGAACTGAGGATGGCGGCTCAGTAGCGGACGCCGGGCGTCAGCGGGTTCGGCAGGAAGCCGTAGTCGGTTTCGCGGTTCGTGAGCGCGCGCACGTGGGCCTTGTCGCCGCGGCAGATCGCGTAGTCGCGCGTGCCGGGCGCGAGGCCGTAGCCGCGACAGGTCAGGTCGTCCTCGGGGTAGGAGGCCTTGGGCGACCCCTGCGCGAGGCAATCGCCGTGGTTGACGTCGAGGGCGCAGTTGCGGACGCCGCAGCCGCCCAGCAACAGCGCGGTCGCGAGCGTCGCGCCCAAGCGCGCCCGACCTCCCAGCCGTGACGACGACCTCATCCTGCGCACCCCACGCTACTTGCTTTCCCCGGGATCCTTGGCGCCTTTGGCGTTCCTGGCTAGCCAGGCCTTCATGCTGGCGAGTTCCTCACCCTGCGACGCGATGATGGCGTTGGCCATGGCCTTCAGCTCCGGGTCCCGGCCGTAAGTCAGCTCGGTCCTCGCCATGGCCACCGCCGCTTGGTGGTGCGGCATCATCATGCGGACGAAATCCTCGTCGGTGCGCCCGGTCGGCG
>CAXSDP010000030.1:38239-41940 GCA_964235705.1 uncultured Beijerinckiaceae bacterium | reverse complement strand
CGCGGACGCCTACCGCAAGGGCGAGGCGGCGCGGCGCAAAACGCTGGCGGCGATCGCCCGGCGCCGCGAGGCCGCGCTGGCGCGGGCCACCGCCACGCGCGACGCCTTCCTCGACCGGCTCGCCGCCTTCCGGGTGCTCGACCCCGCCTGCGGCTCGGGCAACTTCCTCTACGTGGCGCTGCACGCGCTGCGCGACATCGAACTGCGCGCGCTGCTCGACGCCGAGCGGCTCGGCGTGCCGCAGGCGCGGCCGCGCGTCGGCCTCGCCGCCGTGCGCGGCATCGAGATCGAGGCCTACGCCGCCGAGCTCGCCCGCGTCACGCTGTGGATCGGCAACCTGCAATGGGAGCGGCGCAACGGCTACACCGACCCGGCCGAGCCGGTGCTGGCCACGCTCGACACGATCGAGTGCCGCGACGCGTTGCTAGACCCGGACGGGAGCGAGGCGAAATGGCCGACAGCGGACGCGATTATCGGCAACCCGCCGTTTCTAGGTGGCAAAAAACACGGTAGTACTCTTGACTTAAATGATCTTTTGACCATCAGGAGTGTATTTGCCAATCGCGTTCCTGATGCAGCTAATTTTGTTATGTATTGGTTTCGAAAAGCACTCGAATTGCTCGTGGCTGAGAAAGTGATTGCGGTTGGTTACGTAGGTACGCAAGCGGTGAGACGAGGCGCGAGTAATCTAGTTATTCGCGCCTTCTCTAACCAGGTATGGATATCGGACGCAATATCTAATGATTCTTGGGCTAACCAAGGAGCTTCCATTCGCGTCTCACTACTAGTTTTTTCTAATTCAAAGCCACCGATCTGTTCCCTGGATGGGCATCTAGTTAAATCAATAAACTCGGATTTGACTGCCGACAGTGCTGTAAATATCCCACTTGATTTAATCGAAAATGCAAGAGTTGCATTTCAAGGCACGATTAGTGGAGGCCCTTTTGAGATTCCTGGAATTTCAGCAAGAAACCTACTAGTTGCGCCCACCAATCCTAACGGGCGGACAAATGCCGACGTCGTTAAACCATGGCGGAATGCTGACGATCTTGTTGGCCGACCTTCTGACTACTGGATCATCGACTTCGGTAATCAGCTTGATGAACAAGCGGCAGCCTTGTACGAAAGCCCATTCCAAAAAATAACATCCGCCTGGATAGTTACAAACCAAAAACGATTAGAGGCAAATGAGCGACCGTTGAGGCAAAATGAGCCGAGAAGCCTTGCGAATTGGTGGAGACTTCAGCGCCGGCGCTCCAAGCTTTTAGAAGTTATTTCCAAGTCAGCAAGATATCTAGCAACACCACGTGTCGCCAAGCATAGATTCTTTTTATGGCTTGACCCGCGAGTGATTCCTGATACTCGTCTCGTAGTCTTTGTTAGATCGGACGACTTCTTCCATGGCATGTTAAGTTCGCGCATTCATGAGCGTTGGGCTATTAGGTTCGCAGGGCGTCACGGTGTCGGCAACGACCCTGAATACATGCATACAATAACTTTTAATGCGTTCCCCTTCCCCGAAGGCCTCACCCCGAACATCCCGGCCGCCGCCTACGCCGACGATCCCCGCGCCCAGGCCATCGCCACCGCGGCCGCCGAACTTGACCGCCTGCGCGAGGCCTGGCTCAACCCGCCCGACCTGGTGCGCGTCGAACCGGAGGTCGTGCCGGGCTACCCCGACCGCGTGCTGCCGAGGGACGCGGCGGCGGCAATCGTCCTCAAGGCGCGCACGCTGACCAACCTTTACAACGCGCGGCCGACCTGGCTCGCCAACGCCCACGCCGCGCTCGACGCGGCGGTGGCGGCCGCCTACGGCTGGCCGGCCGACCTTCCCGACGATGAGGTCCTCGCCCGCCTCTTCGCGCTCAACCAGGCGCGCGCCGCCGCCGGGCGCTGACGGCGGACCAGGTCCGCCTCAGCGCGGGATCATCCACGGCGCGAGGTACTGCTGCAGCACCACCAGGACGCCGATCAGCAGGGTCAGCGCGACGCTGTGCTTGAAGGTGCGGGCGAAGACCACGCCCTCCTGGCCCTTCAGGTCGGTCACCGACACACCGGTGGCGATGTTCTGGGGCGAGATCATCTTGCCCATCACGCCGCCCGACGAGTTGGTGGCGGCGATCAGCACGGGGTTCAGGCCGAGCTGGTTGGCGGCGACCACCTGCAGGTTGCCGAACAGCGCGTTGCCGGACGTGTCGCTGCCCGACAGGAACACGGCGACCCAGCCCAGGAACGGCGACAGCAGCGGGAACGCGAAGCCCACCGACGCGACGCCGAGGCCGAGCGTGTAGGTCAACCCTGAATAGTTCATGAGGTAGGCGAGGCCCACGATGAGGGCCACGGTGACGATGGCGAGCCAGCTCTGCCGCGCCGTCTTGCGGACGCAGTCCATGAAGCGGGCCGGCCCCACGCCGACCAGCGCGGCGGTGATGAGCGCCGACAGCAGGATGGCGGTGCCGGTCGCGAGCGGCTGGAACACCCAGGTCGCGGCGTAGGGCTTATGGTTGTAGAGGGTGATGGCGACGGCGTTGTGCAGCCCCGGCCACTTGATGACCTGCTGACCGATCGCGAAGACCTTGAAGTGCGTCCACGCGATCACGACCACCGACACCACGATCCACGGGATCCAACCCTGCCAGCTCGGCACCTGGCCCGGGGCGGTGCCGCGCAGCGACCCGCTCGGACCGGACGTGACGACGTCCGCCCCCAGCGCGTGCGCGCTCGTCGTGGTGCGGCGCGCGATGGCGTAGTCCGGATCGGGCTCCGGCGACCACACCATCAGGAAGCCGATCGTCACGACCAGCGCGGTCAGCGAGGAGAGGACGTCGGTGAGGGCGTAGTCGAGGTAGTTCGAGGACACGAACTGCGCCACGGCGAAGGAGCCGCCGGCGACCAGCAGCAGCGGCCACAGCGCGCGCACCGAGCGCAGGCCGCCGTACACGGCCATGACGTAGAAGGGCAGCATCATCGCCATGAACGGCAGCTGCCGCCCGACCATCGCGCCGAGCGTGACGGGGGACAGGCCGGTCACCTGGCCGAGCACCGTGATCGGGACGCCGAGCGCCCCGAAGGCCACCGGCGCGGTGTTGAAGATGAGCGTGAAGGTCAACGCCTCGAGCGGGGGGTAGCCGACCAGGATCAGCAGCGCGCTGGTGATGGCGACCGGCGTGCCGAAGCCGGCCACCCCTTCCAGCAGGCAGCCGAAGCAGAAGCCGATGACCACCAGCACCACCCGGCGGTCGTCCGGCATGTGGTCGACGATCCACTCGCGGAAGGCGTCGAAGCGGCCGGACACGACGGCGATGTTGTACAGAAGCAGCCCGTTGACGACGATCCACATCACCGGCCAGATCGCGAAGACCGCGCCGGC
The DNA here is from genome assembly GCA_964235705.1 of uncultured Beijerinckiaceae bacterium. Taxonomy (GTDB): domain Bacteria; phylum Pseudomonadota; class Alphaproteobacteria; order Rhizobiales; family Beijerinckiaceae; genus RH-AL1. The sequence goes on along the minus strand of CAXSDP010000030.1, from coordinate 38,570 downwards.
CGCCACCGAGTCGAGCGCGAGGCCGATCGGGAAGCGCCAAACGAGGATCGCGATGGCGAGCGCGACCAGCAGGCCGCCCAGCGAGGCCTGCCAGGCCGGCCGCCGGAACAGGCCGAGCAGCGCCAGCACGGTGGCGATGGGCACCACCGCGACGAGGAACGACGCGGTGAGGTTGGCGCCGACCGGGGTCAGCAGTTGATCGAACATGTTTCCGTCCCACGGGCGCTTGTCTTGGCGTTACCCCGCTCTACTCCGGGACGCGGACGAACCGCAAGCCGCCACTCGCGGGATGGGCGCGGGCATGGCGATGGGCCTGCGGCGCGTCCGGCGA
>CAXSDP010000030.1:27220-38139 GCA_964235705.1 uncultured Beijerinckiaceae bacterium | reverse complement strand
TGGCCGGCCGCCGGAACCCCGGCGCGCGCCGGGCGATGACGCGGGGAGGCGCCCCCACCAACGCGCGCCCTCGGGAGCGGAACATCGTGGCACAACAGGTCCCCGTCGATCCCGCCGGCCTCATCGCCCACGCCGAGGCGGAGGCGCCGGCCGGCGTCCACGAGATCCTGCCCGACCTCGGGTATCGCCGCCTGGGGATCGTCAACGTGGTCTTCGTCGGCCCCGCCGGCGCGGGGGACCGCGAATGGGTGCTCGTTGACGCGGGGCTGCCGGGAACGGCGGGGCTGATCCGCCGCGCCGCCGCCGCGCGCTTCGGCGAAGGGTCGCGGCCGGCGGCGATCGTGATGACGCACGGCCACTTCGACCATGTCGGCGCGCTGGAAACGCTGGCCGCCGCGTGGGACGCGCCGGTGTACGCCCACGCCCTGGAGCGTCCCTATCTCGAGGGCGCCGCGTCCTACCCGCCGCCCGACCCGGGCGTGGGCGGGGGCATGATGGCGCTGCTGTCGCCGCTCTACCCGACCCGCCCGGTGGACGTGGGGGCGCGCCTGCGCACCCTGCCCCCGGACGGGAGCGTGCCGCCGATGCCGGGCTGGCGCTGGATCCACGCGCCCGGCCACTCGGTCGGCCAGGTGGCGCTGTGGCGCGACGCCGACCGCGCGCTGATCGCCGGGGACGCCTTCGTCACCGTGGCGCAGGAATCGGCCTACGCGGTCGCGGTACAGGCCCCCGAGATCCACGGTCCGCCGAAGTACCTGACGATCGACTGGGAGGCGGCGCGGGAGTCCATGCGGGTGTTGGCGGCGCTGAAGCCGGAGGTGGCGATCACCGGCCACGGCCGGCCCTTGCACGGGCCGGCGCTGCGGCGGGGCCTGGACACGCTGGTGACCGCTTGGCCCGAGGTGGCCGTCCCGGCGCACGGGCGCTACACCGCGCATCCCGCCGAGGCGGTGGACGGGAGCGCCTACCGCGAGCCGTGAGCGGGCCGGCGCCGGCTTGGTCGCCGCGACCTAGTAGAAGGAGCCGAACAGCGAGTTGCTCCGCGCCGGCGCCTGCTGGGCGGGGCGGTCGTACCCGTCGTCTGAGTCGCGCGCGTATCCTTGCTGCGCGTAGCTCTGGGCCGGGTAACCCTGCTCGGCATAGCCTTGCGAGGCGTAGCCCTGTCGCGCGTAACCTTGGCCCGCGTAGCCCTGATCGGCGTAACCCTGCACCGCCTCGTCGGGCGCGGCGGCGGTGGCCTCCAGGTCGCGCGACTTCTTCTGGACGGAGGCGACGGTGGGGGCGACCCGGGTCGAGGCGCCGGTGATGGTGATGTCCGCCCCTTCCGCCTTCACCATGTCGAACAGCTTGGCCGACTTGTCCATCGGCAGGCGGACGCACCCGTGCGAGGCCTTGTGGCCCCAGGGCGACTTGCCGAAGCCGTGGATCGCGAAGCCGGGCGCGAAGAAGATGGCGTTGGGCATGTACGCCTGCTCGTACTCGTCGGAATGGTGGTCCTTGTCCATCCACAGCACGTTGAAGTGGCCGTCCGGCGTGTCGTAGCCGGTCTTGCCGGACGACACCTTCCAATCGTAGCTGCCCGAGGCGGACTCGACGTGGATGGTCTGCGCGTCGAGGTCGACGGCGATGTGGACCTTGGCCTGCGCCAGCGAGGGGGCGAGGAGGCACAGCGCGGAGGCGGCGGCGGCGAGGGCGACACGGGTACGGGGCATGGCAGTCAACTTCTCCACGACGACGCGGCACGAAGGAACGATGAAGCTGAAACGGCCGAGCCGCCGATAAGCTCCCGATCCCGTTCGCGGAATCGAACACGATGCCGTGCGGCGAGCTTGCCCGCGCGCGGCGACACCGCCCATAAGCCGGCAGGCGCGCGCACGGTCAAGCTCGCGATGGCGGGGCGGCATGGTCTTCTTCGAGATCCTCATCGGTTTGCTGATCGGCGGCGCGGTGCTGACGGCGCTCGCCGACCGCATCGGCGCGCCCTATCCCGTGCTGCTGGCGCTGGCCGGCGCGGCGCTCGCGGTCGCCCCGGTCACCGTGCCGGGCATCCGGCTCGACCCCGAGTTGGCCATGGCGCTGTTCATCGCCCCGGCGATCGTCGACGCCGCCTTCGACGCCTCGCCCCGCGACCTGCGCGAGAACTGGATCCAGATCTCCAGCCTCGTGCTGGTCGCCGTGCTGCTCACCGTCGCCGCCGTGGCGGTCGTGGCGCGCCGGCTCGTGCCCGACCTGCCCTGGTCGGCGGCGGTGGCGCTGGGGGCCGTCGTCGCGCCGCCCGACCCGGTGTGCGCCTCCGCCGTGCTCGGCCGGCTGTCGCCGCCGCGACGCCTGCTGGTGATCCTCGAGGCGGAAGGGCTGCTCAACGACGCCAGCGCACTCTTGGTCTACCGGCTGGCGATCGGCGCCATGCTCGGCACCGCGCTCACGGCGGGCGGCGCGGTGCCGCTGCTGCTCGCCAGCACGGTGGGCAGCGTGGCGCTCGGCTGGGCGTTCGCCCGCGCCTACCTGTGGCTGACGCGGCGGGTCAACGACCTGGCGATCGCCGTGGTCACGCAGTTCGTGGGCACCTTCGCCGTGTGGATCCTCGCCGAGCGCCTCGGCGCCTCCGCCGTGCTGACCACGGTGGCCTACGCCGTGGTGATCGCCCGCCGCGTGCCGATGCGGGGCGCCGAGATCCGGCGCGGCTCGCTCGCGGTGTGGCAGGTGGCGGTGTACGTGCTGAACGCGCTCGCCTTCATCCTCGTCGGGCTGCAGCTGCAGGAGATCGGGCACGGGCTGAACGGGCGCTTCGCCCTCGCCTTCGGCCTCGCCGTGCTCGCCACGGTGATCGTCGTGCGGCTCGCGTGGACGTTCGCCTACAACGCCCTCGCCCGCCTGGTCGACCGGGTGAGGCTGCCGCCCGAGCGCCGCACGCCGGTCGGGCGCTCCTACCGGAGCGCGCTCGTCGTCGGCTGGAGCGGCATGCGCGGGCTGATCACGCTCGCCACCGCGCTGGCCCTGCCCTTCGCCGGCGACCCCGCCCGCTTCCCCCACCGCGACCTGCTGATCGTCGCCGCCTTCTCCGTGGTGCTCGGCACGCTGGTGATCCAGGGGCTGACGCTGGGGCCGCTGCTGCGCTGGCTGGCCCTGACCGACGACGGCCGCGTCGAGCGGGAGCGCGGCTTCGCGCGGCAGGAGGCCACGCGGGCGGCGCTGGACGCGCTGGTCGGGGTGAACGAGCCGGAGGCGGCCATCCTGCGGCGCGAATACACCGTGATGCTCGACGACGAGGCGGCGCGGGCGCTGCGCCCCGCCGTGTTCGGGCGCCTGCGGATGCGGGCCATCGCCGCCGAGCGCGCCCGCCTGCTCGCGCTGCGCCGCACCCGCGCCATCGGCGAGGACGCCTACAAGACGCTGGAGGAGGAGCTGGATTGGGCGGAGGGCAACGCCCGGCGGCGCGGGCGGCCGTTCGAGGTGGAGGGGTGAGGGGAGCGTCGGTTAACATCCCGTCATTGCGAGCGAAGCGAAGCAACCCAGGAACCGCTGGACCGAAGCCTTTGCCCCTGGGTTGCTTCGCTGCGCTCGCAATGACGGGCATCGGCATTTCGCTCGATCGCCCGCGATGACCCTTCGACGCCGGCCTCACGCCAAGCCCTCATAGAGGTCACGCCACTGCGGGTTCATGCCCTCGATCAGCGCGAGCTTCTTGGCGCGGGACCCACCCTTGACCTGCTTCTCCCGCGCGATCGCGTCGGTCATCACCTCGTAGCGTTCATACCAGACGAGGGATCCGCAGCCGTACCGCGCGGTGAACCCCGGTACGCGACCCTCCCGATGCTCGGACACCCGCCGCGCGAGGTCGGAGGTGACACCCGTGTACAGCGTGCCATTGCGACCCGACGCCATGATGTAGACCGCCGGCGCCCGCATCCGCCCCTCCTCCGTCATTGCGAGCGCAGCGAAGCAACCCAGGAGCCGCGAGACCGAAGCCTTTGCCCCTGGGTTGCTTCGCTGCGCTCGCAATGACGGCGCGGCCCTACTCCGCCGCCACCCTCACCTCACCCTCCGCCGCCCGCCCCCTCTTCACATCCGGCGCCATCGCCTCCTGGCTCAGCAGCCCCAGCGCCTCCTCCACCCCCATCCCCGTCGACGCCTGGCTCCCCAGCCGCCGCACCGAAACGCTGCGGCCCTCGGCCTCCTTGCGCCCCAGCACCAGCAGCACCGGCACCTTGGCCAGCGAATGCTCGCGCACCTTGTAGTTGATCTTCTCGTTGCGCAGGTCGCCCTCCACCCGCAACCCGCGCTTGCGCGCCAGCGCGATCACCTCCAGCGCGTAGGCATCGGCGTCCTGGGTGATGGTGGCCACCACGACCTGCACGGGGGATAGCCAGAGGGGCAGATGTCCGGCGAAGTTCTCGATGAGGATGCCGGTGAAGCGCTCCAGGCTGCCGAACATCGCGCGGTGGATCATCACCGGCGTCACCTTGTTCGAGTGCTCGTCGATGTAGAAGGCGCCGAAGCGGCCGGGCAGGTTGAAGTCCACCTGCGTGGTGCCGCACTGCCACTCGCGGCCGATCGCGTCGCGCAGCGTGTACTCGAGCTTGGGGCCGTAGAAGGCGCCCTCGCCGGGGTTGACGCCCGTGGCGAGGCCCTGGGCCTTGATGGCGTCGAGGACGCGGCCGAGCGCCGCCTCCGCCTTGTCCCAGGCCTCGTCCGAGCCGACCCGCTTGTCGGGCCGGGTGGACAGCTTCACCACCACGTCCTCGAAGCCGAAGTCCTTGTAGATCGACAGGATCATCGCGTTGATCGCCAGCGCCTCGTCCTGGATCTGGTCCTCCGTGCAGAAGATGTGCGCGTCGTCCTGCGTGAAGGCGCGCACCCGCATGATGCCGTGGATCGCGCCGGACGGCTCGTAGCGGTGGACGACGCCGAACTCGGCGATCTTCACCGGCAGGTCGCGGTAGGATTTCAGGCCGTTCTTGAAGATCTGCACGTGGCCGGGGCAGTTCATCGGCTTGAGGGCGAAGACGCGCTCGTCCTCCGTGGTGGTGACGAACATGTTCTCGCGGTAGGTCGCCCAGTGGCCGGACGTTTCCCACAGCGCGCGGTCGAGGACTTGGGGCGTGTTCACCTCGACGTAGTCGGCCGCCTCCTGGCGCCGGCGCATGTAGGAGATGAGGGTTTGGAACAGCGTCCACCCCTTGGGGTGCCAGAACACGGTGCCAGGCCCCTCCTCCTGGAAGTGGTAGAGGTCCATCTCGCGCCCCAGGCGGCGATGGTCGCGGCGCTCCGCCTCCTCCAGCTGGTGGAGGTAGGCGTCCAGGTCGGCCTGGGTGGCGAAGGCGGTGGCGTAGATGCGTTGCAGCATCGGGTTGTTTGAATCGCCGCGCCAGTAGGCGCCGGCCACCTTCATCAGCTTGAACGCCTGGCCGACCTTGCCGGTGGAGGTCATGTGCGGGCCACGGCACAGGTCGAGCCACTCGCCCTGGTGGTAGATGCGCAGGTCCTCGCCGGGCTTGATGGCGTCGACCAGCTCGACCTTGAAGGTTTCGCCGCGCCCCGCGAACCAGCTCTTCGCCCGCTCGCGGTCCCACAGCTCTTTGGTGAAGGGCCGGTCGCGCGCGATGATGGCGCGCATCTCCTTGTCGATGGCGGCGAAGTCCTCCGGGGTGAACGGCTCGGCGCGGGCGAAGTCGTAGTAGAAGCCGTTGTCGATGACCGGGCCGATCGTCACCTGCGTGCCGGGGTAGAGCGCCTGCACCGCCTCCGCCATCACGTGCGCCGCGTCGTGGCGGATCAAGGGGAGCGCGCGGGGGTCCTCGCGGGTGAGGAACTCGACCCGCGCGTCGGCGTCCAGCGCGTCCGACAGGTCGGCGAGCGCCCCGTCGCGCAGCATGGCGACGGTGCGCTTGAGGAGGGACGGCGCGATCGAGCGGGCGACCTCAGTGCCGGTGACGCCGGGCTCGAAGGGGCGGCTGTTGCCGTCCGGGAAGGTCACGGAGATCATGGGGTGGCTCCTGCGGCTCACTCGCCGAAACGGGTCGGCGTAAGCGTCGGGGCGTTCCTATCATGAGGCCCGGAGGCGGGTCACCCCATCAGCTTCGGCGCGGGTGGTCCCGCGCGCCTCCCCGGCCAGCGCGACGATGTGGGCGAGCATCCAGTCGCTCGCGGCGCGCGTCGTGAAGTTGTGGTCGACGCCCGGCACCACGCTGACGCTCACGTTGGGCTGGCGCAGGTCGCGGCCGCCCGGCCCGAAATAGTGGCGCAGCTCGGTCAAGCCGGGGTCGCCGGCGCCGTAGACCAGCGACACGCGGGTGCCCTGCGCGGCGAGCGTGGCGAAGAAGCGCTCGACGCGCGCCGCCATCGTGTCGGGGCCAAGCAGCGAGCGCGCGCCGATCGGCACCCGCGCGGTGGCCGCCCTGAGGCCGCGCCTGGCGAGGAAGCGCATCGCCGGCAGGATCCGGCGGCGGCTGCGCACCAGCTTGGCGAGCGCGCCCCGGCCACGGAGGTCGCCGACGTAGTCGCCCATCGAGCGCAGGCCGTAGCGGATCACGTCGGCCGCGCTCTCGGCCGGGTTCCACACGAGGCGCTGCGTGTTGACCACGACGAGGTCGGTGACGCGCGGATCGAGCGCGGCGGCGCGCAGCGCCATGTAGGCGCCGGAGCACACGCCGGCCAGCGCGACGCGGGCGTGGCCCCGCCCGGCCATCAGGTCCACCGCCGCGCGGATGTCGGGCAGCAGCAGGTCGGAGTAGATGAGGTTGGGCGGACGGCCGGGCTCGTCGCGGCTCTCGCCGAGCCCCGCCGCGTCCATGCGCAGGCTGGCGAGCCCGCTCGCGGCGAGGCCGCGCGCCAGGTCGACGGCGCCGCGCCGCCAGCCGATGTGGGCGTTCAGGCCACGGTTCAGCAGGATGACCGCTGGCGCGCCGGGACGCGCCCGCGCCGGCTGGCAGAGGATGCCGAACAACGCCTCGTCCGGCCCGAAGCGCACGGCCTCCTCGCGGAAGCGCGGCCCGTGCAGCGCGCCCGGCGGCGGCTCCTCCGAGGCCCCGCCCGCCCCGCGTCCGGCGGGCGGCGCGGGGGGGACGCGCCGCAGTGCCGCCACGACGCGGTCGACGGCGACCGGCAGCGGCTGGATCGCGGTGGCGTCCGACACCATCAGGTGGAACGGCGCCACCGCCTCGAAGCGCGCGTCGGCGCCGAGCCCGCGCAGGTGCGCGGCGAGGTCGGCGCCCGCGCGGCGGTCCGGCTGGTCGAACACGACCACGTCGCGCGCGGGCGGGGCCCCGAGGGCGGCGAGGTCGAGCGCCTTCACGCTGGCGACCATCGCGGGGGAGAGCGAGAAGCCGAGCACGTTCACACCCTCGTCGGCGGCGAGGTCGCCGCTGATGCCGACCCTGTCGGCGACGAGCCGCGCGGTCGCCGCCAGCTCGCGGACGTAGGCGCGCCCCTTCACCACCGGCGCGATCAGCTGGAGGCCGACCACGTCGGCGCGCGCGCGCGCCGCCTCGACCGCCAGCGTCGCCCCGAGCGACTGGCCGATCAGCACCAGTCCTTCGACGTCGCCGCCGGCCTTGAGCAGGTCGGCGGCGGCACCGATCGCGGCGACCCACTCGCCGACGTCGCGCACGTCGGTCGCGGCACCGAGCGCGTCGCCGGTGCCGGGGTAATCGAAGCGCAGGCACGGGAACCCGGCGGCGGCGATCGCCTCGGCGAGCAGCCGCCAGGCCTTGCGCAGGATCAGGTCCTCGAAGCCCCAGGGTGAGCACAGGACCACGCCGAGCGTCCCGGCGGCCGGGTGCAGGAAACCGTGGCAGCCGGCGAACACGTGGGGCACCCCGCGGTGGGCCCGGTGCGCGTCGTCCGACCCGGCCGCGACCGGTGCGGGCTCGTGGGCGGTTGGCGCGACGACATGCATGGGACATCCCTCGGGCGACGGACAAGCCTCCGCGCTGTCCGACCCTCGGGCACGATATCCATCTTTCGTTGAGAAAGGCTTGTCCGGAGGTGGACAGCTTGAACGACTTGCCGGCCCGCCGGCGGGTCAGCCCGCCAGCGCCAGCGCGTCGCGGCCCGAGGCGGCGGCCCGCTCGATGATGATGCCGGCGAAGTTCGGCCGCTCGGCGAGGGTGTCGATGGCGCGCACGAAATCCTCGCGCATGAGCTCGTCCCAGCGTGCGACGACGGCGACCGCGTCGGCGAGCGCGGCGAGGTCGGCCGCGGCGGGGTCGCCGGCGAGGGGCGGCCCGTCGACGAGGATCAGGTCGTAGTCGTCCCGCAACGCGACGAGGGCGGCGCGCAGCCCCCGGGCGGCGGCGGCGAACGGCTTGCGCCCCACCGGCAGGATGGCGAAGGCGGCTCGACGCACCACCGCGACGGCCGCCGGGCAATCGCCGGCCAAAACCTCGCCGAGGCCGATGTTGCCGGACAGGTCGCAGGCCAGCGACAGCCCGCGCCGCGCGGGATCGGCGTCGACCAGGAGCACGCGGCGGCCGGCGCGGCCGCCGGCGCTCGCCAGGCACAGGGCCAGCGCGGTCCCGCCGTCCTCGCCGAGCGGCGTCATCACCGTGACGCCGCCGGGGAGCTTGCCGGCGATGGCGTCGATCGCGCGCGCGAAGCCCGAGTCGGGGTGCTCGTCGTAGTGACGGAGGTGATCGCCGCCGTGCCACGCCGCGATCCCGGGCACGTGACCGAGGATGAACGGGTTCCCGCCGGGGTTCGGCGTCCCGGGGTTCCCGGCCCGAGGGCCGGACGGTCGCGTGGGGCGGAGCCGGTCGAGCGTCGCGGCGACGCCGAGGCCGCCGAGCAGCCCGGCGACGGCGGCGACCGCGACGATCAGCCTGGTCTTGGGCGAGGCCGGCAGGGAGGGTTCGAGCGCCGGCGAGATCAGGCGGGCGTCGGGCTCGGCGAAGGTCGACTGCTCCTGGGTCAGCTTGGCGCGCGACAAGAAGTTCTCGAACAAGGCCTTGTTGGCGAGGTTGGCGCGCTCCAACTCGCGCAGCTTGACGCCGACCGCGTTGTCGCCCCCCGACGCGTTCGTCAGCGCGTCGATCGAGCGGCGCAGCCCGTCCTCCCGCGACTTGGCGACTTCGTAGTCGTTGCGCGACAGCGCGACCAGCCGCCTCATCTCGTTACCGAGCGCGCGCTCGATGCCGGCGCGCTGGGCGCGGATCTGCGCGATGGCGGGGAAGCCCGGCTGGTACACCACCAGGAGGTCCGCCTCGCGCCGCGCGAGGTCGGCCTGCTGCCCCCGCAGCTGGGTGATCACCGGCGAGCGCACGATGGCCGGCAGGCTGTCGACGTCCGCGCCGCTCGCCTTGAAGCGCGCCACCTGCTGGGAGGCGGCGAGCTTGTCGGCGGTGTCGGCGCTGGCGATCGCCAGCCGCTCGTTCATGTCCTGCAGCTGCTGCTGGCCGACGGTGACGTTGCCCTCCGCCGTGGTGGTGGTGAGGTCGTGCCCGCGCCGGTAGTCGGCGACCGCCTGCTCGGACTGGCGCACCTGGTCGCGCAGGCTGCCGAGCCGCGCCTCGAAGAAGGTCGCCGCCTGCCCGACCGACTTGGAGCGCACGTCGACCTGGTCCTCGACGTAGGTCTGCGCCAGCGTGTTGGCGAGGCGCGTCGCCTTGCCGGCGTCGCGCGAGGAGACCGACACCGACAGGACGTAGCTCTTGGCGATGCGGGTCACGTCGACGTGAGCGAACAGGCGCCCGATCACCGGCGCCAGCGCGGGGTCGATGCCGTCGGTGGTGGGCGGCCCCACGTCGGACGTCCGCGCGCGACGGAACAGGCCGAGGACGCGCGCGATCGGCCCGGGCCGGCTCGGCGCGGCGAATTCGGGGTCGGCGGCGAGGTCCTCCTTCGCCGCCACCTTGGCGAGCACGCGCGTCGATAGGATGATGGGGATCTGGCTGTCGACGATGGACGAGTCGAGGGCCGAATCGTCGGCGGACCCGCTTGTGGCGAAGACGTGGGGCTTGTGCGGGTCGAGCAGGATCTGCGCCGTGGCGGTGTAGACCGGCGTGAGGGCGAGGCAGACCAGCCCGGCCATGACCGCGCAAGCCACGGCGACGCCACCGACCAGGCGCCAGCGACGCGCGAGGAAGCGCTTGACCTCGTCGAGGTCGAGCCGGTCGTCGTCGTAAATCACCTGATTGGACTTGGCTGCCATCCGCCCTTGCGTCCCTCGACCTGGGCCGGGCGTCGTCACGCCCGCGCCGTACCCAAGGTCGACCCTGACGGGAACGGTAGGTCGGCATCCCTTAAGATTTGGCGATCACATATCTCGAGGACACACCCGCTCATTCCCCACTCTTGTGGCGCCACCAATCGTGGGCAAGCCTGACAAGTGAAAAAATACCAGGAACAAACGAGCCCAAAACGAACAATTTATCGTGGGTAGTTTTTGCGATCGGCCAGGTCATCATCGCAAAAACAAAGAATAATAAAGTTCCTAAAAGACATATTTTTACGTGTGTGCGCCAGATGCGGCCACTTGCATTTTTTGGTAAAACGTAACCGCGTTTTTCCCAAAGAACATCCTTAGCTATTTCTGATCCATATATCTCCCTATGGATCTGCTTCTTGATGCTTCTATCTAAAAAAATTATCGTGACAAACAAAGCCAAGGCAACGACGAATAGGCCTTGGCCGAAGGAAGTCAAAGGGGAGTCTTGAAGCATCGACCGCCTGCATGTCGTCAATCCACCCAGCCCATGCCGGATCGGTTCCGAGGGGTGGTCGAGTATCGTCTACCGTGCTCACCATAGATCCGGGACATGACCGATTGGTAATAAGGTCCGGTCAATGGCGCTTGCACCCTTAAGGGTCCCGTCGCGCGTAGGCGGCGATCGACTTGATGTACATGAAGGTCGGGCTCTTCACCGTATCGATCGGCCAGCCGGAGCCGAGCGCGAGGTTGGCGAGCAGGTACATCGGCTGCC
>CAXSDP010000030.1:18092-27120 GCA_964235705.1 uncultured Beijerinckiaceae bacterium | reverse complement strand
TCGATCGGCCAGCCGGAGCCGAGCGCGAGGTTGGCGAGCAGGTACATCGGCTGCCGGAACTCCGGCCGCGTCGGCGTGCGCCACACTTGGTGGCGGTTGAAGTAGAAGGTCACCCAGGTCTCGTCGATCAGCACGCCGTATCGGTTGAACTGGTCGAAGGCGCCGCCGGCCGGCATCGGCACGATCGCGCCGTCGCCGAACCGGCCCTCGCCCTCGGCCCAGACGTGGACGTTGGCGTGGTACGAGTTGGGCGCGTTGCCGTAATACTCGAACACGTCGATCTCCGCCCGGGGTTGCGCCGTGACGCCGACCAGCCAGAAGGCCGGCCACACGCCGGTGCCGGTCGGCAGCTCGCACTCGATCTCGAAATAGCCGTAACGCTGGGCGAAGCCGGGGCCGCCCGGCCCGTCGTGGTCGCGCGACGACAGGAGGCCCGATCGCCATTTGCCGTCCGCCTCGCGCGCCTCGATGCGGAGGATGCCGCTGGCGGTGGTGAAGGGGAAGCCGGGCGTGGGATCGGCGAAGGCGGCGTCGCCGAAGTCGCCGTGCCAGGGCGTGTGGGCGATCCACTTGGTGCCGGGCCCCCAGGCCGACACGTCCAGCCGGTCGAAGGGCTCGATGAAGGTTTGGCGGTACGCGCCGATGTCGAGGTCGCGCGGCGAATCGGCCAGGGCGTCGCCGGCGGGACCGGCGTCGCAGCCGGCCAGGGTCGCGGCGAGCGGGAGGCAGGCGAGGAGACGCGACGTCATGAAGGGGGCTCCGGCACGGGTGGGCGTGTGGCGATGGCGCCAGTCAACGCGCCGGACGCCGGCCGATCACGTGAATCCCATCGACATGGTGAACGCCGGCCGCACCTCGTCAGGTGCGACCCCGACTCGAGGCGGACCCGACTTGAGGCGACCCTGACTTGGGGTGACCCCGCGCCGCCGGCTCCGATCGTCGATACCCCATCTTTCGATGGTGACGAGCACGTCCCAGTAATCTTCTCGTGCGCGTATCGGGGCGCAAGGGGCAAGCGATGCGGGTAGCGATCGTCCATTATTGGCTCGTCGGGATGCGCGGCGGGGAGAAGGTGCTGGAGGAGCTCTGCGCGCTCTACCCCGACGCCGACATCTTCACCCACGTCCACGATCCCGCGCGCACCAGCGCCGCCATCAACGCGCACCGCGTGACGACGACCTTCATCGCCCGCCTCCCCTTCGCCCGCCGGCTCTACCAGCGGTACCTGCCCTTGATGCCGTTCGCGCTGGAGGAGCTGGACCTGACCGGCTACGACCTCGTCATCTCCAGCGAGGCGGGACCGGCGAAGGGGGTGGTCACCCATCCCGACGCGCTCCACGTCTGCTACTGCCACTCGCCGATGCGCTACCTGTGGGACCAGTACCACACGTACCGCGCCCAGGCCGGGCGGCCGACCCGCCTCGTCATGTCCATGACCATGCCGGCGCTGCGCGCCTGGGACGTCGCCTCGGCGGCGCGCGTCGACCATTTCATCGCCAACTCCCGCTTCATCGCGCGCCGGATCGCCAAGAGCTACCGCCGCGACAGCACGGTGATCACCCCCCCGGTCGACCTCGACGCCTTCGCGGTCCATCCCGCGCCGCGCCGCGACGCCTACGTCGCCATCGGCCAGCTCGTGTCCTACAAGCGTTTCGACCTCGCGGTCGCCGCCTGCACGGCGCTCGGCCGCCCGCTGGTGGTGATCGGCACCGGCGCGGACGAGTCGCGCCTCAGGGCGATGGCTGGTCCCACCGTCACGTTCAAGGGCTGGGCCTCGGACGAGGAGTTGGCGGACGCCTACGCCCACTGCCGCGCCCTGCTGTTCCCCGGCGAGGAGGATTTCGGCATCGTGCCGCTGGAGGCCATGGCGTCGGGGCGGCCGGTGATCGCCTACGGGTCCGGCGGGGCGCTCGACACGGTGGTGCCGGACGAGACCGGCGTGTTCTTCGCCACCCCCGACGTGGAGGCGCTGACCGGGGCGATCCTGCGCTTCGAGGCGATCGAGGCCGGCTTCGACCCCGAGCGGATCCGCCGCCACGCCCAAGGCTTCGGACGCGGGGTGTTCCGGGCGCGGATGAAGGCCTTCCTCGACGGGACGTTGGAGGCCCACCGCGCCGAGCGCACGAGGGTCGCCACCGCGCCGGCCTTCACGGAGGTGGCGGGATGACACCGAAACCAGCCCGCTGGACGATCAACGGCCGCTTCCTGACGCAGCCGACCACCGGCGTGCAGCGCTACGCCGGCGAGATCACGCGCGCCATGGACGCGCGGCTCGCCGCCGACGAGTCCCTCGCCGCCCGGCTGGCGCTCGACGTCCTCGTCCCGGCCGACTGCGCCGAGCCGCCGCGCCTCGACGCCATCCCGGTGCGCCGCAGCCGGCGCGGGCGGGGCTACGCGTGGGAACAGCTGGTGCTGCCGGCGGCGACGCGCGGTGGCGGCCTCATCAGCCTCGCCAACCTCGGGCCGCTCGCCCACCCCCGCCAGATCGTCTGCCTGCACGACGCCAACGTGTTCCTCGCGCCGGACTCCTACGCGCGCGCGTTCCGGCTGGCCTATCGCGGGCTGTTCCCGGTCCTCGCCCGCGCCGCCGCCCGCGCCACCACCGTGTCCGCCTTCTCGGCGGCGATGCTCGCGCGGTTCGGCGTCACGGGGCGGCGCGGCGCGCTCGTCATCCCCAACGGCCACGAGCACGCGCTGCGCTGGCGCGCCGCCGCCTCGCGCTTCTCGGTGCCCGGCGCCTTCGCCCGGCCCTACATCTTCGCGCTGGGGAGCCGCGCCAAGCACAAGGGGCTCGACCTGCTGCTCGGCCTCGCCCCCGCGCTCGACGCGCTCGGCATCGACCTCGTCGTGTCGGGGGGCACGTCGTCCATCTTCGCCGCCGACGCGGCCGCCGGGGAGGCGTCCGGCAACGTGATCGCGGTCGGCTTCGTGTCCGACGACGACCTCGCCGCCCTGTTCGCCGGCGCGCTGTGCTTCGCCTTCCCCTCGCGCACGGAGGGCTTCGGCATCCCGCTGCTGGAGGCCATGGTGCACGGCGCGCCGGTCCTCGCGGCGGACGGGGCCAGCATGCCGGAGGTTTGCGGCGACGCCGCGCTCTACGCGCCGGCCGGTGACGCGGCCGCGTGGCTCGCAGGGATCACCAGGTTGGCCGGCGACGCGGCGCTGCGCGAACAGCTGCGCGCGAAGGGCCGCGCCCGCTACCCCGCCTTCTCCTGGGCCGCCGGCGCCGACGCCTACCTCGACCTCGCCCTGGACCTGTCGCCGGCCGGCACGGGCGACGCGCGCCCGGCCCCGCCCCGCCCGTCATGACGCCCACGATCTTCGGGCTGCTCGTCGCCGGGCTCGGCGCGTGGTGCCAGTTCGGCCCCATCCGGCGCACGATCGTCGCCATGTTCGGCCTGGTGGTGCTGGCGGCGGTGTCCGCCCTGGACCTGCCGGCGCTCGGCGGCGCCTCGGTGACGCCGGCCAACCTCTTCCTGCTGTTCTTCCTGCTGCGCCTCGTGTCGACGCGCGACGGGCTCGCCGCGCTCGTCGTCACCGTCGGGCCGCGCCGCCCGCTGTTCCCGTTCCTCCTGCTCGTCGCGTGGATCCTCGGTTCGGCCCTGCTGCTGCCGCGCTTGTTCGCCGGCGCCACGCAGGTGTTCTCGCTGGCGCGCTCGCTCGATGACGACAGCGGCACGGTGCCCCTCCAACCCACCAGCGGCAACATCTCGCAGGCGGTCTACGCCGCCGGCGGCTTCGCCATGGCCTGCGCCACCTGCGCCTACGCCCGCAGGCCCGGCGGCCGACAGGCGCTGCTGGCGGCGATCATCGCGCTGACGAGCGCGCACCTCGCCTTCGCGATCCTCGACCTCGTGACGGCGGCGACGCACACCGGCTTCATCCTCGACGTCGTCCACACCGCGAACTACGCCTTCCTCACCGACGACGAGGTCGGCGGCCTCAAGCGCATCTCCGGCTCGTTCTCGGAGGCGTCGAGCTTCGCGACCTTCTCGCTCACCCTGCTCGCGGTCAACCTGCCCCTCTTCGTGATGCGCGTGCGCCCGCGCTTCACCGGCCCGGCGAGCGCGCTGCTGGCCGGCTTCATCGTCCTGTCCACCTCGAGCGCCGGCTACGCCGGGCTCGGCGTGTTCGGCGCCGGGTTCGGCGCCTACGCGCTCGTGGCCGGGCTGGTGCTGCGGCGCCGGCGCGTCGCGACGATCGCCGTCGCGGCGCTGGGGTCGGGGCTGTTCCTCGTCGCCCTCGTGGTCCTGTTCCTGCCGGGCGTGGCGGCGACCGCCGGCGCCGTGCTCGGCGCGAGCGTCCTCGACAAGGGCGCCTCCGATTCGGCGATCGAGCGCGGCTCGTGGAACACGACCGCCCTGCAGGTCTTCCACGACACGCATTGGCTCGGCGCCGGGATCGGCACCACCCGCGGCTCGAACTACGCGCTGGTGCTGCTGTCCAACCTCGGCGCGATCGGCTTCGCCCTGTTCGTGTTCCTGATGGCCCGCCTGCTGTTCTCCCGGCTCTCGGCGGACTTGGCCGACGAGGATCGCGCCCTGGTCCGGGCGGCGCGGATCGGTATGGCGAGCGCGCTCGTGCCCTACCTCCTGGTCGGCACGGTCTACGACCTCGGCACGCTGTTCTACGGCCTGGCCGGGATCGCCGCCTCCGGCATCGCCGTGTCCCGCGACGCGCCACGCTCCGGGCACGCCCTAACGCTTCCTTCAGGGGCGGCGCCTAACGTGGGCGTCTAACCTGGTGGTGAACCCCCACCGCGGGACACGGTGCTGACGTCGGCATGACACGAACCCTCACGCTCGCCATCGCGATCGCCACGACCGGGCGCCCCGCGACGCTCACCGAGACGCTGCGCGAGGTCGCGCGCCAGACGCGCCGGCCGGACCACGTCGCGATCTGCCCCGCGGGGGACGGCGACGTCGATCACGAGGCCTTGGCGGCCCTCGACCTGCCGATCGCCGTCAGCTGGGGCGACAAGGGCGCCTCCGCGCAGCGCAACGCCCTGTTGCGCGACATGCCGCCGGTCGACCTCGTGCTGTTCCTCGACGATGACTTCTTCCCCGCCCCCGACTACCTCGCCGAACTCGTCGCGCTCTTCGCCGGCCGGCCCGACGTGATGCTCGCGACAGGCGTCTTGCTCGCCGACGGGGCGAACGGCCCCGGCTTCGCGCCCGACGAGGCGAGGGCGATGATCGCCGCCGCGCCCGCCCCCCCGCCGGAGCGCCTGGAGCCGGTGTTCTGCGGCTACGGCTGCAACATGGCGGTGCGCTGGTCGGCGATCGCGGCCGGCGGCCTGCGCTTCGACGAGAACCTGCCGCTCTACAGCTGGGCGGAGGACGTCGAGTATTCCCGCCAGGTCGCGCCCTACGGCCGGCTGGTGAAGGGCAACAGGCTGCGCGGCGTGCACCTCGCCACCAAGCGCGGCCGCACCTCGGGGTTGCGCTTCGGCTACTCGCAGGTGGCCAACCAGGTGTACCTGCGCCGCAAGGGCGTCATCACCACGCGGCTCGCCATCCTGTACGGCGGCCGCAACGTGCTGGCCAACCTGCGCGGACTGATCCGCTCGGAAGCCTACATCGACCGGCGCGGCCGCCTGCTCGGCAACCTGTATGGACTGCTCGACCTCCTGCGCGGGCGCTCGTCGCCGCTCCGCATCCTGGACCTTTGAGGCGGCACAGGTCGGCGCACCGGCGCCGCGTCAAACCGCCGATGCCGTATCGACCTTGCGCCGCCAGCCTTCCAGCCGGCCGAGCGCGACGTTGCGGTAGTATCCGAACAGCTTCAGGTCGCCGCGCAGCAGGGACAAGCCGGCGCGCACCGTCGGGCGTAGCACCCAGCGTCCCAGGGCGCTCGCGGGATAATCGTGCAGGCGCAGCACGTAGCCCAGCCCCCGCGCGTAGGCCCTGCCCTTGCGCAGCATCGCCGGCGAGCGCGCGTCGAGTTCGACGTGGTGGCCGTAAACGCCTGGGTCGAAGACGCAGGCGAAGCCCGCGCCGAGCGCGCGCAGCATGATGTCCTGCGCCTCGCAGGATTGCCACGGCGTCGCCGCGCCGACGCCGATCTCGGGGTCGTAGCCACCCGTCGCCTCCAGCACCTCCCGCTTGAACAGGACGGCCCACTCGATGCCGGTCGTGAACACGTTGGCGCGGGTGACGGTCGTCACGTCGCGCTCGAAGCGCCCGTTGATGTCGCGGCCCTCCGCGTCGGCGGCGCGGCCGGCGAGGACGTCGGCGCCCAGCGCTCCCATGCGCTCCAGCGCGTGGGCCAGGAAGCCGGGGCCGTACCAGCAATCGTCGTCGGGGAAGAGCACGATCCTCCCCCGCGCGTGGGCGAAGCCGTGGTTGCGCGCGCGGCTGGCGCCCGAGGCGCCCGGCGTGCGGCAGTGCCGGATGGGGAACGACCAGCCCTCCCGCTCCGGCTCGCCGGCCCGCGCGTCCGCGTTCTGGTCGACCACGATCACCTCGAAGGATCGGAAGGTTTGCGCGTCCAGGCTCGCGAACAGGGTCGCGAACGGCGTCGCCCGGCCGCGCGTGGCGACCACCAGGGACATGGTGGGGGGGGACACGATCGGGTCGCTTCGGGTCGGGTCGGCCATGCGGCGGGTCTCGGCTGCGCGTTCCCCCAAGGAACGCACGACCGGCCGTGCCGAGTCGTTAAGGGGTGCCGACTTTCCGCCGCGATGCTTAAGCGGCGCCTGCCGGAACCGTTCACATCCGCTTCTCCCAGCGCCCCTCCGCGCCCTGCTGCCAATAGGCGAGCACGAAACCCTGGGCCTTCAACCGCGACCATTGCCGCCGCGCGTCGGCGAGCTCGGCCTCGTCGCGCCCGTCGAACATCAGGACGACGCGCCGGTAGGGCGCGGTCGCCGGGTCGAGGTGGACGACGGCGCCGCCGACGTAGAGGCGCATGTCGAAGGCTCCGGCGGCATCGGCGCCATCGGCGCCGGTCGCCTCGTCGCCCGCCCCGTCGCCACCCGCCCCGCTGTCGTCCGGCTCGTCGGTGAGGAGGACCGGCTGCCGCCCGGCGTTCCTGTCACGGATCGTGCCGTGCGGCAGGAAAGACTCCGGCGCATTGGTCCACAGCGCGTCGTCGAGCGCCTTGAGGCGGACCTCGTCCGGCACCTCGACGACCACGCGCCAGCCCCGCGCGAGGGCCTTCTCCAGCACCGCCGGCAGCGCGGTGGCGAGGGGCTGCGTCGTGAGGTGGTAGAACCACACCTCGGTCACGCGAACGCCCCCCCTCCGCCCGCGTCAGCGCGTCTCGTAATGGTCGGCGACGAGCCGGTCGAGCAGCCGCACCCCCCAGCCGGACCCCCAGCTCTGGTTGATGTCCGTGCCCGGCGAGGCCATGCCGGTGCCGGCGATGTCGAGGTGCGCCCACGGCACGTCGTTGACGAACCGCTTGATGAAGTGGGCGGCCGTGATCGAGCCGGCGTGGCGGCCGCCGGTGTTCTTCATGTCGGCGAAGCGCGAGTCGATGAGCTTGTCGTAGCCGGGCGTGAGCGGCATGCGCCACACCTTCTCGCCGGTGGCCTTGCCCGCCGCCGCGAGCTGCTCGCTGAGCGCGTCGTCGTTGGAGAACAGGCCGGCGTGCTCCTGGCCGAGCGCGACCAGGATCGCGCCGGTCAGCGTGGCGAGGTCGATCATGAAGCGGGGCTTGTACGTGTCCTGGACGTACCAGCACACGTCGGCGAGCACGAGGCGGCCTTCAGCGTCGGTGTTGATGATCTCGATCGTTTGGCCGGACATGGAGGTGACGATGTCGCCGGGCCGCTGGGCCTCGGGGCCCGGCATGTTCTCGACGAGGCCGATCGCGCCGATCGCGTTGACCTTGGCCTTACGGCCGGCCAGCGCCCGCATCAGGCCGACCACGCAGGCGGCGCCGGCCATGTCGCCCTTCATGTCCTCCATGCCCCCGGCCGGCTTGATGGAGATGCCGCCGGTGTCGAAGGTCACGCCCTTGCCGATGAAGGCGATCGGGCGCGCGGACACGGCCGGGTCGCTCCGTCCCAGGGCGTCAGCCCCCACGCCGTCCCAGCGCATCACGACGATGCGGCCGGGCCGGGCGGAGCCGCGGCTGACGCCGAGGATCGCGCCCATGCCGCGCTCGCGCATCGCCGCCTCGTCGAGGATCTCGACGGTGACGCCCAGCGATTCCAGGGCCTTGGCGCGTTCGGCGAAGGTTTCGGGGTAGAGGACGTTGGCCGGCTCGTTGACGAGCGAGCGGGCGGTGAGCACGCCCTCGGCCACCGCGGCGCGCGCGGCGACGGCGGTGGCGACCGCCGCGACGTCGGCCACCGCGATCGTCACGACGCTCGCGCCGCCCTCCTCGGACTCGTCCTTCTTCTTGGTCTTGTAGAGGTCGAAACGGTAGTCGCGCAGCCGCAGCCCGAGCGCGAACTCCGCGACGGCGTGGATCGGGTCCACCGTGCGCGCGATGGCCGGTGGCAGGTCGAACAGCACGCTCGCCCGCGCGCCCCGCCCGAGCTTGGCGAGGACGACGCCCCCGAGGTTGGCCGGCTCGAACGGCTTGGCCGCCTCGACGCCCTTCGCCTTGCCTTCGGCCGGCTTGGCTCCATCCGGCTTGCCCTCGTCCCCTTCGGCCCGGTCGCCGCCGACGCCGACGACCAGCAGGCGCGCGACGGCGAAACCGGCGGGGGCGATCAGGTCCATCGTGCCGCCCGGCTTGCCCTTGAACTTTGCCGCGCCGGCCGCCTTGGCGAGCAAGGCGAGCCCGGCCTCGCCCAGGTAGGCCCTCGTCGCCTCGCCGAAACCGAGCCGGTCGGTTTGATCGGACGGCGCCGCGCCGGCGAACAGGACCACGACCTGCGACCCTTCGCCGGCGCCTGGCACCTCCGCCTTCATCCCGGCGAGCGGCGCGTATTCGATTTTGATCGACTCGGACATCGGCTTCCTTCTGCGCGCACGGCCCGGCGCCCTCGCGGCCTTATGCTCGTCATCATGTGGAGTCAGGAAGCGGGAGGCAAGAGGTTGGGGCAACCGCGAGACCCGCACGTCCGTCGCAG
>CAXSDP010000030.1:0-17992 GCA_964235705.1 uncultured Beijerinckiaceae bacterium | reverse complement strand
CGCAGTAAGCCGGGCCATGATTGGCTTGACGCTCGGCCGCTACCTGTCGTCCCGCTTCTTCCGCATGATCCTGGCGGTCTTCGCGACGATCTTCAGCCTGGTCTTCGTGATCGACTTCGTGGAACTGTTGCGCCGCACCGGGAACATCGTGGGCGTGACGACCACGTCGGTGGCCTTCCTGTCCCTGCTGCGGACGCCGGCCGTTTCGGAGCAGGTGCTGCCGTTCTGCGTGCTGTTCGGCTCCATGGCGGTCTTCCTCAACCTGACCCGCAAGCTCGAACTCCTCGTGGCGCGCGCGTCGGGGATCTCCGTTTGGCAGTTCCTCGGGCCGCCGATCCTGATCGCCGCCGCCATCGGGGTCGCCTCGGTCGTGCTGCTCAACCCCTTGTCGGCGGCGATGAAGCAGCGCGCCGACCACATGGAGGCGACCATCTTCGCGGGGGACGGATCGAGCGCGGAGCTGAACGCCGTGTGGATCCGCCAGGCCGGCGTCGACGGCGGCTCCATCCTTCGCGCCGAGGCGGGCACCGACAACAACAACGAGCTGACCAAAGTGACCGCCTACGTGTACGACCGCAACAGCCAGTTCCGCGAGCGGGTCAACGCCGCCACCGCCACGCTGGGCGATGGCGTGTGGACGCTGCGGGACGCGCAGGTGTCCGAACCGGGGCAAGAGTCGCGCGCGTTCGGCACCTACCTCCTCGCCACCACGCTACGACGCGGCCAGGTGTCGGAAACCTCCATGGCGGCGGAGGCCGTGGCCTTCTGGGACCTGCCGGCCCTGCGGGCGGAGAGCGAGAGCGCGGGACTGGACGGCAGCGGCTACCGCCTGCAGTTCCAGACGCTGCTGGCTCGTCCCTTGCTGCTGATCGCGATGACCCTGATCGCGGCGGCCTTTTCCTTAAGGTTCTTCCGCTTTGGTGGGATCGGTAAATTCGTGGGCGGCGGCGTAGCGGCTGGATTCGTGCTTTACGTGGCGACGAAATTCGTGGGCGACCTGGGTGGCTCCGGCGTGCTCAGCCCGCCGGTCGCCGCCTGGTCGCCGGCCATCGTCGCGAGCATGCTGGGCGCGCTCGCGCTGCTCAACCAGGAAGACGGCTGATGGGGGGACGGCTCCTCGCGCTACGGTCCCTCTTCCAAGTCCTCGTGATCGTTTCGGGCGCGCTGGCGGCGCCGGCGCTCGTCGCGACGCCCGCCGCCGCGCAGACGGTGGCCGACAGCCTCAAGCCCAAGACCGACAAGAACGCCAAGATGCTCGTCGAGGCCGACGAACTTGACCAGGACGACAAGAACAACACCGTGTCGGCGGTCGGCAACGCCCGCCTGTACTACGACGGGCGCACGCTGGAAGCCGACAAGGTCGTCTACAACAAGACGACGAAGCGGCTGTTCGCGGTCGGCCACGCCAAGCTGACGGAGAAGGACGGCACGATCCTGCACGGCGACACGTTCGACCTGACCGACGACTTCCGCGACGGCTTCGTCAACAGCCTGCGGGTCGACACCCCGCAGCACACCCATTACAGCGCGCCGCGCCTGGAGCGGATCGGCGGCGACACGAGCGTCTTCGACAAGGGAACCTACACCGCCTGCGACGCGTGCAAGGACAATCCCGACAAGCCGCCGCTGTGGCGCGTCCGCGCGAAGAGGATCATCCACAAGAACGACGAGCAAATGATCTACTACGAGGACGCGGACCTCGAGTTCCTCGGCGTGCCCGTCGCCTACGTGCCCTACTTCTCCGCGCCCGACCCGACGGTGACGAGGAAGTCGGGCTTGCTCCAGCCGAAGACCTTCTACAAGTCGCAGCTCGGCTACGGGGTCGGCGAGCCGATCTTCTTCAACCTGGCGCCGAACTACGACCTCACCCTGACGCCCACCGTGTTCACCAACCAGGGCTTCTTCGGCGCGGCCGAGTTCCGCCAGCGCACCGACAACGGCCTGTACTACTTCCGCGCGTCCGGCATCGACGAGAGCAACCCCAGCGCCTTCGCCAACGGCCCCTACGGCGCGGCCGGCCAGCGGCTGCGCGGCGACATCGACACCAAGGGCGAGTTCAAGCTCGACGACTATTTCAAGTACGGCTGGAACATCGCCGTGCTGTCGGACAAGTTCTACCTGTTCGACTACCAGATCCCCACCGACACGCTGTCGTCGAACTTCTTCTCGGAGTCGATCTCGACCCTCTACCTGACCGGGCAGTCGGACCGCAGCTTCTTCGACCTGCGCGGCTACTACATCGAGGGCCTATCCACCCACGACATCCAGGCGGAGCAGCCGCTCGTCCATCCCGTCCTCGACTACAACAAGACGGTGGACATCGATCCCGCCAAGACACGGGGCGTCGGCGGCCAGCTCGAGTTCGACTTCAACCTGACGAGCATCTCGGCGCGCTCGGCGTCCTTCGAGGCGGTCGGCCCCAGGGTGCTGGACGCCGCCTACGGCCTCTACGACATCTGCAACACCTACGTGCCGGGCCACACGATCGGCAGCTCCTGCCTCCTGCGCTCCATCGGCGGCAACTACACGCGCGCCACCGGCCAGGTCGACTACCAGCGCAAGTTCATCGACCCGATCGGCGAGGTGTGGACGCCCTTCGCCTTCGCCCGCTTCAACGGCGAAACGCTCAACCTCGACACCACCCACACCGAGACCTTCGCCAACAACGGCGCGGTGAGCAGCTTCTCCGACGCCTCGCAGACCAACTTCGTCCAGTCGGGTAACACCGGCAACGTCATTCCGGGCGTCGGCGTCGAGTACCGCTACCCCTTCCTCGCCGACACCAAGGTCGGTTCCTTCCTCTTGGAACCGATCGGCCAGGTCATCGCCCGGCCCAACAACGAGATCGGCACGCGCTCGCTCGTCAACATCGATTCGCAGAGCCTCGTGTTCGACTCGACCAACCTGTTCGACTGGAACAAGTTCTCCGGCTACGACCGCTTCGAGACCGGCCTGCGGGCGAATTACGGCGCGCAGTTCTCGGTCAACCTCAAGGGTGGCGGCTACGCCAACATCATCGCCGGCCAGTCCGCGCAGATCGCCGGCACCAACGCCTACGCGACGCCCGACGCCGCCAATATCGGCCTGAGTTCCGGCCTCGACAAGCCGCTCTCCGACTACGTGGTCGGCTCGACGATCACGCCGTTCCCCTTCATCTCGTTCGGGGCCTCGGGGCGCTTCGACTCGTCCACCCTGGAGAACCGACGCGTCGACCTGCTCGCCAACCTGAACCTCGGCGCCCTCACCGCCGGCGCCCAGTTCGCCAACTACGAGGCGCAGCCGGTGATCGGCTACGACGTGCGGCGCGAGGGGCTCGCACTGAACGCGAAGTACAAGATCACCGAGAACTACTTCACCCAGGGCAACGTGACCTTCGACCTGAGCCGCCACCTCTACCCCGAGGGACTCATCGACTACACCAATCCCGGGCCGTTCGCCGTCGCGGCGCTGGGCTTCGGCGCGGGCTACGTCGACGAGTGCACGACGTTCACCGTCAACTACAGTTCGGTCTACCAGGACAACGGAACGGGCGCGTTCGGGCACAACCAGACGGTGCTGTTCTCGCTGCAGCTGCGCACGCTCGGCGACGCCAAGTTCTCGCGCGCCACCGGCACCGTCACGAACTACTCGGGCCTCGACGGCGTGAAATAGGCCGCCCGAAAAGCGCCGACATTCTGCAAGTAAGAAACGGCAGGGAGATCGTGATGTCACCAAGCCTGTCCTCGACCACGCGGCGCGAGCCTTCGACCACGCTCCGCGAGCCTTCAACCAAGCCGCGTGGGTCTTCAACCAAGCGTGCCATGACCGCGCGCGCGGCCTCGCTCCTCGCGTGCGTGGCCGCGGGCGCGCTCGTCGGCCTGCCGCCCCGCCCCGCGCTGGCCCAGGCCATCGCCCTGTCGGTCAACGGCGACCCCGTCACCTCCGTCGACCTCGAACAGCGCATGAAGCTGCTGCGCGCCCTGCACAGGCCGGCGACGCGCGACGCGGCGATCGAGAGCATGGTCTCCGACCGCCTGAAGAACCACGAGGCGGGGCGCTACGGCATCACGATCAAGGACAACGAGATCGGCGAGGAGATCCAGCGCGTCGCCAAGAAGGGCAAGATCACGACCCAGCAGCTCCAGGCCGACCTCGCCAAGTCCGGCGTGGAGCCCGCCCATTACGTCGCGTTCTTCAAGGCCGAGCTCGCCTACTACGTCCTCGTCAAGGCGCTCAACAAAGGGGTCGAGGCCAGCGAGATCGCGGTGCGCGACCAACTCGCCAAGGAGAAGGTCAAGGGCGGGATCACCAATTACACGCTCCGCCAGGTCGTGTTCACGATCGAGCCGGGCGACGGGGCGGACGCGGTCACCGCCGCCGTGAAGGGCGCGACGACGCTGCGCGAGCGCTTCACCAGCTGCTCGACCGGCATCCCCTACGCCAAGAGCCTGCCGGGCGTCGCCGTGCGCGAGCAGCTGAAGCGGTCCTCGACCGACCTCGGCGACGGCATGAAGGACATCCTCGACAAGATGCCGGTGGGCCACGTCACCGCGCCGAGCCGCTCGGCCAACGGCATCGAGGTGATCGCACTCTGCGACCGCAGCGCCAGCCGCGACGATTCCGAGCTGCGCAAGGTCATCTCCGACCGCATCCTGGACGAGCACTACGAGCAGGCGGAGAAGCAGAAGTACGGGGAGATGCGCGCCACCGCCGTGATCGAGAAGCGGTGATGGGCGCCGCGGCAGGGCGGGGGGACGGGCCGGCCCTGGCGCTCACGCGCGGCGACCCCTCCGGCATCGGCCTCGAAGTCGCGCTCAAGGCTTGGATCGCGACGCGTGCCGCCGGGAACGCCGAGCCCTTCTTCCTCGTCGCCGACCTCGACCATTGCCGGCGCGCCGCCGCCGCGCTCGGGCTCGCCGTGCCGATCGAGCCGTGCGACCCGGCAGCGGCGCGAGAAACATTTCCCCACGCCCTGCCGGTATCGCCGCTCGACGTCGCGACGCGCGGCGTCCCCGGCCAGCCCGATCCCGCCGACGCGCCGGGTACGATCGCCTCCATGGAGCGCGCGGTCGACCTCGTTGTGGCCGGCGCGGCGGCGGCGGTCGTGACCTTGCCCATCTCCAAGGCGGTGTTGCACCGGGTCGGCTACCCCCATCCGGGCCAGACGGAGTTCATGGGCGAACTCGCCGCGCGGCACTACGGGGCGCGGGCGCGGGCGGTGATGCTGCTGTGGTCCCCGACGCTCGCCGTGGTGCCGGCGACGATCCACGTGCCGGTCGCCGCCGTGCCGGCGCTGGTGACGCGCGAGTTGATCGAGGCCACCGTGCGGACGAT
Source organism: uncultured Beijerinckiaceae bacterium (assembly GCA_964235705.1). GTDB lineage: Bacteria > Pseudomonadota > Alphaproteobacteria > Rhizobiales > Beijerinckiaceae > RH-AL1. Next base: position 12,679 of record CAXSDP010000030.1, on the reverse strand, counting down.
CGTCGGCGATTACGCCGCCCGCTTCGGCGTGCCCCGCCCGCGCGTCGCGGTCACGGGGCTGAACCCGCACGCTGGCGAGGGCGGCGACATCGGCCGCGAGGAGATCGACACCATCGCGCCGGCCGTGGAGGCGCTGCGCGCGGAAGGGTTCGCGGTGACCGGCCCGCATCCGGCCGACACCTTGTTCCACGCGGCCTCACGCGCCCGCTACGACGTGATCGTGACCATGTACCACGACCAGGCGCTGATCCCGATCAAGACGGTGGCCTTCGACTCGGCGGTCAACGTCACCCTCGGGCTTCCCTTCGTGCGCACGTCGCCCGACCACGGCACCGCCTTCGACATCGCGGGACGCGGCCTGGCCGACCCGTCCAGCCTCATCGCGGCGCTGCGGCTGGCGGGACGGCTGGCTCGCGCGGTGACCGCGCATGGATGATGGCCTGCCGCCGCTGCGCGACGTCGTGGCGGCGCATGGGCTGGCGGCGAGGAAGGCGCTCGGCCAGAACTTCATCTTCGACCTCAACCTGACCGGCCGCATCGCGCGGGCCGCCGGGCCGCTCGCCGGCGTGCGGGTGGTCGAGGTCGGGCCGGGGCCGGGCGGCCTCACCCGTGCCCTGCTGGCGGAAGGCGCCGATGTCGTCGCGATCGAGCGGGACGAGCGTTGCCTCGACGCCCTCGCGGCCATCGCCGCGCGCTATCCCGGCCGGTTGGATGTCCACGCGCGGGACGCCCTCGCCACCGACTTCGCCGCCCTGGCCGCGCCGGACCGCCCCACCCGCGTGTGCGCCAACCTGCCCTACAACATCGCCACCGCGCTGCTCGTCGGCTGGCTGGAGGCCGAGCCCTGGCCACCGTGGTTCGACCGCCTGACCCTGATGTTCCAGCGCGAGGTGGCCGAGCGCATCGTCGCCACACCGAACGAGCGCGCCGCCTACGGGCGGCTGGGCGTGCTGGCGAACTGGCGCTGCGCCACCCGCATCCTGTTCGACGTGCCCCGGCAGAGCTTCGTGCCGCCGCCCAGCGTGACCTCCTCGGTGGTGGAGCTGGTGCCCCGGCCGGCGCCCCGGCCCTGCGAGGTGCGCGCCCTCGCCGCCGTCACCCAGGCGGCGTTCGGCCAGCGGCGCAAGATGCTGCGGCAGTCGCTGCGCACGCTGGGCGTCGATCCGGCCGCCCTGCTCGGCCCCGCCGGGATCGAGCCGACGCGGCGGGCGGAAGAGGTCGACGGCGCCGGCTTCGTGCGACTCGCGAACGCTTTGTCGCACGTGAGGGGTGGGGCTGCCAGCGGTACCGATTTGGGCTAGGCTCGCCGGACGCAATCACGGGAGACGAGCCATGTTCATCGCCATGAACCGCTTCAAGGTCATCAAGGACGAGGCCGGTGACTTCGAGGCCATGTGGCTGGGGCGCGAGTCGCACCTCGAGAAGAACCCCGGCTTCGTCGCCTTCCACATGCTGCGCGGGCCGGAGCGCGAGGATCACGTGCTGTATTCCTCGCACACGACGTGGGCCACCAAGGAGGCGTTCACGGCCTGGACGACGTCCGAGCATTTCCGCGCGGCCCATCGCGGCGCGGGGCAGAACAAGCGCATGACGCTCGGACACCCGGAATTCGAGGGCTTCGAGGTGATCCAGACGCTGGAGAACCCGGCGCTGAAGGTCGCGGCCGAGTAGGGTTCCTCACCACCAGCGCGGCGGCGCCCCCACCTTCGGCGCCGCCTTCTCGATGACGGACGCCACCGAAAACAGCGTTTCCTCGTCGAAGGCGCGGCCGATCAGCTGGAGGCCGAGCGGCAGGCCCTCGCTCGACAGCCCGGCCGGCACCGCGATGCCGGGCAGTCCGGCCATGTTGACCGTCACCGTGAAGACGTCGTTCAGGTACATGGCGATGGGGTCGGCGGACCCCGTCTCGCCGATGCCGAAGGCGGCGGACGGGGTGGCCGGCGTCAGGATGCAGTCGACCCCGTCCGCGTAGGCCGCCTCGAAGTCGCGCTTGATCAGCGTGCGGATCTTCTGCGCCCGCACGTAATAGGCGTCGTAATAGCCGGCCGAGAGCACGTAGGTGCCGATCATGACGCGGCGACGCACCTCGGGGCCGAAGCCGGCCGCGCGCGTGCCCTCGTACATGTCGACGATGTCGCGCGCCGGCACCCGCAGGCCGTAGCGCACGCCGTCGTAGCGCGCGAGGTTGGAGGAGGCCTCGGCCGGCGCCACGATGTAGTAGGCGGCGAGCGCGTATTTCGTGTGCGGCAGCGAGATGTCGACGATCCGCGCGCCGGCCTCCCGCAGCCAGGCGACGCCTTGGCTCCAGAGCGCGTCGATCTCGCCCGACATCCCCTCCATCCGGTACTCGCGCGGGATGCCGATCGTCATGCCCTTCACCGAGCGACCCACCGCCGCCTCGTAGTCCGGCACCGGCAGGTCCACGCAGGTCGTGTCCTTGGCGTCGGGACCGGCCATGGAGCGCAGCAGGATGGCGGCGTCGCGCACGTCGCGGGCGATCGGCCCGGCCTGGTCGAGCGAGGAGGCGAAGGCGACGATCCCCCAGCGTGAGCAGCGCCCGTAGGTCGGCTTGATGCCGACCGTCCCGGTGAAGGCGGCCGGCTGGCGGATCGACCCGCCGGTGTCGGTGGCGGTCGCCCCGAAGCACAGCCGCGCCGCCACCGCCGCCGCCGAGCCGCCGGACGAGCCGCCCGGCACGAGCTTCGCCTCGTCGCCGCGCCGCCGCCACGGCGACACGGCCGGGCCGAAGTACGAGGTCTCGTTCGACGAGCCCATCGCGAACTCGTCGAGGTTGAGCTTGCCGAGCATGGTGGCGCCGTCGCGCCAAAGGTTGGCGGTGACGCTCGACTCGTAGGGCGGCACGAAGCCCTCGAGGATGCGGCTGCCCGCCGTCGTTTGCACCCCGGTGGTGCAGTAAAGGTCCTTGATGGCGAGCGGGATGCCTTCCAGCGCGCCGCCCCCGCCGCCGGCGAGCCGCGCGTCCGACGCCTTCGCCTGCGCGAGCGCCTGGTCCGGCGTCTCGACGATGAAGCAATTCAACGCCCGCGCCGCCTCGATCGCGTCGATCTGGGCGCGGGCGAGTTCGGTGGCGGAGAAGCGTTTGGCACGCAGCCCGTCGCGGGCGTCGGCGAGGGTCAGGGCGGGGAGGTCGGTCAAGGTCTGCTATCCTGCGAGGGCGGTCGCCTATTCGATGACCTTGGGGACGGTGAAGAAGTTGTCCTCGCTGAGCGGCGCGTTGGCGATGACGCGGTCGGCGATGGCGCCGTCGTCGACGACGTCGGCGCGCTTCTTCATGGGCATCGGCATCACGGAGGTCATCGGCTCGACGCCTGCGACGTCGACGGCGTCCAACGTCTCGACGAAGGCCAGGATCGCGTTGAGCTCGCCCTGCAATCCGGCGACCGCATCGTCGGGGACCTTGATGCGCGCGAGGTGGGCGATACGGCGGACGGTCGCCTGGTCGACGGGCATGGTGCTTCCGTGGTGCTGGTGTGTCACGGGTCTATATCATCGGCCGGGACGCGCGGAAGTCGCGCGCGAAGATTTAAGGGTCCCATTGACCAGCATCATCGACCTCGCCGCGCTCCGTCCCCGCCTCCGCCGCCTTGACCGGCTGCTCGGCCTCGACCTCGGCACCAAGACGATCGGCGTGGCCGTGTCCGACGTCGAGCGTCGGCTGGCGAGCCCGGTGACGACGATCCGACGCGCCAAGTTCACGGCGGACGCGGCCGAGTTGCTGCGCCACGCCAAGGGCCTGGAGGTGGCGGCCATGGTGATCGGCCTGCCGCTGAACATGGACGGGAGCGAAGGCCCGCGCGTGCAGGCCACGCGGGCCTTCATCCGCTCCATGGGCGGGCTGACCACCCTGCCCTTCGTGCTGTGGGATGAGCGGCTGTCGACCGCCGCCGTGACCCGGCAGCTCATCGAACAGGACGCGTCCCGGCGCAAACGGGCGGAAGTGGTCGACAGGATGGCCGCGGCCTACATCCTGCAGGGCGCCCTGGACCGCCTCGCGAGACTGCCTAGCGTCCCCGCGCCGACGTCGGGAGCCGATCAGTAGCCGGTATAACTGTAGCTCGGCCCGTGGTAGCCGGATCCGTAGTAGCCGTAGCCGGCGGGATAATCCTGCCGGCGCTGGTAGCCGCCGTAGCCGTAGCCGTCGGCGGCGCTCGCGCCGGCGATGCCGAAACCAAGCAGACCCGCGGGGAGCGGCCCGCTGATGAACGCGCCGCCGCCGGCCCGGTCCACCCGCTGGTCCTCGATGGCATGGCGCGGATGATGGTGATGGGCATGGCGGGGATGGTGCGCCCTGGGCGCATCATCGGCGGACGCCGGCGATGCCGCCGCGCCAGCCAGGACGCTTGCAGACACGAAGACCACCACGCACCTGACGACCATCATGACACCCCGCTCCCGCATCCGGCCGCGACTCGACCCCGCCTCGATCCTAGCAGATCGACGCGCTCAGTAGGCGGCGCGCACCCGCCGCCCTTGCGGCACGGCGTCGACTGGGCATTGGTGATCGATGCCCGGCGGGACTCCGTTGATCGAGCGCGAGAAGTCGGTGACGTTCCAGCCGTTCGGGAACAGGCACCGCGCCACCACCCGCACCGGCGGTCCGCCCGCGTAGGGGTTGGTTTGGACCTGATACGAGGGAACGACGTCGAACGCCTGATCGTAGGCCGAGGGGTCGGAGAACGGAAGCGGCGGAAGGGGGTAGAAGGGGTTGTAGGCGTTCGGGTCGCGGTTGTAGGTGACCTGCGCCGCGGCCGGCATCACCACCGCCGCGCCCGCCGACGCGATGAATCCCACAGCCAACGCCGTTCGCAAGAGCTTGCCTTCGCGCATCGCCTTCTCCTATCGCAGCCTGGTCGACGGTCCCCGATACCGATCGTTGCCCAATTGGCACAGCCCGTCACCGAAGCGTCAACGGTGCCGTAAGGGTCTCGGTTCCAGCCAAGCTGCGGCCCACCGGCGCTTGACGGCGGTGGACGCTCCGCCCAAGTTGGGTGAGATCTTGTTCGAAAAGCGTCAGTCCTGGATATTCACGTGTTCGAAGCAGGGGCCGATCGTGAGTGCCTCGTGACGGATCGCTTAACGTCGACTCGTAGATCAAGACCTGAGGGGGACCTATGAAGAACATCGCGCTATCGACAATGCTGCTCGGCCTCACCGCCACCTCCGCGCTGGCGGCGGACTACGCCCCGGCGCCGGGTCCGGTTTCGCCCCCGCCCTTCACCGAGCGGCTGGCCCCGGTCGTCGCGCAGTTCGGGCCGACCACGGGTTTCAGCACCATCAACTGCTCGAACTGGGCACGGCTGGAGAACGGCACCTGGAAGGCGCTGAACCCGACGCTCTTTTCCCTCGGCTTCGTGCAGGACATCGTGCCCCCGTTGCCCCCCGTGAAGCTCGGCGGCTTCATCTACAACAACATCGACTTGTTCTCGCAGCTGACCGCCCAGTGCTCGGCCGCCGTGGTGACCGCGCGCTACTGAACGCGGCGCCCGCGTCCTCGACCAGGGAAGGCGGCTCCGGCCGCCTTTTTCTTTGCCGTTCTTTCCGATGGTGGCCTTCGCCGCCGACCCGCTCCGATCCCATCAAGCCTTCGGTGGCGCCCACGTTTTTCACCGCGTGACGCCGGAGGGGGGAGCTTTTCCGCCGCGGTGCCGTTGCCGGACGGGTTCATGCCGGCTGTCGCCGATAACATCGACCCACAGGGTCACGCGATGCCGGACGAAGACACCAAACCATCCATGCCGTACTGGCACGTGTACACCGACGCCGATGGCGTCAGCGCCCAGGTGCGGTGCCATCTGACCGACTTCGCGTTCAAAGGCGTCGGCCCCGGTGTGTCCCCCCAGTGGAACGACAAGATGGACCCGGCCCAAGCCGGCGTGACCTTCACCGTGCTGCCAGTCGGCTGGGTCGGCGAGTGGCATGAGAACCCCAAGCCGCAGTGGATCGCCGTGCTCACCGGACGATGGTTCGTCGAGACCATGGACGGCCACCGCGTCGAGATGGGTCCGGGCGAGCTGATGATGGGGGAAGACCAGAACACCAGGGGCGGCAAGGGTCACCGCTCCGGCACGGTGGGCGATGAACCCTGCACCATGATCGTCACCGGTCTCGACGTGACGCCGACCGTGAACCAGCCCGGCCGCTTCCGCTAGCGCTTCCTCACACCGCACCCTCGCCCGAGAGACCACCGACGATGGACAACAGCACGCATTACGACGTCATCGTCATCGGCTCCGGACCGGGCGGCGGATCGCTGGCCCAGCGCCTGGCCCCCACCGGCAAGAGGATCCTGATGCTGGAGCGCGGCGACTACCTGCCGCGCTCGCTCACGAACTGGGATTCCAAGGCGGTGTTCGTCGACGCGATCTACCAAGTGAAGGACACTTGGTACGGCAAGGACGGCGGCAGCTTCCAGCCGGGCCTGCACCGGTTCGTGGGTGGGAACTCCAAGGTTTACGGCTCGGCCCTGCTGCGGCTGCGGGAAAAGGACTTCGGCGCCGTTCGCCACCACGATGGCATCTCGCCGGCCTGGCCGCTCGGCTACGACGTCTTCGAGCCCTATTACGGTCAGGCGGAAGCGCTGTTCCAGGTGCACGGCCAGCGCGGCGAGGACCCGAACGAGCCGTGGTCGTCGACACCTTACGCCTATCCGCCGGTCACGCACGAGCCGCGCATCCAGCAGCTCAGTGACAAGCTGTCCGCGAACGGGCTGCACCCGTTCCATTTGCCGCTCGGCATCTTGTTGGAGGAGAAGGAAGGCGGCGGCGTCACGCCGTCCAGCCCGTGCATCCGCTGCGACGCCTTCGACGGGTTCCCGTGCGCGATCAACGCCAAGGCCGATTCTCAGATCATCTGCGTCGACCCGACCTTGCGGCTGCATCCGAATTTCACGCTGCTCACCAACGCCCTCGTCCACAAGCTGGAAACGAACGCGTCCGGCCGCAGCGTCAGCCGCGTCCACGTGACGCGCGAAGGCGTGGAGGAAACCTACAGCGCCGACATCGTGGTGGCGGCCTGCGGCGCGCTCAGCACGGCGCTCTTGCTGCTACGCTCGGCCAACGAACAGCATCCCAATGGTCTCGCCAACGGCTCGGACCAGGTTGGGCGCAACTACATGCGTCACAACATGAGCGTGCTGATGGCGCTGCTGAAGGATCGCAACACCACGAGCTTCCAGAAGACGCTGGCGGTGAGCGACTACTACTTCGCCTCGCCCGAGAACGAACACCCGCTCGGCCTCATCCAGATGTGCGCGACCTCGCACGGCGAGCAGATCCGCGGCGAGGCGCTGCCGTCCTGGCTGTCCTTCGCGCCCGAGATGCCGTTCGAGAAGATGGCCGAGCATTCCATGGACTTCTGGCTGCAGACCGAGGACCTGCCAAACCCCGACAACCGGATCACCACCGACGGCGAGCGCGTCGTGCTATCCTTGACCGAGAGCAACGAGGTCGAAGCCAAGGCCTTGAAGACGAAGCTGCAGCAGATGCTCAACGCCGCCGGCGAGACGCACCTGCTGATGGAGCGCAGCCTGTACCTCGGTAAGAACATCCCGCTGAACGGCACGGCGCACCAGGCCGGCACCAGCCGTTTCGGGACCGACCCCGCGACCTCCGTCCTCGACCTCAACTGCAAGGCGCACGAGCTCGACAATCTGTACATCGCCGATGCGAGCTTCTTTCCCTCCATCGGCGCGGTGAACCCCACGCTGACCATCGTCGCCAACGCGTTGCGCGTCGCCGATCACATCAAGGAACGTCTGCGGGCTTAGGCACCGCCGCCGCGCGCCGCGCGGTCTCGACGCGGCGGTTCATGTCCTTCACCCGCAGGGAGATCTTTATCGCCCGACGCTCCTCCGCCCTGCCGGCGACTGGCCGGAGGAGGCGGCGGAACTCGTCGCGCTTCTCGTGCACGGAGGCGATCACGTGGCCCATCGCCACGCCCATGTCGACCAGCACCGCTTCCGACAGCTGAAGGCTGGCCTCGATCGTTTCCGGCACCGCGTCGGTGACGCCCAGCGCGTAGAGCCGCGCGGCGCGGTCGGCGTCGCGCGCCCTCGCGACGATCGTGAGGTCCGGCCGCCGCGCCCGGACCTGGCGCACGATGTCCTCGGCCACGTCCGGCTCGTCGAGGGTGATGATCAGGGCTTCGGCCGTGGCGAGCCCGCACCGCTCCAGGAACTCCATGCGGGCGGCGCTGCCCCAGGTGATGGCGACGCCGGCGCGGCGGAAGGTGCGCACCGTGGCGATGTCCTCATCGACCGCGAGGAAGGTGATGGCGTGCTTGCGCATCATGGCGCCGACGAGCTGGCCGACGCGGCCGTAGCCGATCAGCAGCGCGCGCGGCGGCGTCGCGTCCTGCTTGGGGACGACGGTGAGGACCACGTCGGCGCGGGCGATCTTGCGGATCAACCGGCGCGCCAGCGCGGCGAGCGCCGGCACGGCGAACAGCGACAGGGTGACGGCGATCTCGGTGTGCGCGCCGACCGTGGCGTCGACGAGGCCGGCCGCCACCGCCGCCGCGATGAGCACGAAGGCGAACTCGCCGCCCGGCGCCAGCATCAGCGCGGACTCGGTGGCGACGCGCCACGGCAGGCGCATCACCCGCGCCGACAGGAAGGCGACGGACACTTTCACCAGGATGAAGCCGGCGGCGACGCCGAGCGTGGCGAGCGGCGCGGCGATCAGTTGCGCGAAGTCGAGGCCGGCCCCGATGGCGACGAAGAACAAGCCGAGTAGCAGCCCCTTGAAGGGCTCGATCGTCACCTCGATCTCGCGGCGGTACTCGGTTTCCGCCAGCAGCAGCCCGGCGATGAAGGCGCCGAGCCCCATCGACAGCCCGCTGAGCGCGGTGAGCAGGCTCGTGCCCAGCACCACCAGCAGGCAGGCCGCCATGAAGAACTCGGTCGAGCCGGCGGCGGCGACGTGGTGGAACAGCGGGCGGATCAGCAGGCGGCCGCCGCCGACCACCAGGAGCAGACCGCAGACCGCCGGCACGAGCGTCGTCAGCAGGGTGAGGCCGATGTCGCCGCCGGTGCGGATCGACAGCATCGTCACCAGGAACAGGAGGGGCGCGACCATCAGGTCCTGGAACAGCAGCACGGAGAAGACCGTGCGCCCCGCCGCCGCCCCGAGCCGCCGGCGCTCCGCCATGACGGGGATGATGACGGCGGTGGAGGACAGCGCCAGCGCCGCCCCCAGCATGAGGGCCGCCGCCGGCGCCTGGCCGAGCAGCAGCGCCGCCACGCCGAGCGCGAGGCTGGAGGCGAACAGTTGCAACGCCCCCAGCCCGAACACCAGCCGACGCAGCCTCGTGAGCCGCTCGAACGAGAGCTCGAGCCCGATCATGAAGAGAAGGAACACCACGCCGAACTCGGCGATGGGCTGGATGGCGCGCACGTCGTCCAGCACCAGGAACGAGAAGGCGCCGATGCGATGCGACAGGGAGCCCAGGCCGTAGGGCCCGAGCGCCGCCCCGGCGCACAGGAAGCCGATGACCGGGCTGACCCGCAGGCGGCGGAACAGCGGCACCACCAGCCCCGCCGTCGTCAGGAAGATCAACGTTTCCTTGTACTGCTCGGGGGCGAGGGCGGCCATCGGACTCCGTGGGCTGAGCTGGCGACCACCATAGGGGAAAAGGGGCGCGGGCTCACGCGGGAAGCGGGGCGAGCGTGCGAGGTCGGCTTTTCGTCCCGTGGCTTAAGGGATGCCGCGATCGTCGGGGATTTCGAGGCTCGGTGAGCGATGGCAGGCCCAGACCGGGGTACTCCGGGGAAAGGATCAGGTGGCGTATCGATGCGATCGGACCTGATTGGCTGGACAGGCCTCCGCCCATGTGGGAGTGGTCCGCCGCCAAGAGAGATCCACGCGAGGACTACGGACATCGGCTGAACTGTGAGGTCGTTCGCGTACCTTGCGGATCGTCCTTGGACGCGTTCGAGGGGGGCGCCTTTCCCGGAGAAAGGCCCCTTCATGGATCGCGTGCGTCGTGTTCAAACAGGATTGGGTTGGAGGTCGGTCGTGAGGTTGCACCTGCCCACGCTGGTCCAAGTGGTCGCCACGATCATCATGGGAGGTGCCTTCGCCGTCGACCATTTCACGATGGTCCGAGCCGAAGGTCCTTCGGCGACGAAGGCTCAACTCGTCCTCGGCGATCCATCGATCGCCACGTGCCCGACATCCAATTGTCCGGCGCCACCGTCACCGCCCGTGTTGTCCACGCAATTCATTCACGGAGCCACGAGCAAGGGGGCGAGCCAAGCGGAATGGTTGTCGAACATCGGCTTGTTCGTGAAGACGGGCAATCCTGACGGACAAAAGGTAGCGCAATACGTCGGCGTGATGCAGCAGGAGGGAGCTGGGACTGCGTGGGCTTTGAACACCGATTTAGTGCGGAACGCTGGCCCTGGGGCTGCGAACTCCTTCGACGGTTTCGAGGGAAGCGGTAAGCCTGGTAAACCTGGGGCGATCGGTGATCGAAATGGCAGCGTCGGCTATGAACTCGACTTCACGAATTGGGACGCCAACAGTACGCCGGGACGTGGCGCGTTCACTGTGGGCCAATACGTGCACGCGCAAGGATCCTACGCGTCCCTCGCCGCGATCTACTTCGATGCCTACATGGCAGGGAGCAACGGTAACGCTGGTTGGACGAATGGTTTAATGTTCAACGGCGATCGCGTGGTCGCGGATAATACATTCTTCGATGGTACCAGAGCCGCGAACAGTCTAACCGTAGCTGGATCCCACCAGGTGGGACTCAATACGACCTTAGCCAACGCGGACATGCATGCCGTGTTGATGCGGGCGGGCCAGACCGCCTGTTTTAACGGTCTTGCGAATTGTATGACGTGGCGGGACGGACGCTTAGCCTATTTGAATAGTAAGGGCGAGGCGGTGTTCTCGATTGACGAGAACGGCAATGCTTATTTCACGGGTCACGTGTACTCACGATGATGAAGGATGAAAGTTTAGATTCCGGACGTATTCGCACCGTGCTTGTAAGAGTGCGGCTTCGTGAGGGATATACAGGATCGTATCTCGTGCTGAAGTTCCCGCAGGTAGCGACATGACGAGCCTTGGGGCGTATGAAACGTTTGAGGAGCTGCTAGACCAGCGTGCTACGCGACCGCCAACGGGTGAGAGGCGCCAAACCTAATGACCTACGATGTATCCGCAACGAATCACGTTTTTAACGATCACGATGCACTTCGCCATCTCACCGAGCGTTGCGCGAAGACGGGTGTGAGAGCCGTGCTCGTCGGGTTCGGCGAAACCGCTAAGCACATCATCAACATCTGCGGCAGCAATGTCGTAGCCGTATATGACCCAAAGAAGCTCTTCGCGGGTGTGCGTTTCAGGGGGGTGCCCGTCATTGACGTGGACCGAAAGGTAGATGCCAATCTCATCCTATGTTGTGAATTTTCGCTGCACTATGAGTATCTCGGAAAGATTGTGCGCCTATATAATTGGATGGACTATTTTTATCCACCGTCTTTGAATCACAAGCCGACCTACGAAATAAATCCGTTTGAGCAGGAAGATTTCTATAAGGTTGTCCTGAAGAGCGTACCAGAAGCGCCGCTCTCCATGATGAGTGATGAGAAGATTAGGTTCTTATTGGAACTCTTGCGCCTTGGCCTGACGTTTCCAGGCAATGTCATCGAGATTGGGTGTTGGCAAGGCGGTAGTACCTGGATCATGGCTCGGGCGCTGGCGTACCTAGGCGAGACGCGCAGGCTCTTCATGATGGATCTCTTTGAAGAACACTCGATAGACCCCTGGGCAACGATGTGTAACGACGAGGTCGTCGCGAAAATGGGAGAGTACTACCATAACGTGGAAGTCATCGTCGGTTTGGTTGACGATCAAGAAAACCTCCGTAAAACCGGAGACAGCCGCTTTTGCTTCGCTCATGTGGATCTAGGCTATCAGGAGCCAAGTTTGGCTCATGTCTGGGATCGCTTGTCACCAGGAGCGCCCTTGTTGCTCGACAACTACGGTCATATCGCTGCTCCGACTTGGAGATGGGACGACTTCTTCTCTGATCGAGGGACGCGCGTTACGCGCCTGCCTTGGACAGAGCAAGGCCTCGTTTTCAAGTCTCCTGCTTAGCTGATATCGCATGTCGGTCACGTATTCGTTGCTACCAAGGGGATTGTGCTGGATAGCTAGGTATCTTATGCGGTCTGACCGAGATAGCAATGAGGATGAGGTTCTATCGCGATTCATGCCGACCGAGGTCCCAGCATGACCATCTCCAAAATTCAGGTGTTTCTGCCGGCATCAAACTTACACCGAGGTGGCTCTCTTCGTGTCTGTCATGAACGATCGTCATGGGATTAACCCTGCAAGCCAACGTACGGCGTTCGAGATGTGGGTGCCTTCGAAGGACCTAATACGCCATGCTAATCAAGATGGGGTTTCGCTGTAGGAACGATGGTGCTACTAATTTAGCGTATATAACTGCTGCGTTTTGTAAGCGATAATGTGGCTGCTCGGCTATCCCTCGCCAGGCACCGACGGCCACGGGTGACATAGGCGAGGACAGTCGATTTTGCTCTACGATCTCTTTTTGAACAACAAAGGTCGACCTACTCACAAGTCAGGTCATTATTTCTTCGCCTACGAGCGCCACTTCGGCCGCTTCGTTGGACAACCCCTTA
>CAXSDP010000029.1:35953-45973 GCA_964235705.1 uncultured Beijerinckiaceae bacterium | reverse complement strand
CAGCTCGCCCGCGCCGTCGCCCGCCACCGCTACGAGGGTCTCGAACCCGCCCTTGCCCCCCTGGTCGACCTTTATTACCGCGTCATGGACGGCCTCGCCGCGCTCTAGGGTGCCGCGCTCTAGGGTGACGGACGGCGTCACGGGCGCGGGACAATCAGCTTTGTCATTCCGGGGCGCCGCAGGCGAACCCGGAACCCAGCGACCACCGCACGAACGCCGGTGCGATCTGGTGTGGGGCAATAGCCGCCCCGGTCCTGCCACCCCTGGGTTCCGGGTTCTCGCGTGCCGCGAGCCCCGGAATGACAGAGGCGGTGGTCTAGCGGGCGGCACCGGCGGGCCGAGCCGATGCTGATCGCCGACTGGTCCTTCACCCGGACCGCGCCCGGCGCGTGGGGTGACCCCGCCGCGATCGACCCGGGTGCCGAATGGCTGCCGGCGATCGTGCCCGGCACGCTGGGCGCGTCGCTGCGGGCGTTGGGCCTGTGGGAACCCGACGACGACGTGTCCTTCGACGCCACCGACGCGTGGTTCCGCGCGACGATCACCGGGGAGGGCTCGGCCGTCCTGCGCTTCGACGGCCTGGCGACGATCGCCGAGGCTTATTTGGACGGTGCGCCGATCCTCGCCTCGAACAACATGTTCCTCGCCCACGAGGTCGGCGTCACGCTGTCGGGCCGCCACACGCTCCACGTCGCCTGCCGCTCGCTCGACGCCCACCTCGCGACGAAGAAGGCGAGGGCGCGCTGGCGGCCGACCCTGGTCCGCCCCCCGAACCTGCGCCTCGCGCGCACCCTCCTGCTCGGCCACATCCCGGGCTGGGGACCGCCGGTGCACGCGGTCGGCCCGACCCGGCCCGTCTCCCTCTTCGACGCGACGGCACCGCGGATCGTGGACAAGCGCGTGGCGGCGACCATCGACGCCGACGGGGACGGACTCCTCGACCTCGCCATCCGCCTGTCCGCACCGACCGAGGGCTGGGTCGTCGCCCGCGTCGGCGCGATCGATTTCGCCCTCGTCGACGACGGCGACGGCTTCTTGCGCGGCGGCGCTGAAATCCCCGACGTCGAGCGCTGGTGGCCCCACACCCACGGCGCACCAACGCTCTACCCGCTCGCCGTCCACGTCGGCGACCAAGACTTCGACCTCGGCCACGTCGGCTTCCGCACGGTGGCGGTCGACCGCGACGCCGACGGCCACGGCTTCGGCCTCGTCGTCAACGGCGTGCCGGTGTTCTGTCGCGGCGCTTGCTGGACCACCCCCGACATCGTCGCCCTGCCCTTCGCGCGTGACGCGCTGCTGCCGTCGCTCACTCTGGCGCGCGACGCCGGCATGAACACCCTCCGCGTCTGCGGGACGATGGGCTACGAGGGCGACGCCTTCTACGCGCTCTGCGACGAACTCGGCCTGATGGTGTGGCAGGACTTCGCCTTCGCGAACTTCGACTACCCGGCGTCCGACCCCGCGTACCGCGCCAGCGTGGACGCGGAGGCGCGCCAGTTCCTGGCGCGCACGCGAGGCTCGCCCTGCCTCGCCGTGCTGTGCGGCGCGAGCGAGGTGGCGCAGCAGGCGGCGATGCTGGGCATGCCGGCCGCGCTGTGGAGCAACGTGCTGTTCGACACCGTGCTGGCCGACGCGGCGGCGGCGTTGCGGCCGGACGTGCCCTACGTGCCGCACTCCCCGTGGGGCGGCGAGCTGCCCTTCGTCGCCGACCACGGCATCAGCCATTACTACGGCGTCAGCGCCCATCGCCGGCCGATGGAGGAGGCGCGGCGGGCGCGGGTGCGCTTCAGCGCGGAGAGCCTCGGCCTCGCCAACGTGCCCGACGTCGCGCCCGTCACCTTGGAGCCGGACCGGCCGGAGATCGTCCACCCGGCCTTCGTCGAGCGTCGCGCCCACGACGTCGCCGCGAGTTGGGCGTTCGAGGCGGTCCGCAACCATTACACGGCCTCGCTCTACGGACTCGACGTCGCGCGCCTGCGGGCGGACGATCCCGCCCGCTTCCTGGACATGGCACGGGCGACCAGCGCGGAAGTCATGGAAGCGACCTTTGCGGAATGGCGGCGGGAGGGGTCGTGCACGCGGGGCGCGCTGGTGTGGTTCCTGCGCGACTTCGCTCCCGGCGCGGGCTGGGGCGTCATCGACGCGCTCGGCGCGCCCAAGGCGGCGTACTGGGCTCTGAAGCGGGTGTTCAAACCGATCGGGCTGGTGTTGACCGACGAGAACCTCAACGGCCTGAAGATCAGCCTGTTCAACGAGACGGCCGTGCCCCGCCCGGTGAGGCTCACGCTCACCTGCCTGCGCGAGGGCCGGACGGTCGTGATGGACGCCGCCGCCGACCTCACGCTCGAACCCCGGCGCACGATCGCGCTGCCGGCCACGACGCTGTGGGGCGGCTTCTTCGACACGACCTACGCCTACCGCTTCGGCGAGCCGTCGCACGACGTGACGGTGGCCCGCCTCCTGGACGCGGACGGCGGCCGCATCGCGGAGGCGTTCCACTTCCCGCTGGGTCGCGGCCACGCGCGGCACGACCTCGGGCTCCGCGCGACGCCGGTCGAGGGCGACGGGGGCTGGGGCCTGGAGGTCGCGACGCGGCGCTTCGCGCAATCCGTGCGGATCGCCGGCGCGGGGTCGGGCGGGTGGCGACCCGACGACAACTGGTTCCACCTGGCACCCGGCGCCCCGCGCGTCATCGCCCTGGGGCGTCCCGCGCGACGCCCGAACGGCACGGTCTCGGCCTTGAACGGTCGCGAGAGCGTCGCTTGGTGAGGCGGCCCCGGCGAAGCGGCTCCGGCGAACCAGCATCGGTGCGGCAGGGTGGCGGGAACCTCGCGACTGGGTCATTGATCGAGATGTCGTGAACGGTGACGCGCGAAGCGGCGGACCTCCACGGCGGAACCAAGGGGAACACGATCGTGCTGCACTACCTCTACGTCGTCATCATCGGCTTCATCGCGGGCCTGATCGCCCGCTTCATCATTCCCGGGCCGAACGATCCCAGCGGGTTCATCGTCACCACGATCCTCGGCATCGTCGGCTCGCTCGTCGCCAACTTCATCGCCGTGAAGGCGGGCTGGGTGGAGCACGGCGAAGGGACCAGCCTGCTTAGCGGCGTCGTCGGCGCCGTGATCCTCCTCCTCGTCTACCACCTGATCACGAGCCGGTCGGCCAACACGGTCTGATCGCGGACGCGGGGCGGCGTTCGTGCCGCCTCGCGCCCTCACGGATCGCCCGCCTCGCTCGCCGACGTATCCGGTCGAGCCGCTACTTGGCCGAGCCGCCGCCGTTGGCCGAGGGCGGGATGACCGGGGTGGAGTTCGGTTGCGGGTCGGGCGCCGACTTGCCGATGCCGGGATCGATGTCGCTCTTGGGGGTGATGACCCCGCCGCTGCGGCTGAGCTTGGTGCTGAGGTTGTCGCCCCCGCCGTCCTGCAAGCTGGTCGGCGCCTGTTTATCCGCCGGCGCCTTGTCGGGCGAAGGGGTTTGAGCGTTCGCGGCCGAGGCGGCGAGACATCCCAGGGCGATCAACGCCCTGGCAATGGTCCCTCGTGTGAAGCCTTCGAGCATGATACGTCTCCGTCCTTCATTTTTCATATGAAACGAACGCCTCGCCCTCCAGCCTGTTCCTGTCGATCATTTTGGAGGTCGAACGCTCGGCCCTCGATGGCGGAACGCCTCCGCGCCCGTTGGGAGAACAAATTCGCGCGCCGCGACGGCGAACGAGAAATCCCGTCCCTCGCAATGCGTCGCCGCATCGCTTAGATCTTCCCCAAGCAGAGTGGGATCCCATGCCGAAGATGATAAGCGCCAACGACCTCGCGACCGGCGCGGTGCTTTACCTCGGCGTGGATGGCTCCTGGGTGTCGAACGTCGATCAGGCGGCGGCGTATTCCGACGACGCGGCGGCCGAGGACGGTTTGGCGATCGGGCGGCGCGACGTGGGGCGCAACGTCGTCGTCGATCCCTTCGTGACGGAGAAGGGTGGCGAAGGTGGCAAGATGACGTTGCGTGACGCCATCCGCGCCAACGGGCCGACGATCGACTACCGCTTCCCTTGAGGGCGGGAACGCGCTTGGGGATGGGCCGTCGAGTGGCCGAGGGATCAAACACCCGGGGAATGAACACCGATGTATCGTTATGACGAGTTCGACGCCGGCTTCGTGTCCGAGCGGGTCGAGCAGTTCCGGGGCCAGGTCGAGCGCCGCCTCGGCGGGCAGCTGAACGAGGAGCAGTTCCGCCCGCTCCGGTTGATGAACGGCGTCTACCTGCAGCTGCACGCCTACATGCTGCGCATCGCGGTGCCCTACGGCACGCTGTCGTCGCGCCAGATGCGCAAGCTCGCCCACGTCGCGCGCACCTACGATCGCGGATACGGTCACTTCACCACCCGGCAGAACCTCCAGTTCAACTGGCCAACGCTGAAGGACTGCCCGGCGATCCTCGACGAGTTGGCGTCGGTCGAGATGCACTGCATCCAGACGTCCGGCAATTGCATCCGCAACACCACCGCCGACCACTTCGCCGGCGCCGCCCACGATGAGATCGAGGACCCCCGCCCCTACGCCGAGATCATCCGGCAGTGGTCCTCGCTCCATCCCGAGTTCTCGTTCCTGCCGCGCAAGTTCAAGATCGCGATGACCGGCGCGCCGACCGACCGGGCGGCCATCCAGGTTCACGACATCGGATACCAACTCGTCAGGAACGAGGCCGGCGAGGTCGGGTTCAGCGTCTACGTCGGCGGCGGCCAGGGGCGCACGCCGCTCATCGCCCACCGCATCCGCGCGTTCCTGCCCAAGGCGGACCTGCTCGCCTACACGAACTCCGTGCTGCGCGTGTACAACCTGGAGGGTCGCCGCGACAACAAGTACAAGGCGCGCATCAAGATCCTCGTCCACGAGAAGGGCGCCGACGTCATCCGCGAGATGGTGGAGGCGGACTTCGCGGAGAACCATGATGCCGGCTTGACCCTGCCTGAGGCGGAGATCGACCGCATCAAGGCGTATTTCGCGATGCCCGACCTCCCCGCGCGGAGCGAGGTGTCGGACGCCGTCGAGGCACGGCGGCGCGCCGACCCGGCCTTCGCCCGTTTCGTCGACCGCAACCTGTTCCCCCATAAGGTGCCGGGGCACGGCATCGTCACCGTGTCCCTGAAGCCGGTCGGCGGCATCCCCGGCGATGCCAGCGCCGACCAGATGGACGGCCTCGCCGACCTCGCCGCGCGCTACGCCGCCGACGAGCTGCGGGTGTCGCACGAACAAAACATCGTGCTGCCGCACGTCGCGCTCGACGACCTGCCGGCGCTCTACGACGCGCTCGCCGCGCTCGGCCTGGCGACGCCCAACGTCGGCCTGGTCTCCGACATCATCTGCTGCCCGGGGCTCGACTATTGCGCGTTGGCGACCGCCCGCTCCATCCCCGTGGCGCAACGCATCTCCGAGCGCTTCGGCGCGCCCGAGCGGGCGGCGGAGATCGGCGACCTCAAGATCAAGATCTCCGGTTGCATCAACGCTTGCGGCCACCACCACGTCGGCCACATCGGCATCCTCGGCCTGGAGAAGGCCGGCGTCGAGAGTTACCAGCTGACGCTCGGCGGTACGGCGGACGAAACCTGCGCGGTCGGCGACATCACCGGGCGCGGCTTCTCGTCGGAGGCGATCGTGGACGCGGTTGAGACGGTTGTCGACACCTACGTCAAGCTGCGCGCCACCGCCGACGAGGATTTCCTCAGCGCCTACCGCCGCGTCGGCATGAAGCCGTTCAAGGAGGCGCTCTACGGCGCGGCACCGGCGCGGGTCGACGCCTGATGGCCTACTTCACCAAGGGCGCCTTCGCCGCCGACCCGTGGGCCCGACGCGAGATCCTCACGGTGACCGAAATGCGGGAGCGGGGGGACACCCTTCCCTCGCCGCTCGGCTTGCGGCTCGATCCCGGGTGCCGGCTCGACACGATCGCCGACGCGTTACCCGTCGTGACCCTCGTCACCATTGCCTTCCCGAAGTTCGTCGACGGACGCGGCTACTCCCTCGGTCGGCTCCTGCGCTCGCGACACGGGTACGGGGGCGAGATGCGCGCCACCGGTGACGTGCTCTACGACGAGCTGCAGTTCATGGTCCGCTGCGGCTTCGACGCCTTCGAGATCACCGATCCGGCGACCCTCGACCTGCTGCGGGCGGGACGGGGCACGAGCCCTTTTGATCGCTTCTACCAGCCGGGCTTGGAACGGGAGGTGCCGGAGGGAACGCGGCCCTGGGCACGCCGTCGCCCCCCGGCCGAGGTGGGAACCTAGCCTCGAGCGGCCGGTTGATCCGCCGATCTTGTCCGCACCGAAGGACGACGGAGGCTCGACATGCCCAGCATCAAGCAGGCGACTATCCTCATCATGGCGACCGACGGCTATGAGCAGTCCGAATTGACCGTGCCGCTCGAGAAACTGAAGGCGGCCGGGGCCACTGTCCACATCGCGGCGCCCAAGCTGGGCGAGATCAGGGGCTGGGACAAGACGAACTGGGGCACCAGCGTCACCGCCGACATGACGATCGACGAGGTCGACGCCGACGACTTCGATGCCCTCGTGCTGCCGGGCGGGCAGATGAACCCCGACGTGCTGCGGATGAACGAGAAGGCGGTGGAGCTCGTGCTCGATTTCCTCGACAGCGAGAAGGTCGTGGCCGCCATTTGTCACGCACCCTGGCTGCTGGTGGAGGCGGATGCCGTGGAGGGACGCACGCTGACGTCCTGGCCCTCGGTCAAGACCGACATCGAGAATGCCGGCGGCGACTGGGTGGACGAGGAGGTGGTGGTCGACGACAACATCATCACGAGTCGCTCACCGAAGGACCTCGACGCCTTCGTGGCCAAGATCATCGAGGAGCTGGAGGCGAGCGAAGGCGACTTCCGCCGCACGGCCTGACGCCCACGGACCCGGCCACTCCGCCAACGCCTCCACACCAACGTCGACACACCTGGATCGAAACATGCTCGTCGAACTCGCCCCCGAGAAGGTCTGCTTCCTCATCGTCAAGATGCGGGAGTTCGGTGTTCAGGCGGAGCCCAACCTCGGCGGTGGGTCGGATGCCACCGACGACAAATTCGTCGCCGTCTTCAACAACGAGGCCAATCCGTCGGTGGTGAGCGAGGCGGAAGGGCTCATCGATGCCATGAACGTCGACGAGCAACGCGAGCTGATCGCTTTGAGCCTTGTCGGGGCTGGCGAGTACGCGAAGGAGGAGTGGGGCGACGCCATGGACGCGGCGAATTCACACCCCGAGCCGACCACAGCGGCCTTCCTGCTCGGCAACCCGAACGTGTCCGACTCGCTTGAGGAGGGCCTATCCATGTTCGGCTTCTCGTGTTCGGACTTCGAGACGGACCGTCTTTGATTCATTGCCGCGCGCGGAGCCGGCTTGGCGCCGCCGGTTCGCCCAACGTGGCGCATAGGATGCGGTGAAGGCCGGCGAGCAGCGGCTCCTGGGCGTTGCTCATCGCGGCAACGACGGAGCGAAGTTCGCCTTCGTCGCCCTGGCTGGCGAAGCGGCGGACGGATAGCGCCGCGAAACTGCCCACCGACATGCCCTTGATGGTCGCAGCCTCCGCGACGTCGTCCGCGAAGCGCGGACCGATGCTGGCGACGGCTGCCTGAGCGACGCTCTCGTGGACGCAGGTGCGGACGATCTCTTCGACAAGCATGTTAAATCCTCCACCAAGATCATATGGATGACACGGATCACGCTCACTCGCGCACGTCTCGACATCGTTGATCGTCGACTCAGCATCGCGCAAGCTGATGGCCGAGTGAAGTAGCGGAAGATACTGACGGGAACATGACGCAGGCGCCCGGAAGCCCGCGCCAATGTAAATTATAGATCACGGCTTCGCGAGATCACTTCGCCTGCACCTATCTTTTGACAAAGATAGTCGAGGAACATGCGAACGGCGGCGGTGTCGGCGAGGCGCCTCGTCGCGACCGTCGCCCCCTCGCCGACCTTGATCGCGATGCCACCCATGGCCAGCACCGCCCTAAACCCGTGCTCGTCGGTCAGGTCGTCGCCCGCGAAGAGGGGCACGCGCCCGGCGAACGGCGCGGTGTCCATCAGGCGCGCGATCGCCGTGCCCTTGTCGAGGTTGGCCGGCTTCACCTCGGCCACCATCTTGCCGGGCTGCACCATCAGGTCCCGTCCGGCGACCAGGGTGTCGAGGAACGCGAGGACTTCGCCTTCCCGCTCGGGGGCGCGGCGGTAGTGGATCGCGAAGGTCGTCCGCCCTTTCGGCTCCAGCCATAGTCCGCTTCGTTCGGCGTAGGCCTCGGCCTCGGCACGGAGCGCGGGGAGGTGGTCCCCGCCGCCCAACTCGTCGCGACCGTCGGCGAAACGAAGCTCCGCGCCGTGCACGCCGCCGGACGGCAGGATGAGCGGGGCGACGATGCGGTCGAGGTCGGCGATCATCCGGCCGCTGACCAGCGCCAACGCGCCTCCCGCACCGGCACGCAGCCGTTGGAGCAGACCGAGGAGCGCCGGGTCGGCAACCACGTCGCTCGGGTGATCCTTGAAGCCGAGCAGGGTTCCGTCGACGTCGAGGAAGAAGGCGGTGCGCGCCGGCGCGACCGCGTCCCACCATCCCTCGTCCGTCACCGCGCCCTTCCGCATTCCCGCCACCCCGTCCCCTCGCGCCGTCCCCAGAAGCCTTGCCGTCCGAAACACTTTGATGACAAGACCCCGCGATGGACAGACCCGGTGAAGAACCAGACCTCCGCACCGCCCTCGTCGCGGCCAACCTCCAGCTCGTGCGCGACGGCCTCAACCAAGGGACGTCAGGCAACCTCAGCGCCCGCCACGGCGATCGTATGCTGATCACGCCCTCCGGCGTGCCGGCCGAGCGGGTCGAGGCGGCCACCATCGCCGCGATGCCGCTCACCGGCGACGGGGGATGGAATGGCCCCGCCAAGCCATCGAGCGAGTGGCGGCTCCATCGCGACATCCTCAACGCCCGCCCCGACGTCGGAGCCGTGGTCCACACCCACTCGCCCTACGCGACGGTGCTGGCGACCCAGCATCGCCCCATCCCCGCCCTCCATTACATGATCGCCGCTTTCGGCGGCCCCTCCATCCGCTGCACGCCCTACGCGCCGTTCGGGACGCAGGCCTTGTCGGACCTCATCGTCGCCCACCTCGGCGACCGTCACGGCGTGCTGCTCGGCAACCACGGCATGGTCGTGACCGGGAGGACCCTGGACCAAGCGGTATGGCGGGCGGGCGAGCTGGAGTTGCTCGCCAGGATGACCGTGCTGGCGACGCTGGGTGGCACGCCACCGGTGATCCTGCCCGACGACGAGGTCGCCCGCATGGTCGCGCGCTTCGCCGGCTACGGCCTCAACGACCCGCCGGCGTAGGGGTGAGCGCTACCAGACGCCGGTGTTCTCCATCGACGTCCACGGTTCGGCCGGCGCCTTGGCCTGCCCCTTCTGCAGCAGCTCGATGGAGATGTTCTCAGGCGAGCGCACGAAGGCCATCCGCCCGTCGCGCGGCGGCCGGTTGATGGTGACCCCACCCTTCCGCAGCGTCTCGCAGGTGGCGTAGATGTCGTCGACCTCGTAGGCTAGGTGCCCGAAGTTGCGGCCGCCGTCGTAGGTCTCAGGGTCCCAGTTGTAGGTCAACTCGACCTCGGGCGCGCGCTCCGCCTTGGACCGGCCGCTGTCGTCGGGGGCGGCGAGGAAGACGAGCGTGAACCGCGCCTTCTCGTTCTCCGTCCGGCGCACCTCCTCCAGGCCGAGCTTGGCGCACCAGAAATCGAGCGCGCGCTCGATGTTCTCGACGCGCACCATCGTATGCAGATACCTCACACCAATCTCCTCGTCGCGGGATGTCGGGGGGATGAACGCGCGTGGCCGCCCGGTCGATCCATCCACGCCCTTCCGTCGTGCCCGCTCGCCGTCGAGGCCGGGCGGCTTCCGGCCGGACGGCCGCTCTGCTACGAGCGGTCCTCGCGCGAGCCAGGCCGTCCATGACCATCCTCGACCCATGACCA
>CAXSDP010000029.1:6851-35853 GCA_964235705.1 uncultured Beijerinckiaceae bacterium | reverse complement strand
GAGCGGTCCTCGCGCGAGCCAGGCCGTCCATGACCATCCTCGACCCATGACCACCGTCGACATCGACCAGCAGAAGCAGCGCGCCGCCCTGGTGTCGGTGGCCGTCAAGGTCGTGCTGACGATCGCCAAATTCGCCGCCGCAGCGGTGTCCGGCTCGCTGGCCCTGCTCTCGGAGGGCGGCAACAACCTGTGCGATGTCGGCGTGACGCTGCTCAGCCTGTACTCGATCCGCGTCGCGGCGCGCCCCGCCGACGAGGATCATCCGTTCGGGCACGGCAAGGTCGAGGCGGTGGCGGCGCTGATCCAGACCGGGTTCCTGGTCGCGCTCGCCGCCTTCATCCTCGTCGAGGCGGCGAAGCGGCTCGTGAACGGCAACGCCGACGTCGAGCCGGGCGCGTTCTCGTTCGCCGTGCTCGGCGTCTCGATGGTGGTGGATGCGGCGCGCTGGTTCTCCCTGCGGCGGGTCGCGACGGCCACGAACAGCCCCGCGCTCGCCGCCGACGCCCTCAACTTCGCCACCGACATCGTGGCCTCGGCGCTGGCGATGGGCGGCCTCGTGGCGGCTTACGAGGGATTGCGCTACGGCGACGCGGTCGCCGCCGTCGGCGTCGCGCTGTTCGTCGGCATCGCCGGCTTCCGGCTCGCGCGCGGGACGGTCGACCTGCTGATCGACACCGCCCCCAAAGGTTTGAGCGATCCCGTGCGCGCGCTCATCGCCGGCGTGCCGGGCGTGATGGCGGTCGGGACCTTGCGGCTGCGTCCGGTGGGCGCCGGGATCGGCGGCGACGTGGTGATCTCCGTGTCCCGCACGCTGTCGCTCGACCGTGTCGCCGCGATCCGCGAGGCGGTCGCCACCGCCGTCGCGCGGGCTCATCCGGGCGTCGGCATCGGTGTCGGCGTCCAACCGGTCGCCCTCGACGACGAGACGGTGGTGGAGCGCGTCCTGTTCATCGCCCGCAAGCGCCAAGTGCCGATCCACCACGTCACCGTGCAGGCGTTGGGCGAGCGCCAATCCGTCTCCTTCGACGCCGAGATCGACGGCCGGATGCCGCTCGGGCGCGCCCACGAGGTGGTGACCGCACTGGAAGCGGCGATCGCCGCCGAACTCGGCGACGGCTTCGAGATCGAGAGCCACATCGAGCCCCTCGAACTCAAGGAACTGGCCGGCCGCGATTGCGACGGCGCCGCCCGCGAGCGGGTGGAGGCGGCGCTGCGCCGCCGGGTGCCGGAGAGCGGCATGCTGTGGGACGTCCACGACGTCCGGGTGCGCGAAACCGAGGCGGGACTGGTGGTGAACTACCATTGCCTCGTCGATCCCGAACACTCGGTCGACGCGGTGCACGCCCACGTCGACGCGCTCGACCGCCGGGTGCGGCTCGATTACCCCGCCGTCGCCCGCATCGTCGGCCACGCCGAGCCGGTCAAGACGCACGACCACGGCTGAACCAGCCGGAGATGGCGGCCGCGGCCGCGTTGGGGTCCTCGCGGTGCGGGAAGTGCCCGCTGTCGATGGGGGCGAGGTCGAGGTCGGCGAAGGTGTCGCCGAGCTTGTCGCTCCAGGCGTAATCCATCAGCGGGCTGCGCGTGCCCCACCGCACGCGGGTCGGCACGGTGATTGCCGGCTGGGGCGGCACGGTGCCGCGTATGGTGGCGAGGCGTGCCTCGGCGCTGCTGATGTACCAGTTGAAGCCGCCCTGCAGGACGCCGGGCCGCATGAACGTGTCGGTGAAGTCCTCCAGCACGTCGTCGAACGCGTCCGGCCGGCCGGCCCAGTGCCGCAGGAAATGGCCGATGTAGGCGCGGCAGGACTCGCGCGTCGCGCCGACGAGGGCGGCGGCGAACGGCATCTGGTTGAAGGACTGGTACCAGATCTCGCCGAGCTTCCCCGGCTCGGCCCAGCGGTCGCCGATGCCGGGATAGGGACAATCGAAGAAGAACAATTTGTCGAAACGCCGCGGCGCGAGCCGGCCGAGCGTTTGCCCGACGTAGGCCCCGACGTCGTGGGCGACGAGGCCGCAGGTGCCGATCCCCATCGCGTCGAGCACCGCGAGGACGTCGGCGGCGTGGACGTCGGGACCGACTTGGGCCGAGCGTTCGGTACCGGGCGCCGCGCTCTCCCCGAAGCCGCGCAGGTCCGGCGCGATCAACCGGAACGAGCCGGCGAGGCGGCGCATGACCGGCTCCCACGTCAGCCAGTATTCCGGCCAGCCGTGCAGCAGCACGAGCGGCGGCCCGGCGCCGAGCGAGGCGACGTGGAGGCGGACGCCGTCGGCGTCGATCGTGTCGTGGTGGATGTCGCTCATCGAGTGTCGCTCATCGGGTGTCGCTCATCGAATATCGGTCATGGACGACGAATGCGTCACGGCGCGTCCGGTTCGCAATACCGATCCATCGCCACCCCTTGCGGCATGGTCCGGCACCCCTAGTATGCGCGCCAACCGCTCCGCGATGGCACCCGTCGCCCGACCGCCCAGCAGCAAGGGTCCTCATGCGCACCGACCAAGCCCAACCCGTCCGCTTGTCGGACTACCGCGTCCCCGACTTCCTGATCGACACCGTCACCCTCGACGTCCACCTCGCCCGCCACGCCACGCGCATCCGTTCGAAACTCTCGGTCCGTCCCAATCCCGAAGCCCTCCCAGACGCGCGAGCGGAGGACGGCCGCCCGCTGTCGCTCGACGGCGATGGACTCGCGCTGGTGGGGGCCGTCCTCGATGGCCGATCGCTATCACCCGACGGGTTCACCGCCACGCCCGACCGATTCACGCTCCCGAGCCCGCCGGCCAGGCCGTTCACCTTGGAACTGGAAACCGAACTCGACCCGGCGGCGAACTCCAAGCTGATGGGCCTGTACCGAACCGGCAGCGCCTATTGCACGCAATGCGAGGCCGAGGGCTTCCGCCGCATCACCTACTTCCTCGACCGGCCGGACGTGCTCAGCGTCTACACCGTGCGGATCGAGGCCGAGCGCGACGACGCACCGGTTCTGCTGGCCAACGGCAACCCGGTCAAGGCCGGCCCGGTGGCCGGAACGGGCCGCCATTACGCCGTGTGGCACGACCCCCATCCCAAGCCCTGCTACCTTTTCGCCCTGGTGGCCGGGACCCTCGGCATGGTCGCCGACACGTTCGTCACCGCGTCCGGCCGCCGCGTGGCGCTCGGCATCTACGTCGAGCCCGGCCGCGAGGACCGCACCGCCTACGCCATGGACGCGCTCAAGCGCTCGATGCGTTGGGACGAGGCGGTGTTCGGCCGCGAATACGACCTCGACGTCTTCAACATCGTCGCCGTGTCGGACTTCAACATGGGGGCGATGGAGAACAAGGGGCTCAACGTCTTCAACGACAAGTACGTGCTCGCCCTGCCCCGCACCGCCACCGACGGCGACTACGCCGGCATCGAGACCGTGATCGCCCACGAGTACTTCCACAATTGGACCGGCAACCGCATCACCTGCCGCGACTGGTTCCAGCTCTGCTTGAAGGAGGGTCTCACCGTCTTCCGCGACCACGAGTTCTCCGCCGACATGCGCTCGCGCCCCGTGCGCCGGATCGCCGACGTGCGGGCGCTGCGCGCCAGCCAGTTCCCCGAGGACGCCGGCCCGCTCGCCCACAATGTGCGCCCCGACGCCTATCGCGAGATCAACAACTTCTACACGGCGACGATCTACGAGAAGGGCTCGGAGGTCGTCCGCATGCTGAAGGTGCTGATCGGCGACGACGCCTTCCGTGCCGGCATGGACCTGTACTTCGAGCGCTGCGACGGCACGGCGACCACGATCGAGGTGTTCCTCGACTGCTTCGCGACGACGTCGGGCCAAGGTCTCGCGCATTTCGACCTCCGGCGCTTCGCGCGGTGGTACCACCAGGCCGGCACGCCGGAGGTCGCCGTCGAGGCGGCCTACGAGGACGGTGGGGGCGAGGGAAAGGGCACGTTCGCGCTGACCTTCCGCCAGACCTGCCCGCCGACGCCCGGCCAGGACGCGAAGGCGCCCTTCGTCATCCCCGTCGCCTTCGGCCTGCTGAGCGCGGCGGGCGAGGCGATCGCGCCCCGCTCCGCCGACCTCACGGCGCTCGAGGCGGCGCGCGGCGTGATCGTGCTGGAGGAAGCCTCGCGCGTGATCCGCTTCACCGGGCTCGCCGGCCGCCCCGTCCCCTCGCTGCTGCGCGGGTTCTCCGCACCGGTGCGGCTGAAGGCGGAGCTGAGCGACGACGACCTCACCGTCCTGGTCGCCCACGACGCGGACAGCTTCAATCGCTGGCAGGCGTCGCAAACGCTCGCCATCCGCCTGCTCACGCGCTCGACGCGGGCGATCCGCGACGGGGGCGGACCGCTGTTCGATCCGGCCTACGCGGCCGCGCTCGGCCGCCTCCTCGACGACGGCGCGTCCGACCCGGCCTTCACCGCGCAGTGCCTCCTCCTGCCGAGCGAGTCGGACCTCGCCAACGACATCGGGCACGACGTCGACCCGGACGCCATCCACCGGGCACGGGACGCGCTGCGCGCCGCGCTCGGCGCGTCCCTGGGCGGGCGCCTCCACGCCCTCTACGACGGCCTGGGCGACGACGGCCCGTACTCGCCGGCGGCCGGCCCGGCCGGGCGAAGGGCGTTGCGCAACGCCGCGCTCGATCTGCTGGCGGCCGGCGACCGGGCGCGCGGGGTGGGACTCGCGCAGGCGCAGTTCGAGCGCGGCGCCAACATGACGGACACGGCAGCGGCGCTCGGCGTGCTCGTCCGCGTGCCCGGATCGGCGCGCGAGCGCGCGCTCGAGCGCTTCTACGACCTCTTCGCCGACGACGCGCTGGTCATCGACAAGTGGTTCGCGTTGCAGGCGGTGCAGCCGGACGCCGACGCGCTGGACCGCGTCCGCGCGCTGATGGGCCACCCGGCCTTCTCGATGAAGAACCCCAACCGCGTCCGCGCGCTGATCGGCAGCTTCGCGGGGGGCAACCCGACGCGCTTCAACGCGGCCGACGGCTCAGGCTTCGCCTTCGTCGCCGACGCGGTGCTCGCGCTGGACCGCCTCAACGCGCAGGTCGCGGCACGCCTCCTGTCGTCGTTCAAGAGTTGGCGCTCGCTGGAAGAGGGGCGGCGCGGCCGTGCCGCCGCCGCCTTGCGGCGGGTCGCCACCACCTCCGGGATCTCGGTCGACGTGGCGGATATCGCGACGCGCTCGCTCGCATGAATACTTGAAAGGCGCAAGATCCTATACTTTGGTATCGCGGTCTTTGACTTACCGGCGAAGTCCCTGGTGGGCGGGCGCAAGTGCCACGGCCACATTCCATTTTAAAGCCCGCGATCGGTTTGGCCTGGACAAGCCCAGGGTTTCGGACGCAAATGGTCGTGTTCGGCGGCGAGGATCACATCCGCCGCCGACGCGGCGAAGGAGCCAAGGATGGGTCGTGCGGGCGCGCGCGATGCCCCTGTGCGGACAGGGGCACGTCGCAGTCTTACGCTGGTGCGGCATGCCGCCTTCGTCCGGGTCGCCGTCCGCCGGGGTTCCGCCTTCCGCGACGCCGCTCGGGGCACCTCGCTCGGGGATGTGACCTCCAGGGGCCTCGCCCTGGCACGCTCCGCCGCGAGCGTGGCGCGAGCCCACGGCGAGCGCGCCATCCGCTGGTTGGTGCCGGCGATTACCATCACCTTCATCCTGGCCCTCGTCGCGACCTCGCTCGGCCTCGCGCTCGCCGAGCAGCGCCGGATCGTGGCGTCGGCGACCACCGGCATCGCGCTGGTGGCGGCCGTGGTCGCCGACGACATCGACCTCCGCCTCCGCGACGCGCCCGACCAATCGGCGGCCGCCATGCTGCTCGGCGCGATCCCGCCGCACGCGGTGGATCGAGGCCAGCGCGTGTTGCTGACCGACCAAACCGGCCGGATCGTCGCGAGCTATCCCCCCGGCCAGACCCAAGCCCAGGGCACCATCGCCGACCAGGTCGGGACCGCCGCCCCGCTCACCGTCTTCGCGGAGAAGGCGGGCGTGATGCGCCTGACCCTCGCCGACGGCACAGACGCGCTCGCGACCGTGCGCTCGCTCCATGAGCCGCTCGGTCAGGTCGTCATCATCCATCCCATCGCCGACCTCCTCGGCGATTGGCGGGGGACGCTGGTTCGCGTAATCGGCCTGCTCGCCTGCGCGACGGCGGTCCTCGGCGGCTTGGCGCTCGCCTACCTCCGGCAGGCTAGTCGTGCACGGCGCGCCGACGCCTCGTGCCGCCTCATGCGCGACCGCGTCGACCTGGTCCTCTCGCGCGGTCGCTGCGGCCTGTGGGATTGGAACCTCGCGGGCGGCACCATCGATTGGTCGCCCTCGATGTACGAGATGGTCGGCATGGCCCCATCGACGCGACCCCTCCCGTCCGCCGCCGTCGACGCGCTCATCCACCCGGACGACGGCGGCCTCGACGCGATGGCGCGGACCCTGTCGGGTGGCGCCGGCACCGCCCTCGACCATTCCTTCCGCATCCGGCACGTCAAGGGCGACTGGGTCTGGCTCCGCGCCAAAGCCGAGCTGGTCGGCACCGATGCCGGCGGGACGCACCTCGTCGGGATCGCCATCGACGTCACCGACACCATGGTGCTGGAGGAGCGTACCGCGCGCGCCGACATGCGGCTGCGCGACGCCATCGACACCATTTCCGAGGCGTTCGTCGTGTGGGACGCCGACAACCGCCTCGTCATGTGCAATTCCAAGTTCCAGCGCTTCCACAACCTGCCGGCGGCGGCGGTCGCGGTGGGTTCGCCCTACGCGTCGGTGATGGAGCGGGGCACGCCGCCGCTCATCCAGTCGCAGGTGGCGCTCGGCGACAGCCAGCCGCTGGGCGCGCGGACCTTCGAGGCCCAACTCGGTGACGGGCGCTGGCTGCAGATCAACGAGCGCCGCACCAAGGACGGCGGCTACGTGTCGGTGGGCACCGACATCACGACGCTGAAGCGGCACGAGGAGCAGCTGATCGAGTCCGAGCGGCGCCTGATGAGTTCCGTCATCGACCTGCGCAAATCCCGCCAGATCCTGGAAACCCAGGCGCAGCAGCTCGCCGAACTCGCGGAGAAATACCTGGAACAGAAGGCGGAGGCGGAAACGGCCAACCGCGCCAAGTCCGACTTCCTCGCCAACATGAGCCACGAGCTTCGCACGCCACTCAACGCGATCCTCGGCTTCTCCGAGATCATGATGCTGCAAGCCTACGGCGCGCTGGGATCGCCGCTCTACGCGGAATATTGCCGCGACATCCACACCAGCGGCCAGCGGCTGCTCGAGGTCATCGCCGACATCCTGGAGATGTCGCGCCTGGAGGCGGGACGCGTCCGCCTCGTCAAGGAGCCTTTCGCGATACGCGGCACGGTGGACGCCGCCGTTGCCACCGTCGCGGCGAGGGCCGACGCGCAGCGCATCGCCATCCGCGTCGACGTCCAAAGCGAAGTGGCGCTCATCGCCGACCGGTCGGCCGTCGAGAAGATCGTGATGATCCTGCTGAACAACGCGGTGAAATACACGCCGGCGGACGGTACGGTCATGGTGCGCGCGCGCGCCGTGCAGGGCGCGGTCAACCTGTACGTCGAGGACAGCGGCGTCGGTATCACGCCCGAGGCGATCGCCCGGCTGGGCAAGCCGTTCGAGCAGACCGAGCAGGGCTTGAAGGATGGGATGCGCGGCAGCGGTCTCGGCCTCGCCATCGCGCGATCGCTGATCGACCTTCACGGCGGCACGATGCGCATCCGCTCGCAGCCGGGGGCCGGCACGATGGTCCTGGTGCATCTGCCCAATCCCCGCACCACCGCGCCATCGCCGAAGCTCCAGGTCGCCGCGAGCGACGCGCGCGTCGAGGTCGGTTCGGCGCGCGCGGCGGTGTCCCGGCCACCGGAGAAGGTCAGCCTCACCGCCTGAGGGTGGCCGGGGCACGGAACGGGGCCGATGCGCCCGCCTCAGGTCGCGGGTTGAAGCTGCCGGGCTGACGGCGACACCAGCGGCGACGCGCCCGGCGGAGGACCGATCCTCACCGCCGGCAGGGCCAGGACGATGCGCAGGCCCGGGTCGTTGTCCTCGATGCGCAGAGCCCCATTGTGCAGGCGCGCCACTGCGGCCACGAGCGAGAGGCCCAGGCCCGACCCGGGCCGCGAGCGTGAGTTTTCCAGCCTGACGAAACGGTCGGTGACGCGGGACCGGTCGGCGGCGGCGATGCCGGAACCCCGGTCGGCGACCGCGACCTCGACGAAGCCGCCGTGTCGCTGCACCGATATGGTGACGTGGGCGCTGGAGGGTCCCGGCGCCACGCCACTCGCGACGGCCTCGGCGATGGCGGCATCGGCGATCTCGCCGGCCACGACCGGTTCACCGCCGACCCCGTACTTGAGCGCATTGTCGACGAGGTTGGCGAGCGCCTGCCCGATCAGCTCGCGGCTGCCGTGGACGTGGAGGTCGGGATCGATGGCGCCGTCGAGCAGCACGCCCCGGCTCTCGGCCACCGGCTCGTAGAGTTCGCCGACGTCGCTGGCGACGCTGGCGACGTCGACGTCCACCATCCCCTCGCGTCCCGCCCCGGCCTCGGCGCGGGCGATCATCAGCAGCGCGTCGAAGATCCGGATCATCCCGTCGGCGTCCTCGATCACCTTCTCCAGCGCGTCGCGGAAGTCCTCCACACCGTCGCCGAAGCTGAGCGTCTGCTCGGCGCGGGCACGCAGCCGGGTCAGCGGCGTCTTCAGGTCATGCGCGACGTTGTCGGACACCTCCTTCAGCCCGCCCATCAGCTCGGCGATGCGTTCCAGCATCGCGTTGAAGTTGACGACCAGGCGGTCGAGCTCGTCGCCCGAACCGTTCAACGGCAGGCGTCCCGACAGGTCGCCCTCGACGATCCGTCGCGCCTGCGCGTTGATGCGGTCCACGCGGCGGAGCACGCGGCGCGCGAGGATCAGCCCGCCGATGGTGCCGATCACGGTGAGCCAGATCAGCGAGGTCAGCAGGGCGTGCCACAGGATGGGTCGCAGCGTGTCGCCCTCCGCGAGGTCGTGCCCCACCAGCAGGCGGAAGCCGCCGGATAGGGCGAAGACGCTGGCGAGCGCGCGCTTGGGCACGCCCTTGACCTCGTAGGTCACGGCGACGACCCCGGTGTTGTCGAGGGCGCTCGCGGGTAGGGCGGACACGTTGCCGACGATGGGCTCGCCCGCGTGGGTCGTCACGAGGTAGAGGCCGGCGCCGGGTTGCTTCACGCGCCCGTCGATGATCTCCACGAGCCGGGTGATGCCGCCCTCGTTGTATTGCTCGGACAGGCCGACGATGTCCGCGTCCACCGTCTGCCTGATCTGCTCGTCGATGAGCCCCTTGATGTTCCAGCCGACGCTGAACAGCACCAGCACGGCCCCGATCGAGGTGATGACGAGGTAGGCCAGCGAGATCTTGAAGGCGGTGGTGCGGAAGAGCTTGCCAAGCGCGGTCATGGTGCTGCGATCATGGTGCTGCCGTCATGGTGCCCCGCCGATGATCGGCCCGCCTCAAACCCTGGCGCTGTCGCGGATCGTGTAACCCGTGCCGCGCACCGTTTGCAGCAGTGGGGTGTCGAAGCCCTTGTCGATCTTGGCGCGCAGCCGCGAGATGTGCACGTCGATCACGTTGGTTTGCGGGTCGAAATGATAGTCCCACACGTTCTCGAGCAGCATCGTGCGGGTGACGACCTGCCCGTTGTGCTTCATCAGGTATTCCAGCAAGCGGAATTCGCGTGGCTGAAGGATGATCTCCCTGCCGCATCGCGTCAGCTTGTGCGCCAAGCGGTCGAGTTCGAGGTCGCCGACACGGTAGACCGTGTCCTCGCCGTTGCCGGATTGCTTGCGTCGCGCCAGCACCTCCACGCGGGCGAGGAGCTCGGCGAAGGCGTAGGGTTTGGGAAGGTAGTCGTCGCTGCCGGCGCGCAAACCCTTGACGCGATCGTCGACTTGACCGAGCGCCGAGAGGATCAGGGCGGGCGTGGCGACACCGTGCGCCCGCAGCCCCCCGATCAGCGATAGCCCGTCCATCTTGGGCAGCATGCGGTCGACGATCAGCACGTCGTAAGCCTCGTTCCGCGCCATGTCGTAGCCCTCCAGCCCGTCGCGCGCGGTGGCGGCGACGTGCCCGGACTCACGAAAGGCCTTGACGAGGTACTGAGCCGCCTCGCCGTCGTCCTCGACGATCAGGATACGCATGGGCGACATATAGCGACTTTCCCGACTAGGTGTCAGGCCGGGATCGCGCCCGGCCCCCGGCTTCGATCAGCCAACCGACCTGCCGCGAACGACCTGCCCAGGCCGGAAGGACCGGCGTCCCTCGCGCGGGACGCCGGTCGACGATCGGCGGGATCAGCCGTTGGCGGTGGTGTTGAGGGCGATGAAGCGGACGCCCTGGTCGTTCTTCACCCGCAGCAGGACCGCCTTGCGACCGTCCTTCTTGGCGCCGGAGATGACCGCCGTGATGTCGGAGGGCTTGCTGACCTTCTGGCCGCCCGCCTCCAGGATCACGTCCCCGACCTTCAAGCCCTTCTGCGCGGCGGCGCCGTCCTGGTCGACGTCGGCGACCACCACGCCCTCCTTGCCCGCGCCGGGGATCGAGGCGGCGGGGGCGAGCTGCATGCCGAGCGCCGCCACCGTCGACTTGTCCTCGTCACCGCTGACCTCGGCCTTGGCGACTTGGTCGTTGTTGGGCAGCGTGCCGAGCTTCACGTCGGCCGTCTTCTCCGCGCCCTCGTGCCAGTAGCTCAGGGTTGCCTTGGCGTCGGGGCCGAGCGAGGCGATCTTGCGGGCGAGTTCGCGCGGGCCGTCGACCTTCTGGCCGTCGACGCCGAGGATGATGTCACCCGACTTGATCCCGGCGCCGGAGGCGGGCCCGGTGGGCGAGGCTTCGGCGACGAGCGCGCCCTTGGTCGACTTCAACCCCAGGCTTTCCGCGATCTCGTCGGTGACCGGCTGGATCTGCACGCCGATCCAGCCGCGCGCAACGGTGCCCTTGGTCTTCAGGTCCTGGATGACGGTCTGCGCGACCTCGGATGGGATGGCGAAGCCGATGCCGACGCTGCCGCCGGATGGCGAGAAGATCGCGGTGTTGACGCCCACCACCTGGCCGGCGCCGTTGAAGGTCGGGCCACCCGAGTTGCCGCGGTTCACCGGTGCGTCGATCTGCAGGAAGTCGTCGTAGGGGCCGGCGCCGATGTCACGGCCGCGCGCGGACACGATGCCCGCCGTCACCGTGCCGCCGAGGCCGAACGGGTTGCCGACGGCGATCACCCAATCGCCGACGCGCGGCACCGAGGACGCGAACGACACGTAGGGGTAGGTGCCCGGCTTGGTGACCTTCAGGAGCGCCAAGTCGGTCTTCTTGTCGGTGCCGATCACCTTGGCCGGAAGGGTCGTGCCGTCGTCTGTGACCAGCGTCACCTCGGTCGCGTGCTCGACGACGTGGTTGTTGGTCACGAGGTAGCCGTCCGGGCTGATGAAGAAACCCGACCCCTGCGCCTGGGTGATGTGCGGCTTGCCCGGGTGCTGACCCTGCCCTTGGCGGTTACCGAACTGCTTGAAGAAGCGCTCCAGCGGGTCGCCGGGTTGGAATTGCGGCATCTGCTGCTGTTGCTCGCCGCCCTCGTCGCTGCTGTCGCCGGTCTCGCTCATCTTGACCTTGACGGACACGACGGCGTTGCGGACGTGCTCGACGACGTCGGCGAAGGACGTCGGGTTGACGGTGATGACGTGGTCGGTACCTGCCGCGGCGGTGGGCGCCTCGGCGAGCGCCGGACGCGAGGCGGCCACGCCACCGGCGAGCGCGCCGGACAGGGCCAGGGCGCCGGTCGCGCCGAGCAGCGTGGCGCGGACCGACGTCCGCTTGATCTTGCTGGATGGGCTCATCTTCATCTCCTGCGAGGGACCGGCGAAGCGTCGACGGGGGTCGCGCGCCGTTGTTCTCACGGGAGAAGATGGTGCAAGCCGACTTACCCGCCCATGTCCGCAGCATGAAAGATTAGTAAGGTTGGGGTTTCGCGCGTCGCCGCCCGGCGCGAAGGAGCGGTCTCAGCAGGAGGAGCGGACTCAGGAGGAACGAGATCCGGCATCGCCGACGATCTCCTCGAGCCGCTCGCGTTCGGCGGCGCTGAGGGGGCTGGCGGGGTCGCCCCGGGATCGCCCGCGCGCCGCCAGCAGCACCGCGCAACCGCCCCCGAGCAGGACGAGGAGCGGCGTGCCCCAAAGGAGCAGCGTCCGCGCTTCCACCGGTGGCCGCAGCAGGATGAACGTCCCATAGCGGGCGACGAGGTAGGCGCGAACGGCGGCGTCCGTGTCGCCGGCTCCCAGGCGCTGGCGCACCAGGACCCGGATGTCGCGGGCGAGGTCGGCGTGGCTGTCGTCGATCGATTCATTCTGGCAGACGAGGCAGCGCAAGCCCTCCGAGAGGGTGCGCGCGCGCGCCTCGAGGACAGGGTCCTTCAGCGTTTCGCCGGGTTCGACCGCCAGCGCCGGCAGGGCGGCGCCGAGCGCGAGGCAGGCGCCCAGGGCGAAGGTCGAGGCGAGCGGGACGAGGCGCGTCATTTCGCCGGGGCCGGTGTGGTCGCCAAGGTGGCGACGGAGGAGCGCTTCGCCCGCGCGGCGATCCCGAAGCGCAGCCGCCTGTCGGACAGCGAGAGGGCACCGCCCAACCCCATGACCAGCGCGCCGAGCCAGATCAGCGTGACGAGCGGCTTCCAGAACAGCTTGACGTCGACGTGGCCGTTCGCCGGCGCCGCGATGCTCTCGTAAACTTGGCCGAAGCCGAGCGTCACGATGCCGGCCTCCGCGCGCGCCATCTGTCGCACGGGATAGAAGCGCGAGGCCGGCGCGAGCGTCGCGACGACCGCGCCGTCGCGGCGGATCACCGTGCGCGCCGTCGCCGCCGTGAAGTTCGGCCCCCGCTCTTCCCCGATCGCCTCGAGCTGGGCGGTGAAGGGGCCGACCGTCGTGACGTCGCCGGGGCGCATGGACAGGATGCGCTCGGCGCCCCAGCCCGAGGCGGCGAGCCCGAGCAGCGTGACGCCCACGCCGGCGTGGGCCAGCGCCGTGCCGTAGGCCGAGCGCGGCAGGCCGGTGGCGCGCGCCCACGCGTTGGCGAATCCACTGCCGGCGACCCGCCGCCCGAGGTCGTGCAGCGAGCCGACGATCACGAACACGGCCAGGCCGGCCATGCAGTAGGATAGGACCGGCGCGCCGTGCCAAGCCGCCAGCAGCAGCAAGGCGCCGACACCGGCGAGCCCGGCCACCATCGAGCGCTGCGCCGCGCCGAGCAGGTCGCCGCGCTTCCAGGCGAGCGTGGAGCCGACCGGCATCGCGAGGAATAACGGCACGGCGAGCGGGATGACCGTGGCGTTGAAGAAGGGCGCGCCGACGGAGATCTTCTCCCCCGTCACGGCTTCGAGCGCGAGCGGGTATAGCGTGCCGACGAAGACGGTGGCGCAGGCCGCCGTGAGCAGCAGGTTGTTCATGACCAGCGCGCCCTCCCGCGACACCGGCGCGAACAGGCCGCCCTGCCGCAACCGGCCGCCGCGCCAGGCGAACAGCCCGAGCGACCCGCCGATGAAGAATGTGAGGATGAGCAGGATGAAGACGCCGCGTCGCGGGTCGGTGGCGAAGGCGTGGACGGAGGTGAGCACGCCGGAACGCACCAGGAAGGTGCCGACCAGCGACAGCGAGAAGGCGAGGATGGCGAGGAAGATCGTCCACACCTTCAAGGCCTCGCGCTTCTCCATGACCACGGCGGAATGGAGCAGCGCGGTACCGGCGAGCCAGGGCATCAGCGAGGCGTTCTCGACCGGGTCCCAGAACCAGAAGCCGCCCCAGCCCAGCGTGTAATAGGCCCAGTACGAGCCCATTGCGATGCCGAGCGTCAGGAAGGTCCAGGCGATCAGCGTCCAGGGCCGGACGAAGCGCGCCCAGGCGGCGTCGACGCGGCCGACGATCAGCGCCGCGGCGGCGAAGGAGAAGGTCATGGAGAAGCCGACGTAGCCGAGGTAGAGCAGCGGCGGGTGGATCGCCAGCCCGATGTCCTGCAGCAGCGGGTTGAGGTCCTGCCCCTCGATCGGCGGCGCGGCGATCCGGGCGAAGGGGTCGGACGTCAGCAGGATGAACAGGAGGAAGGCCGCCGCGATCCAGGATTGCACGCAGAGCACCAGCCCGCGCAGGTCGGCCGGCATGCCGCGCGAGGCGACCGCGAGCGCCGCGGCGAAGGTCGCGAGGATCAGCACCCAGAGCAGCATGGAGCCCTCATGGTTCCCCCACACGCCGGTGACCTTGTAGAGGAGCGGCTTGGTGGACGACGAATTCTCCACAACGTTGACGAGGGAGAAGTCGGACGTGACGTGCGCCGCCGTCAGCGCCGCGAAGGACAGGGCGGTGAAGGCGAAGCCGGCGAGCGCGACGGTCGGCGCGACCCCCAGCAGCGCGCCGTCGCGGCGGACGTGGCCGACGAGCGGCACGACCGCGTTGACGAGCGCCAGCGCCAGGGCGAGCACGAGGGCGAAATGTCCGGTCTCGACGATCATCGGTGACCTTCCATGGGCGGCCTCAGGGTTCGACGCTCGCGCGCTGCTCGGGGCGCCCCGCCGGAGGGGGTCCACCCGTGGCGGGCAGCGCCTCGCCGTCCTTCCACACGCCCTGCTTCTTCAGCGCGTCGGCGACCTCGCGCGGCATGTAGCGCTCGTCGTGCTTGGCGAGCACGCTATCGGCCCGGAACACGCCGTCCGCGCCGACGACGCCCTCCACCACGGCGCCCTGCCCTTCGCGGAAGAGGTCGGGCAGCAGGCCGGCGTAGGTGACCGGGACGGCGTGGGCGGTGTCGGTCACGGCGAACGCGACCCGCTCGTCGCCCTCGCGCTTGAAGGTGCCGGCCTCGACCAGGCCGCCGATGCGCAGCCGCGTGCCGGGCGGGGGCGCCTTGGCGAGGTACTCCGTGGGTCCGTAGAAGAAGACGATCGTGTCGCGCAGCGAGTACAGGACCAGCCCGACGGCGAAGCCGAACACGGCCATCGCGGAGGCGATCAGGGTCAGCCGTCGCGTCTTGCGGGTCATCATGGGCGCGTCGCTGCCATCTTGCCGGACACGTCCAAGCCGGACTCATCCTTGCCGGACCCATCCTTGCCGGACTCATCGGAGGCCGGCTGGGCGTCGGCGATCTGGCGGCGCACCGCCGGCAGCCACGGCGCGTCCGGTGGCGCGGTGGCGGCCAGCTTGGTCCACAGCGCCACCGCGCGCGGCTTGTCGCCATCCTGCTCGGCCGCGACCCCGAGGTAGAAGGCGGCGCGGAGTGACGCGGGGTCGAGCCGCAGCGCCGTCTCAAAACTGGCTTTCGCTTCGGCCGTCACCGTGCCCCCGGCGGCGGCCATCTGCGCTTCGCCGAGCCCGGCGGAGCGCTCCCCATCGGGCCCGAGCGTGCGGATGGCGTTGCGATAAGCGCGCACCGCGTCGTCCGTGCGCCCGAGCCGGACGTAGACCGGGGCGATCACCGCCCAACCCCGGCCGTCGTCGGGGACCTCGGCGAGGTGACGCTCGATCTTGGCGATCGCCGCCGCCATGTCCATCGCCACCGGCGCCGCCTTCAGCCGGGCTTCGAGCGGCTGGTCCGGGAGCTCCGGCGCCCCAACCGCGCCGTAGAGGCCGAGTGCCAGCGCGGGGACGAACACCATGGCGCCAAGCGCCACCACGCGCGTCGCAACCTGGGAGGGGGGGGCGTGGCCGTCGGCGGACGACCGGCGCCCGACCGCCGCCATCAGGCGGCGCGCCGCCTCGACGCGCGCGCCGGCGGCCTCTTCGGTGCCGATGACGCCGCGCGCCGTATCCCGATCGATCTCGGCCGTCTGCGCCTCGTAGAAGGCGACGTCGAGCTCGCGGATGTCGATCCCGGCCGGAGCCCGCGACAGCGGCCAGAGGACCGCGAACACGGCCGCCCCGGTCAGGAGCGCGAAGATGATCCAGAGGCTCACCACAACGATCGATCCACGATCCCGGCCGCATCACAAGGGTCCGCCCGTTCGGACGGTGTCCACACCCGTTCTATCCTCGCGCCGGATGGCTTGGGAAGTGGATTGTTGTCACGCCGTGTTTACAGCGGCAACTGTCCACTCGGACCATCGCGAGCGACTGAACGAGAGGATACCGGCCGACGGTTTACAGATCGGCCGCGAGCCACCACCATCGAATTGGACCGAGGTCGACCGTTGTCACTGCCGGCAGGCGGCGCAGGTGCCGGCGACTTCCAGCACCTTGCGCTCGATGGTGAAACCGAGCGTCTCGGCGATCGACTGGAGGTCCTTGTCGATGGTTGGGCTGTCGACCTCGCTGGCGCGTCCGCATTTGCTGCAGGAGAACACGATGCCGTGGTGATCGTGGCCGATGTGGTCGCAGGCGACGTAGGCCTGCCGGCTCTCGATCTTCACCACGAAGCCGTTCTCGACCAGGAAATCCAGTGTGCGGTAGACGGTCGGCGGGGCGACGATGCGGTTCTGCGCCTCCGACAGCTTCTGGATGATGGTGTAGGCACCCAGCGGCTGGTCGGCCTGCGCGAGGATGCCGACGATCTCCCGCCGCAGCGCGGTCATCTGCAAGCCACGCCCGAGACAGGCGGCTTCGACTTGGTCGGTCCAGGCTGGTTGGGGCATGGCCGCCTTCTAGCGGGAAAAATGTGACGGGCAA
The DNA here is from genome assembly GCA_964235705.1 of uncultured Beijerinckiaceae bacterium. Taxonomy (GTDB): domain Bacteria; phylum Pseudomonadota; class Alphaproteobacteria; order Rhizobiales; family Beijerinckiaceae; genus RH-AL1. Next base: position 19,185 of record CAXSDP010000029.1, on the reverse strand, counting down.
AGCCGGCCATTCCGCGAGCTCATGAGGCGGGCAGGACGAGCTCCGCGCGCAGGCCGGCGCCGGGGCTTTCCCGCAGCGTGAAGGCGCCGCCGTAAAGCCCCGCGAGTTCGTCCACGATCGACAGGCCGAGGCCCGATCCCGGCTTCGACTCGTCGAGCCGCTGGCCACGCTTCAGCGCGGCGGCGTGCTGGTCGCTCGTGAGGCCCGGCCCATCGTCGTCGATCGTGACGCGGAAGAAGGGCCGCTCGGACACGTCGTCGCGGAACTCGGCGCTCACCTCGATGGCCACCGCGCGCGTCGCCCACTTGCCGGCGTTGTCGACGAGGTTGCCGATCATCTCCTCCAAGTCCTGGCGCTCGCCGAGGAAACGGACGCCGTCGCCACCCTGCTCGGAGAAGGTGATGGCGCGTTCGCCGTAGATCTTGCCGAAGGTGCGCACGAGCCCCTGGACGACCGGCGTCACCTCCGTCGCGCTGCCGATCTTGCGCGCGGCGACGGCGGCGCGGGCGCGCTCGAGGTAGTAGGCGAGCTGGTCGCGCATGACGACCGCCTGCTCGCTCACCTTGGCGGAGAAGGAGCCGCCCTCGATGGCCGCCTCGTTGACGATGACGCTGAGCGGCGTCTTCAGCGCGTGGGCCAGGTTGCCGACCTGGGTACGGGCGCGCTCGACCACGTCACGGTTGGCGGCGATCATCAGGTTGAGTTCGCTCGCCAGCGGCGCGATGTCGCGCGGGAACACGCCCTCGATATGCTCCGTCTCGCCGCGCCGGATCGACGTCACGCCCTCCTGGAGGCGGCGCAGCGGCAGGAGCCCGAAGCGCAGCTGCAGCGCCGAGGAGCCGACCAGCGCCAGCGCCAGGATCGTGAAGGTCCCGGCAAGGTCGAAGTCGAAGCGTCGCATCTGCGCGTCGATCTCCTCGGTGGTGGCGGCGACCTGCACGAGGAAGATGCCGTCGTCCCCGGTATCGATGATCCGCTCCACCATGCGCAGCGGACGCTCGTCGGGACCGCGCGCGTAGCCCCGGCGCGACCCGCCGAGCCCGGCCGGCACCCCGGCGTCGGCGAGGCGTGGCAAGCGGGCGGCGAACAGGGAACGCGAAGCGCGGATCTCCGGCTTGGGGCCGTCGAGGCGGGTGATCTGCCAGTACCAGCCGGACAGGGTGAGCTCGAATTGCGGGTCGCCGAGCTGGCCGACCTCCGCGCGCGACGCTTGGCCCGGCCTGTCGTCGCTCGGCCGGTCGGCGGCGAGGTCGGCCACCAGCGCCCGCAGGTAGACGCCGAGGCGCTCGTCGAACCCCGCTTCCGCCGAGGTCCGGTAGACGGCGGTCAGGATGATGCCGGCGACGAGCAGGATACCGACGCTGAGCACGGACGCCGACACGAACAGGCGAGTGGCGATCGAGCGTTGGCGCGGATCGCTCCTCACGCGGCCCCGTCGCGGCGGGTCGAGGCGGGGGCCGCCCTCACGGGGTGGTCACCGCCCGGCGGGGGACGCGCCCTTCGCCCCGTCGGCGGGGGCACCGGCCGCGTTCACGAGGTAGCCGAGGCCGCGCATGGTCTGGATGATGTCGACGCCGAGCTTGCGCCGCAGGCGCCCGACGAACACCTCGATGGTGTTGGAGTCGCGGTCGAAATCCTGGTCGTACAGGTGATCCACGATCTCGGAGCGCGACACGACCCGCCCGGCGTGGTGCATGAGGTAGGACAGGAGCCGGTACTCGTGGGACGTCAGCTTGATCGGGTTGCCGTCCACGGTGACGCGGCTGGCGCGGGTGTCGAGCTGGACCGGGCCGCAGTGGAATTCGCTGGACGCGTGGCCGACCGCGCGGCGCATGAGGGCGCGCAGGCGGGCCAGCACCTCCTCCATGTGGAAGGGCTTGGACACGTAGTCGTCCGCCCCGGCGTCGAAGCCCTTGACCTTGTCGCTCCAGCGGTCGCGCGCGGTCAGGATCAGGATCGGCATGGTGCGCCCCGCCTTGCGCCATTCCTCGATCAGCGTGATCCCCTCCTTCTTGGGGAGCCCGAGGTCGAGCACGACGGCGTCGTAGGGTTCCGTTTCCCCCAGGAAACCGCCTTCCTCGCCGTCGTAGGCGCGGTCGACGACGTAGCCGGCCTCCTCGAGCGCGCGCACGATCTGCCGATTGAGGTCGACGTCGTCCTCCACCACCAAAAGACGCACGATCCCCTCCCTTCGCCGACGCGCCTCAGCGGCGCGGCTCGAGCGCGCCGACGGTCTGACCGTTCTGCGCGTTCATGTAGACGTGAACGACGCGACCGTCCCGCAGCAGGACCGCGACCTCGTAGATGAACTCGTCGGGTCGCCAACGACACAGTTTGGCGCGCAGCGCCTCACCCTGCAACCGACCATCGCGCAGCGCCTGGAACGGGTCGGCGAGGCGATGCGCCACGATCTTCTCCCGCGTTTCCGCCGGGTTGAAGCAGACGCGGCCGCGCGGGGGCTCGAAGCGTGGGGGCTCGAAATGATGGGAAACGTCCTGCTGGGCCACCTCGGGTCGCGCCGGCGGCCGGGGCGCGTCGGGGAACGGACGCCGGCCCGGCTCGGGCGCGGGATTGACCGCGTAGGCGGGCGGCGGCTCGGGCACGCGCGGGCGATCGGCGCCGTGGGCCGCGCCGTGGCCGCAGACGGCGACGCCCAGGGCATAGGCGAAGGTGCCGAGGGATGGCCTCATGCGCGCACGCTGCGCGCCCGGCCATGAATGGGCCATGAACGGTCCACCGGGGACGAAGCCGTCACCGGAGGAAGCGCCACGGCGGCGCGGGGGTCGCACTCAATCGTCGTCGCTGACGATGTGGTCGACGTAGTCACGGAGCTTCACCGTGCGCTCGGAGCCACCCGTGCGACCACGGACCGAGATGCCGGCCTCGTGGACGGTGTCCGGCGAGCCGCTGACGAGCGGGTGCCACGGGAACAGTGGCTTGCCCTCGCGCACGAGGCGGTAGGCGCAGGTCGAGGGGAGCCATGGGATCTCGCGCACGGTCTCGGGTGTCAGCTTGATGCAATCATGCACCTTTTCCTGACGCCGCTCGTAGGATCGGCAGCGGCAGCTCCCGGCGTCGAGCAGCTTGCAGGCGATGTCGGTCTTCAGGATGGCGCCGGTGTCCTCATCCTCGAGCTTGACGAGGCAGCAGCGTCCGCAGCCGTCGCAAAGGCTTTCCCACTCCGGCGGCGTCAGGGTGTCCAGCGTCTTCGTCAGCCAGAACGGTCGCGTGGGCGTCGGCGCGCCAGCGCCCCGCGCGGTCCCGCTCGCCGCGTCGCCTTGTTTCGGCTCACTTCGCGAGACATCCATAGGTCCCAAGGCATCGCCTGGTCCCAAAGCATAGCCTGGTCCATCGAGGGACGATTGACGCGGCATGACGTTTGCCCAGTGTTCCGGAACGATCGGGATGAAGGCGGCTTGCCCTTGGCGCGCCGCCACGTCAAGACGAAGGGCGCCAGACACGCGGCTTTGCGATAAACCCGCGACCTTGGGAACAGCGCCGCGACCTTGGGGACGACCGACCGTCGTGGGTTTGGCGACGCGGATCGGCGGACGTGAGTTGGATGACGGTGGGAAAACGGTCTTCTGATCTCCAGCGATGGGTCGAGGTGGGTCGGTCGTGGCTCGCCCGCTTCCGTGCGTCGCGCTCCTACGACCACGCCGCTCGCGCGCTCCTGGCGGCGGACTCGTGGCTGGACTCGTCGCTGTGGGAAGGCGGTCGCCGCGCGCGGGCGGGCTACGGGTCCTTCGCCATGTTCATGGACCGTTTCTACGTCTCGGGCGTCAAGCGCCTCGGCGTGGAACTGGCCTGCGAGGCGCTGACGATCGCCATCGGCGGCGGCTTGGTGATGCTCGCGCTCGCCATGCCGGCCTTCGAGCTGGTGTCGGAGGATTGGCTGAAGAAGCAGGATCTCGCGATCACCTTCTTCGACCGGTTCGGCCAGGAGGTCGGTCGGCGCGGCATCCGCCACGACGACGCGGTGTCCTACGACGAACTGCCGGCCAACCTCATCCACGCGGTGGTCGCCACCGAGGACCGGCGCTTCTTCGAGCATTTCGGCATCGACGTCGTGGGCACCCTGCGCGCCTTGACCGTTAACACGCGCGCCAACGGCGTCGTGCAGGGCGGCTCGTCGCTGACCCAGCAGCTCGCCAAGAACCTGTTCCTGTCGAACGAGCGGACGATCTCGCGCAAGGTCAACGAGGCGTTCCTCGCCCTTTGGCTCGAGTGGCACCTGTCCAAGCGCGAGATCCTCAGCCTCTACCTCGACCGCGTCTACCTCGGAGCCGGCACCTTCGGCGTTCAGGCGGCGTCCGAGTATTACTTCGGCAAGTCGGTGCGCGACCTCACCCTGCCGGAGGCGGCGATGATCGCCGGCCTGTTCAAGGCGCCGTCGAAATACGCGCCGTCCATCAACCTGCCGGCGGCCCGCGCGCGCGCCAACGACGTGCTCAACAACCTGGTGGACGCCGGCTACCTGACGGCGGGGCAGATCTACGCGGCGCAGCGCAACCCCGCGACGCCGGTCGACCGCCAGCGCAACTCCAGCCCCGATTGGTACCTCGATTGGGCCTTCAACGAGGTGAAGGACCTCGCCGCCGCCGGCAAGTTCGGCGACGAGACCGTGCTGAACGTCCGCCTCGCGCTCGACCCCGGCATCCAGCAGTTCGCGGTCGACACGATCGAGAACAACCTGCGCCAGTACGGCCCGGGGTTCCACGTCAAGCAGGCGGCGACGATCATCCTGGAACCGAACGCGGCGGTGCGCGCCATGGTGGGCGGTCGCGACTACGGCGCGAGCCAGTTCAACCGCGCCATCGACGCGCTGCGCCAGCCCGGGTCCTCCTTCAAGCCCTACGTCTACCTCACCGCCATGATCGCCGGCTTCAAACCGACCAGCCACATCAACGGCGGCCCGATCTGCGTCGGCAACTGGTGCCCGCGCAACTACAACGACGAGAAGGCCGGCAACATCACCTTGACCGTCGGCCTCCAGGAGTCGTTGAACACCGTCGCCGTGCGCTTGACGCAGATGATCGGCGAGCAAGCCGGCCACGGCGGTTGGCAAGCGTCCAAGGTCGGGCGCGAGAAGGTCGTCGCCATCGCCCGGAAAGTCGGGGTGACGAGCCCGCTGCCGGACACCGTGTCGCTGCCGCTCGGCGCCGACGCGCTGCGGGTGATGGACCAGGCCTCGTCCTACGCCACCTTCGCGAGCGGCGGCAAGCACACCACGCCCTACGCCACGGTGTCGGTCACCAACGGGCGCGGCGACCTCCTCTACGACCACGACCGGGACCAGCCCAAGCCCGAGCAGGTCGTCGACTACAACGCGGTGGCCGACCTCAACACCATGATGCACCAGGTCGTGCTCGGCGGCACCGGCCGGCGCGCCAACCTCGACGGCTTCCTGGTGTCGGGCAAGACCGGCACCACCAACGACTACCACGACGCCTGGTTCTGCGGTTTCACCGGCAACTTCGTCGGCGCGGTGTGGTACGGCAACGACGACAACAGCAGCATGAACCAGATGACGGGCGGTACGCTACCCGCGCAAACCTGGCACGAGATCATGGCCTACGCGCACCAGAACGTCGAACCCAAGCCCGTGCCGGGCCTGACGGCGCTTCCGCCGCCCAAGCCCGCGCCTAAGGCGCCCGGTTCGCCCGATGTCGCCGAGTTGGGCGCCGTGACGCAACAGCCGGTGATGCTGTCGAAGGCTTCCGTCGATGCCCTTGGCGGCATCGCGGCCACCATGCGCGTCGCGGAGATGGGGCACGTTTCCGGCAAGCCGCAGGTCCTCGACCAGTCGCCCCCGCCTCGGCAAGCCGCCAAGCCGCGACAAGCGCCGGGCGACGACCGCGCGACCCGCGACGTGCCAGACACGGCGCGGCCGATGCCCCGGACGATCGGTCTCCAGTGACGAGGGTCGTGTCCCCGGCCGCCCGCTCGCCGATGGAAGGCGCGCCGGCGTTCGACCCATCCGCGAAGGGCGATCCTTGACCGCCCTGATCCGCGGCGTCCTGGCGGTGCTCGCGGGCGTGCTGCTCGGGCTGGTCGTCACCGTCGGCGCGCTGGACCGCAACACGCTGGGGGCGGCGGTCGGACCGTGGCGCGCCGGGCCGCGCGAGGACACGGGCGAGTCGAACCCCTACGCCTTCGCCGCCATCGCCCGCTCCGCCCTCCTCCCGCTCGGCGCGGCGGAGGGCCTCACCTTCGTCGCGGCCACCGCGAGCGACGGGTCGAGTTTGGGATCGCGATGCGACTACGCCGTCGGCGGAGCGATGCCGGTCGCGCGCTACTGGACGGTGAGCCTGCTCGATCCCGACGGCGTTCCCGTGAAGGCGGCCGGCCGCCACGGCTTCACCTCGGCGGACGTGTTGCGCCTGGTCGATGCCCCCCTCAGCATCGCCGTGTCCCCGGAGGCGAGCGCCGGCAACTGGCTGCCGACCGGCGGGGTCGACCACTACCTCCTGATGCTGCGTCTCTACGACACGGGGCTGAGCGGGGTCGGCGCGGTGCTCGATGCCGCCGCCATGCCGACGATCAAGACGGTTCGCTGCCGATGAAGGGCCATGACGCGGCTGGACCCGCGGGGAGCGGGACGCCCACGAGGGAATGGATGCGATGAAGGAGAACAGGCTGGTCGTGGCGTTCGCCACGCTCGCCATCGTCGTGCTGACGGCGGCCCTGACGCATCTCAGCGCGATCCTCCTGCTGCCGGAGGTTGCGAGCAAGGACGCGGTGAGCCTGCTCGCCGCCCGCAACAAGCCCAACGCGATGGCCCTGCTGACGTCGGCGGCGGACCCCATCCCTTTCACCGATCCGGCGACGGTCCAGGGCGTGTGCCTGTTCGACCTGACGAAGGCGCCGCTGCGGGTCCGGGCGAGGACCGAACCCGGTCGGCTGCTCACCCTGTCGTTCCGCGCGGCGGACGGCCGCATCTTCTACTCGATGACCGATCGTGCCGCGTTGCACGACGCCATCGACATCCGCCTCGTCACGGCCGACCAGCTGAAGGTGATCGAGGCGGCCGACGAGGACGAGGCGCTGCCCTCCGAACTCCGGCTGCAGGCGCCCTCCACCAAGGGGCTCCTGCTGGCCACCGCGCTGGTCTCGAGGTCGAGCGAGGCCCAGGACGCGGCCGATCGGATCAAGGCGGTCAGCTGCGCGCCGGAGCCCATCGTCGTGGCGAACGCCGCCGCACCGGAGCGCTGAGCGGTCGCGATCCGCCGCGCCTCAAGCCTGCTGTTCGAGCCGCGCGGCCTCGATCGCCTGCTTGGCGGGGCGGCGTCGGCGCGGCGAGGACGCCTTGGACAGCGTGGGCGCCTTGGACAGCGTGGGCGCCTTGGACAGCGTGGGCGCCTTGGACAGCGTGGAAGCCTTGGGCAGGAAGGCCGCTTCCTCCACCTGCCGGAAGTACCTGACCCCGGTGAAGAAAAGGATCTCCGCGCTGCCGCCGAGGGGTCCGCGGCCATCGGGTGAGGGGCCGTGGCCGCCCGGCGCCCGAGGCCTCATGACGATGAGGTTGTCCACCTGTCGCTCCGTCGATCGATCGTGCCGGGCTCCAACGTGCCCACGACCTGACTTTCGATGGTTCGCGGTTAAGGAACCCTCACCAGGATCTGATGGGTTGGACGCTGTTGCACAAACGACGCTCGACCTTTGGACGCTCAACCCTCGACGAGGTCGAGGAACGAGCGGCCGGCGCGATCCTCGACCTCGACGATCCACAGGTCGGCGTCGAAGCCGATCGCCCGGCGGAGTCGCGCCTCGACGTCGGCGGGTTCGATCCACGCGTCCCCGTGCAGGCGGATGAAACGGCGCTCCCCGGCGTTGGCGGCGTCCACCTGCGGCGCCGGCCCGAACAGCGCCGCCCGGCCGTCGAGCCGATCGACCTTCACGTGGACCGCGCCGGCCTCGGCCATGCCGCGCCGCCTGAGGTAGGCCGACGCCCCCTCGACCTCGCAGCGCCTGATGTAGGCGGACACCCAGAAGTCGGCGCGCAGACGCATGATCACGCTCGCGGTCGAGCCGGTCACGCGCCGGCGGGGGAAGGAGGGTGGCCTTATCGCGCGATTCGCCGCCGCGCCCAACGCATTCCCTACCGGCGCGGCACGAAACTGGGATAGGAGGGCGAACCAGCCGTCGCCGCCTCGAAGGGAGCCGCCATGCCATCACTTGAAACCGTGCTTTCCAGGATCGACGCGAACATGGACGCCGCCGTGGCCCGGTTGTTCGCGTTCGTCGCCATCCCCTCGATCTCGACCGACCCGGCCTACAGCGGCGAGTGCGAGCGGGCGGCGGCCTGGGCCGCTCGGGAGCTCGACGCCATCGGCTTCCAGGCCAGCGTGCGCCCGACGACCGGACGGCCGATGGTCGTCGCCCACGCCAAGGCGCCCCGCCCGGACGTGCCGCACGTGCTGTTCTACGGCCACTACGACGTGCAGCCGGCCGATCCCCTCGAACTCTGGACCACCCCGCCCTTCGAGCCGCGCGTCGCCGACGCGCCCACGGGCAAGCAGCTGGTCGGGCGCGGCACCGCCGACGACAAGGGGCAGTTGATGACCTTCGTCGAGGCGTGCCGTGCCTTCACCGAGACGGGCTCGCTGCCCTGCCACGTCACCGTGCTGCTGGAGGGCGAGGAGGAGAGCGGGTCGCCCTCGCTCCCGCCCTTCCTCGCGGCCAACGCCAAGGAGCTGCGCGCCGACGTGGCGCTGGTCTGCGACACGCTGATGTGGGACGCGCGCACGCCGGCCATCACCACCATGCTGCGCGGCCTCGCCGGCGAGGAGGTGGTGATCAAGGCGGCCGACCGGGACCTGCATTCCGGCATGTTCGGCGGCCCGGCGATCAACCCCATCCGGGTGCTCGCCAACGTGATCGCCGACCTCCACGACGCGTCCGGTCGGGTCGCCATCCCCGGCTTCTACGACGACGTCGTCGAGCTTCCTCCCGACGTCGCCGACCAGTGGCACGCGCTGCGCTTCGATGGCGCCAAGTTCCTCGGCGACGTCGGCCTCTCGGTGCCGGCCGGCGAGCAGGGCCGCACCGTGCTGGAGATGATCTGGTCGCGCCCGACCTGCGAGGTCAACGGGATCACCGGCGGCTACACCGCCAAGGGCATGAAGACCGTGCTGCCGGCGCAGGCCAGCGCGAAGTTCTCGTTCCGCCTCGTCGCCAAGCAGAACCCGGAGGCGATCGTGGCGGCGTTCCGCGCCTTCGTGAGGAAGCGCCTGCCAGACGATTGCGAGGCGGAGTTCATCCCGCACGGCGCGTCGGGCGCGATCAGCCTGCCCTTCACCTCCGAGGTGTTGAACCGGGCGCGCCGCGCGCTGCACGCCGAATGGGGTCGCGAGCCGGTGATGGCCGGCTGCGGCGGCTCGATCCCCATCGTCGGCGCGTTCAAGACCGCCCTCAAGATGGACTCGCTGATGATCGGCTTCAGCGTGGAGGACGACCGGATGCACTCGCCCAACGAGAAATACGAGATGAGCTCGTTCCACAAGGGCGCGCGCTCCTGGGCGCGCGTGCTCAGCGCGTTGAGCAGCTGAGACCGGCTACGCCGTGAGCCGGGCCGCCTTGCCGTCCACCTCCACGCGCCGCGCGAAGCGTCGCGGCAGGGGCAGCGCCACCCCGTGCAGCCGCAGCGCCATCACCAGCGTGCCGCCGTAGACGCAGGCCCCGACGATCGCGGTGAAAAGGAAGATCGCCTCGATCGCGAAGCGGGCGAGGTGCCGGAACATCAGGACGCCCAGCGCCGGGCCGATCAGGGCGAACAGCGCGAGCGCGCAGGAGGCCGCCGCCACGGAGGCGCCGATGCGCCCGAGCTGCATGTCGGGGCGCATCTCGTCGCGCCGCACCGCGAGGGTGACGAGCAGGCCGAGGTTGATCCAGCTGCCCACCGCCGTCGCCGCCGCGAGGCCGACCGCGCCGAACGGCTTGTACAGCACGAGCTTCAGCGCGACGTTGAAGACGAACGAGATCAACGTCACGATCATCGGCGTCCGCGTATCCCCGCGCGCGAGGAAACTCGCGGTGGCGGAACGGATCAGGACGATGGCGAGCAGCCCGAACCCGTAGGCTTCCAGCACGGCGGCCGAGCGGTCGGCGGCGGCGCCGGTGAAGGCGCCGTGCTCGAACACGGCGCGCATGATCCACTCCGGGATCATGATGAAGGCGACGAAGAAGGGCGCGGTGAGCGCGAGGGACAGCGCGGCGGTGCGGTTCTGCGCGTGGTAGGCCGCCCCGTCCTGGCCGGCGGCGAGGCGGCGGCTCATCTCCGGCAGCAGGACCGTGCCGGCGGCGATGCCGATGACGCCGAGCGGCAGCTGGTACATGCGGTCGGCGTAGTAGATCGACGACACGCCCCCCGTCGGCAGCATGGAGGCGATGATCGTGTCGGCGAACATCGCGATCTGCGTGCCGGCGGAGCCGATCACGGCGGGGCCGAGGCGCGCGAAGAAGCGCCTCACGTCGTCGGTGAGTTCGGGCCGCGCCAGGGTTTCCAGCAGCCCCGCACGCCAGGCGGCGTAGCCGGTCATCAGCACCTGCAGCAGGCCGGAAACGGTGGTGCCGAAGCTCGCCGCGATGCCGGCGTTGGGGAACAGCACCGCGCCGCCGAGGAAGGCCACCGTGGTCAGGTTGAGCAGCACGGGCGCGAAGGCGGCGGCGGCGAACCGGCCGTTGGCGTTCAGCGTGCCCGATTGCAGCGTCACCACCGTGATGAAGAGCAGGTAGGGGAAGGTGATCCGCGTCATCGTCACGGTGAGCGCGAACTTCTCCGGATCGCGCCGGAAGCCGGGCGCCAGCAGGTCGACCAGCGTCGGCATGAAGATCCAGGCGAGCGCCAGCAGCACGACCTGCGAGGCCAGCAGCAGCGTGAAGATCTGGTTGGAGAAGACGTGGGCGGAGCGCTCCCCCCGGCCCTCCAGCAGCTGCGAGTAGGAGGGTACGTAGGCGGCGTTGAACGCCCCTTCCCCGAAGATCGCGCGGAAGTGGTTGGGCAGGCGGAAGGCGACGAAGAAGGCGTCGGCCAGCAGCCCGCCGCCGACCACCGCGCTGAGCACGACATCGCGCAGGAAGCCGGTGGCGCGCGACAGCAGCGTGAAGCCGCCGACCGAGAGGAGCGACCTATACATCGCGGTCCACGCGACCGGCGGGGCGGCGCGGCTCACCCATTGTCGAAGCCGATCCGTCCGGTGCCGGCGCCGACGGTGGCGGCGGGCACGTCCATCGCCTGCGCTTGGGTGGCGCCGACGCGACGCTCCACGATGTAGAGCGGGCGGCCCTTCACCTCGGCGAAGATGCGGCCGATGTACTCGCCGAGCACGCCGAGCGACAGCAGCTGGATGCCGGCGAGGAAGGTCACGGAAACGATCAGCGAGGCGAAGCCCGGCACGTCGACGCCGGAGATCATCGTCGCGCCCACGAAGTACACGGCGGTCGCCATGGAGAACACGGAGATGATCGTGCCGACGTAGGTCCACACCATCAGCGGCAGGGTCGAGAACGACATCAGCCCGTCGAGGGCGAAACGGGTGAGCTTGCGGTAGGAGAACTTCGATTGGCCGAAGGCGCGGGTTTCCACGTCGAAGGGCACGCCGATCGACTTGAAGCCGATCCAGGCGTACAGGCCCTTGTTGAAGCGGGCGCGCTCGCGCAGGGCGCGCAGCGCGGCGACCGCCTGCGCGTCGAGCAGCCGGAAGTCGCCGGCGCCCTCCGGCAGCCGCGTTTCCCCCACCGACCCGAAGATCTTGTAGAAACGCTGCGTGAGCGCGCGGCGGAGCCGGCTGTCGTCGCTGCGGTCGACGCGCTGGCCGTAGACGTTCTTGTAGCCCTCGCGCCAGCGCGCCACGAAGGTCTCGATCATCTCGGGCGGGTGCTGGAGGTCGGCGTCGATGATGACGCTGGCCGCGCCGCTGGCGTGATCGAGGCCGGCGGCGATCGCCACCTCCTTGCCGAAGTTGCGGCTGAACGAGATCGCGCCGATGGACGGATCCGCCTCGTGGGCGCGGGCGATGGCGGCGAGCGTGGCGTCGGTGGACCCGTCGTCGACGAACACGACCTCGTAGCTCGTCACGCAGCGATTGAGGATCGGCACCAGGCGCGCCAACAGCGGCGCGATGTTCTCCGCCTCGTTCAGCACGGGGATGATGACGGTGAGTTCCGTGCGCCCGACCGCGTCGCTGGTCATGGTCCTAAACCTTGGATGATCCAATTTCGGCCGGTCTCGCCTGGGATGGTGTCGCCTGGGATGGTGTCGCCTCGAAGCACAGCCCGGCACGATTTCGGGCGACGAGTCGCGCCGGGCGCATCATAACCGCTGGTGGCTTCG
>CAXSDP010000029.1:4435-6751 GCA_964235705.1 uncultured Beijerinckiaceae bacterium | reverse complement strand
GCACGATTTCGGGCGACGAGTCGCGCCGGGCGCATCATAACCGCTGGTGGCTTCGCCTCAAACAGGCGCGGGGCGGCGACGCCGACCGCGCCCACGACCCCTTATCGTCCCTTAACCTTAACGGAGCCTGAAGTCCCGTGGGCCGACCCTTCCCCTTCTGCCTGTGCGCCGACGATTACGCGATGACGCCGGGCGTCAGCCGGGGCATCCTGGAGGCGCTGGAGGTGGGCGCGCTCTCGGCCACGAGCGTCATGACGACGTCGCCCGGCTGGCCGGAGGCGGCGCCGGGCCTGTGCCCGCACATCGGGCGCGCCGACCTCGGACTCCACCTCAACCTCACCACGGGGTCGCCGCTCGGGCCGATGCCGGCGCTGGCGCCGGACGGTCGCCTGCCGACGATCGGCGCGATCCTGCGGATGGCGCGCGCCGGCACGCTGCCCCTCGACGAAGTGGCCGGCGAGGTCGGCCGGCAGATGGACCGCTTCGCCGCCGTCCTCGGCCGACCGCCGGACCACGTCGACGGGCACCAGCACGTCCACGTGATCCGGCCGCTCAGGCCCATCCTGCTGGCGGCACTGGACGAGCGGGGCTGGCGGCCGTGGCTGCGCGACTGCGCCGACCGGCCGGATCGCGTGCTGCGGCGCGGCGTGACGCTGGCCAAGGCGCTGGGGCTGGGCGTGATCGCCCGGGGATGGAGGGCGCGGGCCGGGGCGGCGGGTTTCGCGACCAACGATGGGTTCGCCGGGTACTCGAACTTCGCCGCTTCCGAGGATTACGCCGCCCTCTTCGCGCGTTACCTCAAGTCGCCGGGTCCGCGCCACCTCGTGATGTGCCATCCCGGCTACGTGGACGACGCGTTGCGCCGGCTCGATCCGGTGGTGGAGACCCGGGAGCGCGAGCTGGCGTTCCTCACCTCCGACGCGTTCCGCCGCGTCATCGGGCGTGCCGGCGCCACGCCGGCCAGGATGGAGCGTGCCGTCGCCAATCCGGCGAGGATGGCGGCGGCCCGATGAGGGTGGGCGTCAGGCGGTCCGGCCGTGCAGCTCGGCGACGTAGTCCCAATCGACCATGTTATCCAGGAACGCCTTGATGTAGTCCGGCCGGCGGTTGCGGTAGTCGATGTAGTAGGAGTGCTCCCACACGTCGACACCCAGGATCGGCACGCCGCCGTGCACGAGCGGATTCTCGCCGTTGGGCGTCTTGGTGATCGCGAGCTTGCCGTCGGTGAGCGTGAGCCAGGCCCAGCCGGAGCCGAACTGGGTGACGCCGGCCTGGACGAAGTCCTCCTTGAACTTGTCGTAGGACCCGAACGCGTCGACGATCGCCTTCTCCACCGCGCCCGACGGCTTGCCGCCGCCGTTCGGCTTCATCCAGCGCCAGAAGTGGGTGTGGTTGTAGTGCTGCGCGGCGTTATTGAACAATCCAGCGTTCTTGCCGTACGATTCCTTGACGACGTCCTCCAGGGACTTACCCTCGAGCCCGCTGTCCTTCAGGAGGTTGTTGCCCGCCGTGACATAGGCCTGATGGTGCTTATCATGATGATACTCCAGCGTTTCCTTGGACATGTAGGGCTGGAGGGCATCGTGGGCGTACGGCAGCGGCGGCAGCGTGAACGACATGGGGGACTCCTCGCGAGGATCGCCGCGCTCGATGGAACGCGGCGGCTCGTGCCCTAAACTAGGCGCCGCCGTCACGTCCGGCAACACGTCCCGCGACACCCACGCGTGAACGAAGTAGAGAGGATTGCGTGTCCACATCTGGCAAGTACCGCGCGCGAACGGGTGGTTACACGCGTCCCGACACTTGATACGTCACCCGGTTCGCGCCCATCCTTTCGGGTCCATCCTTCGCGCCATCGAGGACCGCATGGCCTATCTCGTGATCGCGGTCGGCCTGCTGATGTCGCTGGCCGGCGGCTACCTCCTCAACTACGGCTACGCCATCGTCCAGGTGGAGCGAGGCTGGTCGTCGGTCATCGCCGGCTCGGTGTTCCTCACCGGTGGGTTGGTCACGATCGGCCTCGGCCTCGGCGTCCGGGCCATCGAGCGCGCGCTCGTGGGTGCGGGACGCGGCCTCGCCGACGGATCGAGGGGGACCGCCGCGACCGAGGCCGCGCTCGACGATCGCGATGCGCGGCGCCCGACCGGCCAGGCGTTCGTGGCGGAACCGACCATGGCGGGGCCATCCGTGACGGGGCCGTCCATCGCCGGGCTGGCCGAGCCGCCCTTCGCCCCACGCGAGCCGGATATGTACGCGCTCGCCGCCGCCGAAGGCGCGCCGTCACGCGAACCCACCCTCACCGCGCGCGACCCCGTC
>CAXSDP010000029.1:0-4335 GCA_964235705.1 uncultured Beijerinckiaceae bacterium | reverse complement strand
CGTCACGCGCGACGCCCACCCCGCCCCGTCGATGCGGGGCTCACCGCGGGACGCGGAGCCGGACGCCCCCGCGATGGACGACTGGCTCGACCGCGCCTTCTCCGAGATCGACGGCGCCCCACGGCTCGATGCCCGGACCGCCGTCGCGCGGGATGGGCGCGCTGTCGCCGATTCCGACGTGCCGGCACCCCAACACGGGATGAGGCTGACGCCAGCCGAGCCGACCTACGCCGAAACCACCTATGCCGAGCTGGCCCGTGCCGAGCCGGCCCATGCCGAGGCCGATTACGCCGAGCCTCCCCACCTTGAGCCTCCGCACCGGGAGCCGGACTATGTCGAGGCGCCCGTGCCCCACCACACGCCCGCCCCCAACATGCCTGCCCCCCACGTGCCCGCCCCCGCCGTGACGGAGTCCGCCGCGACCGCGCCGGCTCCCCCGCCGACGCCGCACGACTCGCCGGTGATCGGCCGCTACGAATCCGACGACACGTCCTACGTCATGTACGCCGACGGCTCGATCGAGGCCCAATCGTCGGCCGGCGTCTACCGCTTCTCGTCCATGGCGGAGCTCAAGGCGTTCATCGAGGGCTGAACGGCGCCGATCGCGGGCGGGTCAGCGACGTCTTGGTCGGCGACGCACTGGATCGCGAAGGCATACTGGTCGGCGATCTCGCCCAGGCGGTCGAAGCGACCCGAGGCGCCGCCGTGTCCCGCGCCCATGTGGGTCTTCAACAGGATCGGGCCGCCGGCGCTCATCAGCGCGCGCAGCCGCGCGACCCATTTGGCCGGTTCCCAGTAGGTCACGCGCGGGTCGGTCAGGCCGGCCAGCGCCAGGATCGGCGGGTAACCCTGCGCCGCGACGTTGTCGTAGGGGGAATAGGCGCGGATCGCCGCGAAGTCGTCGGCGCTGGCCAGCGGGTTGCCCCATTCCAGCCATTCCGGCGGGGTCAGCGGCAGGTCGGCGTCGAGCATCGTGTTAAGCACGTCGACGAAGGGCACGGCGGCCACGATGCCGGCGAACAGCGCCGGCGCCAGGTTGGCGACCGCGCCCATCAGCATCCCACCGGCGCTGCCGCCCTGCGCGACGATCCGGCCGCGCGCCGTGTAGCCCTCGGCGACGAGGTGCTCCGCGACCGCGATGAAGTCCGAGAAGGTGTTGGGCTTCTTGGCGAGCTTGCCGTCGAGGTACCAGCGCCAGCCCTTGTCGGTGCCCCCGCGCACGTGGGCGATGGCGTAGGTGAAGCCCCGGTCGACGAGGGAAAGGGCGTTGGCGCTGAAGCCGGCCGATAGGGCGTGGCCGTAGGCGCCGTAGCCGTAGAGCAGCAGCGGCGCCGTCCCCTCGAGGGCCATCCCGGCGCAGTGGAGCACCGTGACCGGCACCAGCGCCCCGTCCGGGGCCGGCGCCTGAAGCCGGCGCGTGACGTAGCCGGCCGGGTCATGGCCGCTGGGAATCGATTGCCGCTTGCGCAGGATCCGCTCGCGCGTCGCGAGGTCGTAGTCGAAGGTTTCGCGCGGCGTCGTCGGCGACGCGTAGGTGAAACGCAGCACGTCCGTGTCGAAGGCGAGCCGGTCCTCCAGGTTGAGGCTGTAGGCCTCTTCCGCGAAGGCGACGGCGTGCTCGGCCCCGTCGGCGAGCGATCGCACCACGATGCGCGGCAGGCCGTCGGCGCGCTCCAGGCGGACGAGGTGGTCCGGGTGGACCGCCATGCCGGTGATGATGCGCCCGAGCTCGTGCGGCACGACATCGCGCCACGCGGCGCACCCGGGCGTCGCGACCGGCGCGCTCACGATCCGGAAATCCTCCGCGCCACCGCTGTTGGTGCGGATGAACAGCGTGCCGCCGTCGGCCGGATGGTGGGCGACCGCGTACCGTTGGTCGGGCGCGCGGGGCTCGACGCAGCGCGGCGTCGCGGCGGGATCGGCGAGGTCGACGAGGTGGCACTCGCTCGCCGCGTGCCCGCTCAGCGTCACCACCGCGTAGGCCCCCGACGTGGTCCGCGACAGGCCGACGAACCAGGCGGGGTCGGGCTCGGCCAGCACCGTCACCTCACCCGCCGACGCGCCCGCCTCGCCGAGCCGGTGCCGGAAGACCGCGCAGGTGCGGTGGTCGTCGTCGACGCGCACGGCGTAGAAGCCGGCACCATCCGCCATCCACACGATCGAGCCGTCGGTGTCGGCCACGACATCGTCGCGGTCGATCCCGGTCGCGAGATCGCGCACGGTGATGACGTGGCGTTCGGAGCCGTTGCTGTCGGCGCTCCAGGCGATCAGCGCGTGGTCGGGGGAATGCGCGACGTCGGCGATGGAGAAGAAGGCGTGGCCCTCCCGCTCCCGGTCGCCGTCGAGGAGCACCTCTTCCGCGCCGTCGGGACCGCGCTTGCGGCAGAACAAGGGTTGCTGGCCCCCCTCGCGGTAGCGCTGGTAGTACAGCCAAGGTCCGTCGGGGAACGGCACGGAGGCATCGTCCTCCCGCACCCGCCCGCGCATCTCCGCGACGAGGCTCACCCGCAAGTCGGCGAGCGGCGCCAGGTGCGCGTCGGCGTAGGCGTTCTCCGCGTCCAGCATCGCACGGACCGGTGCCGGCAAGGCGACGGGGTCGCGCAGCACGTCGCGCCAGGCCTCGGCCCGCAGCCACCCGTAATCGTCGACGAGTTCGGTGCCGTGGACGGTCCGCGCCACCGGTCGCGCTTCCACGCTCGGCGGTGCGAGGTCCGGCCAGCGGCGCGAAGGTGTCCCGGGTCCGCTCACGGCGCGACGTCCAGGCGCGGGCCGCCGCCCGCGCGCTGGCGCAGCGCCCATCCCATGAGCGCCTCCGACCCGACCGGCGTCGCCGACTGGCCAAGTGTCGCAGGGTCGATGTCGCGGGTCATGGTGCTCCCTTCGGATCGGCGTCCACGCACCGGCAACCGCCCCGCCGCCGCCGTGGTCGCGGGCCGGCGCATCCCTGACGATCGATGACGCAATGGTGATCGCGGCGCCACCCCGACCTTTCGGGCACGGTGACCTCTCGCCGCATGGACTATAAGGCCCTTATACAAAGCTTGTTCAGCACTGCATCCCACGCGATGGCGCCTTATACTAAAAACGCTTTGAATTCCGCACGTGCGGCGCTAGGTGAAGGTCATATCAGTCGGCAACGAGGCCGACTCGGCAGAAGCTCATGATCGCCTGCCGTTGGTATCCGGCTTCATAACCCGTGATGGAAGCGCGGCACGGGAACGCGTGCGCCGCCCGGAAGCCTTTCGATCCACGAAGAACCTCTATCCGAGGTGAGCGGACAGCATGAGCGAAACATCAGCTATCGACGACACGGTGGAGCTAGCCGCCGACATCGTCTCGGCCTACGTCAGTAACAATTCCTTGCCGGTGGGCGATTTGCCGACGTTGATCAACGAGGTGCATGCCGCCCTGATCAGGGTGACGAGCGACGTCGCGCCGCCGGTGGTCGAACCGCCCAAGCCGGCCGTGCCGGCGAAGAAGTCGATCACCAACGACTTCATCGTCTGCCTGGAGGACGGCCGGAAGTTCAAGTCGCTCAAGCGACACCTGCGGACGCGGTACAACATGTCGCCGGAGGACTACCGCGACAAATGGGGTCTCCCACCGGACTACCCGATGGTCGCGCCGAGCTACGCCAAGGCCCGTTCCGCCCTCGCCAAGGAGATGGGCCTGGGTCAGCAACGCCGCAGGCGCTGACGCCCGGGGTGCGCGCCCTCCTCAGGAGGCTTGCGCCGCCCGGGCATCCCCCTTGATCCGCTCCACCATGGCCCGCACGCCGTTGGAACGCTGCGGCGTGAGGTGCGACGACAGGCCGAGCTTCTCGAAGACGGGCTGCGGATCGAGCCCGATGATCTCGCCGCTGGTCTTGCCGGAGTACAGCGCGAGGACGAGCGTGATGAGACCCCGCACGATGTGGGCGTCGCTGTCACCCTTGAAGGTGAGGTGCGGCTCGGGTCCCTCGCAGCGGATTGCGGTGGACAGCCATACTTGGCTGGCGCAGCCGCGAACCTTGTGCGCGTCGTCGTGGGCCTCCGGCTCCAGCGGCTCGAGCTCGCGACCCAGCTCGATGAGGTACCGGTACCGGTCATCCCAGTCGTCGAGAAGATCGAAGGTCTCGATGATCTCGTTCAAATCCATCGGCGCGCATCCGTAGGCTGTTGGCGGCCGACCCTACAGGGTCAGGGCGCCCCCGTCAGCAATCGCGCGCGCGCATGTCGACGCGGATCGGGCACGGGCACGGGGATGTCGGCACCGTCGCCGGCCGGCGGGCTCGGCGCCGTCGCGGCGGGCCCGCCGACGCTCGCGGCGACGAGCGCGGCGAGCCGACCGGCGTCG
>CAXSDP010000028.1:37320-46185 GCA_964235705.1 uncultured Beijerinckiaceae bacterium | reverse complement strand
CGCCCCAAGGACATCATGCCACGAGACCGAGTCAGACCATGACCCAACGCGTTAACAGCCGTTAACCCAAGTTCGGAGCCCTGCGCTGTCGACGCCGAAACACAGGTGGGCGCCGTCGGGTCCTGCGGCAGGACCGGCACGGTCGCGCCGGTCCTGCCGGCGGGGCCTGGTTGAGGGATGGCAGCGCGCCGGCGTCGCCCTCGAAGACGGCGGCGGCCAGCGCCTCGCCTGCGTGGTGGTGAAACGCAGATCACGGACAAGACCTTCTCGTGCCTCTTCACGCTACGCCGACAGGAACTCAAGGGAAGCGATGGTGTTCGTTCGCCAAAAACTCAAGACACACGAAAGCATTCCCTCGGTCCCATCGTCTATTTATAACTTTTATTAACTGGCACATGCTCCAACTTCTACCATAGTCGGAGTCAATCCATGTTGAAGTGGTTCAGGGAACATGCGCCGATCCGTCGTAAGATGGTGGTGTTCAGCGGCATAGAGACCGCCCTGGTTTGCGGCGTCGGGCTGACGGCGGTATTCGCGACATACGGCATGCTGTCGTACCCGGTGCTCTACAGCCTCATTGCCACGGCCGTGATCGCGAGTTCCGGGATCGGCTTCCTCCTCAGCCGCGCCATCACGGAGCCCTACGTGGCGACGGTGGTACGCATGGAGGCACTCGCTGGCGGCGATCTCGACAAGCCCATCGCGTTCCAGCAGCACCGCGATTGCGTGGGTCGCATGACCGTGGCGATGCGCTCGTTCCGCGACACCGCGATCGCCAAGGAAAAGGCCGAGGCGAGCGAACGCGACGAGCGTGAACGCGCCGACCGTGCCGCGCGGGACGCGGAGCGGAACGAGGGGGAAGCGCGGATCACGCAGGTCATCGCCATGCTCGGCAACGGCCTGCGCCAGCTGTCGGAGGGTGACCTGTCCTGCCGCCTCGACGACCCCCTGCCAGGCGAACTCGACCGTTTACGGATCGACTTCAACGGTTCGCTGGAGAAGCTGCAGCAAACGCTGACCTCCGTCGCCCGTGGCGCGCAGAGCATCCGTGCGGGATCGCAGGAGATTTCGGGCGCCGCCGACGACCTGTCACGCCGCACGGAGAAGCAGGCCGCCAACCTGGAGGAAACGGCCGCCGCGCTCGACGGCATCACCGCGACCGTGAAGAGGACGGCGCAGGGTGCGCTCGACGCGCGTCAGGCCGTGGCGACGGCCAAGGCCGACGCCGAGGCGAGCGGGGCCGTGGCGCAGGACGCCGTCGACGCCATGAAGGAAATCTCCTCCTCCTCGAGCCAGATCAGTCAGATCATCGGCGTCATCGACGAGATCGCCTTCCAAACCAACCTCCTCGCCCTCAACGCGGGCGTCGAGGCGGCACGCGCCGGCGAGGCCGGACGCGGCTTCGCGGTCGTCGCCTCCGAAGTGCGCGCCCTCGCCCAGCGCTCGGCCGAAGCGGCGAAGGAGATCAAGGCCCTCATCGCCAAATCCACGGCGCACGTCGACCACGGCGTCGAACTCGTCATCGAGACCGGCAAGGCCTTGCTGCGCATCGTCGCCCATGTCGGCGCCATCAACACCGTCGTGACCGAGATCGCGGCCAGCGCCCAGGAGCAGTCGGTCGGCCTGCAAGAGGTCAACACGGCCGTGACGCAGATGGATCAGATGACGCAGCAGAACGCGGCCATGGTCGAGGAGTCGACCGCCGGGAGCCGCGCCATGCTCGACGAGGCGGAAGGGCTGTCCGCCATGCTGAGCCGCTTCAAGCTCGGCGAAACGGGCAAGGTGTTCGTGCTGGCGGCGGCCAAGGCGGTGCCCCCGAAGGGCCCGGCGCGCCGCAAACCACCCATCGCCCTCGGCGGCGGCACGCACGGCTCGGCACTGCGCAAGCGACAGCCCGCCGAGGCCGAGGCGTCCTGGGAGGAGTTCTAGGGCATTGGAATGACGGTGGTGGTGACCCAGCAACACCCGACGGTGCCGACCCGGCCGCGTCGATGATAGGCCCGATGCGCCAGGCACCGGAACTGGCGTCATCGTGGAGCGATCGTCGAGGCAGGACGGGCGGTGCGCGAGGCGCCAAGCGCATATCAAGACCTGTCTCAGTAATGATAGAATAAAAAGATCAGAGCCAGGTTCGTCCATCTATCTTATATCTAAGCTTTGACATTTACTGACGCGAAGAACCGTACTCCTTCGCTAAGTTTGCTTCGCATGTTAATAATATATTCAGTCGCAAGCCTTAAAAATCGACGCGACGCGATCCAGCCGGAACAGCCCTCATGCATACACAGGAAAGTCCCATCGGAACGTGGCGCGTGCGTTTGGCGTCGACCTTGGACATGGCGGCGGCGCGCCCCCTCGCCCAGGAGCTCCTGGCGGCGCGCGGAGCCGACGTCGTCATCGACGCGTCGGAGGTCCGGCACCTCGGCGCGCAGTGCCTGCAGGTGCTCACCTCGGCAGCCCGGACTTGGCAGGCGGACCGCGCGGGTTTCGCCGTGGTCGATCCCTCCGACGCCTTCACCGGAGGCACACGCCTCCTCGG
The DNA here is from genome assembly GCA_964235705.1 of uncultured Beijerinckiaceae bacterium. Taxonomy (GTDB): domain Bacteria; phylum Pseudomonadota; class Alphaproteobacteria; order Rhizobiales; family Beijerinckiaceae; genus RH-AL1. The sequence continues at coordinate 43,646 of CAXSDP010000028.1, read as the reverse complement.
CCTCGAGGCCACCTTCCAGCCCCGCGAGGTGCAGTGACATGCTTGTTCTCACCGTCGATGATTCCCGGACCATGCGCGAGATGCTCTTGTCCGCGCTCTCCGCGGCAGGCTTCACCGTTGTGCAAGCCGAGGACGGGCTTCACGCGCTCAGCGTGCTCGAGACCTGCAAACCCGACGTCATCGTCACCGACATCAACATGCCGCGCCTGGACGGCTACGGCCTGATCGGCCGGATCCGCACGAGCGGCAAACTGCCCGGCGTTCCGATCCTGGTGCTTTCCACCGAGAGCGCGGCCGAGAAGAAACAGAAGGCGCGCGCCGCCGGGGCGACGGGCTGGATCGTCAAGCCGTTCGATCCCGTCAAGCTGGCCGACGCCGTTCGCCGCGTCGCGGCGTGAAAGGGAGCCGGCCATGAGCGCGCAGCCCGACATCCGCCAGATCTTCTTCCAGGAGTGCGAAGAGCAACTCATCGAGCTCGAGAACGGCTTGAGCGAGATGCAGGCCGGCGGCGGCGACAAGGAAACGGTCAATGCCGTGTTCCGGGCCGTGCATTCGGTCAAGGGTGGCGCGGGCGCCTTCGACCTCGGCGACGTCGTGCGCTTCGCCCATGTCTTCGAGAACACGCTCGACCTCGTGCGCACCGAGCGGCTGGCCCCCCATCCGGCGCTGCTCAACCTGATGTTGCGGGCGACCGACGTGCTCGCGGACCTCATCGCGGCCGGCCGCGAACAACGCCCGGCCGACCCGGCCCGCTACGCGGACCTCGTGGCGGAACTCGCGGCCGAGAGCGGTACGCCCACCGCCCCCGTCGAGGCGGACGGGCCCCCGCTCGTCTTCGAGCCGATCGCGGTCTCGCTGGACGACTTCGAGGATTTCCTCGCGTTCGAGCCGGCGGCCGCCGGGACGCACGGGGACTCGCACCTGCGCATCGCCTTCAAGCCGCACGCCACGCTCTACGAGAAGGGGAATGAAACGGCGGTCCTTTTCCGCGAGCTCGAAAGGTCCGGCGCGATCGTCGTCACCTGCGACACCGGCGACGTGCCGCCGCTCGACGCCCTCGACCCGGACGGGGCCTATTTCGCGTGGACGATCGACCTCGAGGGCACGCACGACGAGGACGTGGTGCGTGAGATCTTCGAGTTCGCGGAATGGGACAGCGAGTTCTCGCTCGAAAGGCTCACCCCGTCGCCGTCGGACGCAGCCGACGGGATCGCCGCGATGGCATCCCCGCTCGAGGAACCGGTCGTCGCGGTGCCGGAGCCCCACTTGGTGACACCAGGCTTGGTGACATCAGATTTGGTGGGACCAGATTTGGTCCCACCTCCGGCCGCTTCGGTCGAAACACCCGCCGAGGGCTCGCTCGGCCCATCCGGCGACAAACCGGCCGACGCCAAGGCCAGCGCCGCGGCGACGATCCGCGTCGACCTGGTTCGCGTCGACCGGTTGATCGACCTCGTCGGCGAGCTCGTCATCAACCAGGCCATGCTGACGGAGCGCGTCGCCGGGCTCAACCTGCCGCGAATGTCCCCGGTCGCGATCGGGCTCGACGAGCTCGAACAACTGACCCGCGAGATCCAGGACAGCGTGATGGCGATCCGCGCGCAACCGGTGAAATCCGTGTTCCAGCGCCTGCCGCGCCTCGTCCGGGAAGTCGCCGCGCAGACGGGCAAGTCGGTCCGCCTCGAACTCGAAGGCGAGGGTACGGAGGTCGACAAGACGGTGATCGAGCGCCTGGTCGATCCGCTGACGCACATGATCCGCAACGCCATCGACCACGGCCTGGAGACGACGGAGGTTCGGCGCCAGGCCGGCAAGCCGGACGAAGGCGTGGTGCGCGTCAGCGCCGCCCACCGGTCCGGGCGCATCTCCATCGAGATCGCCGACGACGGCGGCGGGATCAACCGGGCCCGCGTTCGCTCGATCGCCGTCGAGAAAGGCTTGATCCCCGCCGACGTCAAGCTGTCGGACGAGGAAACCGACAACCTCATCTTCCTGCCCGGCTTCTCGACGGCGGAGGCGATATCGGCCATTTCCGGTCGCGGCGTCGGCATGGACGTCGTGCGCCGCTCGATCCAGGGCCTCGGCGGCCGCATCTCCATCTCCTCCGTTCCTGGCCAAGGGTCGACGTTCTCGCTCAGCCTGCCGCTCACGCTCGCCGTGCTGGACGGCATGGTCGTGTCGGTCGCCGAACAAACGCTGGTGGTCCCGCTGAGCACGGTGGTCGAGATCATGATGCCGAAAGCGGTCCAGGTGCACGCCGTGGGAGCCTCACGGGTGATCGGCCTGCGCGGGGAGTTCCTGCCGCTCATCGATGTCGGCGACCGCCTCGGCTACCGCCCGGCGCCCACCGACCCCAGGAGCGCGCTCGTGCTGCTCGTCGAGTCGGAAGGGGGCGCCCGCAGCGCCCTGCTCGTCGATGCCATCCAGGGACAGCGCCAGATCGTCATCAAGAGCCTCGAGGCGAACTACAGCAAGGTCCCGGGCATCGCCGCGGCGACGATCCTCGGCAACGGACGCGTCGCGCTCATCCTGGACGTCGACGCCATCATCGCCGACATGCGCGGCGAACGCTTCTCCACCCCTCTCGACGCGGGATAAGACGATGACTGCGCAATCCTCGAGCACGCGCGAGCTGATCACCTTCCAGATCGGCGACGGCAACTTCTGCGTCGACATCATGGCGGTCCGCGAGATCCGCGGCTGGACGCAGGCGACGCTCCTGCCCCACGCCCCAAGCTACATTCGCGGCGTCATCAACCTTCGCGGCGCCATCCTGTCGATCGTCGACCTCGCCGCCCGCCTCGGCTTCGCCGCCACCCAGCCGACGGCGCGCCACGTCATCATCGTCGTTCAGATCGACGATCGCACGTGCGGCCTGCTCGTCGACGCGGTCACCGGCATCCTGGCGATCGAGCCCGGCTCCATCCTCCCCACGCCCGACGTGGCGTCGGACCTCGCGCGCGACTTCATCGGCGGCGTGTTGGCGATCGACGAGCGCATGTTCAGCCTCGTGCGGCTCGACAGCGTGCTGCCGCGCACCGAGAGCCTGGCCGCGTGAGCGCGTCGTCCGCGCTGTCCCCGCGAAAGACGACCGGCTTGGGCGGCCCGGGCGAGTTCGCCTTCGACCTGGCCGACTTCAAGCAGATCGCGGCGATGTTGCACGCCGACTCCGGTATCTTCCTGGCGGAAGAAAAGGCGTCCCTGGTCTACGGCCGCCTGATCAAGCGCCTGCGCGCGCTCGGTTTGGCGTCGTTCAAGGATTACTGCCGCCTCCTCGCCGGCGACACGGGCGTCGACGAGCGCCAGCGCATGCTGGCCGCCCTGACCACCAACGTGACGAGCTTCTTCCGCGAACGCCATCACTTCGATTACCTCAAAGCCACCGTGCTCCCGCCGCTGCTGCGCAAAGCGAAGAATGGCGGACGCGTACGGATCTGGTCGGCCGGCTGCTCCAAGGGACACGAGCCGTTATCGATCGCCGCCACCGTGCTGGGCTGCATGCCGGACGTCGCCGACTACGATTTGAGGATCCTGGCGACCGACATCGATCCCGAGGTCGTCGACCACGCGCGCGGCGCGATCTACCCCGCCGAAGACGTCGGCGAGCTGCCGTCGGAGGTGGTGCGCCATTTCAGGCCGGCTCCCGGCATGCCGGCCGGCTCCCTGGTCGCGAGCGAGGCCCTGACCGGCCTCGTCACGGTCAACGAACTCAACCTCATCGGGTCCTGGCCGATGAAGGGCAGGTTCGATCTCATATTTTGCCGCAACGTCGCCATCTACTTCAACCCGGAAACGCAGGCGACGCTGTGGGAGCGCTTCGCCGGCGCCCTCCTTCCGGAGGGCCACTTGTTCATCGGCCATTCCGAACGCTTGTCCGGCGCGGCGCAGGGACGCTTCGTGCCGGTCGGGACCACGATGTACCGCCTGAAGAACGGAGCCGGCGCATGAGCCGTCATCGCGTCCTCGTCATCGACGACTCGCGTACCATGAGGCAGCTGATCGCCGGCGTCCTGGCCGGGGCACCCGACATCGAGGTGGTCGGGTTCGCCTCGAACGCGCAGGAAGGGCGGGAGGCCATCAAGCAACTCGACCCGGACGTCGTGACCCTGGACATCGAGATGCCGGGCATGGACGGCTTGTCGTTCCTCGAGAAGATCATGACGCTGCGGCCGACGCCGGTGGTGATGATCTCGAGCCTCGCCGACAACAACATGGAGCTCGTGCTCCAGGCGCTCGCCATCGGCGCCATCGACTGCATCGCCAAGCCGCGCGGGGGCGAGGGCGCGCTGTTCCCCAGCTTGACGCGCATCGTGCGCGAGGCCGCCACCACCACCATGCGCTCCGTGCCGGCGCGTCCAACGGCGAAGCCCCACGTCGCGCCGCGCTCGCGCGGCTTCACGCCGGACGGCCAGGTCGTGGCGATCGGCTCGTCCGCCGGCGGCGTCGATGCCCTCGCGGCCGTGCTCGAAGGCTTCCCGTCGAATTGTCCGCCGGTCGTGATCGCCCAGCACATGCCGGCCATGTTCACGGAGAAGCTGGCGGCGCGGCTCGACCGCTTGTGCGACGCGCGGGTCACGGAGGCGCAGGACGGGGCGCCCCTGCTTCCCGGCACCATCCACGTCGCGCCCGGAGGCTCCCACCACCTGCAGGTCGCGGGCAAAGGTCCCTACCATTGCCGCCTCAGGGCCGGGCCGGAGGTCACCGGGCACCGACCGTCTGTCGACGTGCTGTTCCGCTCGGTGGCGCGCGCCGCCGGGGCGAGGAGCGTCGGCGTCATCCTGACCGGGATGGGTCAGGACGGTGCGGCCGGGCTGCTCGACATGCGTAAAGCCGGCTCGAGCACGATCGGCCAGGATGAGGCGACCTGCTTCATCTACGGGATGCCCCGCGTGGCGTTCGAGGCCGGTGCCGTGAGCCGGCAGCTGCCGCTTCAAGGAATCGGGCCCGCGATCCTCGCCACGACCAATCAGAAGGTCAGTCTGTCATGCCGCTAGCGTCCTCCATGCGCATCATGATCGCCGATGACCAGCAGACGAGCCGCCTGCTGATCCGTTCCGCGCTGAACGACATCGGCGTGAAGCAGATCGAGATGGCCAAGGACGGGCAGGAAGCGTTGGACATGATCCTTCGCCAACCGGTCCACCTGGTCATCTCCGATTACCACATGCCCAGGATGAATGGCGTCGAGCTGCTGCGCGCCGTACGCGCCAACATCCCGACCAAACGCTCGGCGTTCTTCATGCTGACCGGCGTCGATAACGCGCAGTTCCTGCAACAGGCGATCCAATTGCAGATCAACAACTACTTGAAGAAGCCGGTCTCCACCCCCGAGCTGAAGAACAAGATCGAAGCGGTGTTCGGAACGCTCCAGTGATCGTGAAACCGGCGTCCGCGACCGCCGGCGAGACCAGCGTCGTTCACCTGGTGCAAGGCGAGCACCGCATCAGCGACGATCCGCAAGTCATGCTGTCGACCATCCTCGGCTCGTGCGTGGCGGCCTGCATCCGTGACCCGCGGGCGGGCATCGGCGGCATGAACCATTTCCTCCTGCCGGGACCGCGGCAAACCCGTCAGCTCGGCGAGGCCGAGCGCTACGCGGCGCACCTGATGGAATTGCTCGTCAACGCGCTCCTCTGCGCGGGAGCCACGCGCGGCCACCTGGAAGCCAAACTGTTCGGCGGATCCAGCGTCCTGGGCGGGCGTACCGACATCGGCGAGCGGAACGGCTCGTTCGCGACGGAATTCCTCGCCCGTGAAGGCATCACGCTCACGAGCCAGTGCCTCGGCGGGACCAACGGCCGGCGCCTCCAATACTGGCCTGTCTCGGGACGCGCCCGCCGCAGCTTCATCGCCAACGCCGAGACCGTCGCGCCGTCGGTCGTGCCCGCCCTCCCCGCCACCGCCGGCTCCCTCGAACTGTTCTGAGGATCGATGCACCATCCGACTGCACCCGATGGGCCGACCGACCTCGGCGCATCGCCGCGCGCTTCGTTCCCGACCGCCGACGGCGTGGCCGCCAGGGCCGTCTTCGCGCGCCTGTCCGCCGAGGTCGAGCATTGCGCCGCCATGGCGACGGACCTACAGGACGTCTTCGGGGACGGTGCCGGTCGCGACGTGAAACGCGCGCAATCCTTGGACCTGCTCGATCAGACGCTTCGCGATCTCGGCGCGGTCATCGCCGGAATCGCGCGGGGAGAGGATCCCGCGAACCCGGCCGCGCTCGTGCGGGCGTGCAAGCTGGACGACGTCGCCCGTCGCCTGCAGGGCCTATCGGTCGCGGCGCACGACGACGAACTCGAGGTTTTCTGACGCGGCGGGACGCACGC
>CAXSDP010000028.1:0-37220 GCA_964235705.1 uncultured Beijerinckiaceae bacterium | reverse complement strand
GCGATCGCCGCGTCGAGACGTGTTCGCACCTTGCGCCCACCCCGGCGGATCGCGGGCGCCCGTGCGCCCTGGCGGCGGTAACGGTGCGATGGTCGCCCCAAGGCTGCCCTGACGTAGAGTTTCCCATTATCCTCCGGCGCAGCGATCCCGGTGTCGTTAGACGACTGTAAAGGAATACTTGCTACACGCTATGATCGACTATCTTGCCTCTAGGAAAGAGCGCAACATGAAGATCTCATCCAAGCTGACGACCGGGTTCGGCGTCGTCGTCGCCGCCGTGCTGGTCACGAGTGGAACAATGCTCGTCGCCAACACGAACGTCATTCGGCTCGGCAAGCTCAGCGACCGTATGAGCGACGCGCGCTTCCACGCCGGCTACGCCAACCTGCTGCAGGTGCGGCAGAAGGCGGAGGCGCGGGGGTACCTCATCGAACCCCAGGACGCGGTCAAGGCGCGGTACGCGGAAGCCGGGGTCGAGTTCCGCGCGACCATCAGGCAGCTCCGCCAGGACCTGTCGAACGGGGACCGCGCGATGCTCGGCGCGGTCAGCCGGTTCGAGGCGGCGCACGCCGCCTGGGAGGATAGGGTCGGGACCCCGACGATGAAGCTCGGCAGCACGCCCGCGACCTTGGAACAGGGACGGGCGCTCGCCGTCTCCGCGACCGCCAACAAGCTGAACGACGACTGCCGCGAACAGGCGGGTGCGTTGGGCCAGGAGATCGACAGCTACGCGGACCGCGTCAGCGGCGAGGCCGCCGCCTGCATGAACATGATGCGGATCATGGCGGTGCTCGGGTCCCTCCTGGCATCGCTCGCCGCGCTCCTCGTCGGCTTCGTCCTGAACCGGATGATCGCCAAGCCGGTCGCGGGCATGACTTTGGCCATGAAGGCGTTGGCGGCGGGCGACAACGCCGTGAGCATCCCGGCGGTGGGACGCCGGGACGAGGTGGGCGAGATGGCCGACACCGTGCAGGTGTTCAAGGAGGCGGCGTTGACCAAGCTCCGCGTCGAGGCCGAGGCCGCCAAGGCGCGTCGCGAGGTCGAGGACGGGCGCAAGCGCAGCGAGGCGGCCGCGGCCCTGGCGACGGAGAAGCAGCGCACGGTCGTCGAGTTCCTGGCGAACGGGCTCGACCGACTCTCCTCCGGCGATCTCGCCCATCGCCTCACCACCCCCTTCGCCGCCGATTACGAGAAGCTGCGGACCGACTTCAACGTCGCGCTCGGCTCGCTGCAGGACACGATGAAGCTGGTGGCCGGCGCGGCCTCGGTCATCCAGTCCGGGTCCGAGGAAGTGTGCTCGGCCGCCGACGACCTTTCCCGTCGCACCGAGCAGCAGGCCGCGAGCCTGGAGGAAACCGCGGCCGCCTTGAACGAGATCACGACCACCGTCCGCAAGACCGCCGACGGGGCCGAGCACGCCCGCGAGGTGGTGGGCCGCGCCAAGACCGACGCGGAGCGCTCGGGCGAAGTGGTGCGCGAGGCCATCGCCGCCATGACGGGGATCGAGACGTCGTCCGCCGAGATCGGCCAAGTCACGGGGATCATCAACGAGATCGCTTTCCAGATCAACCTCCTGGCCTTGAACGCCGGTGTCGAGGCCGCCCGGGCGGGGGATGCCGGCCGTGGCTTCGCCGTCGTGGCGTCCGAGGTGCGGGCCCTGGCGCAACGCTCCGGCGAGGCGGCCAAGGAGATCAACGCGCGGATCGCGGCGTCCACCCAGCAGGTGAAGTCCGGGGTGCGGCTGGTCGGCGAGACCCGGAGCGCGCTCGATCGCATCGTGACCGGCGTGTCGGAGATCAACGCCATCGTGGTCGAGATCGCGGCGTCCGCGCGAGACCAAGCCGCGAGCCTCCAGCAGGTGAACATCGCGATCAACCAGATGGATCAGGTCACCCAACAGAACGCCGCCATGGTGGAAGAGTCCACCGCCGCGAGCCACGCCCTGACGAGCGAGAGCGAAGGGCTAGGGAGCCTGATAGGTCGCTTCAGGCTCGATGCGACCCATGCCGTCCCCGACCAAGCCGATGCGCCCCGCCGCCTGCTCACGGCTTGATTTACCGCGGGCTTGACGAGCATCGATAGAAGAACACCCAATAAAACGCGTTTCGATGCGTTGGCGTGCGTGGCTCGACCGCTCGTTCCTGACGGCCTTTGGCACGAGATCGCTCCCTTGCCGCCGCCGCCCAAGCCGCGTCCGAAGGGTGGACACCCGCCGATCGACGACCGGCGCTGCCGCCGCGAGCGGAGCATCCAGCCCCGCATCGCCCGGCGCGGCGTCGAGGGCAGCCAACGCCTTGGTCGCCACCGCTGGGTGGTGGAACGCACCTCTGCCTGGATGAACCGTTTCCGCCGCCTTTGCGTGCGCTACGAGCGCCGGGCCGACATCCACCAAGCCTTCACAACACCCGGATGCGCCCTCGTCACCCTCAACCAAATTACCCGGTTCTGTTAGGCGTGTGGGTAATCACACCTCAGAAGAGCCTTCCACGGACAAGACGTTTCCTCCGCCCCCCCTGCGTCAACGCTTGGTCAAGGGCGTGAGCGTGCGCGGATTCCTTGTTGATGATTGCCGGGCGTGAGCGTCGCCGGCGCGTTCACGCATCGACCAGTGTCGTGCTGAGCCAGCGGTTCGCGCCCATCAGCGACTGGGCGATGACTTGATGCATGTCGAGGTAGCGGTAGGTTCCGCAGCGGCCGATGAAGGTGAGGTCGCGCTCGCCTTTCGCCAGATCGCGGTACCGGTCGTACAACGTGGCCGAGGTGCCGGCGGCGTCGTTGATCGGGTAGTAGCGCTCGTAACCGTTGTCCCGGAAGTCGCAGGGCTCCTCGAGTGTGGCGGTGATGACGCCCGTGTCGCGCACGTCATGACCCGGCAGCATGTGCCAGTGCGTGGTTCGGGTGAAGGGGCCGTCGTCGGAGAAGTTCACGACGGACGTCGGCTGCGGGTCCGTCCCCCTCGCTTGGCCGCGATGGTGGAAGCGTATCGAGCGGTAGGGCAGTTCGCCGAAGCGGTAGTCGTAATGCTCGTCGATCGCCGCCGCCGAGAAGACGTGGTCGAAGTCGCGGCGCATCGCGTGGTCGTAGGGTGTGCCAAGACGCACGGTGATCAGGCGATGATCCAGGATGCTCGCGAACAGGTCCGTGTAGCCGGCCGTCGGTAGGAGCTGGTATCGATCCTTGGGGAAGTATCGATGCTCGTAGCCCGGGATGACGGCGATGCGCCGAACGACATCCGCGCCCATCTCTTCGAGGGAGAGCCCCCACATCTTGCGCGTGTAAGGCCGGAAGAGCAGGTCGGTCATCACCCGTCCGACCGTCGCGTGCAGCAGCTCGGCCGCGCTTCGAGGTGCCTCGCAGGGCTCGACGATCCCGTCGAGGAACGAACGAAACCCCGCGTCGGAATCGAAACGCCGGCCGTAGTGGGCTTCGAACGTGCCGCGACTGATCGGAAGCGGCAGGAAGCTCTCGCCGCTGCGGACCGTGACGCTGTGCTCGTACTCCACGAAGTCGCCGAAGCGCCGCAGCCAAGCGACCACCTCGGCGTTGTTGGTGTGGAACAAATGCGGCCCATACGTATGGACCCTGACGCCGTTGGCATCGACCGCGTCGTGCGCGTTCCCCGCGATATGGCCGCGCTTGTCGATGACCGTGATCGAGTGACCTTGGTCGGCAAGTGTTCGCGCGTAGACGGCGCCAGCAAAACCTGCACCAACGATAAGAACGCGCATGAACTCTCCGTCTCTTACAAATGCATATGCGAGATAGATCGTCGTTTTCGAGCAAAGGATAGGATCGTTCGGTTTTTTTCGACGAAGCTCTTCCTTCTTCAGCCTGAAATATAAGGAGTTCGTCAATTTAAATAGCAAATTGATTAGTCCCGCCTATCCCGACATGCTTGATCGATTTTGGATTGTCGCGGATCGCGAGGGCATGCAATGGGGGAGAGGAGGCACCTTGTCGTCGTACGCTGCGGCGATGCCTCGTTGCATTCGGGATGGCTCGACCCCGAGCGCACGTGGGATTTCGCGGTCAGCTACTTCGGGAAGGATGACGCCAAGGGCTTCCCCGATGCCGAATACGTGCACCGCTACGCGGGAGGGAAATGGGACGGACTCAGCGCCTTCTTCGTCGAGAACCCGGGATGCCTGGAGGCCTACGATTACTTCTGGCTACCGGACGACGACATCGCGGTCGACGTTTCATCCATCGACCGACTCTTCGAGACGGTGCGGCGATTGGAGCTCGAGCTGGCACAGCCGAGCCTCGCGCGGGGAAGCTACCTGTCCCACCTCGTGTCGCTGAACAACCCCGCCTTCGTCTACCGGCACGTCAACCTCGTCGAGATCATGGTTCCGGTGCTCGATCGAAGGCTCCTGACGAAGGTCCTTCCGCTGTTCGCGACGACCAAGAGCGGCTTCGGCATCGACTTCGTCTGGCAGAGGTTCACCACCGATCCGAGGACCCGTGTCGCCATCATCGACAGCGTCGCCGTCACCCACACGCGACCGGTCGGCGGTCCGCTGCGCGATGTCGTCGCCGCCGGCCAAACGACGGTGGAGCAGGAGCAGGAACGATTCCTCCGATCCTACGGCCCCGTGATCAAGACCGAGGTGACGCTGGGCGGTAGGCTGCGCCTCGGCCCGGTGATCCGGTCCCCGAAGCTCGCGGCCACCCTGGCGGCGCTCGGCTGGGCCACGAAGCCGTTCGCGAACAAGGGTTTCAAGGCGCCCCTGTCCGCCGCGCGGTTCCTGGTCTGGGTGGCCAGGAACTGGTACGGCAACATGAGCGAGGGCGGGTTGCAGATGACGCCCCTCGCCACCGTGGAGGACGACGCCCTGGCGTAGGACGTCGGACCGGGAGACGCGTCAGCGGCCCTCGAAGCATCCGGCCAGGATCCGCCCCTCGCTCAAGCGACCGCCAGCCGCTGCCGCCACCGCATCTTCAGGTGATCGGCCAGACGCACCGCCAGGATCAGCGCCATCAGGGTGGGATTGGCGTGGCCCGACGTCGGGAAGACCGAAGACCCGGCGGCATAAACGCCCTCGACACCGTGGACCCGGCAGTTCGGGTCGACCGCTCCCAGGCGCGGATCGTCGGACATGCGGGTCGACCCCATGGGGTGCGCGGCGTCCAGCATCTCGGCGGCCGCGTCGTCGCGGTCCTCGATCCACTTGGCGAGTTCCAGCCTCGGACCGCCGACCCGCTCCAGTTCGGCGGCGATGACGCGGGCGAACCGCGACACGGTCGCCCGTTCGAGCGCGCCGACGTTCCAGCGGATGCGCGCCAGCGGCGTGCCGAAGCGGTCGCGCCGATCGCTCAGCGTGATGCGGTTCGCCGGGTCGGGAACCTGCTCGACGAGGCAATCGAGGGCGAGCGCGTCGCATTTGTGCAGGATCGCGCGGCCCTTGAAGAGGTATCGCCAAAGGCTGCGGGCGAGGAATGGGGCATTCCCGACCAGCGCCGTGGCGTCGCGCAACGACGCCTCCTCACGGTGGACGAGCCGCTTGAACGCGTCCCACGGGTCGTCCCTGGCCCTCACCTCGGTCAGCCAAGCCGCGCAATTGAGCAGGTGCTCGGTCCGCTGGATCGCGTCGGAGAGCACGACGCCGTGGGTGAAGGTTGTTCTCCCCGAGCGGAAGAGACCGAAGGTTCTGGCGACGCTCCCCATCTGTTCCACGTCGAAATGCCCGATCGTGCAGCGCGGGTGATCCATGAGGTAGCGCCCGACGGCATCGGAGGTCGACCCGCCGGACCGGCGCAGCAGGAGCAGCAGGCGCGCGTTCTCGATCCCGCCGGCGCAGAGCACGGCGGTTTCGGCGCGCAGGCTCCGGCGCGTGCCGTCCGACGCCGCCATCTCGAGGGTGGCGAGGCGCCGGCCATCGCGGCCGCACGTCATCCCCGTCACCGTCGCCCCGAGCAGGACGTCGATGTTCCCCCCGCCCTTCGGCAAGCGGCTGAGGCCGAAGTGCATGTAGCCAAGCGGATGGTGCCAGTCACGGCTGTACTGCCAGAACTGCGATCTGAGCCGATCCGCGACGAGATCGGGCATCGGCTGCCCGAGGTGCCGCCACAAGCGCCCGTCGTAGGGGCGCCTCGCCAAGCCGAGGTGCGCCGCGGCCCTGTCCGCATGCTGGGCGTAGACCTCAGTGGCGTCGATCGGCCAGCCCGACAAAGGGACCCATGACCGTCGCTCGAAATCGATCGCGTCGAAGGGCGCGCAACGCCCGCTCCAGATGCTCGACGTGCCCCCGAGCACGCGAGCCGCGAGCCGGGCCGGGTCGGAGATCCTCGGCGCGCCGGCATTCTCGAAGTGGTTGAGGGCATCCATCCCGGGGTCGGACACCTGTGTTCCGCTTTCCACGATGAGGACGCGCATCCCGGTTCCGCCGAGTTCCCGCGCCATGGTGAGGCCGACCGGCCCACCCCCGATGATCACGAGGTGCCAGCGATCGTCGGCATCCGGCGAGGTCGCGATCTCTCCAAGGCGTAGGAACTTCACCGGGCCCTGCCCTTTCTTCCATCAAAGCAGGATCGATCCAACCCTCCCTGCCCGGAGCGATGCTCCAGCACGCGCGTTCCTACCAATCGGTCGAAATATCCACGCACCGCCGACGGTCATGGATGGCGAAGCCACGGGCTCGATCCGCTCGCGCTCGCAGCGCGGAGACTATCTTCAAGACCGATCCCCCGCGCCGGGCGCGGTCATCCCGGCCGGGGGGTTTGAAGGGTCCGGCCCATCCTTTCGCCGATCTGGCGCCGCAGCCCGGCCAGCAGACCGGCGCCCATCGCCTCGATGCCGCCCGGACGGCCCTTCAGGTGCCATGTCAGGTAGAGGGTCGCGAGGTACGCGACCGCGCCCACCGCGACGCTCGCGGCGAGGTCGAGGATCGCGAAGCGCGGCGCGAACGCGGCACGCGTCAACAGGACGGCAGGCACCATGACCGCCGTGGCCACGAGGCAGGGCCACGCGTCCGACAGCTGCTGGCGCATTGACAGGCCGACCATGCGCTGGACCAGCCGCATGCAGAAGAACGCCGTGACCGTCTCGGAGGCCAAGCGCGCCAGCGCGACACCGGCGAGGCCGAACGCGCTGTAGGCGAACCACAGCATCGGTAGCTTGACCGCGAGCTCCAGGGTGTTGCGGACGACGAGATCCCGCGTCTCGCCGAACGCGATGACGAGGGGGACGGACGGCAGCACGAAGAGGGCTGGGATCAGGCTCGGAGCCAGCCATCGCAGCAGCGGGGCGATACCAAGCCATCTCTCGCCGAGGATGACGCGGACGATGGGTTCCGCCAGCAGGCTCTCGCCGACGAGGATCGGCATCCCGACCGTCATCACGGCGCGCGTCGCCATCCGGTAGCTCCGCGCCAGCCGCGCCTCCTCGTTCCTGACGCTGTGGAAGGCCGCCAGGAGCGGTCGCTGGATGGGTCCGAAGACGGCCTGGAACGGGATCAGCGACAAGTCGCTGGCGGTCGCGAACAGGCCCAGCCGCGCCACCGGGATGAAGCGCCCGAGCAGCAGCCGCTCGCATTGCCAGTTCATCGTGCCGATGACCTGGGCGAGGCTGAGCCAGCCCAGCGTGGCGGAGAACACGCGCATCGAGGCGAGGCCGTAGCGCGGCCGATAGGGGGCGAGGACGTAGGAGGCGACGAGGGTGGCCGTCGGCGAGGCGATCGCCGCCACGGCCACCGACCAGTAGCTGCCGGTCGTGACGGCGAGGCCTATGCCGATCAACGCCCCGACGACCTTGCCGGACACCTCGATCGACACGTCCCGCCAGAAGCTCAACGCCTTCTGGAACTCGGCCAGGCGCGGGTTGACCATGCCGCGCGCCAGCGCACCCAGGCCAAGGACGAGGACGAGCGGCGGCAGCCGGGGATCGCCGTACCACGTCGCGAGGGGATGCACGGCCAGCAGCAGCAAGATGTAAAGGGCGGAGCAGCGCAGCGCGCCGAGCGTGAACGCCGTGTCGTAGTGGCTCCGTTCGATCACCTCCAGGCGCAACAGGGCCTGGTTCAAGGGAAGCTCCAGCGCGGCCTCGATCACCGCCACGATGCTGGTCGCGATCGCCACCAGTCCGAAATCGGCCGGGGTCAGCAATCGCGCGAGGACGAGGAGGCTGGCGAGGTCGAGGAGACGCGTGCCGAGGCGCGTCACGACCATCATGCTTCCGGCAAGGGCGGTCCGACGAGCCGTCACGCGGCGGATGTCAGGCTTGGCATGGCGGGTGTGGTGGTCACAACAATGTCAGCTCTCGTCGGTGATGCTTCGAAGCCGGGAACAAGCCATTCCAGGCCGCTTGCAGGGGTGTCGGCGATGAGCCCCTATGGTCTGGGATCAGGCTCGCTTCATGCGCCTCTTCATCATGCTGTCTTCGTGGGGATCGGCATAGTGGAACAGGGCGGTCGCCCGCACCTTGTCGGGATCGCAGGCCTCGTTCGTGTGGATCGAGCGATAGCCCCAGAAGAAGTACAGGTTGCCCGGCACCAGGCTCAGCCGGACGATGTCGGACACGTTCCTGGCGGCCTTCCGCTTGAACCAGCTCTGCGACAGGCTGTTGTCGAGGAGCACCTTGTCCACCAGGTTGGCCGCGTAGCTGTTCCTGATCTTGCGCGCGTTGGGGATGATGAGGAGGTCGCCCTTCCGCCCGCTGGCAGGGATCTCGATCGGGATCAGCGCCGTCAAAACGTACGAATCGTAGTGGAAGCGTAGGGAATGCGTCGTCACGTCCTCGCCGCTCAAGCAGCGCAGGACTTGGTAGAAGCCGGTATTCGGCGCCGGCCTGCCGGTGCCCGCCTCGTAGACGCCGCGCATCAATTCCTTGAACGAGGCGGAACGCGCCATGTCGTCCAGCGACGAGCCGGCCATCTCCTCCGCCCCCGTGAAGCTCGCGTACCGGCCGTGCGACCTCGCGATCGCGTCCGACACGAAGGACCGCATCTGGCCGAGCTTCTCCGGTTCGACGTAGTCCGTGAGGCAGGCGAAGCCGTCCTCGTCGATGGCGGAGGCGAGTTCCTTCATGGTTTGCGGGGAGACCAACTCCATCTGGGCGATCATGACTATGCTCCTTCGTTCAGTCCTTCGGTTGAAGTCTGCTGGCAGGGCGGCTGCGCATCGAACCGGCCCGGCGCACCCGATCGTCGGTCCGTCGCGCGTCGCGTTGGACCGGCGCCCCCATTCGACGGACGGCATCCCCGCTGGCCCCGTCGCCGGGGCGGTCGGACATGCCGCCGTAGGCGGCGGGATCGAAGCATCCCGCCGCCAGCGGCGAGGGCGCAAGGCGGACGGTCGATCCGGCGGGGCTGCGGAGGGACCGCAGGACCATCGTCGCCAAACGCCTCGGGACAGCCGCGAGGCGGCGGACCGGCGAGTGCGGCGCCATCCAATCCTCGCTCGGCAGGAACAAACAACCGTCGCGGATGAGCAACTCGACGCCGGGCGAAGGGAAGTCGGTTCGGATCGTGAGTGAGAGCAGGACTCGC
Source organism: uncultured Beijerinckiaceae bacterium (assembly GCA_964235705.1). Taxonomy (GTDB): domain Bacteria; phylum Pseudomonadota; class Alphaproteobacteria; order Rhizobiales; family Beijerinckiaceae; genus RH-AL1. Next base: position 27,735 of record CAXSDP010000028.1, on the reverse strand, counting down.
CCGTCCGCGTCGGCACAGGTGAGGCTGGCATCGCTCGGGCTCCCGCCGATGTCCCGCCGCTCCAGGCGCCAGCTCTGCCGACCGACCTGCGCGAAGGACTGGTCCTGCTGGTGGGAGACGATGAGGGACACGAGCCAGCGCCCCGTCAGCCGCTCGCTGACATACCGCGCACCGGGCGAGCACCGCAGGCCATCGCCCCGGCGCACAGGCGGTGCCGGCAGGCGCCTGCGGCTATCCCGGGGGATCCTGGCACCGCCGTTCATCATGTCGACCGCGCCTGCGGGGATGGAGCGCGTCGTCGCATGGCCAGGGATCCGGCGGGGAGGGCTCCCGCCGGGACAACCCGTCCAGCCTCGGCGCATGGGTCGGGCGAGGGCTTGGCCGTCACCAAGGCGGCGAGGGCGAAGAAGACCACACCGAGGTCGACGAGGGCGCCCGATAGGATCGCCGCCACCAGCGACCCGACGAGGGCGCAACGGATCGCCGCCGACACACTTGCGGACGTGGCATCGGTCCGCGCGGGCGTCCGCAGCGCTTCGAAGAAGAAGCCCGCGTAAGCGAACGCGCCGACGAGCCCGAGGCTGGACAGCGCGGCGACGATCAGACTCGATGCGCGGGTGCTGCCGATGCCGACGCCCATCCCATAGCTCTCGAACAAGGCCTGCAGGCCGGTGGCGTTCAGCGCCGAGCGATCGATGCCGGACTGGCTCGATGCCTTGTCGAAGAGGACGGCGTCGAGCAGGGTCTGCAGGCTGTCCGATAGGCTCGGTATGGTCAGGATGAGGAGAATGGCGCCGATCGCGAGGGGCGGCGCGAGGACGACGAAGCCGAGGTCCCGATCCGTGCCGTTTCGCGCGATCAGCCGGACGAGCGCGCCGCCGTATAGCATGGCGATGCAGAACAGGGCGGCGAGGTAGCCGGTCGATGAGGTCGACATGAAGAGGAAGCTGATCGACAGGACCGCCACGGCGGTGGCGATCCGGGGGCGTATGCCGGCGAGCGCCAGGCGGGTGGCGAAGCAGAAGCAGCCGATGGTGGCGAACGCGAAGGCCGAGGCTTCCGTGAAGGAGCCCTTGACGCGCTGCACGTCGGAGGGGTCGAGCTCGTCGTAGATCGTGTAGGTGGCGTTGCGCATGAATTCGAGCGCGGCGGTGGTGCCCGTCTTCGCCGTGGCGAGGTCGGCGGCGCCGAAGAACAGGTTCGCCGCGCAGTAGGCGAGGTAGATATCCGCGGCGACGCGCAGGGATCGCGCGCCGGTGATGGAGCTCGAGACGAGGAGGAAGGTGGCGACATCGGCCGTGAAGTAGATGCATTGCGTGATGTTGCCGGGCGTCGGGGCGAGCGGAAGCTCGCTGGCCCCCTCGATCATGCCCTCCGCGCGGATCGGGTTGACGAGGATTTGGCCATCGAAAAGTCGCGGCATCAGGAGCGTGCAAACCATCCCCACGGCCCAGGTCGCGAGCAGCCAGAGCCCGGCGCGGCTCCCGGCACTCGCCGCGATGCGCCGCAGCCGGTCCCGATCGCTCAACGCCTTCACCGCGAGGAAGCCGATCATCAGATGTGTCGGCTGGATACCGCCGACCCCTGGCAGCGCGACGGCGCTCGCGGACCCGAAGAGGGCCGACAGCAGGAGCGCCGCGAGACCGAAGGTTTCCGAGCCGATGAGGCAGCCAATGCCGGCAAGCGCGGTGAGGGAGCCGACGATGACGAAGCTCATGGTGCGAGCCTCGCGACACCTGGCTCCGGTCGCGGTGGCGTCGCCATCACAGCGACTCCGCGCGTTCTGGCCGATCGCGGCCGGTCATCACGTCCCAGATGCCGCGGACGTTGCCGCGCAGGCGACCGATCCGATCGATGTGGGTTTCCGGCGCGAGGGAGCGCGAAACGTTGGCGACGAGGTTTCGGGCTAGATGCTCGCAAAGGCTCGCCGTGGTCATCGTACCCTTGCGGTGAAGGTAGATCGGATTGACGATCTGCGAGTAGCCCAGCCTACGCCCGGACATCCGCCCCGCCTTGGCGCCGAGATGCGCGCCGATCGCCGTGCCGATCTTCACGAGCCTGCCGCCGCGATGCGTCAGGGCACCGCCGAAGTCGCGGTCTTCCAGCCAGCTGTAGAGCACGAGGCGCTCGTCGAAGGCGAGCCCGGAGATCGCCTCGGCGCGGAACGCCATGTTGCAGCCATAGGGGCTATAACCCTCGATGCAGTAGTCGTCGGGGGCCTTCGCGCAACCGTCGATGGCGGCGAGCCCGTCCTCGAACGACAGGCCAGGTCCGCTCACGCCGTCCGCGGCGACGTGGCCGGTGAGGGCGACGACGTCGGGCTCGTCGGCGAAGTAGCGCTCGGCGACGGCCAGCCAGGAGGGATGGGGTACGAAGTCGTCGTCGAAGAAGACGACGATGTCGGTGTCGTCCGGCATGTGGGCGATGGCGCGGTTGCGCTGCCGGGCGAGGCCAGGGCGGCCGTACAAAATGTCGAGGCCTGGTGAGGGCTCGACGCCCGCGACATCGTCTTCGCCGGTCGCGGAGATGATGATCCGGTCGGGACGGCGGGTCTGCTTTCCCAGGTGTTCGACGCTCTTCCTCAGCGTGGCGGCCCGGCCGACGGTCGCGAAGACGACGGTGATCCTCGTGCTCCTTGAAGACGCGGGACCGACGGGGGCGGGACGAGCGTCGAGGCCGGCTTCGTCCGGGATGGGGTCACGTCGGTCCGGTGCCGCGAGCATGAGACTTCTCCTGCCGTGCCAGGTCATGAGGTCGGCGACGGCGGATCGCGCCCAGGAGAAGCGCTCGACGCGTTCGCGCCCCTTGTCGCGGAGCCCGTCGCCGAGGCCGGGCCAGTCGAGGGCCTCGCGGGAAGCGAGGATCGGCGGTGTCATGGCTCGACCTGCCCGGGTGGGAGGGCTGGCGTCGGCCAGCGCAGGAAGGCTTCATCCCGCCGCAGCCGGGTTTCCACCGCGCCGGCGAGGGCGACGCGGATCCCTTGACCCGACATGGCCTCGGCGACCAAGGGCTCGGCGACGTGGTGGTGGCCGGACGGGTCGATCTCGATGACGTCGAACAGGTATTCGGCGACCGCCGCCGGCATCCAGGCGCCGCCGCGATACCTCAGCAGGCCCAGCCAGCCGAGCGTCAGGAACATCTCGTGCGAGAGCAGCGCCTCTTGCCAGACGTAGACCGGATGCAGCCCGATCCAGTAAGCGAGCGAAGCGGCGAGCCGCGGCTCGTAACTCGGCGTCATCCCGAGTCGCAGCGCGTCGAACAACGCCTTCAGCTCGGCACGTGTCGCGGGCGGCACCTGGGGCATCGCCGCCGCGCCGGCCGCCTCGGCTCGCGCCTCGATGGGACGCCTGACGAGCCATCGCGACGAGAAGGGGCGCGGTGCGGCGGGGCCATCGGGCGAGGCGAGCCGGTTGGCGAAATGGTCCAGCACGCAGGGCGGCGGCGTCGATCCGCCCACCAGGTGCGGCAGCACGCAGATGTAGTCGTCGCTCGAGCAGCGATCCCAGGCGACGGTCTCGAAGGAGCTCGCCCACTCCCTCTGCGCCGACGATCCCGACCACGCGCGCCGCTCCTCTGGGACGGCGATCCGCCGGCAGTGCGGAGGCATGGTTCCAGATGCGACGTCCATCAATACGAACCCTTGGACATCAGCACGGCCGGGATCGTCATCGCCACGATCTTCAGGTCGCGCAGCAGGCTTATGGAACCGACGTACTCGACGTCGAGCTGGACGCGGGTGGCATAATCGGTGTCGCTGCGCCCTTTGACCTGCCACAGGCCCGTCAAGCCCGGCCTGACCATGCAATAGTGCTCGATGTGCGTGCCGTAGCGCGACCTCTCGGCCTCGACGATCGGGCGAGGTCCGACGAGGCTCATCTCGCCCCTGAGGATGTTCCAGAGCTGCGGGATCTCGTCGAGGCTGGACTTGCGCAGGAAGCGCCCGAGCCAGGTCACCCTCGGATCGTTCTTCAGCTTGAAGGTCTTCTGCCACTCGTCGACCGCGGATGGGCTTTCGGCGAGGTGCCGTCGCAGCACGGCATCGGCGTCGATCACCATGGTGCGGAACTTGAGGCATAGGAAAGGCTTGCCGCTCTTGCCGATCCTCTGGTGCCTGATGAAGATCGGCCGACCTTGCAGCACTAGCAGGATCGCGATGCTCGCCAGCATCAGCGGGAAAATGAACAGGGCCACGCACAGTACGGACGAAACATCGAACGACCGCTTCAGCGACGGCAATGCCGGCAGCCCCGCCAGCCGTACTGTGGAGCCCGAGGACGTCACCAGGACTTCACGTACTGGATTGTGCATTGCTTCCTCCGTGGGAGAACGCACTTCTTTAATTTTTCTGTTCAGATCAAGTCAACATCATTAACTTTAAGTGAAATTAAAAATGTCACAAATAAATGGCGAATTGGCTGCGAGTAAAATTATGCGCGAAGATGCCCGTCGTCAATGATCGTGAGGTCGTCGAGGAACAAGCCGGCGATGCGGGTCGCGATCATGCGATCGAGCGGAACCGCCCCCTTCTATCAAGACGACAATCCCCGAAGCGGCGTAGCAGTCCTTGCTCGACACCCATCAGGAAGATGTGTGCGTGCCGTGGCGCGGAGGCGGGGGTGGCGCATCGTACCTCGCGATCGGTGTCGGGGTTCGCTGACGTGGTCCCGGCCCGGTGTCGGGGTTCGCTGACACGGTCCCGGCCCGGCGTCGGGGTTCGCCGACACGGGCTCGCCCACGGGTCGGCGTTCGGCGACGTCGCCCGCCGCGCGATGTCGGCCACGACCGACACACCCGCCGCGAAGACGCCCGCCGAGCCGCCATCACCGGAGTCGACCACGCGCTCACTTGTACCCGTACCCCGACGGCGACAGGATGGCGCCTTGGAGAGGGATTGGCCATGAGCACGTCGCAGCACGATTTCGCCGCCGAGCAATACGGGACCCGGGCAGGCGATTACGTCGCCAGCGCCGTTCACAGCACCGGCGGCGACCTGGACCAGATCGAGGGGGCCGTGCGCGGCATGGGCGGGGCGCGCGTGCTCGACCTGGGATGCGGGGGCGGCCACGTCAGTTACCGCGCGGCGCCGCACGTGTCCGCCGTGGTCGCCTGCGACGTGACGCGCGGGATGTTGGACGCCGTCGCGGCGACGGCGAGCGAGCGGGGCCTGTCCAACATCGCCGTACGGCAGGCCCCGGCGGAACGATTGCCGTTCCCGGACGCGGACTTCGACATGGTGCTGTGCCGCTTCACGGCGCATCACTGGCAGGACCTCGAGGCCGGGCTGAGACAGGCCCGGCGCGTGCTGAAGCCCGGTTGCCGGGGCTTGTTCATCGACACGGTCGCCCCGGGCGACCGCGTCCTGGACACCTACCTGCAGGCGATCGAGGTGCTGCGGGACGCCTCCCACGTCCGCGATTACACGATCGCGGAATGGATCGCCGCCCTGTCACGCGCCGGCTTCGCCATGGAAGGGATCACCCGGCGGACGCTGAGGATGGAGTTTTCCACGTGGGCGGCCCGGACGCGCGCCTCGACGTCGCACGCCAAGGCGATCCGGTCGCTGCAGGACAACGCGCCGGACATCGTGCGGGAGCACTTCGCCATCGACGCGGACGGGAGCTTCGACCTCGAGGCGGTGACCTTCTCCGTGCTGGCCGCTTAACGGTTCACGGCATCGGACCACGCCCGTGGCGCGGCCCGATGCCGGAAGGACGGGCCTCGCTTAGGCGGCGTGCCGGATACGTTCGGCCGGCACCTCCTCGATCGTCGTGACCGGTCGGCAGTCGAACAAACCGGTCAAGCACAGCAGGAACGAGCCGTTGAAGCCGCTCCAAAGGTCGGCGCCGAAATGGGCGTTGCCGTCGGTCCAGCGCCAGGTCCCGCCATCCGTCACCTCCGTCGGGTGGAACCCCGCGACCAGCGCCGGATCGTCGAGCGCGACGACCCGGCTGGCGCGCTCGGCGCGGCTGTCGCGGAGCGTGATCGTGCCAATCAGCACGCCGAGCGTGCGCTCATCGGGGTGCGGAGGGGCGAAGCTCGGCGACACGAGGCGCAACTCGCGCGACGTGGTCGGGACGAGGAAGGTGACGTCGTTCTCGCCGTGAACCGGCAGGAGCACCGCACCGTCGGCGATGAGGTGGAGGCCGAGCGCGGCCTGGGGCACGGCCTGCGGCCTGGACTTGGCTTCGAACAGTCGCGCCCGCAACCTCGACAGCACGGGACCGGACGCGATGTAGGGGCGGCAGAAGTCGACCGTCGTGAGCGGCTCGAAATCGGGATGGAGTTGACGCGCGCCGTAGGGGGCGTTGTCGAAGCCGTTCCGGTTGCCCGTATCGAGATAGCTTTCCGAGGCCGCGCCGTTCGCGAACAGGATGTCATGGCTATCGAGTTCGACGTGCCAATACGTGACCTCGTCGACGGCGACCTGGCTGACGAGGTCGCCGTGGGCGAGCGCGCGGACGGGCAGGAGCACGTCGTCGAGGCAGAGCGAATGACCGGGCGACAACCAAAGGTCGGCGTAGGGCAAACCCTCGCCGAGCGTGCCCGCGCGCACGCGGTACGGCCACACGGTCTCCGGCATGGGGTGCGCGGCGCAGTTGGTGCGGCGATGGCCCAGCCAGCGGATCGCACGGTGCGCGCCGGCTTCCGTCACGACGAGGTCGCCGATCCGTAGCGCTTCGACCGCGACGTCGCCGCGAACGGTGCGGATCAACGTGCCCGAGCAGAAGCAGACCGGGGCCGAGGTCACCGCGACGTTGGTCGTCTGCGCGTTGGCGATCCCGACGAGGGTGCTGCTGTTCGTCGTGACGGTGGCGGGCGCCATCGTCGTGTTCGGATAGGTGACGCTCAACGCGAAGGTCGCGTTTCCGGTCGTGGACGAGAGGACGTAGTTCCCGCTCGAATTACTCACGATGGAGAAGTTGGTGTAGGACCGGTTTGATCCATCGACCAAGGTCCCGGTGACTGTGTTCGCCGCGTAGTCGACCGTGAGTGTGCCGCTGAGGGTCGTCTGCGTGACCGGGACGGTGGCTAGATTAACGGTATCATTGTTGAAGGTGATGGTATCAGCAGCCAAAGTCGTACCCTCCGGCGAGTTGTCAAATGGTTGGCTGTGCGCCATGCCGCTATCATCAATCAGTCAGCCACGAGCGCCTGTCAAATACTTTACAGTTTACCATAGGTAAGTCTAGCATTGAGTTACGTTACGTCATTACTGTTAAATACAGGAGTCTTATAGCCTTTTTCAGATGTGTCATTTGCATCACGAGGGCGGATCTCCCGCGAGAGGCTTAACGGGAAATTAAGGAAGGCGAACGAATCAGAACGGCCGGAACCCGATCCAGGCGGTGTGAGCCGGCTTCGCGAGCGGCTTGCAGGCGAGGATGCGCCGACGATCGCGCGGCAGCGGGATGCGACGCGGACCGAAGGGACCCGGCCCTGGACGCGAGGGCGCGCCGCTCACAGGTAGCGTCGGGGATCGAAGGGTTCGGTCGCGATCTCGGTCGGCTCCCCGCCGACGAGCTGGGCCACGAGGCGGCCGGTGCGGGCCGAGCCGACGAGGCCGACGTGGCCGTGCCCGAAGGCGTAGATCACGTCGGGCGTGGCGCGCGAGCGACCGATGCAGGGGCGCCCGTCCGGCATGGAGGGCCGGTTGCCGAGCCACACGCGGACGCGGTCGGCCGGCACGCTCGCCGGCAGGTCCGGGAACAGGCCGAGGAGGTGCGTGCGCAGGATGTCGGCGCGGCGCCAGTCCGGGGCGGCGTCGAGCCCGGCGAACTCCACCTGTCCCGCCGCCCGTAGGCCACCGTCCATCGCGTTCACCGCCATCTTGGCGTCCGACACCATCATCGGGGTGCGCGGACCAACCTCGGCCCCGGCGATCATCACGTGGTAGCCCCGCTCGGCCTCCAAGGGCAGCCGGTCGCCGAGCGTCGCCGTCAACGCCGCCGAACGCACGCCGGCCGCGACCACCGCCGCGTCGCAGGCGATGGTGCCGGCCCCGGCATCGTCGGTCTCGACCTTGACCGCCCGGAGCCGTCCGTCGCGAACGTCGAAACCGGTGGCGCGGGCGCTCACGAAGGTCGCGCCCCGCGCGCGGGCGAGGGCGTCGAGCGCCGCCACGTAGCCGCCGGGGTCGCGGCAGTGGCCAGCCTCCTCCACGACGACCCCAAACGTGTAGCGGCGATGCAGCGTCGGCTCGCGCTGGCGCAGCTCGTCCGCGCTCAGCTCCAGCCACTCAACGCCGACGCGGCGGCGGATCGCCCACGCCGCGCCGTCGGCGGCGAAGGTGGCGCGGTCGGGGTAGACGTGGAGCACGCCGCGACGCTCGATCAGCTGCGGCACGCCGGCCTCCGCCGCCAGGGCGGCGTGCAGCTTGGGGGCGTCGACGAGGAGGGTGCGGAGCGCCCGCGCGGTGCGCTCGACGCGGGCGCCCGTCCAGCCCGACAGGAGGTAGCGCGTGAGCCACGGCAGGATGCGCGGCAGGTGGGACGGGCGGATCGCCAGCGGCCCGAGCGGGTCGGCGAGGTAGGAGGGCACGCGGCGCCACGTGCCGGGCTCCGCCGGCGGGATCACCGAGTGCGAGGAGAGCCAGCCGGCGTTGCCGTAGCTCGACGCCTGCTCGCCGCCGGGCTGGGCGACGTCGACGATCGTGACGCGGTGCCCGGCGCGCAGGCACTCGATCGCGCTGACCGCGCCCACCGCCCCCGAGCCGATCACGACGACGTGGCACCCATCCCGCGTCGTCATGCGAACACGCTTCCTTCCCTAGGCATCGACCGTCAGCCGGCGGCGGCGATGCGGCGGCAATGGTCGAGCGCGGCCTCGACCAGGTTGTCGCTGGCTTCCGCCGTGCGGAACGCCGAGTGCGCCGAGAGCGTGACGTTCGGCAGCGTGGTCAGCACGTGGCCGTCCGGCATCGGCTCCACGTCGAAGACGTCGAGCCCGGCGTGGCCGAGGTGGCTGGAGCGCAGCGCGGCCACCATCGCCGCCTCGTCGACGACCGCGCCCCGTGCGGTGTTGACCAGGATCGCGCCCGGCTTCATGGCGGCGATGCGCCCGCCCGACAGGAAGCCGCGCGTCTCGTCGTTGAGGAGGAGGTGGAGCGAGACGACGTCACTCGCGGCGAGCAGCCGCTCCAGTGGCACGAACTCGACGCCGGGATGGGTCTTCGGCGTGCGGTTCCACGCCAGCACGCGCATGCCGGCGCCACCGGCGAGCCGCGCCATCTCGGCGGCGATCCCGCCGAAGCCGACGAGGCCGAGGGTCCTGCCGGTCAGCTGGAGCCCGTCCGTGCGCAGCCAATGGCCGGCGCGCATCTCGCGGTCCATGCGCGCGACCCCCTTGGCGGCGGCCCACATCAGGGTGAAGGCGCATTCCGCCACCGCCGTGTCGCCGTATCCCTTGATGAGGTGCACGGCGATGCCGAGTTCGTCCCGCAGCGCCTCGGGGTCCATGTAGCTCCGCGCGCCGGTGCCGAGGAACACCACGTGCTTCAGCCCCTGGCAGGCGCGGGCGACGTCGAGCGGCAGGTTCGTGTGGTCGACGATCGCGATGGGGGCGCCGTCGAGCACGGCCGGCAGGTCGGCCGGCGTCACGGCGGACCGCTCGTTGATGGCGAGCGGCAGGTCGTCGGGGCTTCGCAGCCGACGGAAGACCGCCGCCAGCGTGTCGGTGGCATCGATGAAAACAGCGCGCACGCGTCCCTCCCTCGGGCCGGGCCGGCCGGCGCATTCGGACGCCGCATGGTTTTCAGATCGGCGCGTCGTCCGCAAGCCGCTTCGTGGGCGAGGCGCGCCGTCGCCGGAACCAGGCAGGCCTTTCGGGACGTACCATCCGCCCACCTTGCCATCGTCGGTCGGCGATGCGAAACGCTGGCCGAACCGAGGGGGAAACCGTTGATGGCGCCGATAGCACGGGTTGGATCGAGGGCGATCGTGCTGGCGGGGTGCCTCGCGGCCGCTTGGATGGGCGCGTCCGTCCCCGCCGCCGCCGAGGGCGCGCCGGGGAGCGGCACCGTCACCTTGTCGAACTTCGCCTTCGCCGACGGCGAGACGATGCCGGCGCTGTCCCTCCACTACCTGACGCTGGGCACGCCGACCCGCGACGCGGCGGGGCACGTCACCAACGCCGTGCTGCTGCTGCACGGCACGACCGGCTCCGCCGCGCAATTCACCGAGCACGGCTTCTCCGACGCGCTCTACGGGCCGGGGCAGCCGCTCGACACCGCCAAGGTCTTCCTGATCATGCCGGACGGCATCGGGGCGGGGGCGTCCAGCAAGCCGTCCGACGGGCTCCACGCGCATTTCCCGCGCTACGGCTACCGCGACCAGGTGCGCGCCGCGCACGACATGCTCGAGCAAATGGGCGTCACCCACCTCAAGCTCGTGCTCGGCACCTCGATGGGCGGCATGCAGACGTGGCTGTGGGGCGAAACGTACCCGCAAGCGAGCGACGCCCTGGTGGCGGTGGCGAGCGCGCCGGCACAGATCAGCGGACGCAACATGATGTGGCGGCGGATGGTCAACGAGGCGATCCGCGCCGACCCGGGCTGGCACGGCGGCGATTACCCGAAGGACGCGCCGCCGCACGACTGGACCCGGACCGCCATGCCGTTGTTCGCGATCATGACCGGCAACGCCGAGCGGCTCCAGGAGGAGGCGCCCACCCGCGCGAAGGCCATCGGCCTGGTGGACGACGCGGAGGCCCGCGGCCGCACGGCCGATGCCAGCGATTACCTTTACACGTTCGAGAGTTCCGCCGACTACGACCCGGCGCCCCGCCTCGGCGCGATCGTCAAGCCGCTGCTGACGATCAACTTCGCCGACGACCTCCTCAACCCGCCCGACCTGCTCGGCCTGCCGAAGCCCGGCAACATCACCGCCGCGATGTTGCCGGGCGGTCCCGACAGCTACGGCCACCAAACATTGCGGCACGCCGCCCGTTGGGCACCGGCGCTGCGGGCCTTCCTCGATAACCTGCCGGGATGGCGTTGAGCGTCGAAGGGTTCGGAGCGTCGAAGGGTTCGGAGCGTCGAAGGATTCAGGAAGCGGCGGCCTCGCCCGGTTCGTCGAGGATCTCGCCCTCGGCCGCCACGCGCTCGCCGGCCTCGGATTGCAGGCGGTAATGGTAGGTGCCGGCGATGTCGGCCGGCATGAGGCGCGTGATCTTGTAAAACCCGTCGGCGCTGGGGCGACGGCCCGAGAAGTTGGACTTCGTCAGTTTGACCATCTGGTTGAGCTGGAACTTGCGGGGCATGGACTCGAACCGTTTCGCGTTGGTTGGATGGAATGCCGGGACCGCGCGAAGCCGACCCGACCGCGACACGGCCGGGTCGATGACGGAGACCGGCACCCGGAACCGGCTAGCCCGATTCTTATATAGTATTCGCGCGGCCGTGAAACGACATCCGACGTATCGCCGGGTCTGGCGCTAGTCGGGGTCGCTCCGTCGGCCTCGGAACCCGGTCGCGAGCACGTAGAGTTCGGCCGAACCCGCGCGGCTGGCCTTCGGCTTGACGTGGTGGACGGCGGCGAACTCTTGCTTGAGGCGGCGCAGGAGTTGCGCCTCCGTGCCGCCCTGGAACACCTTGGCGAGGAACGCCCCGCCCGGCGCCAGGATCTCGCACGCGAAGTCGATCGCGAGTTCGGCGATGGCGACGATGCGGATGTGGTCGGTCTGCTTGTGGCCGGTCGTGTTGGCCGCCATGTCCGACAGCAGGAGGTCGGCCGGTCCCCCCATCAGCGCCCTCAGGCGCTCGGGCGCGTCGGCGTCGAGGAAGTCCATGATCTCGAAGTGGACACCGGCCAGGGGATCGATCGGCAGCAGGTCGATGCCGACGATTCTGCCTTTGCCGGCGGCGACGCCCACCGTCTTGGCGGCGACCTGCGACCAGCCGCCGGGCGCGGCGCCGAGGTCGAGCACGCGCAGGCCCGGCTTCAGGATGTGGAAGCGTTCGTCGATCTCGAGGAGCTTGTAGGCGGCGCGCGAGCGATAACCGTCGCGCTTGGCCTGGGCCACGTAGGGATCGTTGAGCTGGCGCTGCAACCACAGCGTCGACGACAGCGAGCGCTTGCGCGCCGTCTTCACGCGCGTCTTGAGGTCGCCGCGCGGGGTGCCGGGCCCGGTGCTCAAGGCCGACGCCCGCCGGTGGTGTGGGGAGGCACGGGTCGGCTCACGATCCGTCGCGCGACCAGACGCGGTCGGACTCCATCATCTGCGCGAGGATGCCCTCGCGCAGGCCACGGTCGGCGATGCGGACGCGCTCGCAGGGGAAGGCCCGGCGGATCGCCTCGAAGATGGCGCAGCCGGCGAGCACGAGGTCCGCGCGGTCGGGGCCGATGCAGCCGTGCACCGAGCGCTCGGCGAAGGACATCCCCCGCAGGTCGGCGATGGTGGTCGAGATCGCATCCTGGTCCATCCACAGGCCGTCGATCCTGCGGCGGTCGTAGCGGGCGAGGCCGAGGGCGACGCCGGCGATGGTCGTCGCCGTGCCCGACGTGCCGAGCAGGTGGAACTTGCCGCAGCGCGGCTCGCCGGCGACCCGCTCGGCGAACGGGGCGAGTTCGGCCTCGACGTGGGCGACCATGGCCTCGAAGATGGCCGGCGTGACGACCCGGCCGCCGAACAGCTCCGCCAGCGTCACGACGCCGACCTTCATCGAGTCCCACGCCCGGACGCGGTCGCGCAGGGCGGCGTCCTCGCGGCGGTCACGGCGGCCGCCGGGCGACGGGTCGCGGTCGAGCCAGACGACCTCGGTCGATCCGCCGCCGATGTCGAAGAGGATGATCCCCCGCGCGTCGGGATCGGCCAGGCCGGCGCAGCCGCCGCTGGCGAGCAGGGCCTCCGTCTCGCGATCCACGACCTCGAGCTGGAGGCCGGTCTCGTCCGCCACCCGCGCCAGGAACGCCGCGCCGTTGGCGGCGGCGCGGCACGCCTCCGTCGCCACCAGGCGGGAGCGCGACACGTGGCGCGTTTGCATCTTCTCGCGGCAAACCTTCAGGGCGTCGATCGTGCGATCCATCGCCGCTTCCGACAGGCGCCCGGACCCCGACACGCCCTCGCCCAGGCGGACGATGCGGCAGAAGCTGTCCACGATGCGGAACGCGTGGCGGTCCTCACCGGCCATCGCCGCCCGCGCGATCAGCAAACGGCAGTTGTTAGTCCCGAGGTCGAGGGCGGCATACACCCGGCCGTGCCGGGGCCTGACCTCGCCGCCGGTCCCGAGCGGCGGCTTCGCCATGACCTCGGTAGCGACATCGACCCCGGCAGCGACATCGGCCGCGCGAGCGGTGCTCGGACCGGCGAACGCCACGTTTGTTCCCCTCCGATCCATCCGCCGCGCTCCCCCGTCCCACCGCCCGCCGACCCCGGCGGCGCTGTGCAAGAATGGTACGGTAGCGTCCGCGTCGGGAAATGTCCAAGTCCCGACCTTCCCGAGCCTTGGGAGCGCGCGGGGGCCGCTCTCCGATCCCGCTCCGCGCGAGGGCTCAGCGGTGCTTCTTGAGGTGCACGGCCGGGGGGCGATGAGCGGGTGTCGCCCGCGCGCGCGCCGCTTGGCGGCCCGGCGCCTTCGCCCGTTTGCCGGCGGGTGACGGCCTGGCGGCCGCTCCCTTCCTGCCCTCCCGCCTGGCGGGCTCCTTCCTCGCGGGTCCTTTCTTGACGCGTTCAGGCTTGGCTTGCTCGGGCTTGGCCTGCTCAGGTTTGGACGCCTCCCGCTTGGGCGGCGCGGGCACATTGGAGGGCGCCGGATGGTCCGCTTTGCGCGGTTCGGGCGTCGGCGGTTTCGGCGGTTCGGGGGCGCCGACCGGTCCCGCCGGGGCCGCGACGGGCTTGCCCGTGGGCTTGGGCGCCGGCGGGGCGGGCGGCGGCTCGGTCGCGGGGAACACCACCGGCGGCAAGGGTGGTGGCGACGACGGCGTGAAGGCCGGCGGCGCGTCGCTCGCCGCGATCATCCGATCCGGCCCGGCCGCCGGGTTGACCCGGCTCGCCGTCGTGGTTGGGCGCGGCGCGAGCACGGGGCCCTGCCCGGACGCGGCGGGTTTGAAGGGGGGATTGGGCTGCGACGTCGGCGCGGACGTCGAGGCCGTGACGACGCCCGCCCCATTGCTGCGGACCGTGGCGAGCACCGCCCTGCGGCCGTCGGTGAGGACCGTGCGCCGCGAGCCGTTCGGCTGGAGGGTGCTCACCGCCTGGGTCAGGGCGCCCCCGTCGGGACCGGTTTGCACGATCGTCAGCTCGGCGTCGCGGCGCAGGATCGTGGTGCGGGAGATCACGGCACCGGCGGCATCGACCTCCGTCGCCGTCCGCTCGCCGGACGCCCCCGACGTCGTGAGGACGCGGCACAGCGGCTTGCCGTTGGCGAACAACGCCAACGCCAGGCCGGCGGGGTCGGGGCGCGTCTCGGCGACCACCTGACCGTAGGTGGGGACGTCGGGCTGGGTGATGCGGCGCACCGGGTTGATGGTCTGACCGATGACGGCCCTGCCGGGTGGGTTTGCCGCCGATCGCGACATCGGGGGCAGCGGGATGGGCAGCACCCCGGCCGGCACCAGCGGCGGCGGCGCGAGTTCGTCGGCGAAGGTCGGGTTCGGTGGCGGCAGCAGGCCGGCCGGCGGCGCGGGGATCGGTGGCCAGGCCGGATCGGCCAGGACGGTGAAAGGTTTGCTGGCGAGCGCGGCCTCCTCGGGCGTGGGCGCCGGCGCGTCGTCGTAGGTCATGATGTCGAAGCGCGGCGGCGGTTCGAGGGAGGCTTTCAGCGCCGCCAGGCGGCGGCGGGCGTCGTGGAGGTGGGGGCCGCGCGGGTAGCGGCGCAGATAGGTCCAGTAGGCGCGCGGCACGTCCGCCTTGGCGCTGTCGCTCCAGAAGCCCGCCTCGCGCGAGAGCGCCAGGATCGACCGGAGGCGGGGGGCCTGCGGGTCGCCCGACGCGGCCTTCGCGGCGGCGGCGTAGCCGAGCAGCGTGTTCCGCTCGATCGCGGTCGAGTACGCGTCGGCGCTCGCCAGGGCGGCCAAGTCGGACGTGCCTTGCGCGAGCGGCGGCACGAAGGTCAGGGTCGCGTCGGGCGTGCCGGTGTTCCAGGGGATGTCCGCGCCGTTCGTCAGCACGCCGGCGCGGAGCCGGACCCGGTCGAACAAGGTGGGGAGCGGCAATCCCGGCGTCGCCATCACCTCCGCCAGCGCCCTCGCGTAGGCGCCGTAGGGGAGCGCGTCCGGGGCGGCGAGCGTCCCCGGCATCGCGTTGAAGGCGTACAGGGTGCCGGGCAGCGGTTGCGGCGGCGCCAGGCCGGGGGCGAGCGGCGGGCCGGGCGTGAAGCCGTCGCCGCCGTTCCCGGCGCTGGCGGGGATGAAGGGCGTCCGGTGGGCGAGGTCGGCGATGATGACCCGCGCCTTGGCGGGCAGCTTTTCCAGCGGGTGGATCAAGTCCCCGAGCGCCACGGCCTGGACCGGCACGTCCGCGTCGCGGTCGATCCTCGCGTCGATGGGCACGAGGAAGTCGTCGTTGCCGTATTGCAGGCCGTACCCGGCGAGGTAGACGACGACGAAGGCGTCGGGTCCGGCCTTGTCGACGCGATCGGTGAAGTCGCGGACGAGCACCCGCAAGGTGGCGGCGTCGACGTCGCCTCGCGCGGTCACGTCGAAGCCGTCCTGGGCGAGCGCCCCGGCGACGAGGCCGGCGTCGTTGGCGCCGGTCGGCAGCGTGCCCGCCACGTAGTCGGCTTCCCCGATCACCAGGGCGAGGCGGACCTCGCGGGCGGGGCCGGCCGGCTTGCCCTGGACGACCGCCCTGTCTTGCGCGGCCGGCTCGTCTCGAGGAGTCGGCCCGTCTTGGACGACTGGCCTATCCTGGACGACTGGCCTATCCTGGACGACCGGCTTGTCCTGGGAGGCGGGCTTGTCCTGGGAGGCCGGCTTGTCCTGGGAGAGTGGCTTGATTTGGGGGGCCACCTCGCCTTCGCTGGTGGATTCGTCCCGGATGATCGGCTTGCCTTGAGCGACCGGCCTGTCTTGAACGACCGGCTTGCCTTGGGTGACCGGCTGGTCCTGCGCGGCGATCGCGCCGGGGATGGACCCCGCTAGCAGCGCGGCGATGGTGCCGACCCCTGTTCCTCGGACCAGCCAAGCTCGAACCCTACCGAAACGAAACCGATCCATGGACCCTCCACGGCCCGGACGGGTCCGGGCGCCGCGCGAGGGTCCGGGTAACCGTTGGCCTAGTCAAGCTGGGCCGCCGATCTGGGCGGCGACGGCGGCCCGCAGTGCCGGCAGCACGTCCGCCTCGAACCACGGGTTGCGCTTGAGCCAGCCGCTGTTGCGCCAGGAGGGATGCGGCAGGGCGAAGATGGCCGGCGAGGCCCCCGCCCAGTCGCGCCAGGAGCGCACCAGGTCCTCCAGCTTCAGGCTCGGGGGCAGCGGTCGCCCCTGCCGCCGGAAGTGGTAGGCTTGCGCGTGGCGGCCGATCGCCAGGATCAGCTCGACCTGCGGCATCGCGGCGAACAGCGCGTCGTGCCAGGTCGGCGCGCATTCGCGGCGCGGCGGCAGGTCGCCCTTGTCGGCGGTGTGGCCGGGGAAGCAGAAGCCCATCGGCGCGATCAGCACGGTGCTGCCATCGTAGAAGCGTGGGCGGTCGAGGCCCATCCAGTCCCGCAGCCGCTCGCCGGACGGGTCGTCGAAGGGCACGCCGCTGGTGTGGGCGCGGATGCCCGGGGCCTGGCTGGCGATGAGCAGGGTGGCGCGCGGGTCGATGCGCAGGATGGGGCGCGGCTCCTGCGGCAACGGCGGCCCGAAGCGCGGGGCGTCGCGGCACAACCGGCAGGCGCGGATGGCGGCGACGTGGGTGAGGAGGTCGGGCGCGGGCGGGTGCGGCGACGGAAGGATGGCCATGGCGCGATGTAGGCGGTTCCGCGTCGGTCCGGAAGGGCGCGGCACCCGACGGGCCGGT
This sequence comes from uncultured Beijerinckiaceae bacterium, assembly GCA_964235705.1. Classification (GTDB taxonomy): domain Bacteria; phylum Pseudomonadota; class Alphaproteobacteria; order Rhizobiales; family Beijerinckiaceae; genus RH-AL1. The sequence goes on along the minus strand of CAXSDP010000028.1, from coordinate 10,797 downwards.
GGCGCGTCGCGGCCGATCGGACGCGATCCCTCGGGTTGTAATCGTTCCGTCAGCGCGGCGTTAAGCATTCGATCCTAGGATCGGGGCTTGGGTTCGGGTGTCGGCGAAGCGTCATGGGTGAGGTCACGGCGGAGATGATCGAGCGCGGCCGCACGAGCGGTCGGGGGTTCGACGCGGACCGGCGGCGGGTGGCGGCCGAGGTCCGCGAGGCGCGCGAAAGGCTGACATCGTCGGGCAGCGGCCATCGCGCGTTCGACGTGGAGCTTCTGAAGCTCTACGCGCGACGTCGCAAGGCGTCGATCCCCGGCCTGGCCTTGTTGGGCGTGGCGCTCGCCGCCGTGGCGCTGCGCTGGACGGTCCCTTCGCTCGCGCTGATGTGGCTGAGCCTCGGCGCCGCCGGCCTGCTGGGCGCCTACGGCCTCGCCGACGCCTTCCTCGGCAGGGTCGCCGGCGCCGTCAACGTCGAGCGCTGGGGCCGCGTCTTCACCGCGACGGAAGGCGTGCTCGGCGCGCTGTGGGCGTTGATGGTGGTCGGCGCGAGCGGCTTCGGTGCGGGCGGCACGCACGATCCGCAGGTCGCGACCTTCCTCCTCGTCGCCCTGCTGATGGTCGCGGCCATGAACGCCACGGTGACCGCGACGGTGCCGGCGGCGGTCTACGCCAGCCTGACGCCGATGGCCGGCGCCATCGTCGTCGTGCTCCAGCCGCGCGGCTTGGCGGACCACGCCTTGCTCCTCACGGTGCTGGCGCTCGGCACGGCCGTGCATTTCATCGCGCTGGCGCGCCGGCTCTACGCGGCCGCCCTCCAGGCCCTCGTGTTCCAGGCGGAGAAGGACGACCTCATCGGCGAACTCGAGCGGTCCAAGGCCAACAGCGACCTCGCCCGCCGCCGGGCGGAGGAGTCGAACCTCGCCAAATCGCGCTTCCTCGCCACCATGAGCCACGAGCTGCGCACGCCCTTGAACGCCATCCTCGGCTTCTCCGAGGTGATGAAGGCGGAGCTGTTCGGCGCCCACGCGGTCGCCGCCTACAAGGACTACGCCAGCGACATCCATTCCAGCGGGGAGCACCTCCTCATGCTCATCAACGAGATCCTCGACCTGTCGCGCGTGGAGGCCGGCCGCTACGAGCTGCGCGAGGAATCGGTCGACCTCCAGGTCCTCGTCGACGAGTGCCGGCACCTCGTGACCCTGCGCGCCAAGAAGAAGGACATCCTGCTCCAGCAGGACACCGTGGGACCGCTGCCGCGCTTGTGGGTGGACGAGCGGGCGGTCCGGCAGGTGGCGCTGAACCTCCTGTCGAACGCCATCAAGTTCACGCCCCAGGGCGGCCACGTCCGCATCAGGCTCAGCGCGAGCGCGGACGGCGGCCAGTACTTCTCGATCACCGACACCGGCGTCGGCATCCCCGCGGCGGAGATCCCGGTCGTCATGTCGTCCTTTGGTCGGGGAACGCTGGCGCAGAAGAACGCGGAGGAAGGGACAGGGCTCGGCTTGCCGATCGTCAAGGGACTCGTCGAGCTGCACGGGGGAACGTTCACGCTCGCCTCCGTGGTTCGCGAGGGGACGGAGGTGACGGTCCGCTTCCCGCCCGAGCGCGTGATGGACGCGCTGCCGCGCCTCGACGTGGAAGGGGACGCGGCCAAGCTCGCGAGGCCCGCGCGCCCGATGCGCTCGGCGGCGTGAGGCTCGGGACCCCGGATCCCCGCGAGCGGGTTCGCGACCGGCTGCCGCGGCCGGGCGCCATCCCGTGACCATGATCGCGGCGCAGGCAGCCACGTCTCATCCAAGGGACCAGCGGCCCGCGCGGAAGGGCCGATCGGAAAGGCTCCCCACGTGCGTCTCGCTCCCGTCCTCTCAAGCGCGCTCGTTGCGCTGGCGCTGATCGCGCCGGCCCGCGCCGACCCGGTCCCGGCCGACACGGGTGCCGCCTCCGCCGCGAAGCGGCCCGACCCCGCCGGTCGAAGCCCGGCCGACCACCGCCTGGCCGACCGCCTGGCCGACACGGTGCCGCCCCACCCGCTTCCCGCGCCGGTCACCACCGAACACGTGCTCACCCTGCCCGGCCGCACCATCCACTTCCACGCGACCGCCGGCGCGATCCGGCTGAGCGACGCCGCGAGCGGCGCCCCCATCGCCGACATCGCCTACAAGGCCTACGTGCTCGACGGCGCCGACCCCGGGCACGAGCGGCCGCTGACGATCGCCTTCAACGGCGGCCCCGGCGCCAGCTCGGCCTGGCTCGACCTCGGCGCGATCGGCCCATGGCGCCTGCCGGTGTCGACCGCCGACCTCTCACCCTCGATCCCGGCGCGCGTGGTCGACAACGCCGACACCTGGCTCGACTTCACCGACCTCCTCTTCATCGATCCCGTCGGCACCGGCTACAGCCGCATGCTGGGCGCCCACGACGAGGCGCAGAAGCGCTTCTACTCGGTGGACGGCGACATCGACGAGCTCGCCACCGTGGTGCGCAAGTGGCTCGTCGCCAACGACCGGCTGGTCGGCCGGCACTTCATCGTCGGCGAGAGCTACGGCGGCTTCCGCGCGCCCAAGCTCGCCAGGAAGCTGGAGCGGACCGAGGGGGTCGGCATCGACGGCCTCGTCATGCTGTCGCCCGTGCTCGACTTCGCCTGGTTCTCGACCAACGACAACCCGGCGGTGCGCGCCGCGCAACTGCCCTCGCTGGTCGCCGCCGCCCAAGGGATCAAGGGCCCGAACCCGCGCGACAGGCTGCGGGAGGTGGAAAGCTACGCGTCCGGCCCCTACCTCGTCGATCTTTACCATGGCCTGCGCGATCCCGCGGCGATCAAGCGCATGAGCACGGCGGTCGCCGCCTTCACCGGCCTGGACGAGACGATGGTGCGGCGGCTCGCCGGCCGCGTCGACGCCTCCGTCATGACGCGCGAGGAGAACCGCGACGCCGGCCGCGTCGCGTCGGCCTACGACGGCACGGTGACCGGCCTCGATCCCAACCCCTACGACGCGAACAGCCGCCACGCCGACCCGATCCTCGACACCCTGCAAACACCGATGGCGAGCGCGATGGCGGACGTGACGGCCAACCGCCTGAATTGGCCGGTCAACGCCCGCTACGAGATCCTCAACCTGTCGGTGAACGGCCATTGGGACTGGGACGTCGGCCGCCACCAGCCCGAAGCGATGGGCGACCTCGCCTCGCTGCTCGCGCTCGACCCGCACCTCCACGCGATCGTGATGCACGGGGTGAGCGACGAGGTGACGCCGTACTTCACCTCGAAGATGCTGATCGACCAGCTACCGCCCTACGGCGATCCCGGCCGGCTCAGGCTCGCCGTCTACGGCGGTGGCCACATGCCCTACCTCGAGGAGGCGTCCCGCGCGGCGATGCGCGCCGACGCCCGCAAGCTGATCACCGGGGACGTCGCGGCGGGGCAACCCTAGCGCGTCGACCCGAAGGAGCGTGCGGTTCCCAGGAGGGCGGAGGCGGTGTCGGGGCCGTGCGGTATCGATCCCTCATCAGGGTCCCTCGCGCGTCCCGATCATCGCACGGAGCGGGCCGCGATCGAGGGACGACGTCCCGCGCCCGCATCGACGCCGGACCCCCTTCGTCGATCCACCGAAGCCGGGCTGGGTCACGCCTCGTTCCAGAACTCGAAGTCTGCGATGAATGGACGCGTCGTCGGAGGCAAGTCATTCCCCTGCGACGTAGTTGGCGAATGAAGACATCCATTAGCGATTGATGTGGAACCGTCCTCAATTTTGACTGATTAAAGGAAGGTCGCGAGCCTCAACTATCGTTTGGTATGTCCGATGCGGGGAACATCCGTGGCTCAACGCTGCGCGATCGCCTCGCACTAGGATATGGCATCGAAGAAACACTAGAGACCGGGAACAAACCCCACCCGGCCCTGACAGGGTCCGGCCACACACGCGAGAACGGACGCACGAATGACATCAGCGAGCCTGCTATGGATCACCACCGCCATCATGACCGCGGGCGGGTTGATCATCCTCCTACTCGGCAAGCAACGGACGAAAACCGAGCAGTTGCAGACCGTGATGCACGGCATCGTGCCCCTCATCGCCGCCTGCTCCTACTTCGCCATGGCCACGCTGCAGGGCGCGGTCACGCTGCCGGTCGTCGGATCGACGATGGCGGCGCTGGGCGACCACCGGACGTTCTACTGGGCACGATACGCCGATTGGACGTTCACCACGCCGCTCCTGCTCGTGTCGGTCTCGATCACGGCGATGCGCGGTGGTACCCGTAGCCCCGGCGCGATACTCGGCGTAGTCCTGGCCGACCTCATGATGATCATCACGGCGTTCGCCTTCGGCCTGTCGGTCGATCCGGTGCTCAAGTGGAGCTGGTTCGGCATCTCCTGCGCCGCCTTCCTGGGCGTGTACTACGTGCTGTGGGGGCCGAACCTCCAGGCCAACAAGCTCGAGCGCGACGACACGCGCAAGGCCTACCGCATGAACGCGAGCATCCTGTCGGTCCTGTGGTTCGGCTACCCGTTCGTGCTCGCCGCCTCGCCCGATGGCCTGGGCCTCGTCGGCGACGCGGCCGGCATCCTGGGCATCGCCGTCCTCGACGTGCTGGCCAAGGTCGCCTACGGCCTCCTCGCGACCGCCCTCGACACCAAGGCCACCGATCGGGACCTCGCCGAGGGCCCCATGGCGATGGACACGCGGCAAGGCAGGTCGGTGCCGGCCACGGCCTGAGCGCCTTCGGGCGGGGATCGCCGGCGGTCCCCGCCCCGTCGCTCGAAGCCTAGTCGCTCTTCCGCGCCACGCCGGCCTGCGTGAAGGTCGCCATGTCGCGGGTGCAGGCGAGCGCCGCCTTGAGCGTGCCCATCGCCAGCGCCGCGCCCGATCCCTCGCCGAGCCGCATGCCGAGGTCGAGGATCGGCACCTTGCCGAGGTGGCCGAGCACCGCGCGGTGCGCCTGCTCGGCCGATACGTGGCCGGCCACGCAATGGTCGAGCGCGGAGGGCTCCAGCCGTTGCAGGATCGCCGCCGCCGCGCACACCACGAAGCCGTCGAGCACCACCGGCACCCGCTGCATCCGCGCGGCGAGGATCGCGCCGACGAGGGCCGCGATCTCGCGTCCGCCGAGCCGGCGCAGCACCTCCAGCGGGTCCTTGAAGTGGCCCCCGTGGAGGCTGAGCGCCGCGTCGACCGCCTCGACCTTGCGGCGCAGCCCGGCGTCGTCGACCCCCGTGCCGCGTCCGACCCAGTCGGCGCCCGAACCGCCGTAGAGCGCGGCGAAGATGGCCGCCGCCACCGTGGTGTTGCCGATGCCCATCTCGCCCAGGCCCAGCAGGTCGACGTCGCCGGCCACCGCCTCCATACCGAAGGCGATCGTGGCGGCGCAGGCCACCTCGTCCATCGCGGCGTGGGCGGTGATGTCGGCGGTGGGAATGTCGAGCGCCAGCTCGAACACCTTCAGCCCGATGCCGTAGGTGGCGCAGATCTGGTTCACCGCCGCGCCGCCGGCGGCAAAGTTCTCCAGCATCGCCCGGGTGACGGAGGGCGGGTAAGCGGAGACGCCCTGGGCGACCACGCCGTGGTTGGCGACGAACACGCAGACTTGCGGGTGGTTGATGGTGGGCTGCGCCTTGTCCTGCCAGGCGCCGAGGAAGGCGACGAGCTCGTCGAGCCGGCCGAGCGATCCCGGCGGCTTGGTCACCTCGGCCTGGCGCTCGCGCACCGCCGCCTCCGCGCGGTCGGACACCTCCGGCATCAACGGCAGGAGCGCGCGGATGTCGTCGAACGGCAGGCCGCTGTCTGGCATGGTGATCCCCACTGGTTCGGGCCGGCTGCCGCGGCCACGCGCAGCCCGTGGCGAGCGCTTTAGGACGAACCGTGGCGAAGGGGAAGGGTCATGTCCGCCCTCGACAAGCCAGCCCCGACGCCCGATGGAACGCCCGTGACCTTCCTCGCCGACCTCCTCATCGCCCTGCGCTTCTTCTCGCGCCTGCCCGTGCCGACCACGCGCCGCGAGCAAGCCCTCGGCGCTGGAGGGCTGGCGGCGGCGGTCGCCGCCGTGCCCCTGGCCGGGGCCATCATCGGGCTCGTGCCGGCGGCGGTGCTGGTCGCCGCGCGGGCGGTCGGCATCCCCTCCCTCGTCGCCGCCGGACTGGCCGTCGCGGCGCTGGTCGGCGTCACCGGCGCCCTGCACGAGGACGGCTTGGCCGATTGCGCGGACGGCTTCGGCGGCGGGCGCACGCGCGAGCGCAAGCTCGCCATCATGCGCGACAGCACGATCGGCAGCTACGGCGCCTGCGCGGTGGCGATCTCGCTCCTGCTGCGGACCGCAGCCATCGCCGCCGTCGCCGACGACGGTCCGGCCCGGGGCGCGGCGACCCTGGTGGCGACGGCCGCCCTGTCGCGCGGCCTCGCGCTGCTGCCGCTGATCCTGCTGCCGCCCGCCCGCACCGACGGCAACGGCGCGGCCATCCGGCCGAAACCCACCGGCGTCGCCCTCGCCCTGGTCCTGGCGGCGGCGATCGCCCTGGCGCTCCCCATCCTCGCCGGCGCGAGCTTTTCGCGCGCGGTCGCCGCCATCGTCGTGGCGGGGACGGCGGCGCTGGCGGGCACCGCCCTCGCCCACCGGCAGATCGGCGGCCAGACCGGCGACGTCGCCGGAGCGACCCAGCAGGTGGCGGAGATCGCGGCCTTGGTGGTGTTCTGCGCCGGCTGACGCCCCTCAGATGAATGAAAGGGGCGACGGGACGCTTCGCCCGCCGCCCCTTTACCAACCCTCCGCCGCACGTGTCTCGCGGGTGGCGGAGGGCGGATTGGAGAATCCTTTACAGCCTGGCCATCCTTAAAGGCCTGCCATCCTTAAAGGCCGGCCAGGTAGCGCGTGGGGTCGACCGGGGTCGAACCCTTGCGCAGCTCGAAGTGCAGCTGCGGCGAGGCGACGTTGCCGCTCTGGCCGGACTTGGCGATCGTCTGGCCGCGCGTCACCTGCTCGCCGCGGTGCACCTCGATGTTGGCGTTGTTGGCGTAGGCCGACACGTAGCCGTTGGGGTGGCGGATCAGGACGAGGTTGCCGAAGCCCTTGACCTCGTTGCCGGCGTAGGCGACCACGCCGCTCTCCGCCGCCTTCACCGCCGTCCCCTCCGGCACCGCGATGTTGATGCCGTCGTTGCCCCCCGTCTTGAAGCCCTGGATGATGCGGCCGTGGGCCGGCCAGCGGAACTCGGGGTTGCCGTTGTTGGTGCCCACCTTCTCGGTCGCCGGGGGCAGGCTCGCGGTCGGCGTCGGATCGACCGAGGGCGCGGCCTGCGCCGGCTCTTCGACCTTCGCCACCTTCACCGGCTTCTCCGGCACGGTGTCGACCTTGGCGACCCTCGTCTGCGGCTGCGCGGCCTTCGTCTGCTGCGCGACCTTGGCTTGCCCTTGCGTGGCTTGGTCCGCCATCGCCTGCTGCTTGGCCTGTTCCTTGGCCTGCTCCTTGGCGGCCTTGCGCAGCGCGTGGGCGTCCGGCTGGGCATCGGCGACCTGCACCGGCGCGGCCGCCGGCTTGAGCTTCGCCATCGCCTTCTCGCGGCCGTGCGGCTGGGACGCGTCCGCGACCTTGCCGGCCGGTCCCTTCACCCAGCGCATCGGCGGCTGCGGCGCCTTGGCCAGTTGCTCGCGCTTGGCCGCCTCGTGCTTCATCGCCTGCTCGCGCTGGGCCTGCTCACGCTGGGCCTGCTCGTGCTTCATCGCCTCTTCGCGTTGCGCGGTCTGCTCGCGCTTGACCGCCTGGTCCCGTCGCGCGGCCTCCTCGTGGGCGGCGATCGACTCCCGTTGGGTGGAGGGCGCGCGCGCCGCCACCTTGCGCTCGCGCGGCTCCGGTTCGGCGGCGACCCGCGCCGGCTCGGTGGCGGCCGTGGCGCTGTAGACCGGGATGACGACGCGGGTGCCGGGCCGGACGTCGGCGGACGACGAGAACCCGTTGACGCGCAGCAGCACGTCGGTGGGGACGTTGTAGCGCTGCCCCAGCACGGAGGCCGTCTCGCCGGTCGCGGCGATCACCGTCGAGCCGTTGTCGGCCGACCAGGACCCGTGGCCGGTCGTGGCGGGGATCGACCCCGTCCGCTCGGTACGCGGGGCCCGGTAGCTCGACGACAGGGCGGGACTGTCGTGGGCCGGCGCCTCGTAGCTCGCCACCCGCTGCGGGGCGGCGGCGCTCGCCACGTTGCGCGAAGGCAGGCCTGGCGGCGGCGGCAGCGGACGGGACGAGACGGCGGAACGCGGCGCGTAGCTCGGCGCCGGCATGTCGCGATCGATCGTGGGCGCCGGACCGGCCTGCGCGGACTTGAAGGGGTTCCCCAGGGGATCGCCCACCAGGCGGCTCGAGTCGGCGCAACCCGCGAGCAAGGCCGCCGCCAAACCGACGAAAGCGAAGCGGACGGTCGTACGTGGGCCGAGTACATTTGCTTTTTCACACATGACGCAACCTACAGACGCGGTGTTTGTAGGCAGCATTAACGATGACGCCGGTTAAGACCGGGTTTAAGGTGAACGCGCTGGTCGGCGAATGGCTTGAATGTAAAGCTTAAACACCGTTAAGTATCTTAATCGCCACGGGGTCGCCCGCCATCGCGGGCCGACGCGATCGGCGGTCCGTTCCGATCGGTGTCGGGGATGTCGGGGTCCCCGGCGGCGGGCCTGGAATGCGGCGGACGCGCTTCGCCCGTGCTTGATGCGGCCGTGAGCGTTAGCCATTTTTAGTCGTTGGCACGCATCGCGTTCGCGCTTGCGCGCGAGGCGTCCGTTCCCACATTATGGCGGAGGAGCAATGGCCGCGCTTCGTGGCAAGCGGCCCGTCGAACTTCCGCCGATTGGACTGCTGGCGTCATGCGTGATCCGTATACCGTTCTGGGCGTGACGAAAGGCGCGAACGCCGCCGACGTGAAGAAGGCGTTCCGCCGCCTCGCCAAGCAATACCATCCCGATCAGAGCACCGACGCGAAGGCCAAGGATAAGTTCGCCGAAGTCGGCGCCGCCTACGAGATCCTGGGCGACGAGAAGAAGCGCGCCGCCTTCGATCGTGGTGAGATCGACGCGGAGGGCAAGCCGAAGTTCCACGGCTTCGAGCCGGCCGGCGCCGGCACTGGGCGCGGCGGTTTCGAGAACTTCAATTTCGGTGGGGGGGCGGCACGTGGAGGGCGCGGCGGCGGCTTCGACGCGGCGGACATCTTCGCCGACCTGTTCGGTGGCGCCAACGCGGGGCGCACGCGGACCGGCGGCTTCAACCAGCAGCAGGCGCCCACCAAGGGAGAGGATGTCCAGGCGGCGGTGACCGTCTCGCTCGCCGACAGCGTGCATGGCGTCAACGCCCGCGTTAGGCTGTCGACGGGTCGCGACCTCGACGTTTCCGTGCCGGCCGGCATGGAGGACGGGCGACAGATACGGCTTAAGGGGCAAGGTCACCCCGGCGAACGTGGCGGCACTTCCGGCGATGCGATCATCGTCGTGCGGATCGCCAAGCACCCGTTCTTTCGCGTCGATGGCCCGGACCTGCGCCTTGACCTGCCGATCACGCTCTATGAGGCGGTGCTCGGCGGCAAGGTCAACGTGCCGACGTTGGAAGGTCAGGTGGAGATGGGGATCCCGGCGGGATCGAACGGCGGCCGGACGCTGCGGTTGCGCGGCAAGGGTTTGACGACTTCCCGCACCACGCGCGGCGACTTGCTGGTCGCGCTGCGGATCGTCCTACCCGAAGCGGCGAACACGGACCTTGAAACCGTCGCGCGCACCCTCGCTGACACCGCCCCCTACGATCCCCGCAAGGTGCTCGGCTGACGCCGACCGCGCGTCGGCGCCTCAATAGCGCAGCACGATCGCCTTCTGCGAGCCCGAGCCGAACTCGACGGCTTCCTGCCCATCCGCCTTCCGGTTGAGGACCTTGGCATCGGTCACGACTTCGACCGCCGTGATGTTGATCGAGGCGACCTCGTCGATCTCGGCCACGGTGAGGACCACTTGATCGTCGAGATCCTTGGTCTGTTTCCGAAAGTCACCGAGGTTCATACTTGTTCTCCTGGATTGCCGGTGGCGAACCGTGGATGGGAGCCAAGGTTCCTGCGTCGCCCGGCGCGTCGACCCATGCTTGGAAAGGAAGGCCGATCATGCCGATCGGCCTTCGGAGCTTCCGGGATGTCCTGTCCCCAGCGTGCGCGTCACATGGGCGGCACGACACCGTCCTTGCCGATCGCCACGAACCGGGCCGTGACCTTGTCGCCGTCGGCGAGCGAGTTGGCGAACACCGCCGCGCCCGGAACCACGATCGACTTGTCGGCCGGCGAGAAGGCGACGATGGGGGCGGACGGCGGCACGCTGATGTCGAGCGACTTGCCGTCGCCGTAGGTCACGGTGATCTTCTTGCCGGCGCCGGCGGCATTCCCGGCGGCGACGGTGCCGTTCGTCATCGAGCTCTTCGTCATCGAACTCGTGGGCAGCGGCTTGCCGGAACTCTTGATCGTGCCGTTCGTCATGGAACTCTTGACCGGGCCGTTGCCCCCGGTCGTGTCGGGGATCGTGTCCCAGTCGTAATGGCCCTCGCCGGTGCCCTTCATCGAGTCGGGGAAGATCACGACTTCCAGCGCGACCGGCGGCTCGCCCTTCGTCGCCGTGCCGATGAACTTGCCGTCGCCGACGTTATCGAGGCTCGACTTGACGACCGAGGCGAACTTCGTCGTCGGGGCGATCGCGATGTCCTGCGTCTTGCCGTCGCGAAGCTTGATGGTCAGCTGCGTGTCGGTCGCGCTGACGACCGTGCCGCGCAGGCGGACCGGCTGCGGTGCCGCGAGCGCGG
>CAXSDP010000027.1:0-46804 GCA_964235705.1 uncultured Beijerinckiaceae bacterium | reverse complement strand
TGCGGCGGCCCATGCGGCGTCCCATGCGGCGTCCCCTGCGGCGTCCCCTGCGGCGTCCCCTGCGGCGGCCCATGCGGCGGCCCATGCGGCGTCCCATGCGGCGTCCCCTGCGGCGTCCCCTGCGGCGGCCGCATCTTTCCGCGCCGCTTCGATCGGGGCCTTGATCGACGGCACTTGCGCGAGCGACGTGATCTCCGGCAGCCCGGTGAGCGCGTCGGCCTGCGCGTCCAGCTTAGCTAGACGAAGCCACGCCGGCGTGTGCGTTCGCACCAGCCAATCGGCTGCCATGAGCGAGCGCCGCTCTTCAAGCGCAGACGATCCGCGCGTGCCGATCGTCCTGGCGATCAAAGCAGGCGTGATGAAGCGATTACGCTCGTCATCCGGCAGCGCGTCGTTCCACGAGCGCAGAAACGCAGCGATGACGGGAGACACGCACTGTGGGTGATCCGACCACGGCTCGCCCGCGATGTAGCTTGCGGCTTCCATCGCGCACATACCATCGGCGAAGTCGCTGTGCGCGCCCGACTGGAGACCGCGCGTCGCGACCTCCGCCAGCCGGGCCTCGTCGATCCGTACCGCTACCGCCATCTCACCATCCCCGATCGGCGGCCGGGATGGCTGCCTATGGGGAGGGTGTATCCGCTTTTCGGATTATGCTGTCAATCCGCTTTTCGGATTATTCGTAGGCCTGAGCAGCTCTACAGCCCGGCGGTGTTTCCGTAGCTGACGACGCGGCCGATCACGCGATATGTCAGGCCTTCAAGAATGATCGCGCAATGCTCGGGATTAGTGGACACAGGTTCAAAGCGCGCGGGATCGGTGTAATACCGCTTCACTGTCGTTTCATGATCGCCGTTCTCGACCAAGAACACGCGCCCCGAATACAGATGACGCTGGTCGGGATCGACCACAGCCCATCCGCCTTCCGGCAGAAGCCGGTCCATGCTGTCGCCCTTTATCTCGACCGCAAACGCTCTTGATCCCGCTATACCCCGCGGGATAGGGTGGAACCCCATAGGCATAGCTACAGCTTCATTCCATGCCCCGGCGGATGCAAGCCCGATCAGCGGAACGACCTGCACGGCAGGGCCTTCCTCTAACCTAAGATAATCTCGCAGCTTGGCAGCTTCTTCGATTGATAGCTGCCGTTTACCTTTGAAAACATTAGACATGGCGGATTGTGACGGCAAACCGGCGACTCGCGCTAAGGTCGCCTGACTAATCCGAGCAGCTTTAGATGCCTGCTGGATGCGTTGAACTAGCTCGTCGTGATTCACCTGCGCATATTGCCGCACCGCGGAAAAGCGGGAAGTCAGTAAGATCGGATTTGATCCCCCTTGCCAACGTATCCGTTTTTCGGATACCTTGGCAGGCATGGATGCGATCACCGACATTTTCGACGCACTCGGGGGGCCAACCGCGATAGCGAAAGCGACCGGCGACCCGGTGCAGACGGTTCACGATTGGTGGACGAAGCGGCGCATCCCGAAATGGCGTCGTCAACCGCTTGTCGATTTAGCGTCGCGTGAAGGCACAACGCTTTCGCCAGCCGCGCAGACTTATCTCGCGTCATTGGCTCGTGATCCTGGTGCTGTGATCGCCGCACCCGAGCAAGCAGCGGCATGACCCTGCCCCGCGTGTCTCGCCGTCATCCGCGCATGCTTCGTCCCGCTCGTCATCCCATGATCCATGCGTCCCCCAACTCGCGGAGGCGGTAATCTATGTCGTACTTACCCAAGAGTGCTTGGATTGCCGGGATGGCCGCCGCGCTGTGGCAGGTGAAGTCGTCCGGCCTGACCAACCAGGACATGGCCGATGCGATGGGGTGCAGCGATCAGACGGTCGCCAATGCGCTCAATGGCGTGGGTCAGCTCGACGCGTATTTCGTCCATCGCGCCCGGCTCGCCTGGCCCGACGCGATGGCCCCGCTCGACCGGCTGGGGGTGCGGTCGTGACGCGCGCCCGGCCAACGGCCGCTCCGGCGCGTTTTCCCTACCTCGACCATCGAACGCTGGCAGAAATCGATACTGCCCGAGTCAGCATGGCGAGGACACCGGTAGGCCGGCAATGTCCGCAATGCGGTATGCGCGGCTGGTGTGACCATAGGCTTGCGGCATGAAGGCGTTTCACGCGCTCCAGCTTGAAGGAATGCCGGTCGAGCAAGCTGCGGCTCTTGCCGGTGAGACTGTCGAGCGCACCAAAAATTGGCTCAACCACAACGGCTACCGGTGGGGTGGCCGCTATGGGGATGGCGTGATCGAGAGCCGCGTCCGGTGCGCTCTGACCATCGAGGCGGAGATCGCGGATCGGGTCGCTGCGGCAGGACCAAGCGCGCCTTGCTGGCGATGCGGTGCCGCACGTGGGTGCGAGCACCGATGATGTCCCTGTTCCGCCCCCGTCCCGTCCCGCCCACGCGAACTGTGGTCGATTTGTCGGACCTCACCCGTGCCGCTCGCAAGCGCGTCATGGCGGAGCGTTTGGCGCGGCGCACGGCGGACCTGCGCGCGGATATCGCGGCCGGTCGGATCGCACGGCTGGACGAGGGCGTCGGAGGGATATCGTGGTGAGGCGCGCTCACTCCCCTCGCAAGCGCACCACCGCCGATCGCCGGTTGGACGCGCTGCTGTTCGTCACCACCGCCGAGCCGCGCATGGTGGACGCGATGACCGCTGAGGCCATCGCGACGCGGTATGGCTGCGATCTGGCGTACGTCGTGGGGCTGCTAGCGGATCGGGCGCAGCGGGGGTTGGGGCTGTGACCGCCCTCGCCGATATTCTCGCGATGGAGCCGGACGGGGAGCCGCGGTTTACGATCGAGCCGCCGGACAGGGGGGATGCGTCGGAGATCACGCGTCAGCTCGCATTTCGCCAGGCGATGCGCTTCGGCGCGCCGTCCGTGCTCGTGTACGCCAACACCAACGGGACGCACATCGCGAGCCGGACCGGACGCCTGAAGGCCGATCGCGAAGGACGGACCAAGGGCGCGCCGGACCTCACGATCGTGTGGCAGACGGGCGTCGGGTGGCTGGAGTTCAAGGCTGGTCGTGGCTCGCCGTCGCACGCGCAGATCGATTTCGGCAACCGTCTCGTGGACATGGGCCACCGGTTCGCCGTCGTGCGGACGGTGGATTTCGCGCTGGCGTTGGTGCGGGAATGGGGCTGTCCGGTGCGGCCCGTCAGATGATCGACCTCGCCGCCATGATGGTGATCCCAAGTCACGTCGGCGCGCTGATGCTGCTCGTTGATCGCTGTCCGACGCCTGAGGCGCGCAAGAGCCTGATCGTCATGGCGGGGGCCTGCGAGGCGATCACGGCCGACGAGGCGACGCTGCTCATCAGTGCGTACCAGCTGGAGAGCGCATGACCATGGCGGTCGATTTCGGCGCGATACGGCGCGAATATCCGCTCGATCAATACATCGCGCGGACGCTCCCGCTGCGCCGCGCGGGCGGCAACAGACTCGCCTGCTGCCCTTTTCACGACGACAGGAGCCCGAGCCTAGTCGTCTATCCTGATCAGACATTCCATTGCTTCGGCTGCTCCGCGCATGGCGACGTGATCGATTACGTCGCCCGCGAGCACCATGTCGACGTGGGCGAGGCGATCCGCGTCCTTACGGGTGGCCATGCGCCGCGGCTCGACCAAGCCGACGTGGAGCAGCGCCGCCGCGATCGGGAGCATCGTGAGGCCGGACAGGCGAAGCGCGAGGCGGACGCGATCCAATCCGCGCGTCAGCGATGGAGCCGCGCGCTCCCGATCAATGGGGTCGGCAATGCGTATCTTGAGCGTAAGCGCATCGCCCCCTACGGCACCCGCCGCGAGGGCGATAATCTCATCGTGCCGATGTACGGGCCTGATGGGCTCATCCAGTCGGTGCAGGCGATCGCACCCGATGGCGGCAAACTCTTCCACGCTAGCGCCCCCGCGAAAGGCGCGATCCTGACGCTCGGCACCGCCAGCGCCGGGCCGGTCGTGGTCGCGGAAGGCTTCGCGACCGGGGCGACGGTTCAGGCGGCGACCGGATTGCTCGTCGTGGTCGGCTTCAGCAAGGGTGCGCTCGCCGCGACGGCCAGCATCGCCGCCGCGCGCTATCCTGGTCGCAGTGTCATCGTCGCCGCCGATACGAATGGCGTCGACGCCGCCGAGCAGGCTGCGCAAGGCGTCGCCGGCCGCGTCGTCGTGCCGGACCTGCAAGGCGCAGACGGTACGGATTTCAATGACCAGGCCGCGCATTACGGGCTGGAGGACGTGGCCGCGGCATTTGCCGCACTTGCCGCACCGGTGGAGAAGCTGGTGCGCGCCTCTCCTTTCGTCTGGCGCGCGACGGCCGCGATACCCAAGCGGGAGTGGCTGTACGGCAAGCACCTCCTCCGCCGCTTCGTCTCGCTCGACGTGGCGGCGGGGGGGGTCGGCAAGTCCTCGCTCAAGATCGGTGAAGCGCTCGCGATGGCGTCGGGTCGCGATCTGTACGACAAGGGCCTTCCCGAAGGCGCGCTGAGCGTGTGGCTCTTCAATCTCGAGGACCCGGCCGACGAGATCGAGCGGCGTATCCATGCGACGTGCGAGCGCTTCAGGATCGCGCCCGACGAGCTGGGATCGCGTCTCTACATCGACAGCGGCCGGGACCAGCCGCTCGTCATCGCCACGGAGGGTCCGAATGGTGCGATCATCGCTCGCCCCGTCGTCGACGCGCTCATCGCCGAAATGCTTGAGCGCCGGATCGATGTTCTCTGCGTCGACCCCTTCGTCAGCTCACACGCGGTATCGGAGAATGACAATAATGCGATTGATCTCGTCGCGCGTGAATGGAATATCGTCGCCGAGCGGACAGGTGCCGCGATCAATCTCGTGCACCACGTCCGCAAGCAAAACGGCGCGGAAGCGACGGCCGACAGTGCCCGCGGCGCATCCGCCCTGATCGGCAAGGCGCGGTCGGTGCTCGTATACAATCGCATGACGGAGGATGAGGCGACACAACTCAGCGTCTCTCCCGATCAGCGCAAGTTCTTCTTTCGCGTCGACAATGACAAGGCCAATCTGGCCCCACCTAGCGCGACTGACTGGTACCGCATGAATAACGTAGACCTCGCCAATGGCGATTCGGTCGGCGTGGCCTGCGCGTGGACCCCTCCCGATGCATTCGAGGGCATCACGACGCAGCACCTCATGCGGATACAACGCGCCGTCTCCGAAGGACGGTGGCGCGAGAATGCACAGGCGAAGGCTTGGGTGGGGTACGCAATCGCCCCAGTCCTCAACATCGACACGGACGACAAATCCGGACGCGCGCGCCTCAGAACGCTCGCCGCCGCATGGGTCCGTGAGGGTGTCTTGGAACGGGTGACCGACCTCGATGAGAAGCGGATGGAGAAGGATTACATCGTGGTGGGAAGGTGGGTCACGGCATGATGCCGCACCTCGAAAATACGTGGTGCGGCAAGGTGCGGCAGGTGCGGCAGAATGGAACGCCGGACTTTGCCGCACCCCCTTTTCCCCCCTGTAAGGGGGGTAGGGGGTGCGGCAGGTGCGGCATTGGCGGGATTGCTAGGCTAGCGGGGTGCGGCATGATTACCCCCTTTCCGCCAGCCGCACGTGCTCAGGGCAGGTGGGCGGTGAGGATGGGGGGGGGCGTCCTTTAACCGATGGCGAGGCCGCTTTCCGGTGATCGCACAGCGGTATTGGCGGCGTTGACTGACGCCGCTGAACGCGATGAGCCTTGTCCGACGAACGAAGAGTTGACGCGCGTTGGCCGGGGTCGGAAGTTCTTCGGGCATGACACGATGCGCGCCTTCATCAAGGCGGGTGTGATCGAGGTCGAGACGTTCGCCAATGCGCGGCGTGTGACGATCATGCGGACCGGCAAGCGCACCCGGTACGAACGCGGAAGCGAACTTCCGCTTGAGCAGGACGTGTTGCCCAGGCCGGTCGATCGTACGCCCTGCCCTCGGTGTGGTACGCGGAAAGACATCGGTTGCGACCACCAGCGGCCGGGTGACGACGCCATGCGGTTGACGAGCTTTCCCCATGTGCGTGGGCTGAGGTAGGTGATGGGTATGTCGATCCGATCGGATGAACTTGCGGTTGCGCTTGAAACAGGCTTGGCGGAGGGTGTCCCGCTACGCCAGCTTTGCCGCATACATGGCGTCGGCAAGTCGGCGATCTATGAATGGCTGAAGGACGATGAAGAGCTCGCCGGACGCATCGCGCGCGCGCGGGAACTTGGCTTCGACGCCATCGCCGAGGAAGCGCTGGAGATCGCCGACGACGGCACGAATGACTGGATCAAGCGTGAACGACAGGATGGCAGCACAGAGGACGCGTTGAACACCGAACACGTGCAGCGGTCGAAGCTGCGGGTTGAGACGCGTCTGAAGCTGCTCGCGAAGTGGGACCCGAAGCGCTTCGGCGATCGGGTGGACCTCACGTCGTCGGATGGTTCCATGTCGCCGCCGTCGCTGGCGGACTTTTACGCCGGACAGTTGAAGCCATGAGTTGGCCGAAGGGAAAGCCAAAGTCGGCTGAGCACAAAGCGAAGCTGTCGGCCGCGCTTACCGGGCGGAAGGCCGACCCGTTGAGGTTAGCCCACCGCCGTGCCGCTCAGTCTTGCCGCAGCGTCATCTGCGTCACGACCGGCACGGTGTTCCCTTCTATAATGGAAGCGACTCGCTGGTTGCGGTGTGTCGGCTTTCCGAAGGCGAGCCAGGGTAGTGTGCGGAATGCGGCAGAGGGCTTAACCAACCATGCCTACGGACACAGATGGTCTTACCCAGATTAGTTCCATGTCCGTCACACTCAACCCTGCCCTTCGCGATTTCTGGCTCCGCCCGGCGAACGACAACGGCGAACCGATCCGCAACCGCGTCCTGTACGGCGGTCGCGGATCGTCGAAGTCGTGGGATGCAGCCGGATTCGCGGTGTTCCTCGCGAGCACGTGCAAGCTGAAGTTCCTCTGCGCGCGCCAGTTTCAGAACAAAATTGAGGAATCGGTCTACAGCCTGATCGTGCATCAGATTGAGCGGTTCGGCCTGCGCAATCAATTCCGCATCCTCGATAACAAGATAATCCACAAGCGCACGGGATCGGAGTTTCTGTTCTACGGCCTGTGGAGACATATAACTGAGATTAAGTCGCTCGAAGGCGTCGACATATGCTGGCTTGAGGAAGCTCACGCACTCACCGAGAATCAATGGGAGACACTAAGTCCCACACTCCGAAACGCAAGTTCGCAGTTCTGGATAATCTTCAACCCGAACTTATCAACCGACTTCGCATGGCGGCGCTTTGTCGCGAACCCACCGCGCGGAACCCTTGTACGATCGATCAACTATACAGAAAACCCATTCCTTTCTGACACGATGCTCGATCTGATCGCTGATGCAAAGCAAGAGAATCACGAAGAGTACGAGCACGTCTACCTAGGCGTCCCCCGCGACGACGACGACGATGCCGTCATCAAGCGATCCTGGATCATGGCGGCGATCGACGCGCACAAGACGCTCGGGATCGAGCCCGCCGGGCAGAAGCGTCTCGGGTTCGACGTGGCCGACGCGGGCCGTGACAAGTGCGCGCTGATCTACGCGCATGGGCAGCTCGCATCATGGGCAGACTTGTGGAAGGCGCGCGAGGACGAGTTGCTCAAGTCCAGCACCCGCGCGTGGTCGGCCGCTGCCGAGCGCGAGGCGGATTTGATCTATGACAGCATCGGCGTTGGCGCGCAGGTGGGCGCGAAGGTCGGTGAGCTCAACCGCGTCGACGAATACGGCCGGCCGTCGACCAGCAACGTCCGGGCGGTCGGGTTCAATGCGGGTGGCGTGGTGCACCTGCCCGACGCGCTCTACCCCGGCTCGAAGAAGTCGAACCGCGATATGTTCGCGAACATCAAGGCGCAGACGTGGTGGGGCGTCGCCGATATGTTCCGTGCAACCTACAACGCGGTGCGCGACAAGCAGGCTGCGGAGGCGCAGGGGATGCCGTGGACGCTTAAGGGCGATCCGGCGTCACTGATCTTCCTAGACCCCGCCATTCCCCACCTATCGGCGCTGATCGACGAACTTGCTACACCCAAGCGGGACTTCGACCTTGCCGGGCGGGTGAAGGTCGAGAGCAAGAAGGATTTGGCCAAGCGTGACGTGCCATCGCCCAACCTCGCGGATGCGTTCGTGATGGCGTTCATGCCAGGGCGGCAGCCGATGCGCATCAGCAAGGATGCGCTGGCGCGAGCGATGCGGAGCGCGGCGTGAATACGTGGAATTATCGCATAATCGATTTCGGTACGCATTTCGCGTTGTGCGAGGTGCATTACCGAAACGAGGTGCCATGCGCCTACACCGTGGAGCCATGCGGGTTTATAACCAACCTTGACGAGGGCGCTGAGGGGATCATTGATTCGTTGCGGATGGCTATGGTTGCCGGAACGAAACCCGTTCTGACTCTGGCTGACTTTCCGTCCGCGTCGGAAGTGATGTGATGCGGAGGGCGGCGTGAAGACGCTTATCTTGATCTTGACGAGCGCGCTCTGCGTCGCGGCGTGTTCTTTTCCAGACACGCCCGATGATGCAGTCCGTCGCGCTGAGGTGATACGATTTTGCCGCGATGGAACCGCTATCGGACGTGATCCTAAGACGGGAAGACTTGTCTGGGCTCGTTGGGATGGGAATGGTTTTGTTGCCGCGGGCGTCACGGTTGATGAGGTATGCCAGTGAACCTCTGGCACCGCATCTGGGCCGCGATCCGCAACCGTCCCCTGCCCGCGCCCGTCGTCGTCCCTGCCCGGCCCATGACGATCAGCGCCGCGGCCAAGTGGGAAGCGCAGCGCGGCCATACCCCGGCATCCGATGGCGTCGCGACGTTCGCCCCATGCAAGCCTGCGCCTGGCGTCGTGCCTGCGATGGCGATGGACAGCCTCCCCGCTCTCACGGACGCGGGGCCGATCGCGTCGTGGGCGATGCAGCAGACGTTCCATGAGGGGCTGCAATTCGCCGGCTATCCCTACCTCGCCGAGCTCGCCCAACGCGCCGAATATCGCAAGATCGCGGAGAAATGGGCGGAACACGCCACGCGGAAATGGATCAAGCTGCGGGGCGACGAGGCGAAGGTCGAGGCGATCCGCGCCGAGTTCGACCGGCTCAACGTACGCATGATGTTCCGTGAGGCATTGGAGCACGACGGACTGTTCGGCCGGGCTCAGATATTCCTCGACTTCGACGATGCTGATGACGTGAAGGAGATTGCCACCCCGCTGACGCTCGACGCGCGCAAGGTGAGCAAGAAGCGCCCGTTGCAGCGCATCAAGACGGTCGAGCCCATGTGGAGCTACCCGGCCCGCTATGAGACGCGTAACCCTCTCTCCGCCGCCTTCTATAAGCCGCAGGGCTGGTGGGTGTACGGCCGCACCGTCCACGCCTCGCGCCTGCTGACGATCGTCGGGCGCGAAGTGCCGGATATGCTCAAGCCAGCCTATGCGTTCGGTGGCCTGTCTCTGACGCAGATGGCGAAGCCGTACGTCGACAACTGGTTGCGCGCTCGTCAGGACGTGTCAGACCTCATCAACGCGTTCTCGACGATGGTGCTGGCGACAGACATGAGTCAGCTGCTCACTGGCGGCGACGGAGCCAACGTTTTTGAACGGACGGACCTGTTCAACGCCACCCGTGACAACCGCGGCGCGATGGTGATCGACAAGAACAGCGAATCCCTCACGAACGTCTCCGCCCCGCTCGGTTCGCTCGACAAGCTCCAGGCGCAGGCGCAGGAACAGATGGCGAGCGTGTCCAGCCTGCCGCTGATCGTGCTGCTGGGCATCACGCCGTCTGGGCTCAACGCATCGTCGGAGGGCGAGCTGCGGACCTTCTATGCCGACGTGAAGGCTTACCAGGAGAAGGTCTGCCGTCATCCGGTCCACACTATCCTCCAGCTCGTGCAGCTGTCCCTGTTCGACGAGATCGACCCAGCGATCGGGTTCGACTTTGAGGACTTGTGGGAGATGAGCGACGCCGACAAGGCCGCGATCCGCAAGAGCGATGCCGAATGCGACGGGCTCTACATCGACAAGGGCGTGGTCGACGCGGACGACACGCGCGAGCGCATCAACGACGATGAGGCGAGCATCTATCACGGGCGGTTGTCTGGCCCAGCGCCAGGGCCGCCCGAAGCGGAAGGGGGTGATCTTGACAGCGGCGAGGATGACGACGTGGCGATGTTGAGGGCGGCGTAAAAGGAAAAAGACGATGTTGACGGGTTCAAACATGACTGAAATCCGCGAGGCAGCTGCGCATGTGATTCATCGCGCTGCCGTAACTGCGGGGTACGAATTGACCGAAGCCGAGACGGTGAGAACGGCAGATGGTTCTGGCGCTTTTAAGTGGAGCGCGCCGGACGGTATGTATGGCGTACCGTTCGTCTTTCCGGAAGGCTCTTCGGGCCAAGACCTCGCCCCGCTTCCGATCAACGCCACGTCAGCTGACATCGCCAAGCATCAAGACCGAATGGCCTTCTTCGCGACGCTACCTTCGTGCGAGACTTGAGGGCGGCATGATAATCCGCACCCCCACCGCGACCGTCGCCTACAGCCCGGACGGCGCGATCAGCACCTATGCGGACGGCGCGAGCTACGGTGCCCAGCCGCACGACACGCATCACTATCACCTAGTCGCGCATCGATGCGGCTATGGCGACGACGTGATGGCCTACGCTCGCGAGCATGAGGTATTCCACCACCTCGTCGGTGCGCGCTTCTACGGTGGCCCCTCGCCTGTCCTGTGGGCGCTAGCGCATGGCCAGGACGTGACGCCGGAAGCGGCGGCGGTCGAAGAAGCCATGGTGATGACGTGTCAGCGGTGGGTTCGCGCGAACGAGCGGCCGATCATCGGTGGGGTGGACTGGGATGGGTTTCGGGGGCAGGCGCTTGGGTTGCTGGACGCGGCGTAAACCGTGCCTACCCTATCTCCGATCCGCCCCGCGGCCCCGATCCGCATCAAGTACGAAGCCCGCATCCTCGCGCTGCTCGACGAGATGCAGCGCAGCATCGTCCACTGGCTGACGATCGAATACCGGCGCAACGAACCGGAAGTCGTGCTGCTCGGGCAGGACCGCTCTCCGGCCGCGACGCTACAGGCCGCGATGCGCAAGCTGTCTCGCCGCTGGCTCAAGCGATTCGACGATCTCGGGCCGCGCATGGCCGACTATTTCGCGACGGCGGTGAAGGACCGCAACGACCGAACGCTGATGGCCGATTTACGGCGCGGCGGGATGACGGTGCGGTTCAAGGCGACCCGCGCCATGAACGACGCGTTTCAGGCGGTGCGAGCGGAGAACGTCGGGCTGATTCGGTCCGTTGCTGAGCAGCACCTTGGCGCGGTGGAACAGGCGGTGATGCGATCCGTACAAACGGGGCGCGACCTAGGCTCGCTCACGAAGGAACTGCACGAGCGATACGGCGTGACGAAGCGCCGGGCCGCGTTCATCGCGCGCGATCAGAACAACAAGGCGACGGCGGTGATGACGCGGGTGCGCCACCTTGAGCTGGGCATCACGGAAGCGAAGTGGCTGCACTCGGCTGGCGGCAAGACGCCCCGCCCGGCTCACGTCGCGTTTTCCGGGCAGCGGTACAAGATCGCGGACGGCCACGACTTCGGTGACGGTGAGGGTTCGGTGTGGCCTGGGACGGCGATCAACTGCCGCTGCGTTCCAGTTCCGATCGTGCCGGGGTTCGACTAGCAATCCCGCGCTATCGCGCGACGGCGAGCAGCACCGTACATCATCGGGGCAATGCTGCTGCTCGCCCTGCCATCTCCCGCCGTCGTGTTCGCCATGGACCGCGCAACCGTGCGCACCCGCGACGCCAACGGCTTCCTGCACGTCGAGCTGTCGAACATCAGTAAGGCGAACGTCTGTCCCTATCACGGACGCGAGATTCCCGACTGGCAGGCGCTCGGGCTTGATCCGGACCGCGTGTACCAGCTCTATCGCGACCCCGACGAACTGGCGCGCGCGGCCACGACGTTCAACAACCTCCCGTTGCTGTCCGAACATCTGCCTGTCGTGCCGGAAGAACTGCCGGAAGGGCTGATCATCGGCTCGACCGGCGACGACGCGACGTTTGAAGCCCCGTATCTGCGCAACAGCCTCGTGATTTGGTGCGGCGCGCATCAACAGGCGATCGACGCGAACCGGAAGCGCGAGCTCTCGTGTGGATATCGCTACCGGGCCGACATGACACCGGGTCATTCCCTAGGTGTACCGTATGACGGCGTAATGCGCGATATCATCGGAAATCACGTCGCGCTGGTCGTGGAAGGACGAGCGGGGCCGGATGTTCTGGTTGGGGATGAAGCGATGAAGCTCAAGTCTCGCACGGCATTGATGGTGACGGGAGCCGTTGCGGCGCTCATTCGCCCCAAGCTCGCGAAAGACGCCAAGGTCGACCTCTCGTCGGCGCTGAAGGGCGTCAACACCAAGTCGATGGCGGTCGACGGCGCGCCCAAGACGCTGGCGGGCCAGCTCGCCGCTCTCACCACGGGCAAGCTCGCGAAGGACGCGACGCTCGACGTGGACGAGCTGGCGCAAGTGATCGAAGCCGTTCAGGCCGCACCTGAGGACGAGGACGAGATCGCCGAAGACGACAAGCCGGACGATCAGCGCGAGAACGAGACGGACGAGGAATACGCCGCGCGCAAGAAGCGCGAGATGGCAGCGAACGACGCCGATCCCGACAAGAGCAAGGACAAGCCCGCCATGGACGCGGCCACCGTCACGCGGCTGATCGCGGAGGCGGAACAGCGTGGCGCGGCCCGTATCGCCGCGATCGACCAGGCCAAGCGCGACGTGCAGCCGTTCGTCGGCGAAGTCGTCGGCATGGACAGCGCGCCCGCGATCTACCGGCTCGCGCTCGACGCCGCCAAGGTCGACCTGAACGGCGTCCCCGACACCGCGTTCGCCGCGATGGTGCGGATGCTGCCCAAGCCCGGCGAGCGCCCGATGGCGACGGACGCGGCTGCCGCGACGACGCACCACGGTGATTTCGCCAAGCGCTTCCCCAACGCCGCCAAGCTGAAGAGGATTTAGCTCATGCCGTTTCAGTCCACGGCTCTCGTCGATCCCTCGCCCGGCCTCGAAGGCGGATGGGCCAGCGTCAACGTCCACACGTCGATGCTCAACCCGAACAACGGCGACCCGGCCATCAGCGCCTATTCCTCGTGGAAGGCTGGCGCGGGCGGTCTGATCGTCGGCCGGTTCGCGTTCGCGGATACGATGAGCGGGCTCGTCACGTCGGCGCATCCCGGAACCGCGGCAGTGCGTGTCGGATTCGTGCACCGGTATCACCCGGTCATCATTCAGGCGTTCCTTGGGCAGGCGGCGATGACGCTCTATGCCGGGCAGGAAGTCGATATCGCCGATGGCGGCGATTTCTGGGCGCGTATCCCGGCCGGCAGTGCGCCGGGACCGAAGCTGTTCGCGTCCTACGCGGACGGCAGCGCCATCGCAGGTGTGGCGGGAACGCCGCCGACCGCAACCGGCGTCACGGCCACCACGACCAACGGCTCGCCCAACCTGACGGCAGTGACGGGCGGGACGCTCCTGCCCGGCCAGCCGATCAGCGGCGCGGGCATTCCGGCGGGCACGTATGTCGTGTCGGCCATGGGGGCGACGGCGGTCATGTCGGCTAGCGCCACGGCCGCTGGCACTGGCGTCGCGATCACGCAGACGACGGCGCTGGAAACGCGCTGGTTCATCGACAGCTTTGCCCCGGCGGGTGGGCTTTCCAAGATTTCGACGCGGGGGTAATCCACAATGCGTGACCTTCTCGAGCGTACCGCACTCTCCCGGTACGGCATCCACTTTCCCGACACGGCGGTCTATGCGCAGGATTCGTGGCGCGACGACATTCGGCTGGCGCAGGACGCGCAGCCGCAGGCTGTGCTTCAGACGAACGCGGGTATTCCCGGCTTCCTGACGAACATCATCGACCCCGAAGTCGTGACGATCGTCACCGCCCCTTCCCGCTTCGCCGCCGTGTTCGGCGAGGTGAAGAAAGGCGACTGGACGACGCTCAGCGCGCAATTCCCGACCGTCGAGATGGCGGGTGCGGTGTCGAGCTATGGCGACTTCGACAACAACGGCGTCGTCGACGCAAGCGGCAACTGGGTGCCGCGTCAGTCCTTCGCGTACCAGACGCACAAGCGGTACGGCGAGCGCACGGTGGCGATGTGGGGCGCGGCGGGCGTCAACTATAACGCGCAGCTCGACGCGGCGTGGGCCTATGTGTTCCAGCGCTTCCAGAACCGCAGCTACGCGTTCGGCATCGCCGGGATGCAGAACTACGGCGCGCTCAACGATCCATCGCTGATCGCGGCGTCCACGCCCGCAACCAAGGCGCAGGGCGGCGTATCGTGGGCACTGGCCAGCGCCGACGAGCAATTCCGCGATGTGCTGGCGCTTTACACGCAGCTGCTCGCGCAGATGAGCAACAACATCGACCGCAACTCGCCGATGGTGCTGGTGCTGTCGCCGGGCCGCGAGGCGCTGCTGTCGAAGCTTTCGTCCTTCAACGTGTCGGCGCGCGACATGATCGCGAAGAACTTCCCGAACCTCAAGATCGAGACGATCCCGGAATACAGCACGACCGGCGGCGAACTGATGCAGCTGTGGCTGCCCTCCTACCAGGGCCAGGACACGGCGTACGGCGCGTTCACCGAGAAGGCGCGCAGCCACGCCGTCGTCGTCCACACCTCGTGGTCGGATCAGAAGATGAGCGCGGGCACGTGGGGGACGATCATCCGTCGCCCCCTTGCCGTCGCGCAGATGCTGGGGATTTAAGCCATGCCGACCATCGTCGCCTGCAAGCTTCCGCACGGGCTCACCATCAACCATGCGGGCCAGATCATCAACCTCAACGGCAGCAACGCCGACTTCAACCCGGAAGCACCGGCCGGCAATGGCGTGATCGTCGACAACGCCGTGATTTCCGGCGGGTTCGGCTTGACGACGCTCGACGACAAACAGGCGGAGGCGTTCGCGGACTGGTGCAACCGCGCGCAGTTCAAGGATGGCGACAAGGCCAACGGCCTGCTCGACGAGCCGTTCCTGCCGCTCACCAACGGCGCGATTCAGTCGTACAAGTCAGAGTCTGACGCGCGCAAGGACACTCGCGCCGTCACGTCATCCGTGTCGACCGGGTTCGACGGACTCGACGGCGATGCCGAGATGCGCAGGGCCACGGCCGGTTCGCCCGATCTGGTCAAGAGCGGCGCGGACAAGTAGCGCGCGTGGCCATCGCCGTCTTCGATTACGGCGCATGGTCGACGCTGTATCCCGAGCTCGCCGCCGCGGTTCCCGAGCCGCGCGCGGCGTTGCTGTTTCAGCAAGCGGGGCTCTATCTCGACAACAGCGATGCGTCGCCGGTGCAGGACGTTGGCAGGCGGCTGATGCTACTCGATATGCTGGTCGCGCACCTTGCCGTTCTGGGCGGCGCGCTGGAACAGGGTGGAGCGCCTAGCGGGCTCGTCGGCCGCGTCACCTCCGCCAGCGAAGGTTCTGTGTCCGTGTCCGTCGACGCAGGCATCGAGCCCGGCAGCGCCGCATGGTTCGGGCTGACGAATTACGGCTACGCGTTCTGGGCGGCCACCAAGTCGCTGCGATCGGCGCGATACCGCCCGGCCGCGCCGCGCATCTTCGACCCGATCCGGGGGCGGTTGGGAGCGCGTTGGGGTGGCTACTAGTTTCAGCGGCGGCGAGAAGCTGCAAGCTCACCTCAAGAAGCTGGCGGAAAAGGTCAGCAATCCGGGGACGCTGCGGGTGGGGTTCTTGGAAAGCGCGACCTATCCCGATGGTACGCCGGTCGCGATGGTCGCAGCCATTCAGAACTTCGGTGCGCCGAATGCGGGTATTCCTGCGCGGCCGTTCTTTTCGAGCATGATCGACCGACAGTCACCGGAATGGGGTGAAAAGCTAGCGCGTGTGCTTGAGCACGCAGGATGGGATGGCAACCTCGCCCTGAAACGCATGGGCGTGGGCATCGAAGGCCAGTTGAGAGAGTCTGTCGTCGACACCCTCAACCCGCCGCTGTCGGCGGTGACTGTGCTGCTCAGAAAGATGAAAGCCGATAACCCTGATCTGGAAATCACGAAATCGGTTGTCGGCCAAGCCGCGCGAATGGTGCGGGATTTGGATCACCCGGTAATGGCTGATGCCGTATCCGACAAACCATTGGTGGATACCGGCCATATGCTCGCCAGCGTAGCGAGCGAGGTGACGCGATGAATCTTCGCACGATCGCCAACCGCGCCACCCGCGGGATCAACCCGAACATCGCCGCGACCGTACAGGTGAGTTTGCCCTACACAACCGCGGCGAACGGCCGCCAGCAGCCCGTTTACGCGCCCCCTGCCCCGGTCACGCTTCAAGCGCAGGCGCTGTCCAAGCGCGAGGTCGAACACCTCGACAGCATGAATATGTCGAACGCGACCCGCGCCGTGTATGCCGATATCCAGCTTACTGGCGTCGATCGCACGACGCGCTCGGGCGGCGATCTGCTCACCTTTGAAGGCGCGACCTGGCTCGTCATCGCCGTGCTGGAGGCATGGACGACGGCGGGCTGGTGCAAGGTCGCGCTCGCGAGGCAGCTACCGTGACGCCCGACCTCACCGACGACGCGATCGTCACCGCCTTGCGCGCCTTCCTGCTCGCGGTGCTGCCCGATGGGGTGGAGGTCGTGCAGGGACAGGTCAACCGCGTCCCGGAACCGGCATCGCCGGATCACGTCATCATCACCGCGGCGAAGCGAACGCAGCTTTCGACGACGGTGCACCGCTATGTCCCGACGAGCGGCGACAGCGACAACGCCTTGGGCGCGCAACCGCTCGGCGCAAGCCCGGCGCGTGGCGGATTCCAGCGCACCGGTCGATCGAACTCGCTCACCTATCAACTCGACGTGTACGGCCCGAACTCGAACGACAACGCCCAAGTCATCGCGACGTTGTTCCGCGACGACTATGGCTGCGCGTTCCTTGCGCTCTACGGAGTGCAGCCGCTCTACTGCGATGATGGTCAGCAGATGCCGCTCGTGAACGGCGAGTATCAGTATGAGGATCGGTGGACGATGAGCGTCGTTCTCCAAGGCAATCCCTACGTATCGGTGCCAGCGCAATTCGCGGATAAGGTCCGCGTCGATATGCAAGAGGTGATCTGATGGCGGCAAGCATCCCAGCATCGGCGATCGTCAACGTCGTGCCTGGCGTACTCGGCGTCGGCGGGTCGGGACTCGATCTCGTCGGCTTGATCCTGACGAACAGCACCCGTGTTCCGATCGGCGCACCGGTCCGCTTCGCCAGCGCGGCGGCGGTGGCGGCCTATTTCGGTCCGACCTCGACCGAAGCGGCGCTTGCGGCGGTGTATTTCGCTGGCTTCACCACGTCGACGATCAAGCCGGCGGCGGTGCTGTTCGCGCAATATCCGACGGCACCTGTCGCGGCCTATCTGCGCGGCGGCAATTCCGGCCTGACGCTGGCCCAGCTTCAGGCGTTGAACGGGCCGCTGGCGATCAGCGTCAACGGCCAGACGTACACGACCGGAGGCAGCGTCAATCTTGCGAGCGCGACGAGCTTTTCCAATGCCGCGACGCTGCTCCAAAGCGGCTTCAACACACCTCCGTTCACCATCGGCTACGACAGCGTGTCGGGCGCGTTTACCGTCACGAGCAACACGACCGGCACGGGGTCGACGATCGACTTCGCGAGCAACACCCTTGCCGCGCCGCTCGGCCTCACCGCCGCGACCGGTGCCGTCACGTCGCAGGGAGCCGCCGCAGCTACCCCGGCGGCGGCGATGGCGGGCGTGGTCGCGCAGACGCAGAACTTCGTCAGCTTCACGACGACGTTCGAACCGAGCACCGCCGATGCGGTCGCGTTCGCGCAGTGGACGGACGCGCAGGCGAGCCGCTTCCTCTACGTATCGTGGGACACCGATACCGTGCCGACCGGATCGACGGATACGGCGTCGGTCGGATATCAGGTCCGTCAGCTCGGCTATTCCGGCACGGCGATGATTTACGATCCGAACAACGGCGCGCGGATCGCGGCTTTCCTGATGGGTGCGCTCGCGTCGGTCGACTTCACTCGTACGGGCGGACGACAGACGGCGGCCTTTCGCTCGGGCGCGGTTGTCCCGGCGGGCGTGTCGAACGCGACCACGGCGGCGAACCTCATCGCCAACGGGTACAACTTCTACGGTGCGTACGGCACCGCGAATGCCGCGTTCAGCTTCCTCTATCCGGGGCAGGTGTCCGGCCCGTTCCTCTGGGTCGACACGTTCGTCAACCAGGTGTGGCTGAACGCCGCGTTCCAGCTTTCGCTGATGCAGCTGCTCACGCGCACGGGCTCGATTCCGTACAACGCGGACGGCTACGCGCTGATCGAGGCTGCGCTCCAGCCGTCGATCACCGCCGCGCTGTCGTTCGGTGCGATCCGGTCGGGGGTGACACTCTCGGCGGATCAGATCGCCAACGTCAACGCATCGGCGGGACGCGTGATCGACGGGACGCTCGCGACGCGCGGCTGGTACGTGTTGGTGCTACCGGCCTCGCCTGCCGTGCGATCAGCCCGCGGCTCTCCGCCGGTGCTGTTCTGGTACACCGATGGCCAGTCGATTCAGCAGATCACGCTTAACTCGGTGGTGGTGGAGTAGGCCATGAACAACCGCACGATCACCGCCGCCAACTCGATCCTCTTGCTTGGGGCGACGGGCCTGTTCGACACGCCGCAGCGCATTCAGGGCTTCGCGGCCGACGATGTGACGGACGTGGAGAACATCCAACCCGTCGAGACGATGATGGGCGTCGATGGGCGGCTGTCCGGCGGCTATGTTCCGGTGGCCGTGCCGCAGAACTTCAGCCTTCAGGCGGACAGCGAGTCCAACGACTTCTTCGACACGCTGTTGAGCGCGGAAGAAGCGGCGCGCGAGAAGTACGTGCTGTTCGGTTCGCTCGTCCTGCCCGCGACGGGGCGCAAGTACGCGATGACGCGCGGGTTCCTCTACGGGCTGATGAAGTTCCCGCCGGTCAAGAAGGTACTCCAGCCGCGGCGGTTCACGATCCAATGGGAGCGGGTCACGCCCGCAATGGGGTAGGTCATGGCGCTCAAGACGAAAACCGTGACGATCACGGCAGAAGGCCGCGACAAGGGCAAGGTGTTCCTGCTGACGGAAATGCCGGCCGTCCGCGCGGAAGCGTTCGCGGCGCGGGTACTCGGGGCCATGAGCCGGGCGGGCGTCGAACTGCCCGATGATGTCGCACAGTCGGGCGCGGTGGGGCTGATCGCGGCCGGCACTCGCGCGTTCGCGGCGATTGCATGGACGGATGCTGAGCCGTTGCTGGCGGAAATGCTGGCCTGCGTTCAGATCGTTCCCGACCTCACCAAGCCCGTCGTCACGCGGTCGCTGGTCGAAAGCGATACGGAAGAGGTCGCGACGCTGCTCCTGCTGCGCGGGGAGCTTGTCGAGCTCCACACGGGTTTTTCGATCGCCGCCACCCTCTCGACCTTGGGGCAGGCGGCGAAGGCGCGTTCGTCCGCTACGGAAACATCCCCCAGTTCGTCGGAGCCGTCGTCGGAAGCGGCCTAGCGACGCTGCACGAAATGCAGACGGTGTACGGGCTGGAGGCGATGTTCGACCTGTTGGAGATCGCGCACGTCGATGCGCATAACCAAGCGAAAGCGAGGCAGTCGTGAACGTCATTGATGCGCTCGTCGTCACGCTGGGGCTCGACAACCGCCAGTTCGTCAAGGGCACGAAGGAAAGTCTCGACGCGTCCGATGATCTGCGGGACAGCGCGGTTCGGAACGCCAAGCGGCAGGAAGAGGCGCAGAAGAAGCTCGGCGAGAGCATCCGCAGCGTTCGCAATGAGACGCTGGGGTTGGTGCTGGCGCTGGCGGGCGCGAGTTCGATCAAGAGCTTCGTCCAGTCGATCATCACTGGCGATGCGGCCACCGGGCGGCTGGCGGGCAATCTCGGCGTCGCGACGGAACAGCTTTCTGCATGGGAAGGCGCGATCACCCGCGTTGGCGGCAAGGCGGGCGACGTTGACTCCGCGTTTCAGGCGATGGTCAACATCCGCGAGAACGCGCAGCTGACGGGCGACCATAGCCAATACGCCGTGCTGAACCGGCTGGGCGTGACCGATCTGAAGGCCGGACCGGAAGCCGCGTTCATGCAGATCGCGAAAACCGCGCAGACCATGAGCAAGCCCGAGTTCTATAATCTGGCGTCGCGTCTCGGGTTTAACGACGCGTTCATCAACGTGCTGGAGAAGGGCCAGGGCGCGCTTGGCAAGATGCTGGACGAGCAGCGCAAGATGGGCGTCACGACCGATCAGGATGCGCAGGCGGCGCAAAAGTTTCAGGATGCGCTTGCGAGAGTGGAGTCGATAATCCGTGGTGCGGCCCGGCCACAGATTGAGGCATTGACCGGTGAGCTCGACAGCTTGTCCACCAACGGCGAGGGCCTGCGTGAGGTGTTCGACGGCATCGGCGACGTGCTCGCGCATATCGTCAAGGGATTGGGCGAGGTTGGCCGCGCGGCGATAGAGGTTGGCCGCATCTGGGCTGATGAAAAGCAAGCATGGGCGGCGCTGAAGCGCGGCGACTTCGCAGGCGCGAATGACTGGGATAACAAGGCGCTCCACACGTTTCTGTATGGCGTCGATCCGAAGGACGGCGGTGGGGGTTCGGGATTCGATCCGTCCGCCTTTCCGGGAATGGCGGCCGGGCAACGCGGTGCGGGTAGCGGCCGGGGCGGTGGCCGCGGCACGTACGAACAGATCGTCGCGGGATACGTCAAGAACGGCATTCCCGAAGAGATCGCGCGCGGCGTCGCTGCGTGGAACATGGGTGAGTCCGGGGGCAATACGGAGGCATTCAACCCGAAGGGCGGCGGGCAAGGCGCACATGGTATTGGACAGTGGCGCGGGGATCGCCTTCGTAAGCTGCGCGCACTCTACGGCGATCACCCCACGCTCGAACAACAGATTGCCTTCGCCGCGTCCGAGTTGAAGGGTGGTGATGTAGGAGGCGCGGCGGTGCTCCGTTCTGGCGATCGGGCTTCCGCCCTGTGGAATGCGATCAGTAAGTTCGGCAGGCCCGACAAGCCGGGAAGCACGGTAAATGCGCGCGCCGAGTATGCCCGTTCGGCGCGCTATCTAGGCACCTCACCTAAGCTGAGTGGCGCTAGAGGCGGCTCTGGTGGAGCATCTGGCAACACTACCGTCAACGTCGGCCCCGTCACCGTCCACAGCAACGCTACCAATGGCCACGACCTTGCGCGCGACTTCCAGCGATCACTTGAGCGCCGCAATATCGCCATTCAGGCGCAGTCAGGAATGACGCCGTGACACGTAATCGGGATCAATTCGGCGGCATCGGTGCCAGCCGTCTAGGTAAGATGCGCGGTCGCCGTAGCTCCAGCACCAGCCAGCCCGCGCGATCTGTTCATAGAGGCGATCACGACGCCTACACACCGCATCTTCAGGAGTGTGATTTCCACCTTGGCACTCGGTATTTGCAGTGTCAGCTTGCCGGATCAGCGCGTTCGGGCGGGGCGATGCCGCCAGCGTCGGTGCCGAGCAAATCAACGCGATCACCATCAAATACCGCATTTCCGTCTCTCCAAGCCATGACGCCATGAGCACCCTCTACCCCAACGTCCCCGACACGATCGGCGTTCCTGCGGTGCTGCGCGACACGCCGTCGACCAACGATTACGACTATGCGCCCGCGCTCGACCAGACGCCTACCCCGCCCGCGCCTAGCGATTGGGGTGTATACGACCTATCCGGCACTAAGCTGGTCGACCCGGATAGCATGGTGTCGATCGAAACCCATGCCGAGAAGCGCATCGCGGATTACCCGATCGAGGGCGGTGGATTCCAGTCGTACAACAAGGTCACGCTGCCGTTCGAGGTGCACTTGGTGCTGACGAAGGGCGGCTCCGTCAGCGACCGCACAGCGTTCATGAATGCGCTCAAGCAGCTTCACGCGTCGCTCGACCTATGCGACGTGGCAACGCCTGAGCGTGCCTATACCGGGGTGAACGTCACCCGCCTGTCGCAGTCCCGATCGGCCGAGGCTGGCGCTGGGCTGGCGACTGTCGAGGTGGTGTTGGAAGAGATACGCGAGACGGCGACGGTGGCGTATAGCACGGCCCCCGCGGGTGCGGCTCCCACGAACACCACGACGGCGACTTCCGCACCCGACCAGCCAACGCCTGCCAGTCTGGCCGTGGCCAAGGTCAACAACGATTTCTGGCGCAAGGGCGCGACGCAGAGTCCCGCATCGGCACTGCCGATCAACCAGGGCGCGGTGCAGCCCCGCGTCAACGCAGCAGTTGACAGCAGGTTCACCAAAATGGCGAATGGCGATTACGTCATGAGCCTGCAGGGCATGAAGTGACGACGACAGTCCCGATCAACACCGGCGACGGTTCGGGCGGCGGCACGTATCCGCCCGTTACCCCCACGCCTAGTCCGACGCCCACGCCAAGCCCTACGCCGACCCCCTCACCCACTCCAACGCCAACGCCAGCCCCTGCCCCGACGCCTGCCCCCGCCCCATCAGCGCGCACGTCGAGCATCGTCGCGGCCGTGGCGCGCGCGGTGGCGTCCGTCGTGATCCCGCTTGCGGCAGTGCCGTCCCAGACGTTGGCGGTCGCGCTCGGGTCTCAGTCCTGCCGGATCAACCTCTACACGCGCGGCGCGGCGATGTACCTTGATCTGTACGTTTCCGACGTAACGATTGCGCGCGGCGTCGTGTGCCTCGACCGCAACCCGATCATCCGGGCTGCCTATACCGGTTTCGTGGGTGAACTGGCGTTCGTCGACACGCAAGGGCTGTCCGATCCGACCTATGACGGGCTGGGCTCGCGCTACGTCCTGCTGTGGCTAGGCGCGTGAGTTTCACGCGACGGATCATCAGCTTGCGGTTCCAGCTCGGCACCGGCGCGTTCGGTGAGGACGGGTCGAACGTCGTCGACCTTACCGGCCTGCGCTGTGCGGCAGATATCTCCAAGCCCGGCAACGGCACCCTGTCGAGCGCGAACCTGCGCGTGTGGGGTATGTCGCTCGACACGATGGCCAAACTGACGGTTCTCAATCAGCTCCTTTACAGCAGCGGGCGCGAGAATACCCTGACGATATCGGCCGGCGACGAAACCAATGGCCTGTCCGTGTGCTTCGTCGGCACGATCAACGAGGCGTGGGCGGACTTCCAATCCGCTCCCGACGTGCTGTTTCAGGTCACGGCAACCAACGGCATCCTTGCGGCGCTCAAGCCGGTTCCCGCGACCAGCTTCAACGGCGCGGTCGACGTAGCGACTGTGCTAGCGGGCATCGCGACGCAGATGGGCTTGCAGCTGGAGAACAACGGCGTCTCCGTCGTGCTGCGCAATACCTACCTGCCAGGAACCGCGCTCGACCAGCTGCGCACGGTGATGCGGCAAGCCGATATCGAGTACGTGATCGACGACACGACGCTCGCGATCTGGCCTAAGGGCGGCAATCGTGGCGGGCAGATACCGCTGTTATCCCCCGAAACTGGCATGGTGGGCTACCCGACCTTCACACAGAACAGCCTTTACGTCCGCACCCTGTTCAACCCCGGCATCGCTTTCGGACAGTTGCTCGAGATCAAGAGCGTCGTCCCGCAGGCGACCGGGAGCAACTGGAAAGCCGTTAACCTCACGCATAATCTGACGACGGAAACTGCGGATGGCCCGTGGTTCACGACCGTTGAGTGTGCCTTGCCCGGCGCTCCCGATCCGCTGGGAAACGCATGAGCGACGATAGCTATCCGGGAACGGCGAGCCATGCGGCGGGCGGGTCCGATTGGGGGCAGATGGAGTTCGCCATCCGCTCGATCGTCAACGGTTTGGCGACGGCGACGCTAGTTCAGGTCAAGGCGGTGGGCGCTGGCACCGTCGACGTTCAGCCGATGGTGCATCAACTCGACGCGGCGAAGAACGCGGTCCCGCATGGCACGATCCACGCGCTTCCCATCTGGCGGCTGCAAGGCGGCGGCAACGCGGTGATCGTCGAGCCTGCAAGCGGCGATATCGGCCTCGCCATCTTCGCATCGAGCGACACCAGCGCCGTGCAGGCGAACAAGTCCCCCTCGCCTCCCGGATCGTCGCGGCGGTTCGACTGGGCGGACGGAGTGTATCTCGGCGGAGTGCTCAATACGACCCCGACGCAATCAATTCGCTTCCTGCCAATGGGCGGGATTGAGATCACCGCGACGGCGAACGTGACGGTTCAGACCAGCGGCAACGTCCGCTTGAACGCGGGGCTGGTGAGTACGTCCGGTACGCTGGCGACGGACACGGGCGCGACGGGCAGTTTCACAACGCAGGACGGAAAAACGGTTACGGTGACGAGCGGAATTGTGACAAAGATCGTTTAGTCAGTATTGGTTATAAGAGGTTTTGGATAGACAGAGTCCTCTTCTTGTGTGCTGTCTGCATTCATAAAATCGCTAATACTATTGCCACTCTCCGCACTGGTTGGCGGCATAGGAGCGTTAGCTGTAACGCGATATACTATTACCCCTAGCACGAGCAGGCAACTTGTAATTATTACGGCCTTGAATGACCCAACTTCCTTGATTGAAGACCAGCTAAGCAAATTACGCTGAGGGAGAGGAATTACACTTGCACTACAATGATGACAACGAAGCGCATCACGTCGAATCGGCTCTCGACATTCTGGGCAACGGCGAAGTTGGCCAGAGCGCAAGCGGGACTGTATCTCACGTTGTGCATTTGGAGAGGTTATAGCGACAGCGAGGATCGCTAGCGGACCAAAAAGCAGGCCTAACACGAGCCATCCGGCGGAACTCCGCCATTTGGCCCCGGCAATAAGGGATGCGATTGCAGCGCAGGCGAGCCAGCCGATCAAAACGAACATCGTTTAATCCCCGCCTCTCCCATCAATGTGGAGATATGCTACACCGCGACAATGGCCGCAACTCTCCTTCTCGACCGTGACACGAACGACCTATGTCTCGACGCGCTCGGGAACATCGCCGTCGCGACCGAGCCGTACAGCATCGCGCAGGACGCGGCGTCCGCTTGCCGGGTGTTCCTTGGCGAGGCGTATTACGACACGACGCTCGGTGTTCCCTTCCTTGACCAGGTGTTCAGCGGGGCGACGCCGGTCGCGATCCTCAAGCAGCGCATGGCGACGGAAGCCGAGCGCGTTCCCGGCGTTGCTTCGGCTGCGGTCGTGATCGGTTCGCTCGTCGGCCGCACGCTGACGGGCCAGGTGCAGGTCACGCTGGCGGACGGCACGACACAATCCCTAGCACTATAGGCTCGACCAAGCACGGGCTACGGTCCGCGCGATGCCGACCAACGTCCCCGCACCATCGTTCGACGACACGGGGCTGTCTGTCCCTGAGGCGGCGGATATCTATGCGGGCGTTTTCGCCGATCTGAACGCAGCGTTCGGGGGCAACCTCAACCCGTCCCCGTCGACCAGCCAAGGCCAGCTCGCCACCTCCCTCACCGCCATGGTGGAGCTCGTCGACGCGCTGTTCCTCGCGCTCGTCAACAACGTCGATCCGGCGTTCGCTTCGGGCCGGATGCAGGACGCCATCGCGCGCATGGCGTTCCTCACCCGCAACCCGCCGCTGTCTACGGTCGTGACCGCGACGTGCATCGGGGCGAGCGGGACGACGATCCCGGCGGGGTCGCTCGCGGTGGCGACGGACGGGACGTTGTATCAATCGACCGGGGCGGTGACGATCGCGGCAGGCACGGCCACGGCGACCTTTGCGGCGATCGTCACGGGGCCGATCGCCTGCCCGGCGGGCGCGCTCAGTCGCATCTATCGCGCCGTGCCGGGCTGGGACGCAATCACCAATCCGGCGGCCGGCCTTCCGGGGCGCGACGTGGAGAGCCGCGTGGACTTCGAGGCGCGGCGGGCGGCGTCTGTATCGGCGAACGCGCTTGGCATCCTCCCGGCGGTGCGGGGGGCGGTGCTGAGCGTCGACGGAGTGCTCGACGCGTTCGTGACGGAGAACAGCAGCGGCAACCCACTCACGACCGGCGGCGTCACCCTCCCCCCGCACAGTCTCTACGTCGCGGCGGAAGGCGGCACGGACGCCGACGTGGCGCGCGCGATATGGAGCAAGAAAGCGCCAGGCTGCGACTATCTGGGCAACACGACGATCACGGTGGAGGATCAGTCGAGCGGCTATGTCGCCCCCTATCCCAGTTACAACGTGACGTTCCAGCGACCGACCGCGCTGCCGGTTTACGTCACGGTCACGCTGGCCAATTCCAGTGCCGTCCCTTCAAACGCGGCCGCGCTGGTGCAAGCTGCGGTCATCGCCGCCTTCAACGGCGAGGACGGTGGGCAACGGGTGCGGATCGGCACGACCGTGTACGCCAGCCGCTACAACGCTGGAATCGGCGCGCTCGGGGCATGGGCGCAGATCGTATCGGTTGCGGTCGGAACGGCTTCCGGTGCGACCGGCAACAGTGTCCCGGTTCAGATCGACCAATTCCCGGTGATCGATCCGTCCAATATCGCCGTGGTGCTGCAATGACGCAGAAAGCCGTCACCGCAGGCGAACCGATCGGCGCGGCCGGATCGGAGCAGGGCGCGGGTGCCGCACTAGACGTGCGCACGACCGTGTTGAGCCAGTACGCCAACAGCCCCGTCCTGATGGCGATTCTGAACGCGCTGACGGAAGCGTTCGACGTGTCGGGCTGGATCGACGACTTCTATCGGCTCGTGTGGAACGTCGACACGGCGGTAGGCTTCGGGCTCGACATCTGGGGGCGCATCGTCGGCGTTAACCGCGTGCTGCATATCCCGGCCGACGTGCCCTACTTCGGGTTCGCGGAACAGCCGTTCGGACAAGGCATCTGGTACGGCGCGGGCGCGATCACGCAGAACTATGCGCTGAGCGACGACGCGTACCGTCGCCTCATCCTCGCCAAGGCCGCGCTCAACCTATGTGATGGATCGATTCCGTCGATCAACGCCGCCATGCGGACGCTCTTTCCCGATCACGGCAACTGCTACGTCCGCGACGACGGAGGCATGGCTATGACATACGTGTTCTCGGACGCGCTGTCGCCCGTCTACCAGGCGATCGTATCGCAAGCTGGGGTGCTGCCCAAGCCCGTGGGCGTGTCCGTTTCCGGTGAGGTCAACTGATGCAGGTTAGCAGCCAGCCCCGGCGCATCTCCGTCACTTGGGCCTCGTCCGCCGGTTCTTCCTACGTGCGTTCGGTGCCGGACAGCGGCGCGAGCGGCGGCGACGCCAGCTATGCGACGGGTTTTCCGCCGCTGACGTTCCAACCGATCGCGAGCGGCGGCACCCCGCCCGCGGGGCAGGACATGAACGGAGTGCTGGCGGACCTGTCGGCATGGGCGCGGTGGCAGGCGGCTGGCGGCACGGCGTCATTCGACGCGACGTTCGCGAACGCGGTGGGCGGCTATCCAGCGGGCGCGGTGCTCGCGTCCACGACGCCCGGCCTATCGTGGCAGTCGGCCATCGACAACAACACGGGCAACCCGGACGCAGGCGCAAGTGGGTGGCTGCGCATCGGCGGCATCACGCAAGAAGGAACGGATTCGCGCACGATCAATGCCGGCAGCTCCTACACTGTAAACTTTCCGACGCCTTTTCCGACCAAGTGCACCGGGTTCTTCTGTACGCCAATCAACCTCACGGCTTCGTCGAGACGGGATAGTTTTATTCAACGTCTCTCGCTGAGCGCGGCGGGTTTTACCTATGTCGTGCAGGGAGCCGGTACTGGCGGTGACGATACGCTTGATGGCATCGACTGGTTTGCGAGAGGTTACTGAAATGAAACGGTCACGATATCTCTACGCGCTCGCGGCGATGCTGACAGCCTCCCCGTCAATCGCGCAATATACGGCGCGGATGCCTTCGACGTGCACTCCCGATGGCACATCGTGCATCGCCGCGACGCCGGTGGTGAACCCGGACGGGTCGGTGATCGGCGCGGGAGGCGCATCCGGCGGCGCGACCGCAGCGAATCAAACGGCAGCCGGGACCGCGGCGCAGACCGTGCAGGGCGCGGACGCGATCAACACGGCTGCCGTCTCCAAGCCGGTAGGGATCGGCGGTCGCTTCGGCAATGCGGCGACGGCCTACACGAATGGCCAGCGTGGTGATGTGCAGATCGACAGCATGGGCCGCTTGTTCGTCGTTGCCGGGTCTGCGGGCACCGATACTGACGCGGCGAGCAACAGCTCTATCTACTCGTTCGTGAGTCAGAACTTCGGCGGCGTCACAGCCAGCTTGGTCGGGGCTGCCAGCTCGGTGTTCAACGGCACGACCTGGGATCGGCAGCGTGGCACCACGGACGGCGCGGCTGTGTTCATGGCGTCGACCGCGTCCGCGTTCGGGGGAACGCCTGGTGTCACGGTCCAAGGCGCGACGGTCAACGTTCTGAAGGCAAGCGCAGGCAACCTTCACAGCATCAACGTCGTCAACTCGACGGCGGCGGGCTACATCGTCGTCTATAACGCCGTGGCAGCGCCCGCGAGCGGTACGGCGCTGACGGCCGCCTTGACGCCCTATTGTATGCCGATCGCAGCGTCCGTTGGCTTCGACAAGGCGTTCGCGATGCCGCTATATCTCTCCACGGGGGCGACCCTGCTCATGTCGACGAGCTGCACCACCTATACCCCGGTTACGACCGCGCCTGTCACTTTGTCGGGACAGGTCAAGTGAGGCCCGCGACCGCCGCCCTGATGGCGCTGGGCATCGTAATCGCGCAGGCGGCGTATTCGCAGGCGTTCACGTCAAGCCTTGCGCCCCCGGTGGCACAGTCGGACGTGGCGAACGCGCTCGCGGCGGCCCAGGCGGCGCAGGCAGCAGCGGCAACAGCGGTACAACCCGCCGCGCTAACCAGCGCTATCGCTGCCGCTACGCCATCGCCTTGCCCCATCCCCCTGCCGGACACGCTGGTCGGTACAGTCGGCAGCAACACCCCTTGCATGGACCGCCCGGATCGCACCCGCCCGACCGCGGTTCAGCGCGCGAACGTCGTCACGACGGACGCGAACGGTTCGTGGGCCGTGACGTTCGGCCGGTCGTTCACCAGCACGAGCCCGATCGTCCATGCCGAGCCGGTGCAGCCCGGCGGCAACACCCTCCCCTATCAGTGCGGCGTCACCACGCGCACCGCGACGACGGCGAGCGGCACGTGCTGGGCGGCGACCTCGCAAACGACGACGGTGAGCTTGGGCATCAATCTCACCAGCAACCCGTATGCGTCCAAAGTGCCGCAGGGAACGGCGGTTATGGTGGTCGCGGGCGAGCCGTCGCAGTAGCATTCCCTAGCTATTAATGCTGGCGGTCGTTCCCGGTAAGCTGGGGCATGGCCGCACCCTCCACGCTCGTCGATCTCGTCAAACTCACGGTGTTGTCGAACGGCAGCGGCGCGTTCACGTTGGGAGCGGCGATCAACGGGTTTCGCGGGACGGAAGCGCTGCTCGACGGCGGGGTGTATAGCTACTCCGTTCAGCAGGACAGCCAGTACGAACTTGGGCGCGGCACGTGGCTGGCGGCATCGTCGCAGCTCGTCCGCGCCCCGTTCTATTCCAGCAACGGCGGCGGCGTGGTGAACTTCGGCCCGAACGCGGCCGTCGCCATGACGTTTCTGGCGGAGGATATCATTGCGGCCGTCGCGCCGCCTTCCGCCAACACGGATGCGCTGGTGAAAGAAGTGGCGCGCGCGACCTCTGTCGAGGCGACGCTTGCCGCGAGCGTGGCGCGGATCGCATCGGGGCTGAAGTCCTATGCCACGCTCGCGGCGCTAAACGCGGATACGTCGCAGCCGATCGGGATGCTGGCCTACGTCTATG
Source organism: uncultured Beijerinckiaceae bacterium (assembly GCA_964235705.1). Lineage (GTDB taxonomy): Bacteria > Pseudomonadota > Alphaproteobacteria > Rhizobiales > Beijerinckiaceae > RH-AL1. The sequence continues at coordinate 16,920 of CAXSDP010000027.1, read as the reverse complement.
CCGATCCGACGACGGCCAACGACACGGTGTACGTGTTTCAGGCGGGGGTGTGGTCGGTCGCGACCGGGTTCTATGCCGGGCTCGCGTCGGTGGTGCAGCCATTGGTGACACAGGCGCAGGCGGCGGCGACAGCGGCGGAGGCGGCGGGGGCAGAACTGCAACCGCTCACCTCTGTAGTCGATATCACGTCCGACAGCACCTATTCCGCCGTCGAACGGGATTCTGCGGGCAATATCGCAGTCGCCACACACCCGGACGGCACGAAGGAAATCGGCAGCCTGATCGTGTATGATCTCGTTGTGCTGGATAGCGTTACGCTGCCCGGCGGCGGTTCCGGAAACCAAGTCGATACCTACCTACCGGCCGATCCGCGCCTGACGCTCGACGGGTTCGCCCAAGCCTACAAGCGGACGGGGTTCGGCTTCATCCCGAGCCGCCCTTTCACGAGCGACGGCGGACCTGGCGCGTCGATGCAATACGACGGTCCATGCGTCCGCTGCGCCTTCGTGACGACCGCGACGGATGTGGCGTTCGACGTGGTGTTCCACCCCACCGTCAATGGCCAATCGGACACGACTTCGCCTGCGCCCTACGTCGCGGCGGTGCTGATAGGCGGCGCGTTGCAAACGACCGCCTCCACCTCGGCGACGGGCGACGATCCGCAGACGATCGCGCTGTCCGGGCTGGCGGCTGGCACCAAGCTGATTGAACTGATTTGGCCCTACGGCCGACCGATGGAGCTGAGCCAGGTCCGTGTGACGCGCGGCGCGGGCGTCGTGGCGGCGGGGACGCCCGCGCGCCGCATGGTCGGGCAGATCGACAGCATCACGCATGGCCGGACACAATCGACGCCCGACAAGGGGTGGTTCTTCGGCGTGACGCGCGATGCCGGATACGAGCCGATTGATCTCGGCTACTCGGGACGACAGCTCTCGCAGGGCGACGGCACCTTGGCGGGCAGCATCGCCGGAATGCGGGTCACGACCTGTATGTCGGGCGCAAATGAAAGTCAGAACGGTCAGTATTCGCCGACCGTGTTCGCCCAAAAAGTCACGGCGTATCTTGACGAGTGGTTCGCGGCGGCAGCGGCGGACGCCCACGTCGCCATGATCTCGCAAATATGGAACGCGGGTGATGGATCAAATCCCGCATCCGGGAACAAGAACAGCCTGGGTTTCACGGCGCAGGACTATCGCACCGCCTTCGAGAACGCGGTCACGGCCTACAAGAACGCCAACGCGTCCCGCTCGTCTCGCATCACGCTGGTGCAGGGGCTCACGCTCGTCACCAATAGCGCGGATCGCTTCGTCGATGGCTTGCACCCGAACGACACGGGCGCGGCCGAACTGCGCGCCAATCTCTCTCCCATCGTGAAGGCGCTCTGACATGACCTTCCGCACCACGCTCGCCGGGGATTTCTCCGGCACCGCCTTCGCCAGCGATGCACCCCGTCTGATCTCGGCGGCGAACCGTGGCGCGGCGATCGGCGATTTTCTGTTCGGCGGGAGCGAAGCGCTTTCCATCGTCAATCACGCAAAGCTGCGCGCGTCCGCGACGGTGCACGGCACACCGATCTATCATCCGGGCTATGCCGAACTGGGGATCGGCGGCTGGTACGATCTCGGCGTCAGCGACGTGCCGAGCATCACGATCATCGCGGTGGTGCAATACCTGACCGCCTATTCGGGTTGGCTGTGCACCCAATATGGTCAGGGGACGCCATTTACCGATCTCAACGTGGCTGGCGATGCATCCGCGTACAGTGCGAACGCAGACGGTTCCGAGTTCACATTCTCTGCCGATATCTTGGCAAAGAATGGGCCGAACACATGGCAGATATTAGCCATGCGCGTCGCAAGCGGAGCCGATTACGCGGTGACGCTGGACGGTTTTACCGGCGGAACGCGGAATCCGAACGGCCGCACAGTGGCTTCGACGGGGCAGTCTCGCGCGATTGGCGTCGGCACGTTCGCGGCCGGCTCGGCGCACGGGAGCAACGACCAAGGCAGCACGATTGGGATCGGCGGGATCGGCATCCTCAACGTCGCGCTCTCCGACGCTGCGCTGCTGGCTGAGGTGCAGGCGATCACCGCGATTTACGCCGGGCTCGGCATCACGATTTAACCCACCCGAACCGGCGGCACCCGGCAGGAGAATGACAATGCCCACACTCGGACAGAACCTCGACCAGTCGCTCCAAGGCATGGTCGACAGCGCGGCGGCGATCTTGGCGTATGGCGCGAAGCTGGGGGTGGTGCCTTCTGGTGGCGCGCAGACGGAGAGCGGCGGCAACAACCCGCCCCCTCCTCCCCCGCCGGGTGGCTGAGCCATGCTGTCGCTCCTGCTCGCCTATCTGACGCTGCTGACGCTCGCCGTCCTGCGCCGTGACGGCGGGCAGGGCATCGCGGCCGGACTGCTGTTCGGCAACTGGCTGTTGTGCTCGGCATTCGTGCACTGGTCCGGCTGCGACTTCCCGTGGGTATGGTATCTCACCGTGGACTGGCTGACGGCGATCACGCTGTGGATCGACCGCGACACGGGGTGGCAGCGCGCGCTGATCGCGACGTTCGCGGTCGAGCTGCTGCTGCACGGCGCGTTCGCCTACGCGACGCGTGACGCGGACCCGAGCGTGTGGTCGCGGTCCGACGCGCACCTCTACTGGACGCAGTGGCTATACTGGCGCGCGCTGACGACCGTCGCGTGGGCGCAGGTCGCCTTGGTCGGATCATGGATTGCCTATGACGCTGCTCGGGATCGGAGTCGCCGTCGCAGGCGCGTTTCATCTGCTCTGGCTGGTCACGTCCCGCAGGCGGGAGAGAAGGCGTGAGTGAGTTCATCGCCGTCATGCAGGTGGCGCTGGTCATCGCCTGCACATGGCCCATGGCCACGTTCGGCCGGTGCTTCCTGCGATGGGTACGCCGTTCCGGGAAGGCGAGCGATCCGCTCAAGGCGGCGACGTTCCTGATCGCGTTCTGCGCCTCGTCCTTTCCGGTGCGCTGGCTGCTGGAGCCCTCGCCCATTCGCGGGATGGTGGCGGCCGATATCGCGACATGGGCCGCGCTGCACGTGCTGATGATCCTCGCGGTGCTGCTATTGACCGGCACGGTGATCGAGGCCGGTCGTGAACCTGCATGACCTTCCCGCCATCACGGCCAACGGGCGCATCCCCGTCAGCACGGGATTTACGTGGGCGGCTGGCGCGCAGTGGGCGACCTTCGCGGCCGTCAGCGGCTTCATCGCGACCATCGTCCGCGCGATCGGTGTGCAGCGGCTCGCCGAGCTGTTCATCAACCGCGGCAAGACCATAAGGGACGAGAAGCGCGTGGACGATGCATCGAACGCGGCCCGGCTGACGGCACTCGAAGGCCGCATGGAGCGCACCGGCGCGGCGCTGGTGTTCTGCATTGGCGCGCTCACCACGGCGATCGACGGACTCGAAAGCGATGACCGGCGGGTGCGCGAGGTCGCCGCGGGCCGGGCGAGGGAGAGCATCGCCCTGGCCGCGAGCACACTCGGCAACGAGGACCCGTACTCAAAGGCGCTGGCGAGGCTCGCGGCGATTGCGCCGGTGGATAGGAGCGCGAAGGCATGATGATCTCCGAAACCGGCGCGTCCGATATCAAGTCCTTCGAAGGATGCCGCCTCACCGCGTATCTCCCGACGCCACACGACGTGCCGACGATCGGCTACGGCGCGACCGGGCCGGATATCGCGCTCGGGATGCACTGGACGCAGGACCAGGCGACCGGGCGGCTGGCGGGCGACCTCAAGCGGTTTTCCCTATCGCTGTCCAATCTGCTCGGCACCGCGCCCACGACGCAGGGTCAGTTCGACGCGATGGCGGCGCTCGCCTACAACATCGGCATGGGCGCGCTCGCGTCGTCGACCGTTCTGCGCAAGCATCGCGCGCGGGACTATGCCGGTGCCGCCGCTGCCTTCGCCATGTGGGACAAGCAGAACGGGGTGCCGGTGCCGGGGCTGACGCGGCGGCGCGCGGCTGAGGCTGCGATGTATCGGGGGGCGGCATGACCGACACCCCCACCCGCACGGCAGTCAAGGCCGTCGCCGGCGCGCTGATCCGCCATGCCATCACCACGGCCGGCACCGCGTTCGTCGCGCACGGCTACCTCGATCAGCAGACGGCCGACAGCGCGACGGGACCGATCGCCGATTATCTGCTGGGCGCGGGGCTCGTCGCCGGGTCCGCGATGTGGGCCGTCGCGCGCGCGCGCATCATGCACTGGCGCTGGGTTCAGGCATGGATCGCGCCCGCCAAGTCCCTGCCGCCCGCATGACCCTCGCCCTCCCCGCCGCCCTCATGGAACACATCGTCGGCCGAGTCCGCGCGCAAGAGCGGTTCACCGGCTCCGACATGACCCACCACTGGCACGGCATCGCGGTCATGCCGGACGGGGAGCGGTGGCGGGTCATCGTGGCGCGTGAGGGCGCATCCAGTTCAACCAAGGAGTAAACACCATGTCGATCGCATCCTTCTTCAAGTCGCTCGCCCACACGACCGTGCCGGTCACCGTCCCCAAGGTGCTGACGGCGGCGGAAACCGTCGTTTCCGATCTGCTGCCTGTCGTGGGCGACGATCTCGCGGCGTTCAGCGCCACCCTGCCCGCGGCGCACGACAGCATCTTCGCGGTCGCCACGAAGGCGCAGGCGCTGGTGAAGGACGCCAAGGGCCACGACCTGTCGTTCAGCCTCGCGCTGCACCTCGCGCAGGCCGTCATCACCGCGCATTGGCCGCAGATCGTCGCGGAGGCTGAGGCGCTGGTGGCGAAGCTCTGACGTGCTCGTGTCAGGCACCGTCGATGTCGTCGACCGGGACAGCATATCGAATGATAGTGCTTCGTCCTGGCGCGTCATGGTGGTGCCTGACACGCCTACCGCGCTGGCGGGCGAGGATGGGCGGCTGCTCGACACGCTGGCGTTCCACCTCGCCCGTGGCCCCGACCCGAGCCCGACCGTGTGGGCCACGCCTCCGCTCGCCCACGGCGACCGCGTGACGTTGCCGATGCTGCGCGGCGGGCGGGACGTGGCCGTGGTGCGGGTGGATGGGACGCGCGGGGTGGTGCGGATGGTGGGGTGGGTGTATGACCCCGCTGTGGGGAATGGCTAGTCCTTGCCCCTCCCCCTCCCGTTCCCGCATACCCGGCCCATGCACCCCGACATCGACCACGCGCTCGCCCTGCTCGACGACGCGATCCGCAGCGGTGACGACGACGCCCGGCGCGGTCCTGACGCATGCGAGGCGATCACGACGCTGGAGGCGGTGGATCGGACCTATGCTGAAACGCTGTGGCGGCAGCTCGCCCCGCCGTTTCCTTGCTCCATAGCCGCGCGGACGCGTGTGATCTGCAATCTGATCTTGTCGAAGTTGAGCATCGTATCCTCCTTCATCTCGCTACGGTACGCGATCAGGTAGGGCGGGCAAGGCGTCACAACCGCAACCGCCTCACCAACGCGATCACCCCGTCCGCGATCTCCACCTGCACACGCGCGCGATCCCGGTAGGCGCTGTCCGGCTGCCCGCGCTTTACCATCGGGAGGGCATCGTGCGTAATGCTATCGACCGCGCCACGGATAGCCTCGTCTGTCATGCGGCGGCTCACCACTCTCCCCCGGCGAGCGACGGGCGGGGCGTCATAGCGGACGCCGCCACGACTGCATCCGTTTATCGCGCTCGAAATGCGGATTGCTGACCGTCACGAAATCCATGCCGCCGTCCGCATCCATTTCCGCCCAGCTTTCGCAACCGCTCGGTCGCTGATCGTAGCGACGCACGCGGATCATAGGATTACGCCGCCCCATCACTCCCCTCCCCGCCCGGCATCGGACAGCGGGGCGTTCGCCAGCTCCAGCAGCACGTCGGCATGGCACCAGTCGCCCGGCCGGCACCAGCAGGCTAGATTGCGCCCGCGCAGAGGCGATAGGTCGGACGGATACCCTGCCCTCGCCCGCATCTGCGGATCGCGGAGCATCGCGCGGAAGAACCCGACCGCGCCTTCCGCATCCGGCGCGACCCGGCTGAATGGACCTTCGCGACCGATCGGGAACGGATTGCCCCACCTGCCCGGCCGCGCGACGCTCACCGTGTTCTCCGGCATCCGCCATCCCTTGCGGCGGGATAGCTGGACGCGGCGGGGCGTGGTTTCCGCGGTCATGGGCGCTGCTCCTGGGCGCGGGCTCGCAACGCCGCTGCGCATAGTGCGAGCGCGGGGGTGGCGCATGGTCCTGCCGCCGCCCACGGATCGCTCGTGCAACTCTTAGGCCCGAGCCCCGGGTTGCGAATGTATATCGAGCACCTCCACTTGCCGCGGTTCGGTCCGTCGTAATGCTGGCCCAACGCTTCGACACACCACATCTCCGGCACCAGCCCCATCGCCGCGTCGAGGCTGGCGGTGTAGGGCTTGGGAACGATCGGCCCGTGCATCGCAACGCCGATTGCCTTTTCTAGATCATAAGATGCCCCCGTCGCCCGCTCGCACCGCTCGGCCAGCGCCAGCAGCTCGGCGTTCGCGGCGGTCATGCAGTGGCTCCGGAAACCAAGTTCTTCAGGCGAGCTGGATCGAACTCATGGAACGACGTCGAAATGCCGGTTGAGACCAGAACGTGTGACACTAGCGGGGCAAACGCGGCTACGTTTTCCGGCGTGATGCCGCTAGCAATGGCGAGGGGGGCGTCGGGACCGATCGATGTCCTGATTGTAGCGCCCGCAACAGCGCTAAGCGCCTCTCCGGTGCGCGAGCCGCTTGTCGTTGGAATGAAGCCCAATCGTAGCGCGCGCCGCGCGGCGCGACCCGGGTTGGGCTCGTGCAGTTGATACTTAAACGCCACAGCGCAGAATAGCGCGTGCTGGGCGGCGTCCTCTAGCAGGCGCGCCGTCTGTCCCGCCTCTATCATCATCGCGTCCCCGGTGTGCGTCAGCTGATCGTCGGTCCACGTAGAGTCGAGGCCAGCGTCTCGGTTCGCCACGATCGCGGCACAGGCGTCCTGTCCCAGCCTGTTCGCGCCGACGTGCGCATCCGGCCAGCGTCGCTTGATTGCCGCGCCGGCGAAGGATAGCCCCTCGTTGCGCCCGCGCATCTCGATCAGCATGACGCCAGCGCATCCCGCCTCTATCGCGCGCTCGGCGTTGCGCATCGCCTGCTTGTCATCAGCGTAATGGATCACCGGGAGGATGACAGGCCCGCTCACGACCGCACCCCCGCCGATGCCGCCACCCGTGGGTCGTCTCCAGCAGGACGATAAGCCGATCGCAGAGAGCCATCATCGCGACGCTCCACCACGAAACCGCGCGTTTCATAGCTGTCCGCTTCGAGACGCTTCATCATCGCGTAAGTCTCGGGCGCGGACCACCAGGCCTCGCGCGGCGGTAAAGACCCGCCAGCCTCATCTAGGAAGGACGACTCCAGATCGGGCCAATGAGGAACCAAGAACGCCCATTCGTCGGAACACGTCGCCATTTCGCCGAGCCGCTCGGTCCATTCGGGAAACGCGGCGAGCAAGCGCAGACAGCGCGCAAGATCAGCCGGATCGGAAGGCGTGTTCCCACCTCGAATGCCGAGCGTCATGAAGTGGAAGATCGCTTCAGACGAGAGGCCAGTATCCCGGCTGCGCAGCCAGCGTTCCAGCCGTTCTGGCGTGATGGCCGCGCTCATGCCACCACCTGCATGGGGTATGCTAGTGCGGAACGAACTGCGGAACGACTATGCAAAGATTTGTCGATCTTTACCTGAGCATCTGGTATGACTTTCAGATGGCCGTTTCCCGTCACACGATGCACAAATGGCGCGAAGGAGTAGGTTCGACGACGTACGGCAAGGTCTGTCCTACCGATGCTCTTAGTCGTCCAGACTGGCACAACCCGGATAGGATCGCACGTACACTTGGCGGTGATATTCAGCGCCCGTGGACTTACTTTGTGGGCTGGATCGGCGGCCCTGTTAAGATTGGAAGGGCGCTTGATCCGTACGCCCGCATGGCGAACATTCAGAACGCTTGCCCATATCGAACCCACTTGTGGGCTGTGTCGAGCTATCCCGTTCACGAGGAACGCCGGCTGCACAAGCGCTTCTGTGAGCGCCGACTGATGCGAGAATGGTTCGACTGGCACCCCGATCTTGAGGCGATGATGGCGGCTCTGAACGGTGCGCGCGCCGCTGAACTTACCGTAATCCGGCAGTCCTAATTGCGGAACGGAGTGCGGAAGAAATCCCGCTAGGCTGTGGATAACTCCGCAACCCGTTGAAAACGCTGGCTGGGGCGACAGGATTCGAACCTGTGAATGCCGGTACCAAAAACCGTCGTATGCCATTGCGATTGCTCCGAATAGCTGCGGAATGTGTAAATTATCCACCACGCAAATCCAAGGGTTTCCCGGCCTTTTGCGGAAGATTTTGGGCCGCTCGGGCGTCCAGTTTAGCGACCGCGCTGTCACTCAGGGCAGCGGTCATCGCCTGATACGTGTCGAGCATCCGATTGACCGTCGATACGGTCCAGCCGAGCATGGCGGCGATCTCGGACGGCGTCGCACCGGCCTCCGCCAGCGACGTGCAGGCCGTCCCGCGCAGGTCGTGGAAGTGCAGCCCGTCGAGCCCGGCCGCGATCACGGCGGTGCGCCAATGGTGGCTGAAATTGATCGCCTGCCCCTTGGTGTTGATTGCCCACGGTTTCCCGTTGTGCGCGAGGATCGTCGTCGCGGTACGCGGCGCGGCGTCCAGCACGGCCTTGAGCGCCTGCGTCACCGGCATATCCACCAGCCGCTTGCGCTTGCCCTGACGGAGCCGTATGCGGGTCCCATCGTATGCGGACCAGCCGAGCTTGAGCAGGTCGCCCTTGCGCTGTCCGGTGCCGAGCGCCAGTTCGAACGCAAGCAGGATATCGGCCGGTGCGATCTCGCGCAGCGCGGTGATGTGCGGCGGAAGCCATAGGTGCTCCGACCGGTCCGCGCGGTAGACCTTCTTCGGCCGGGTCGCGTGATTGATCGCCAGCAGTCCGCGGTCGCGCGACCACTCCAGTACGATGCGCAGGACGCCGAACACCGCATCCGCCTGGCGCGGGGATGACGTCGCCATCTTGTCCCGCCAGCCGAGAAAGCGCGGCCTGATCTTCGGGTCCTCCAGCACCTCGATCGGGTGGCGGCCGAACTCCAGCTCGATCCGCGCGATGGCGCCTGCGTAATCGACCTTTGTCCGCGGGGCGAGGCGCGCCCACTCTGGCGACTTCTGATAGGCGTCGAGCAGCGATTGCAGCGTTCCGGTGATCCGCGCCTTTCGCGGCGCGGTGATGAGCGCGTGATAGGCGCGCATGAAGGCGGTCGTGCCGAGCCCCCACGGCTCCTTCTCGTCGCCGGGCAGCGGCTTGATCGCGCCCACGCCGCGCAGGGAATAGTAATATCGGGCGTCACCGTTCGCGAGCACCTTGCGATGCCGGTAAACGCCCTTAAGCGGCGCGCGCATTGTCCGCTTCCCACTGTTCCAGCGGCGACATGGCGCGCTCCGCCACCGCCAGCCCGGTTCGGCTGTCAAGCACCCGATCGTGCTGGCGCACGTCGTATCGCGTCGTGCCGGGTACCGCGCCGGGGACGATGCCGCGCGCCTGCCACGTATCGTACGTCGTCGCGCTGATGCCGCCGAGATATTCGCAGATGCCGTCCTTGGTTTGGAGGCGCGCGAGGGGGTTGAAGGTGGTCACCGCTCCCCTCCCCGTCCGCGCGCGGCGGCGTCCTGGTGTGTGGTGGTGGGCGGACGGGCGATTTGCGAAGCGGCCCAATCCCTCATGAACTGCCACCGCTGTTCAGGACCGGTGCCGTAAAAGGCTTCGTCGTTCATCCACTCAATCTCTTGAACGAGCTGATGAGCAATGCCGAACACGGCCGCGATCCGATCATAATCCTCGGGGTCAAGCTGGCCCATGTCGACGCCGCGCTGCCGGCCTACGCTGCCGATCGCGCAGACGTTACCCGCGTGCTCAAGATCGTGCGCGATCAGACGCTTTTCAGGCATAGCGTCGAGCGCGGTCACCAGCTCGCGTAAGAACGCCTGGCCCCGCTTACCCCGGATGGCACTTGCCACCTGTCCACGCCAGCGCCCCAAATCCAGAGTATCAAGGTCGCCATCGTCTACATATCCAGAGCGACCCATCACCCCTCCCCCTTGCTGCTGGCGGGCGCGATGGCGGCGGCGAAATGGACTGCCTCAATGCGAGCGTGTCCTTTGAACAAGCGATGCAGCTCGGCGAGACTGTCCAATGGATACACACGACCAGCTATCGTGACCGTGTTGCGCTCCACCTCCCCCTGCTCGGGCTGGCGATCGGCGAGGGCGCGACGAAGCGCGGCCATTTCGTCCGTGTACGTCGGCCCGGCGTATGGTCCGACGTGTAGCTGATTGACCCTCCACACGAACTGATAGCGGAAATCGGCGTGGGTCGCGTCCAGCTTGTCGACGAGCGCGCGCGCCGCGTCTGTGACGCTCAGCACCTCCCCCTGCATCGCTTCGGACACGCCGGCGGGGATTGGGTCGGGCGTGGCCGGGGTGTAGGCGATGATGTCTAAATCACGCTGGCGGTCTGCGTCACCGCGAAAACCTCGCTGCCACGAGTCTTCGTACAGGCCGTCATCAGTAATCTGGAGATCTCGCAAGAGCACCGCCCCGCCATCCCAATCGCTCGGCGCGCTGTCTCCGCCCGCCCAGGGTTTCATGCCGGCGGGGATTGTGGGGATGGTCATATCTTACCTCCATTGGCGAGCCGGTCGACGCAGCGTTCAGCTTCAAGCGGATTGGTGGAGTAGGCGCGGTGGCACCGTTGGCCGAAGGTGGAGCCGGTCGCGAGAGCCAGTCCGATCATCAACGCTGTCGACAGGGCGACCGCAATGGCCGCGCGCATCAGCCCGCTCATCGCCCTTCCCCCGTGCGGGTGAGGGCGGCTCGGGCGGCGCGGCGGGCATCATCAAGCTCCAGCAGCGCCGGCTGAACATCCGCTAAATCCGTCAGGTAGCGCTCGCGGGTTGTGCATCGCGCCACCTCATCATTCGCGCGCTCAAGTCGCTCCAGCACCCGCTCCAGCTCACCCACCCGCGCGGCATCGGCGGAGAGGCGGGTGATCGCGTCGGCGGCACGGCGGTGCAGGCCGTCAGGGTCCGGCTTCCGACCGAAATCCCCGCTATCGGCGTACGCGATCAGCCTCGCCACCAGCGCCGCATCCTCCTGCGTCATGTCACCCATGCTCGATCTCCTGGCGGTCGGTGGCGGGTGGGGATGGGCGCGGACGCCAATGGGTGGGCCAGTGCGCCAACCTCACGGGATGCGTTTCCCCGACACGGAAAAGCGTGCCGCCCTCAGTCATCACTAGGTCTGGCACCCGATAGCCCTTGCCTGGCTCGGCAAAGCTCGGCACCCATACGTCGAACCAAGTGCGATCCCGCGGCGCGTTCTCGATCGGCTGCCACTCCGCCCCACCCGAAGCGGGAAGCGGGGGACTGGCGGCGAGGAGGGCAGACCAGTCGGCTTGCGCGACAGCCCGATTAGCCTGCGCATCGTCCATACCAGCGAGTGAAGGACAGCCGGTTCCCTCCCACGACTCTACCATTGCGTTCGTCAGCACGACCGGCACCGCGACCCACCCCTCCGGCACCCGCCATTCGGGAGCGGGCGGGGATGCGAGGGCCAAGCCGATAACGCGCTCGACCGACTGTACGGCAAGGAGATCGTCGCCGTCCGGTATGGCCATGCCTGCCACGTCTTCGTCCAGATAGCCCATGTCGCGAGCTTCCGCTTGAACGATGGCGATTGCTTCCTCGCGCACCTCTGCATCTGTGCGCGCCTCCACCCCGCCCCGCTCGTCCCGCTGATCGGCGAGGGCGGCGAGGCGGTGGCGCGCGAAGGCTTGGACCTCATCGCTATTGTCCACTTCACCTCTGCGAAGTCGGTCGCAGGCTGCCGCCATCCAAGGCTGTTGCCCTTGAGCGGCCACGAGCGTCAGCATCGCCAAGTCGGCAGCCGCCTCGCGATCCGCCTGGTTCACCGCCACCAGCGCGTCGGGATTGGGGGTCATGCGGGCACCTGCCGACCAAACCGGGCCCTTGCGGCGATCCTGGTCCGCTCGCGGAGCTGGTCACATTGCGGGCAGTCCACGCGCGGCTCATACGGAAAGCGCACCTCCCGGCGGCCGCACAGATGGTGAAAAACAGCTAGGGTCATCTTGTCTCTCCATTCAAAAAATACCCATTCGCCGCCGTCACCCGGCGCACATCGGCCACCGCGCGAAGACGGGCGTCGGGGCGCGGATCGGGGAAGCGCATCCGCTGGCGAGCCCAGGCGGACAGCTCGTCGCGGGTGGTGAAGGTGGGGTCGGTCATGTGGTTGCCGTCGCGATCAGGTGCTCGCGGACGGCGAGGCCATGCTCTTGAAGCACCCCGGAGAGGCTACAAATCTCCGGGTACAGGTGCTTACAGCGCCCATCGATATACCACCGGCCGGATGCACCCTGCCAAGCGTTTGCGATCATGTCGGCGTCATGGCCAGTCAGCCCACGCGCGATTGCCGCAACGTCCTCGTCCCCGCTCACGGCACCCTCACCGCGGGCCGCGTCGCATTGCCGAGCACGAGGTGGCCTGGGAGCTTCACGGTCGGCACGAACAGCGGGCGCGGCGGCGGGGGTGCGGGGGTCGGCGTCACAGCGGCACACCCAGCCGGTCACGAGCCCGCACGTCCGCAGCCGCCACGTCCGCCTCGTCCTGCAAACCCAGCGTCCGCATATGCGTCGCCGCATTCTCCACCATCGTCGGAGAGGTGGCGCTGTCGAAGCGAGCGATTAGGTCGGCGGCGGTGCCGTCGTGGGGGTCGCCGTGGTCGCGGTCGTCGCGTCCATCCATTTCAGCGAAACCTTGCGCGTCCAAACGGCGGGCGGCTTCCTCGTCGACCTCACCCGTCTCGGGATCGTATCTCTCGATCACCTGCGCGCGCGTGGGCGCTACTGGTCGCGCGCGTTCGCCGCCGTCCTGTTGCACGTAGGCTTCCGGCTCGTCTCCTTCAGCGTATATGCCCGAAAAGCCGAATGCGATCCGCGCACCTTGGATCAACGCACGGTGGCGAAGCATTCGCTTGGGCACCTTCTGCCAACCGGGACCGTTGCCTTTGCACTCGTCCATATATTCGGTGACTTTGATCGCGTGCGTACGGTCGCGACGGTAGATCACGCTTTCTATGGCATAGAGGTTGCCACCGTCGTCCACGATGTCGTTGAACTCGATCCCGTCGAACTGCGGATGCTCATTCATGATCCGCGTCCAGCCGTCGACGGAGACGATCGGCACGATTCCACCCTTGCCGGGGAACGCGAAGATTTCTTTGGTGAGCGGGTTGAGACCGTAGGCGTTGGATACGACAATCAGGGCCGCGAACTCGGCATCGCTGGCCCCCTTGAACACCGTGTTCATCAGGGTGCTCTTGAGATTGCCGGGCGACATAGAAAAGCGGGCGGCCATGCTTTCCACGGCATTCGGCGCGCGTCGCGCTTCTTCGATCTTGGCGACGTTGCCAGCGATGGCGGCGTCTTGCTTGGCGAGTGCTTGGGTGCGGGCGGGAGCGTGAGTTGCCATGGTGATATCCTTGCGTTTGGGCTCAGCGGATCGCAGTGCTGGTTTCGGAGTAGATTTCGCAGCCCTTCAGCTCGCGCGTTCCGCTGCGCACCTGAGCGGCGATCACCTTGTCCAGCGCTTCGATGACCTTGGCGTGTTTCAGGATGCTGTCGGGAAGCTGGCGGACGCTGATGATGCGATGATGCCACGTCGTGACGCGGGCGACCTTCGCGCCCATGTCGCCCTGAATGGCGGTGCGCACCGGCTGCCCGATGCCGAGCGGGTTATAAGTCACCTCGACCGCGACCACCGGCGCTTCGACTTCCACCGTCTCGGCCTCCACCACGACGGCGGCGGCTTCCCGACGCTCAGCGGCGGCGCGGTCATCCTCAATCGCCTGAAGACGCAGTCGCTCGACGCGAGCAGCCTCGTCAGCGATGGCTTGACGCCGCAGACGCTCCTGCCGCGCTTCCTCATCGGCAATGGCTTGCAACCGGCGGCGCTCGGCTTCCGCTTCTTCGCGGGCCTTCCGCTCTTCCGCTTCCCGCTTGAGCCGCGCCTGCCGCTCGATCTCCGCCTGTTCGGCATCGTACCGGCTGACCTTGGCGCGCGCCTCCGTCTCGGCTTCCTTCAGCGGCGCGGTGATCGCGTCCGCCCTGCCCTTCAGCGCGCGTTGTGCGTTCAGGAGCGGACGGTTCAGCTTCTCGCGCGAGGCTTCGACCGCCTTGCCCGCCGCAACCATCTGCTTGATGAGGTCCGCGTACCGGCCAGCGATATCGCCGTTAGTGATGGCGTCCGCGCGGCCGGCGGCGGCGATCAGGTCGACGATGCGCGCCGTCAGCCCTTCTGAGGCGAGCGCTTCGGCGAGGTCGAGGACGATCTGCTCGTCGATCGGCGGGTTATTGGAGCCGATGACGGCGCGCGGGTTGGCTTCTTCGGTTTCGGGCTTAAGGCGCTGGACAATAGCCATGACGGTCCTTTCAGAAAGGCGTGGGAGCTGTGAGCGGGTTGATGCGACGCATCGGGTCGGCTTGCGGGCTGTCGGGCGCGTGTTCCGCGCCCCACGCCTGCTGAGCGATCAGATATGCGTATTCGGCGGGGGTGATCGGCTCGTCCGCGCACTTCGGCCAGACGCGTTCTAAGTCGATTGCGCGGCCGTTTGCTTGGGCCTGCCAGCGGTGCGCGCGGTCCAGCTCGGTGCCGTCGATCGGATCGAGCGGCGCGCCGTGCCAGACGCGGATGCCGACGAACACGCCGCCGCTGCGCAGGCGCATCCGATAGTGTCCGGTCATCGGCTGATCGGCGTCAAAACCGGCGAAGGTGCCAGCTACGGACTGCCGCCGCGTGTAATCGACGAACGGGCGCGTCACAGCACCACCACCAGCAGCACGAACACCAGCGCCACGAACACGCACCCGATCCAGTCATCCCGCGACGGCGCACCCATGGCGAGCAGGCGGTCGGTGAGGGTTTCGGGGCCGTTCATGCCGCACCCGTGGCGTTGGCGATGGCGGCGTCACACCGGCTCGCGTGATTGCGGATGATCGATGCGAACGAGGTCATGCCAGCCCCGGCGAGCACTTCCGCCGCTTCGACCAGCGCCACGCTTGCGAGGTGCAACTCGTCGACCAGCGTAGGCGCGGCGGCGATCAGGCGGGCGTTGGCGCGATCCGCATCACAGATGTCGCGCGGGCTATCGCCTTGCGCTTGAACTTCACAGACGCCCAGCCCGTTCGCATCCTCAATCGGGATGAACGCGCAGCCCTGAAGCATGTCGTCGTCTTCGACAGTCCAAGGTCCGGGGGAAAATAGCAGCCCCGGCGTGTGCTGCGGCGCGTTCATACCTGATCCTCCGCCACGCGGTTCACCGCTGCGTCGACGCCGATCGTTTCGGCATGAAGCCAGTCGTTGAAAGCGTCGGCCTCTTCCTGCGCGTCGGGATTGTCGTAAACTCCGACCATCTCGTCGCAGATGAAGTTGTCGCGGATGCCGTCGAGCATCGCGAACAGAGCCTTGCTGGCCCCCTTCACCTCGCCGCGCGCCTCATCATAGTCGCGGGCTTGCCAGCTCACCGGCTCATTCCAGCGGCGATCCTTGTCCGCGTCGATCTTGGCCCGGAGCAGGACGCTGTCCACCTCGTCGTCCAGCATTAGCATGGCGAGGATGATCGGCCGGGCGTGCTCCACCCAGGCGTTGCACTTGGCGAGCTTGGCGGGGTCGTTCGCGTATTCCGGTGCTGCGACCGGGGCGATGTGGGCGACCGCGCTCACCGCGCCACCTGCTCATAATACTGCCGGTCCAGCCGATCGCGGACGTAATCCGGCTCGCCCATCGGCGGCAGCGTGACGCGCGGCTGGGCCGCACGGGCTTCGCGGGCGAAGTCGAGGAGGAACCGCTCGACCGCCCCGGGATTGGGTGTGCTGGCGAGGCCGTCGCAGGTCGCGACGGCGGCGTCCGAGCGGGCCATCACGCGGTCACCTTCTCAGCATCGGCCTTGGCGCGCATATCATCGAGCGCTGCATCGTTACCGCAATGGAAATCCGGCACCCGATCGAGCTTGGGGTCGCTCGCCTGATAGATCAGTGCGGCTGCACCAGCCGTGCCGTACACGCCTTCAAGCACCCGCCCGCCATCCCCGGCAAGGGTGACGGCCCACCCGGCGCGGCAATGCGTCGTGCCGCAGTGCCATGAACTCATGTCGAGCGCGTCAGGCTGACTGGCGGCTTCATAGATCGTCTGGTGGATATTGGCGATCCGAGGAAGCCAGTCCGGCAGGACGGCACCGCGCAGGTCGGCATAGCTCAGGTCGGCACCGCGCAGGACGGCACCGCGCAGGACGGCACCGCGCAGGTCGGCACCGCGCAGGACGGCACCGCGCAGGTCGGCATAGCTCAGGTCGGCACCGCGCAGGTCGGCATCGCGCAGGTCGGCACCGCGCAGGTCGGCATCGCTCAGGTCGGCATCGCTCAGGTCGGCATCGCTCAGGACGGCACCGCTCAGGACGGCACCGCGCAGGTCGGCATCGCTCAGCCTGCCCCATTTGATCGCCAGCCCGAGCTTGACACTTAAGGATGCGTCAGGCGCGCAGGTGATCGTCGCGGTGAATTGGACCCGGTTGGTCCAGCGATTGCGGACCTCCACCGTTTCCGTGTGCTGCGCTACCGCCATCTCGGCGTAGGTGGGGTCTGGGGGCATCACAGCGCCTCGTCGGTGAGGGCGCACATACGCTCAATGAGCGCAGGCACGGTGGACTGCAGGTGCTTTTTCGTCGGGGCAACGGCGTCCCCTGCGGCGTCCCCTGCGGCGGCCCATGCGGCGGCCCATGCGGCGTC
>CAXSDP010000026.1:41612-47730 GCA_964235705.1 uncultured Beijerinckiaceae bacterium | reverse complement strand
GCCGAGACGGTGACGGCGGTGGCGCGGCAGCGCCTCGACCGGGCCGACGAGCGGGCGGGCGCGGCCGCCGCCGGCCTCGTCGCCGGCTCCCACCTCGACCTCGCGCGGCTCCACCACCGCCTGGCGCAACAGGCCCCGCTGCGGCGGCTCTGGCAACGGCGGCAGGACCTCGCGTCGCTGGAGCAGCGGCTCGCCTTCTGCCTGGAGCGCGGCACCGAGCGGCGCGCGCGACAGGTCGACCAGGGGGCGCAGCGGCTGGGATCCATTCGACTCAAGCTGACGCGCGACTTCGCCCAGCGGCGCGAGGCGCGCGACCGGGCCGGGGCGGCCTTGAAGCGGGTGTTCGCCGCCGGCGTGACCGTGCGGGCGGCGGGGGTGGAACGCTGCGGCAAACTGCTGGACGCGCTCGGCTATCGCCAAGTGCTGGCGCGCGGCTTCGCCCTGGTGAGGGACGCCGCCGGCACGCCGGTCCGCACGGTGGCGGCGATCAAGCAGGGGACCACCTTCGATGTCGAGTTCGCCGACGGGCACGTCGATGTCATGCCGGCGGGGCGTGGCCGATCCGTCGGCGCGAAGGCGCCGCCGTCGCCGAAGGCGCCCCACTCGCCGAAGCGGGACCAGGGGACGTTGTTCTGAGTGCCGCGCGCGTGCGCCGCGCCGCCGTGACGATCTTCAGCACCCCGCGTGCGGCCCCACGGTGGAGGTGCGAATCATGACAAGGTGCGAGCCATGAACCGACACGAACGCCACCCCGTTTCCCCGAACGAGGCGGCCCTGGAATACCTCGACGGGGACTTCAAGGTCTTGCGGCCGGGCGCGTTCGTGCGCTGCGCCGTGACGGGGGAGCCGATCCCCATCGAGGTTCTGCGCTACTGGAACGTCGACCTGCAGGAGGCTTACGCCGGCCCCGATGCCAAGCTGCGTCGGCTGGGCTTCGGCCCGCCCGGCTGATCCCAGCCGGTCCGCGCCTCAGCGGGGCGCGCGCTTGGCGAGGATGCGTTGCAGGGTGCGGCGGTGCATGTTGAGGCGACGCGCCGTTTCCGACACGTTGCGGCCGCACAATTCATAGATCCGCTGGATGTGTTCCCAGCGGACCCGGTCGGCCGACATCGGGTTCTCCGGCAGGGCCGCCTTGTCGTGCTGGCTCGCCATCAACGCGTTGAAGATCTCGTCCGCGTCTGCCGGCTTGGCGAGGTAGTCGAAGGCGCCGAGCTTCACCGCCGTCACCGCCGTGACGATGTTGCCGTAGCCGGTCAGGATGATCGCGCGGGTGTCGGCGCGGCGGCCCTTCAGCTCCGACATGACGTCGAGCCCGTTGCCGTCGGTCAGCCGCATGTCGATGACGGCGAAGGCCGGCGGCGCGCTGGCGATCGCGGCGAGGCCCTCCGCGACGGTTGAGGCGGTGGTGACCGTGAAGCCGCGGCCCTCCATGGCGCGGGCGAGCCGCTGGCAGAACGCCTTGTCGTCGTCCACGATCAGGAGCGACTTGTCCGTCACCGACTCGAGGCCCGGTATGCCGGGACTGACCGCCGCATTCGCCTGCACGTCCATCGCGTCGCTCCCGCGGTCAAACCGCCTCGTTGATCCGGACCCGCCGATCCTCGGGAGCGAAGATCGCCCGCGTGGACTGTCCCTGCTCGAAGTCCGGCCGCTGCCAAAGTATCGTCACGCGCGCGCCCTTGGCGGGGGCAACGGCGTTCGCCATCGACACGCTCGCGCCCGAACGCTCCAGGAGCGTCTTGGCGATGAACAGGCCGAGGCCTAGTCCCGAACCGTCCTCGCCCTTGGCGCGGCGATCGGATTTATGCGTCAAATAGGGCTCACCGAGCCGCATAACAACGTCATTCGCGAAGCCCGGGCCGTCATCCTCCACAATAATCGCGATGATCGACTCGCTCCATCGCGCGACGATGCGAACATCGGAGTCGGCGAAGTCGATCGCGTTCTCGACCAGGTTGCCGAGCCCGTAGAGCACGCCGGGGTTTCGCGTGGTCTTCGGTTCGCCGCCGGTGCCCTCGCTCACGATGCGGATGGAGACGCCGAAGTCGCGCTGGGGCTGCACCACCTCCTCCAGCAGGTGGCCCATGCTCAGCGTGCCGATGATGTGGCCGGGCTCGCTGCCGAGCGAGGTCAGCGTGCCGAGGATCTTGCGGCAGCGCTCGACCTCCTGCATCAGCAGCGTCAAGTCCTCCCCCGTCGAGCCATCGCTCGGGAACTGCTTCTGCAAGTCCTTCACCACGAGTTTGATGGTGGCGAGAGGGGTGCCGAGCTCGTGGGCGGCGGCGGCGGCGAGGCCGTCGAGCTGTGTCAGGTGCTGCTCGCGCACCAGGACCAGCTCGGTGGCGGCCAGCGCGTCGCCGAGGCGCCGGGCCTCGTCGGCGATGCGCCAGGCGTAGGCGGCGACGAAGCTCGCGCCCAGCACGATGCCGCCCCAAACGCCGGCGCGGTAGAGCAAGGGCAGGTGGACCGCCTCGCCGGGGAACCACGGCAGCGGCCTGTGGTAGAAGGTGAGGGTGGTGGCGCACCCCACCACCAGCAGGGTGAGGGCCGCCGTGTACCGCGCCGACAGCGAGACCGCCGCGATCATCAGCGGCCCCAGGAACAGCATCGCGAACGGGTTCTCCAAGCCGCCGGTCAGGAACAACAGGAGGCTGAGCTGCAGGAGGTCGTAGGCCATCAAGCAGGCGGCCGGACGGTCGCCGAGGCGGTCGTTGTGCCGGAAGCGCAGGCGCAAGCCGATGTTGACCCAGATCGACAGCCCGATGACGAGGACGCAGGCAACGAACGGCATGGGGAAGCCGAGGACGATGGTGGTCATCAGCACGGCCGACATCTGGCCGACGACGGCGAGCCACCGGCCGCGAACCAGCGTGTCGACGCGCGGTCGACGCGAGCGAACCCCCAGGTTCAAAGGTCGCTCGGTCACGGACGATCCATCACATCGGACAAGGCGGCGATCCTCCGTATAAGCGTGCTTGGATAAGCGTGCTTGGATAAGGGTGCCTGACGAGGCGCTCGGGCGGGGGTGCGATGAACGCGGTCATGGCGAGTTTGACACGGGACGACCGGGAAGGGGACGCGGCAATTGCGCTTGCCGCCCTCACGAAGGCCTACGGCGGCAAGGTCGCCGTCGACGGGCTGACCCTGTCGATCGCGCGAGGGTCCGTGACCGGGCTGCTCGGCGGCAACGGGGCCGGGAAATCGACCACGATCGGCATGATCATGGGCCTCGTCACGCCGAGCGCCGGCACCGTGCGCGTGCTCGGCGCCGACATGGCGACCCACCGCTACGACGTGCTCCACCGCATGAACTTCGAGAGTCCCTACGTGGACATGCCCCACCGGCTCACCGTCAGGCAGAACCTCACCGTCTTCGCCCGCCTCTACGGCGTCCCGGACGTCGCCGGCGCCATCGCCCGGATCGCCGAGGCGCTGGCGCTGGGCGACTTCATCGATCGCTCCTCCGGCAAGCTGTCGGCCGGGCAGAAGACCCGCGTCGCCCTGGCGAAGGCCCTGATCAACGATCCCGACGTCCTCCTGCTCGACGAGCCGACCGCCTCGCTCGATCCCGACACCGCCGACTGGGTGCGCTCCCGGCTGGAAGCCTACGTCGCGCGCGTCGGCGCCACCGTGCTGCTCGCCTCCCACAACATGGCCGAGGTCGAGCGCCTGTGCGACCGCGTCGTCATGCTGCGGAGGGGGCGGATCGTCGACGACGGCTCGCCGGCCCACTTCCTCGAACGCTACGGCCGCGCCTCGCTGGAGGACGTGTTCCTCGACGTGGCGCGCGACCGGCGTCGGGATTTGGAAACCGCATGAACCCGGCGACGACGTGAGCCCCGGTCATGGCGCGCCGCGCCGCGCCGGCGTCCCCTCGCCCGCCCGCGTCGCGGCGATGGTCACGCGCTACCTTTACCTGTTGCGCTCGTCGTGGGCGCGGATCGCCGACCTCGTCTACTGGCCGACCCTGCAAATGATCACCTGGGGGTTCCTGCAGAGCTACCTGGTCCGCGCGCCCCCCGGCGACGCCACCGGCGGGGCGACCGGTCACGCGGCGGTCGCCGCCGGCACGCTGATCGGCGCGATCCTGCTGTGGGACATCCTGCTGCGCGGGCAGATCGGCTTCTCCGTCACGTTCCTGGAGGAGATGTGGTCGCGCAACATCGGCAACCTGCTGATGAGCCCGCTGCGCCCGGTGGAGCTGCTGCTCGCCCTGATGACGATGAGCGTCCTGCGTTTGGCGGTCGGGCTGCTGCCCGTGTCCGTCCTGGCCATCCTGTTCTTCGGCTTCAACCTGTGGGGCTTGGGTTTGGCACTGGCCGTGTTCTTCGCCAACCTGATCCTGACGAGCTGGTCCATCGGCGTGGTGGTGTCGGGCCTGATCCTGCGCAACGGGATGGGCGCGGAGAACGTCGCCTGGACGGTGACGTTCCTGTTGTTGCCGCTCTGCGCGGTCTACTACCCCGTCGCCGTGCTCCCGGTGTGGCTGCAACCCTTGGCCTGGTGCCTGCCGCCGACCTACGTCTTCGAGGGCATGCGGCACGTGCTCGTCGACCACGCGTTCCGGGCGGACCTGATGGCGGAGGCCTTCGCCCTGAACGTCGTCCTCTTCGCGGCGGCGTCGGTCGCCTTCCTCACGCTGCTGCGGAGCGCGCGGCGGCACGGCTCGCTGTTGCAGATGGGTGAATGAAACCTTGCTCGGGGAAGCACAAGCGCCAATAAACCAAGACTATCGGTCGGGATCATGCTTTTCGGCCGAGTTGCCAAGAGGCGTTCGACGACCGTATCCTCGGCACGACCCGGCGTCCGGGCTCGCATCCGGGGCTCGACCACTCCACCGCTCGGGGCGCACTCGAGGAATTCGCGAACCATCATGAACCCACTGACCTATCAGCTCCACGAACTCGGTTACCTCGCCGCCGCCCCCGCCCGCGTCGCGTCCGACGTCGCCCGCTTCTGGGCCAAGAACCCGTTCGTCGCCCCCACGGCGTTCGGCCGGACGGTGGCCGCCTCGGCGGAGATGTTCGAGCGGATGACCCGCCGCTACACCAAACCGCGCTTCGGCCTCGACCGCACGGTGGTGGACGGCCGGGACATCGCGGTCACCGAGGAGGTCGTCTGGGAGCGGCCGTTCTGCCGCGTGCTGCGCTTCAAGCGCGACCTGCCGGCCGGCACGCCCCAATCGAGGCTGCTTATCGTCGCGCCGATGTCGGGTCACTACGCGACGCTGCTGCGCGGCACCGTCGAGGGTTTCCTGCCCCACCACGACGTCTACATCACCGATTGGGAAGACGCCCGGATGGTGCCGCTCGCGGTCGCGCGCTTCGACCTCGACGATTACATCGCCACCCTCATCGGGATCTGCCACGCGCTGAAGACCGACGACGCGCCCCTCCACACGCTCGGCGTGTGCCAGCCCGCGGTGCCGCTGATCGCGGCGGTGGCCCTGATGGAGGCGGACGGTGACGCCCGTGTGCCCACGACCATGACGCTGATGGGCGGCCCGATCGACACGCGGCGCTCGCCCACCGCCGTCAACCTGCTCGCGGAGAAGCGCGGCAGCCAGTGGTTCCGCGAGAACTGCATCCACACCGTGCCCTTCCCTTATCCCGGCTTCGGACGCGGCGTTTACCCCGGCTTCCTCCAGCTGTCGGGCTTCATGGCGATGAACATGGATCGGCACGTCGACGCCCACGTGGAGATGTTCAACCACCTCGTGAAGGGCGACGGCGACGCGGGCGAGAAGCAGCGGACCTTCTACGACGAGTATCTCGCCGTCATGGACCTCACCGCCGAGTACTACCTGCAAACGATCGACGTCGTCTTCGTGGAGCAGCGCCTGCCCAAGGGGACGATGACGCACGGCGACAGGCCGGTCGACCTGACGGCGATCCGCCGCGTGGGGCTGATGACCGTCGAGGGCGAGAACGACGACATCTCCGGCGTCGGCCAGACGGAGGCCGCCCACGACCTATGCGCGAACCTGCCCGAGCGTTTGAGGGCGCACCACCTTCAGAAGGACGTCGGCCATTACGGCGTCTTCAACGGCTCGCGGTTCCGTCGCGACATCGTGCCGGCGATCATCGACTTCCAGTCCAGGGTCGCCCAAGGCATCGGG
>CAXSDP010000026.1:20850-41512 GCA_964235705.1 uncultured Beijerinckiaceae bacterium | reverse complement strand
CGGCGACCGCCCCTTCAGCCGCGGGGCGCCCCGTCCCGCCGCTCGGCGGCGAGCAGCGCCTCGAGGTGGATCGCGATGCGCACGTGGCCCGCCTGACGCGCCATGTCCGCCATCTCGACGATCATGTCGAAGAGGTAGTCCAGCGTCGCCTCCTGCGGGGACGGAGCCGTGTCGCTTTGGCCGTTCTGCATCACTCGACATTCCAGATGCGCTGACGTGGCGTCATCTTAGATATGCAACCATGGGTTTAATCAAGGTGGGCGCTGCACCCCATCGGGACCATGACGGCGTATGGTTTACCCAAGGTCATGCGGTCGGCGGCCCGTCACCCCGGCGCCCGGCGAGCCGCACCCGTCCCATCGACGCCGCTCCCGACACATCCCCACCTCGCGAAACCGCCGCGCGCCTTTCGGGTCGACGCCTTGAAGCAGCGGACCGAGAATTGCGCGGCGGGTGTCGGGAAAGTCCGATGCGAAACGGGCGATGAGGGTATCGGACCGGGGTGCGATCCAGTCCGATACCCTAGTGAAGCGCCTTCTGCCGCCGGCGCTCGACGGACGAGGGGATGCGCATGCTTTCCCTGTACTTCGCGACGGTGCGGCGGGCGATGTCGATGTTCGCCTCGCGCAGCTTCTCGACGAGGGCGTCGTCGGACAGTACCTCGCCGACCCCCTCCCGGTCGATCATCTGGCGGATACGGAAGCGCACCGATTCGGCCGAGTGGGCGTCGCCGCCGGAGTTCGAGGCGATGGACGCCGTGAAGAAGTACTTGAGCTCGAACAGCCCGCGCGGGCTCGACAGGTACTTGTTGGAGGTCACGCGCGATACGGTGGACTCGTGCATGCCGGTCGCCTCGGCGATCGCCTTGAGGTTGAGGGGCCGCAGGTGCTCGACGCCGTAGGCGAAGAACGCGTCCTGCTGCCTGACGATCTCGCTCGCCACCTTGAGGATGGTGCGCGCGCGCTGCTCCAGGCTCTTGGTCAGCCAATTCGCCGTCTGCAGGCACCCCGACACGAAGGAGCGGTCCGCCTCGCTCCCCTTCGTGCGCGAGATCTTCGCCGCGTAGGTCTGGTTGATGAGGAGGCGCGGCAGCACGTCGGTGTTGAGCTCGATCAGCCACGAACCGTCGGGGGCGAGGCGGACCACCACGTCGGGCACGACCGGCTGGATCGCCGACGACCCGAAGGCGCGCCCCGGTTTCGGGTCGAGGCGCCGGATCTCCGCGATCATCTCCACCACGTCCTCGTCGTCGACGCCGCACACCTTGCGAAGGCCGGCGAGGTCGCGCTTGGCGACCAGGTGCAGGTTGGCGACGAGCGCCCGCATCGCGGGATCGTAGCGGTCACGGTCGCGCAACTGGATGGCGAGGCACTCGGCGAGGTTGCGCGCGCCGATCCCCGAGGGGTCCATCGTCTGGATCGCCCCCAGGACCGCGCCCACCCTTTTCAGCGGGGCGCCGAGGCGGTCGGCCACGTCCTCCAGCGGGTCGGTGAAGTAGCCGGCGTCGTCGATCCCATCGATGAGCGCGTGGCCGATCATGCGGTCGCCGGCCGCCACCACGGCGAGGGGCAGCTGGGCGAGCAGGTGGTCCTTGAGCGACAGGCGCTCGGCGAGGTAGGCCTCCAGGTTGCTGTCGCCCTCGCCACCCGTCGCCGTGGACCCCGACCAGGAGGTCGAGGACAGGCCCGCCTCCCCGATGTCGTCGCGCGGCTCGCTGGGCGTCGGGGGACGGTCGTCGTCGAAGGTGTTGCCGAGTTCCGTGCCGAGGCTGGACTCCATCGCGCCGCGGTCGGTGGCGAACGTGTCCGCGTTCCAGTCGGCGTCGGTTCGGTCGTTGAACGCGTCGCCGAGCGTCGCGTCGGCCTCGGCGCGGGGCTCCGCGTCGCTCGAAGGGAAGTCGGCGACCGGCTCTTCGACCCTCGCCTCGTCGGCGCGTTCGAGGAGCGGGTTGCGCTCCAGTTCCTCCTGGACGAAGGAGGCCAGTTCGAGGTTGGAGAACTGCAGCAGCTTGATCGCCTGCAGGAGCTGCGGGGTCATCACCAGGGATTGTCCCTGGCGCATCACGAGCTTGGTCGAAAGGGCCATGCTAAACGCCAACACCGCGGGAACGAACCACTCGGCCCACTTCTTGCACATAGCATTTGTTGACGTAGCTGTCTCGGCCTTGACGCCGGGTTCTCCACGCCCGTTTGGCCTTCAAGACTGCTGACGTCAGGCCCGTTCGACGCGACCGCCCACGGCCGGGCCGTCAGGTCTTCACCCGCTGGGATCGAGGCTTAGAGGCGGAAGTCCTGCCCGAGGTACAGGCGGCGGACGTTCTCGTCCTCGACGATCGCCTCCGGCGTGCCCGCCGTCAGCACCTGGCCGGCGTGGATGATGTAGGCCCGGTCGATCAGGCCCAGCGTTTCCCGGACGTTGTGGTCGGTGATCAGCACGCCGATCCCCCGCCGCTTCAGGTGCTGGACCAGCACGCGGATGTCGCCCACCGCGATCGGGTCGATGCCGGCGAAGGGCTCGTCCAACAGCATGAAGCTCGGCCGGTTGGCGAGCGCGCGGGCGATCTCGCAGCGCCGACGCTCGCCGCCCGACAGGGCGACCGAGGGCGACTTGCGCAGCCGGGCGAGGTCGAACTCCTCCAGCAGCCCGTCGAGTTCGCGCTCGCGCTTGGCCTTGTCGCCCTCCGAGATCTCGAGCACGGCCCTGATGTTGTCCTCCACGCTCAGGCCCCGGAAGATCGAGGCCTCCTGCGGCAGGTAGCCGATCCCCAGCCGCGCCCGGCGGTACATCGGCAGGCTCGTGACGTCGTGGCCATCGAGCGCGATGGTGCCGGCGTCCGGGCGCACCAGGCCGGTGATCATGTAGAAGGTGGTCGTCTTGCCCGCGCCGTTGGGGCCGAGCAGCCCGACCGCCTCGCCGCGCCGGACGGTGAGGCTGACGTCCTCGACGACGCGCCGCGCCTTGTAGGCCTTGCGGATGTGCTGGATGGACAGCACCCCCTCGCCCGCCTCCGCCGCGACGCTGAAGCGCGATTCGCGTCCACCATGGTCGGACGGGGCGCCGGCCGCGACCGCCGGGGCGTCGGCGAGGGTCAGGGCCGGCCCGGACGCGGTGGCGACGCCGCCCGTCGCGGGCCCGGCGTAGCGTCCCAGCATGCTTCTCGCGATTTGGAACACGCCAAGCGCCTTCACGTTCAAAGCGACCCCACGTCCACCTCCCGACCCGCGCCGTCGACCCGGCGCCACCATAACCGAACTCATCGGTTCTGGTCACGTCGCTTTCTTCGTCACATTTCTTGTGATCGGTCCGCCGGTGATCCGTCCCGCCCGCGATCCCCCGACCGACGCGGGTCCGCCGCCGCGCTCACCCGCCGCCCCTGGTCCGGACCCTGGTCTTCTTCACCGGCGCCTCGGCCTCGGCCGTGCCGCCGCCGCTGGGAAGGAACATGCTCTTGACGCCGCCGCTCGCGCCGCCCCTCACGACCGCCTGGCCGCTGTGGAGGTCGTAGATCAGCTTCTCGCCCTTGGTGACGTTGGGGCCCTGGCTCAGCGTCACGTTGCCGGTCAGGATCACCGTGTCGGACGCCTTGTCGTAGACGCCGTTGTCCCCGGTGCCGACCTGGTCGCGCTGGACCAGCACCACCGGCCCGCTCGCCAGCATCCTTTGCACGGAATTGTTGCTGGGCGCCGCGTCCCCGCCCTTCTCCCCGCCCTTGGGCGTCAGGAAGATCGTCAGCACGCTCGCCTTCAGCTTGGAGTCGCCCTGCGTCGCGACCACGTTGCCGGTGTAGATGAGCTTCTGTTCCTTGTCGAAGTAGTCGAGCTTGGACGCCTCGATGTTGATGGGCTGCTTCGAGTTGCCGCCCGGCAGGATGGCGGCCGCCCTCGCCGGGCCGGGCGCGGGGATGGTCAGCGCGAGCGCGAGGAGGGTCGCCGCGCGGCCCAGGGCGCTCATCGCGGGTCCGCCCCGTCGGCCGGCCGCGACGGGGTGCCCGTGGGATCGTCCGGCGGCGGGTCGAACGTCGAGGCGATGTTGCCCCGGAAGGCGACCACGTGGCCGTTGTTGCTGATGGCGAGGTCGTCGGCGGACACCTGCCCGCCCCTGATGTCGACGTGCAGGCGCTCGTGGGACGACAGGATGCCCGCCTTGAAGTCCATCGTCGCCTTGGACATGTTGAGCGTGTAGCCGCTGGTGTTGGCGATGGTGACGGCGCCGCTCAGCCCCATCGTGTCCGCCTTCGAGTCGTACAGCCCGTGCGTGGACAGGATGTGGGTCGTGGTGAGGTCCGCCATGCCGACCGTGGCGTCGACGCCGACCAGCTCGATCACCGACGGCGTCAGGATGTCCTGGATGCCGGTGCGCGCCTTGATGTCGTAGGGGCCGCCGCCCTGCTGCACCCCCGAGATCTTGGGCGAGTCCATGGTGATCTTGGTCCCCTCGACGCCGACCCCGGCCAGGCTCACGCCGGCGGGCAGGTGACGCAGCGGGTCGAAGATGGCGACGATGGCGATGATGGTGATCGCGATCACGGCGCCCAGGATGATCGCGCGACGCAGGAAGCGCACCCGCGCGGTGTGGCGGTCGGCGGCCTTGAACGCGCCGAACCGGGGCGGCGGCGTGTAGTCCATCCCGGCTCGGGACGTTTCCGTCCCGCCGTCGCCGCTCGTCAGATCCGCCATGCCGATGGAACCAGAACCCGGGCCCCGAGAGGCTTCCGCATGGACCCGTGTTTGCGCCGCGACAGCGGCGAAGACAAGGCGGCGGCCGGGGCCGCCACGGGGCTCAACGCGGGCGCGCCCCGGTGTGACGGATTTACCCTCCCGCGCCCCGTCGTTCACGCGTGGGAGAAGATGTCGGTCTCCGCCCACCCGTCGAGGTCGAGTTTAGCCCGCACGGGCAGGAAGGCGAAGGCGGCGCCGGCGTAGCCGTCCCGGCCCTCGCGGGCCAGCATGGCGTCGAGCTTGGCGCGCAGCGCGTGGAGGTGGAGGACGTCGGAGGCGGCGTAGGCGAGCTGGGCCTCGCTGAGCGCCGGCGCGCCCCAGTCGGAGGATTGCTGCTGCTTCGACAGGTCGACGCCGAGCAACTCGCGCGCCAAATCCTTCAGCCCGTGACGGTCGGTGTAGGTGCGGGCGAGCTTGGAGGCGATCTTCGTGCAGTAGATCGGCGCGGCCATGGTGCCGAAGGCCTTGTACAGCACCGCGACGTCGAAGCGGGCGAAGTGGAACAGCTTGGCGCAGCCCGGGTCCGCCAGCAGCCGTTGCAGCACCGGCGCCCGCGTCTGGCCCGGCGCGATCTGCACCACGTCGGCCTTGCCGTCGCCGGCCGAGAGTTGCACCACGCAGAGCCGGTCGCGGCCCGGCACCAGCCCCAGCGTCTCGGTGTCGATGGCGACCGCGTCGCCCCACGCGTAATCGTCCGGCAGGTCGCCGCGATGGAGGCGGATGGTCATGGGGCGCGGGTCCGGCGGCGGGCAGGGGGGCGGCGAGGGTCGCGCTTAGCACCGCGCCATCATCGCGACAAGCCAATCCGCGACAAGCCGGGTCGCGACGAGCCGGTCGCCGCCGCTGGATGGCGCGCCGCTCGTCCGCCAGCGACGACGGAACACGGCATGGGTGAGTGGGCCGGCTGAGGCCGTGGCCGTTGACGCCGCGCCGCGATCACCATCGGGTGACCCCGACCGGTGCCCGCAACTGCCCAACGTCCCCGACGTTCCCCTGCCATGACCGACAATCATGCCTTGTCCCCGACCTTCGCCCCGCTCCGCTTCGACCCGTCCTTCGAGAGCGTCCCCTCCGACGAGGCGGAAACGCAGCGGGGCTTGACCGACGCCATGCTCTCCATCGCGCGCCGGACCCACGCCGATACCGGCCACGCCTACCGCGCCGTTCACGCCAAGGCGCACGGCTACCTCCGGGCGCGCTTCGAAGTCCTTCCCGGCCTCCCCCCATGGCTCGCCCAGGGCCTGTTCGCGGAACCCGCCGTCTACGACGCCATCCTCCGGTTCAGCACCACGCCCGGCGACATCCTCCACGACAACATCTCCGTGCCCCGTGGCGCCGCCCTCAAGGTGTTGGGCGTGCCAGGGCCCCGGCTGCCGGGGAGCGAGGGCGAGACCACCCAGAACTACGTCCTCGGCAACTCCCCGTCGTTCCAGGTCGCCACCGCCAAGTCCTTCCTGCGCCAGTTGAAGCCCATGGCCGCCACCACCGGCCACGTCGCGCCCCTCAAGCACGTCGTCTCGGTCCTGTCCCGCACCGCCGAGGCCGCGCTCGAGATGGTCGGCCAGACATCCGCCACCTTGACCACCCTGGCCGGCCAGGCGAGGACGCAGCTGCTCGGCGACAGCTTCTTCTCCCAGGCCGCCCTCCTTCACGGTGACTATTTCGGCAAGGTGGCACTCTCCCCCGTGTCGGCGGACCTCACCGCCTTGTCCCAGAAACCCCTCGACGTGGCCGGCCACCCCGACGCCATCCGTGACTCCATCCAGGCGTATTTCCGGGCCCGCCCGGCCGTCTGGGAGCTGCGGGTGCAGTTGGCGACCAGCATCGAGTCGATGCCCATCGAGGACGCCGCCACCCTGTGGCCCGAGTCGGAGAGCCCCTACGTGCCGGTCGCCCGCGTCAGCGCCGTTCCCCAGGACACCTGGGCCGACGACCTGCGCGACTACGTCGAGGATCGCCTCGCCTTCAATCCCTGGACCGGGCTGGCCGCCCACCGCCCGCTCGGCTCCATCATGCGCGCCCGCCGCCCGTCCTACGCCGCCGCCCGCGCCTATCGCGCCGAGGGGAACGGCGTCGCGATCGATGAGCCGGCGGGTTGTCCCGCCGGCTAAACCGCCTGCCCGGCGAAGGACGGGTCGGCGAGCCCGTGCAGGCGGTGGGCGGCGAGTTGCGCGAAGCGCAGCGTCACCATGCGGCGGGTCGCCGGCGACAGCCGGTGCTCGGGCGCCTCGCGCACCAGGGTCGCGCCGTAGGCGTCGGCGATGATGAGGCCGGCGTCGTCGGGCATGATGGCCGGCGGCACGCCGTCGGGGATCGCGAAATACAGCTTGTCGCAATGCAGGCGGTAGTCGCGCCACTTGCCGTCGGCGCGGAAGTCGGCGACGGAGGACTTGATCTCGACGATGTGGATCGCGCCGTTGGTGCCGAGCGCCACGAGGTCGGCGCGCCGCCCCGAGCGCAGCGCCATCTCCGCCACGGAGGCGAAGCCGGTCGCGCGCAGCCAGCGCCGCGTGCCGCGCGCGACGATCAACGCGGTCTCCGACTGGCGGCCATCGACAGGCAGGACGAGTTCGGCTGTGCGGGGGGCCATGGGGTTCCAGGACGGTATCGCTTGGAGGCTAGCACCTCGCCGGAGTCGGGGGAAAGCCCCGGTCTACGCCCTCACGACAGGTCGCGCTTGAGGATCAGCGCGTGGGCGGACCCGCCCCCGCCCGTGCGGTAGTAGGCCGTGCGCTCGCCGACCTTGGCGAAGCCGCACCGCTCGTAGAGCGCGAGGGCGGGGGCGTTGCCCACCTCCACCTCCAGGAACCAGGATTTCGCGCCGCCCGCCCTGAGCTCCGCCATGTTGGCCTCCATCAGCCGCCCGGCGATGCCCAGGCCCCGGCGACGGGGCTGCACGGCGATCGTCAGCACCTCCGCCTCGTCGGCGGCGAGCCGGGACAGGATGAAGCCCTGCAACTCGCCCGCCTTGCCCAGCGCCGCCTTGCCGAGCGCCGCGGTGCCGTAGGTCGCGCGGGCGAGGAGCAGCGCCTCGAAGTCCGGCTCGGGCCAGGGATGGCTGAAGGCGGTGGCGTGCAGGGTCGCGCAATCGGCGGCGCGATCCGCCTCCAGGCGCTCGAGCGTGGGTCCGAAGTCCTTCTCGAACAATCCAAACATGGCCGGTCACGTCGGTTCGGGGGCGGCCGCCAGCGGCGAGCGGGCGGGCGGCTTGGCGTCGGGCGCCTTGAGGTAGAGCGGGCGCGGCGGCGCGCTGGCGGGGTCGGCCAGCAGCCCCAGCCGCGCGACGAAGGCGATGTCGGGCACGATGCGGTCGCCGACGACCTCCGCCACGATGCCGCGACGCCACGCCTCGATGGCGAGGATCGGCGCGCCGGAGCCGGCGAGCCGCAGCGGCCCCTCGCCGATCGCCTTGATGGCCTCCTCCTTGGAGGCGAAGCGCGGCAGCTGGAAGATGCGGCCGTCGGCGTGGAAGGCGGCGAAGAAGACGTGCCCGTGGCGCGCGTCCACCGCGACGACGACGGTGCCGGGCTTTTCCCCCACGATCAGCGGCGCGGCGAGCGCGGCCAGCGTCGACACCCCGACCGCCGGGATCGACCAGGCCAGCGCGATCGCGCGCGCCGCCGCGATGCCGACCCGCAGCCCGGTGAACGAGCCCGGGCCGACCGTCACGCCGACGCGGTCGATCGCCGCGAACCCGCCCTTGGTGGCGCTCACCACCCGCTCGATCAGCGGGATCAGCGCTTCCGCGTGGCCCCGCTCCATGCCGAGCGTCTCGGCGGCGTCGGGCTCCACCGCGCCGGCGGTCAGGACGCAGGCCGAGACGGCGGGCAGCGCGGTATCGATCGCCAGGATTCGCATTGCCGGGACTGTGACCGTTTTACGGTCACCGATCAATTCGCGGGACGGCGGCGGCGAACGAAAACCGACGCGCGCGCGTTCGCCGCCGGCATCGGGAGGTGACGACGTGGACGAGGACCAGGACAGGCAGCGCATCCGCGCCGACTTCGACGAGGCGGTCAACATGACGCCGAAGGCGTTGGACGCGTGGCTGGAGACGGAGGAGAGCCGCTCGGTCGGCCAGGACGACGGCAGCGGCGAGGCGACCGGCCACAGGTCGGGCCGCGCCATCGTCGCCATCAAGGGCAAGAAGCAGGCGGACCTCGGCGACGACGATTACGCGCAGATGAAGCGCGTGGTGAGCTACGTCCACCGCCACCTCGCGCAACGCCCGCACGGCGACGTGACCGACACCCGCTGGCGCCACTCGCTGATGAACTGGGGCCACGACCCCCTCAAGTGAGGGAGCGGGTGGTGACGTGAACGGGTCGGGCTAGACCTGCTCGACGGCGCGGACCTCGGGGACGAAATGCTGCAGCAGGTTCTGGATGCCGTGCTTCAGCGTCGCCGTCGAGGAGGGGCAACCCTGGCAGGAGCCCTTCATCGCGAGGTAGACTGTGCCCTCGCGGAACCCCCGGAACTTGATGTCGCCGCCGTCGCCGGCGACCGCCGGGCGGACACGCGTTTCCAGCAGGTCCTTGATCGTGTCGACGATCTCGCCGTCGTCGGCGTCGAAGAACTCGCCGGCCTCGGCGCCGTCGAGCGCCTCGTCGTCGTTCATCAGCGGCGCGCCGGAGGTGAAGTGCTCCATGATGGTGCCGAGCACGGCCGGCTTCAGCATCGGCCACTCGGCGGCGTCCGCCTTGGTGACGGAGATGAAGTCGGCGCCGTAGAACACGCCGTCGACCCCGTCGATGCCGAACAGCGCGCCGGCGAGCGGCGAGCGCCCGGCCTCCACCGGCGAGCGGATGTCCAGCGTGCCCTCCGGCAGCACGGTGCGGCCGGGCAGGAACTTGAGCGTCGCCGGGTTGGGGGTCGTCTCGGTGTGGATGAACATGGGGGTCTCGCCGATCGAAGGGCGGCGTGCGCCGCGCAATCCTGTTGGATTAGATATGGGCGATACGGCTTGGGCGCACAAGCCGGCCGGCCGCGCCCCGATCGTACCTGGGAGCGGCCCCATCCTTACATCGCCGCACGTAAGGTCACCGCGCGCCCGGCGCCGGGGGGTGTCGGCCACGGCCGACATTTCGTCGGCCGGTGTGGGCGCTCGCCGACATCACTTGGTGAAGGATGTCGGCGCCGGCCGACATCCTTACGTCCCCTCGACGGCGGTCCGTCAGGCGACCTGCTGGACCGCGACGCCGATCATGCCGCTGTCGTGCGCCGGCACCGCGCTGCCGTCCGGCACCGCTTCCAGCGTGACCCGACCGTCCTCGACGCGCGTGGCGAGGGCGAGGTGCGCCTCCTTGGCGACGAGGCCGGTGTAGTAGGCCTGGATGCCGTGGGCGTCGACGCCGTTCTCCGGCTCGCAGGCGAGCAGGTGCGGCGTGTGGCTCTGCAACTTGGCGTTGGTGCCGGTGGCGGTGACGCGCAGCGTCGTGGCATCGTCCATGCCCTCGATCGTCACCTCGATGACCCCGCCGCGCGGGATCGTCTGCGAGGCGATCAGCACCATGTTGAGGATCAACTTCACCTTGTTCTTGGGCAGCAGGGCGCGGGTGGCGCTCCACTTGAGCTTGATCTTGTCGTCGCCGATCAGGCCGCGCGCCACGCCCTCCGCGTCGCCGGTGTCGATGGAGGCGCCGGCCGAGCCGGCCGCGCCGAAGGCCAGGCGGCAGAACTGCAGGCGCGCCGAGGCGACGTGGGTCGACTTCTTGATGAGGTCCATCGCGAAGCCGCGCATGTCCGGGTCCTTCTCGGACTCCAGCACCTCCAGGCCGTTGGCGATCGCGCCCACCGGCGAGATGACGTCGTGGCACACGCGCGAGCAGAGCAGGGCGGCGAGGTCGAGGGGATCGAGGGTGAAGGCCATCATCAATCTTGATCCATCAGCTGGCTGCGAGCCCGCCCGCAGCTAAACGTCGAATGGTTAACGCCGCGTTTACGAAGGGCCGGACGGCCGGCGGCGCGCCGGGACGCGAACGATCGCCCGAACAAATGTTAGCGCGGGATCGCCGGCCTTGGAAGCCTCGGACGCCGGGCCCGGCGGCGATCATACGCGCTCTCGCCCGGCGCCGGTGGGATCGTCGGCCCGACGGGATCGTCGGGACCCGTTCCCGGAACGGCACCCTCAGAACGGCACCGGCGTCCCGTCCCAGGCGAAGAAGCCGCCGCTGTCGTCCTCGCCCAAGCCATCGACCACGCGCAGGAGGTGGCCGGCCGCCTCCGCCGGCGTGAACACCCCGGCGGATCCCGCCGCACCGCCGAAGGGTCGGCTGAGGCCGGTGTCGACCGTGCCGGGGTGCAGCGCGACGATGATCGCGCGCGGCCGCGTCCGCTTCACCTCCACCGCCAGCGTGCGGACGACCTGGTTGAGGGCGGCCTTGGAGGCGCGATAGCCGTACCAGCCGCCGAGCCGGTTGTCCCCGATGCTGCCCACCCGCGCCGACAGCACCGCGAAGACGCTGCGCCCCTCGCGCGGCAGCAGCGGCACCAGGTGCTTGGCGACCAGCGCCGGCCCGATTGCGTTGACCGCGAAGGAGCGGGCGAGACGCGCGGCGTCGAGGGCCTTGAAGCTCTTCTCCGGCTGGAGGGTCGCGTCGTGCAGCAGCCCGGTGGCGATCATCACCAGGCGCGGCGGCGGCTCCCCACCGAGCGCCGCGCAGGCCGCCGCGACGCTGGCCTCGTCCGTCACGTCGATGCGGCCGGTCGTGACCCGTCCGCCCCCCGTCGGCGCGTCGCCGTCCTCGACAGGGCGTCGCGCCAGGGCGTGGACGTCGACGCCGGCCGCCGCGAGGCGGGCGACGAGCGCCGCGCCGATCCCGCCGCCCGCGCCGACCACCACCGCGCGCCACGGTCGGGGAAGGGCGCGCGCGCGGGCGCGGGTCATCGGTCGGGCCGTCGCGCGGGTCGTCGGGTGTCATCGCGCGGGTCCGTGAACATCTGGCATCCGACATCCCTACGCGCCCACCCGGTGGGGGTCGAGGGACGCGATGGACCCATGATGCCGGTGGCCCGTCCGCCGCGAGCGCATCGAGGTGCGGGACGGTATCCCGTGGCGACGGGCGTCCACCAACGAACGCACCACGCGAACGATGGTTGGTCGCCTTGGACCTGGCCCACGTCGACCTTGTCCCACGTCGACTTGCCGCCGCCACCTGTCCTCGCGTCGCCGGACGCCGGGCCAACGGCGTCGCACGCGTTCGGGAAGGCGTCGGCGATGTGGCGGCTACTGGTCCAGCATGTAGGTCCCGCGCGTGGCGTCGTTCATGTCGTCGACGACGAGGGCCAGACGAACCCGATAGGCCGGCTTCCCGTCCTCGTTGCGGATCATGCACGTCCAGCTCTGGTAGGCGGCGTCCGTTATGTCTTCGGCGACGACGATGGCGGGAAGCGTGAGCATGATCTCGCGTCTAGCCGCGATCTCACTCGGATAATCCATGCCGTCTTCGTCGACCCGGCCGTCGAAATCGAAAAAGAAGCGCGGCATGGGGCTGTCTCTAATGCGAGCAACGATCATTCAACACTCGGGACATCAAAGCGTCCCCGCCAAAAGATGGAAAGCTAACCTTGGTATGGTGGCGGACATACTTTCGAGATCTTAAGGAATTGTTCGATTCCCACCCTCGCGTCGGCTTCCCACGAAGCGCGACCGTATCGCGATAGTCTTCGCGGCGCTCGCGACCCACCGTCGGGGACGTCCACCAATCCCCATCACGTATGGCACGGGCTGGTGGGACGCTACATTGGCGCGGGCGGGATCGCGGACTACGACCTTCACTCGAACGTCTTGGCGCAACACCCACCCTCCACGAGGATGATCGACGCCACGTCGACGTGGCCCAAGGGACATCGCGCGGTCGAATGGTCAGCCGCCAGCACCTCGCCGCCAAGCACCTCGCTGCCAAAGTCTTGGCCGAAGGGCCGGAGGCGCATGCGGGGAAAAACCACCGATCGTCGGTCTTGGGGGCGAGCGAATTGTTCCCTGGCGAACCATCCCCTTGTATTTTCAATTATGAATAGCAGATTAACACAAATGAATAAGCCTAAGGCTTCAACAGACTGGTCCACCATGCCAATGTATTTTTTCGAGACCGATGACGGCGACCTATTCGTTTCAGATGACGTGGGGTCCAGGTGCGCCGACGACAAGGCGGCGCGCGCCGTGGCCCTCAGGGCGCTCTCGGATATGGCCCGGGACAAGATATCGGACGGCGAACAGCACGTTTTCACGATCCGCGTCATGAACGGCGGCCATGACCTGATCTACAAGGGCACCATGACGGTCGAAGGCGGATGGGCGGCGAGCAGCAACGGTCCGGCCGCCCTTCACTTGGTGCAGTGACGCACTTGGTGCGGTGGTGATTTCGGTGCGGTGACAAGCCCGCCCCATGCCGCCGTGCGGGGTGGACCGTGAGCGCGGGGCGTCCGCCGCCATGGTCTCGCGGCGCCGTCCCCCCGAAGCGCCCGGAGCGGTCACGTCCCGGCTCGGCGCCGCCGAAGTTCGATCCGCGCGGAAGGTGGCGCCCGACACGCCGGCGGCCCGCCCAAGGACGCGTCGTGACCGATACCGAGGGCGTCCCATCGACGTGACCAACGGTGCCGGGGTCCGCCCCAGCCGCGCCCGGCCCCATGGGGTTCATAGCCCAAGGCCGCGGTCGTCGGCCGCGGTCCTCGGCCGCGATCGTCGACCGCCCGGCATCGGCGGCGATCCCGGCTCGGGCGGGGGCGGGACATCGAGCCATCCGCGTCCGACGACCTGGGCGCGGCGCCCCAGCGTCGCGGGTCGCGCGGAACGCCCCGGTCGCTTGCGTCGGGCCGGTTCGTGCCCACCTTGCGTCCATCGGCGGAAAGGCGCATGCCTTCCCACCTCACCAGGTTCCCATCATGGCGTCAGCCAGTAGCGTGCCTTCGATCGACGTCGGTTCCCCCTGCCTCGACGACCCAGCCCATCGCGGCGACCCCGTCGCCGACCTCGACGGGATCGCGGAGATCTTCGCCGAACTCACCGTCGAGGCGGCCGTCGCCGTCATGGGCGTCTACGTGGGCGACCACCACGCCCGGCAGAAGGCGGATTCGAGCATGGTGTGCGACGCCGACGAGCGCGCCGAGGCGATCATCCTCGCCGGCCTGCGCGCGCGCCTGCCGTTCCTGCCGGTGATCGCCGAGGAGGCGGCCTCGCGCGGGGACAAGCCGCGCTGCGGCCGCGCCTTCATCCTCGTCGATCCCGTCGACGGCACCCGCGAGTTCCTCCACCGCAACGGGGAGTTCACGATCAACATCGCGCTCATCGTCGATGGGGCGCCGGCGGCGGGCGCGGTCTACGCGCCGGCGATCAGCCAGTTGTGGATGGCGGGACGGCGGGCCTGCACCTTCACCATCGAGCCGGGGCAGCCGCTGCCGCCCCCCGACGGGCGTCGCGACATCCACGCCCGCCCGACGCCGTCCGGGGGCCTCACGGCGCTGGCGAGCCGCTCGCACGCCGACGCGCGGACGGAAACCTTCCTCGCCGCGCTGCCCATCGCCGAGCGCCGCTGCGCCGGGTCCTCCTTGAAGTTCTGCATCCTCGCGGAGGGCGCGGCCGACGTTTACCCGCGCTTCGGGCCGACGATGGAATGGGACACGGCCGCCGGCGACGCGGTGCTGAGGGTCGCCGGGGGGGCCGTGGTCGACGAGCGCGGCGCGGTGCTGCGCTACGGCAAGGCCGAGGAGCACTACCGCAACGGCCCGTTCATCGCCTGGGGCGACCGCACGGCGGCGTGAGCCCCGGGGACGCTCAGCGTTCCCCCGGCTCCCAGCGTCGCCGCGCGTCGACGTGCCCGACCGGTCGACGGGTGTCGGGACCATCGATCAACCGCAGGGGCCTGACCGGCTCGCGCGCCGTGATCGCGACCGTGAGGAGGAGTTCGCCGCCGGCTTCGGTGACGTCGACGCGCAGCTCGCCGGTGGAAGCCAAATCCGGCTGCTCGCGAAGCGTTTCCGCCGCGTAGAGGATCGCCTCCCGTCGGGCGTTGTCCATGTTGGGGAGTTCCGTCCCCTCCCGATCGATGCTGATGCGACCACCCGTCAGGTGGAAGAAGTATCGCGGCATGGCGAGCCCCATTATTGTTTCTTATATGGCGTCGCCCCTTCTACAGCGTCAGGTTGTCACGAGTGCGTGCGTACGGTGGCGTTCCAAGCCGGCGGCGCGCGACGCGACCGGGCGACATCGTTAAGCTTAACGTAACCGGGACGCGTCATGGTCCTCCCACGGCGTGGGGGGAGGGGCGCGGCCCCGACGACGCGCGGGTCACGCGGGGGACAGGCGATGCGGCTCCAGGGACGCGCCGGTACGGGGCGAAGGGATTTCTCGAGCGGGCGACGAAACTTCCTGAAAGGCGCGGGGGCGGTCGCGGCCGCGTTCGCGCCGCTCGGGCCGGCGTCGGCCGAGCTGGAAGAACGGCCGATCGCCTACACCACGGACGAGATCGTCGTGAGCGGCCACCGGTTCTTCGGCTCCGTCTCGCGCGGACTCGCCGGGCTGGTCGAGAGCGCCGCCCGCCGCTGGGGCAGCCCCAACGGCTACATCCTCGGCGAGGAAGCGGCCGGCGCCTTCGTCGGCGGCGTGCGCTACGGCGAGGGCATCCTGTACACCCATCACGCCCGTGACCAGCGATTGTTCTGGCAGGGGCCGTCGCTCGGCTTCGACGCCGGCGGGGACGGCGACCGCACGATGATGCTGGTCTACAACCTGCCGGTGCGCCGCGCGATCTTCACGCGCTTCGGCGGCGTGGACGGCTCCGCCTACTTCATCGGCGGCCTCGGCATGACCGCGCTGGCGGCCAACGACGTGGTGCTCGTGCCCATCCGCACCGGCGTCGGCGCCCGACTCGGGCTCAACGTCGGCTACCTCAAGTTCACCCCGCAATCGACCTGGAATCCCTTCTGACCTTTCCCCCTTCCTGATCCTGCCCGCGCGCCAAGGACGCCCGACCGATCGCGGCGCGCCGGCCTTTGCCCCGCCCGCCACCGCGTGGCATAAGGCGGGGTGCGCGTGGGCCGGGGCCAAGTGGTCGGACAGTGATCGAACAGGGCATCTACTTCGCGCTCGGCTGCATCGTCACGGCGCTGGCGGCCATCGGCTTCACGCCGCTGCTGTGGCGGCGCGCGATGCGCCTGACCCGCCGGCGGCTGGAGCTGCAGGTCCCCCTGTCGATGCAGGAGATCCTGGCCGAGCGCGACCAGCTCAGGGCGGCCTTCGCGGTCGAGCGGCTGCGCGCCGAGCAGGCCATGGAGGACGTGCGCCGCGACAAGGGCCGCGACATGGCCGAACTCGGCCGGCGCACGACCCAGGCCGTGACCTTCGCCGACCAGGTCAACGCGCTGCGCCGCCTGGAACAGGCGCAGGACAAGGAGATCCAGACGCTGCTGCGGGAGAACGCGGAGCTGGCCGCCGAGGCCGGCACGGTTCGAGTCGCGCTCGACGACGGCCACGCCTTCGTCGACAGGTTGAAGCGCCGCGTGGCGGCGACGGAGGACGAGTGCGACCACCACCTCGCCGAGGCGCAGGCGCATCGCGCCACCATCGCCGCGCTGGAAAGCCGCGTCGCCGACCTGGAAGCGCGTCGCGGCGGCCACGAGGAGGGCGTCGGCGGCTGGCTCAAGGCGGCGGTGGCGCAAGTGACGGGGCAAGTGACCGGCCAAGCGACGGGGCACGGTGCCGGACAGGCCGAGGATGGTGAGCCCGACGCGCTGCGCCGGGAGGTCGAGGCGACGCGCGCCCGGCTCCGCGAGGTGGAGGGGGAACTGGCCGGCGCGCGCGAGCGCGAGCAGGCCGCCAGCCTGCGGCAAAGCCTCCAGGCCCGCACCGAGCGCGCGGCGGATCACGCCACGGGGCAGGGCGATGGGCAGGCCGACGGGCAGGGGGAGGCGGCGTTGCGGGCGGAGAACGCCGCGCTGCGCCGCGCCCTCGAAGCGGCGCCCGGCCCGGCCAAGGACGACGACGCCGGCTTGCGCGACAGCATCCACGCGCTCGGCCTCGCCGTCGCCGCCATGACCCGCGAAGCGAACGCCGCGCGCGAGGCGAACGCGACGCGCGACGGCGCGGGTCACGCGCCCCTCGGTGACGGGGCGGCCGTCGGACTGACGGAGGCGCAGGCGGCGCGCGCGCGGGGCCGCGTCGAGGGGAGCCTTGGTTAGGCCAATCTGACCCTGGCATCGACGCGCCTTGGTCGGCGTCAACGGGCGTCGCTGAACCACCACCCTCGTCATTCCGGGACGCCGCAGGCGAACCCGGAACCCAGGGGCCACCACACGCATGTCCGTGCCGAATGTCCGTGCCGACTGTCCGTGCCACCGGACGCGAAACGATGACCAACCCGGTCCCGCCGCCCCTAGGTCCCGGGTTCCCGGCTTCGCCGAGCCCCGGGATGACGAAGGGGGTTGGTCCGCCCCCGTGATGGGCTCCGATGCTTCAAGACGCCGTCGGTCCGGCCTCGTCGGGGCCGGCCACCTCGGCGATGCGCATCATGTTGGTGCCGCCGCGCCGCCCGAACGGGAAGCCGCCGATCACGATGATCCGGTCGCCGGCGGCGGCGAAGCCTTCCTCCCGCGCGCAGGCGCAGGCGCGCGCGACCATGTCGTCGACGTTGGCCGCGTCGGCGGTGACGACCGGGTGCACCCCCCACAGCATGGCGAGGCGTTGCGCCGTCTCGGCGTTGGGGGTCAGCGCGAGGATCGGCGGCCCGGCCCGCTCGCGGGCGATGCGGAAGGCGGTCGCCCCCGTCGAGGTCCAGGCGGCGATCACCTTGGTGTCCAGCGTTTCACCCATGTCGCGGGCGGCGACGGCGACGGCGTCGGCCGCCGTCGGCTCCGGCTCGTGGCGCTGCGCGTTGATGATGGAGCGGTAGAGCGGGTCGCCTTCCACGGCGATGGCGATGCGGTCCATCATCGCCACCGCGTCGACGGGGTAGGCGCCGACCGCGCTCTCCGCCGACAGCATGATGGCGTCCGCCCCCTCGAACACCGCCTGGGCGACGTCGGACACCTCCGCGCGGGTCGGCACCGGCGCGGCGATCATCGATTCGAGCATCTGGGTCGCCACCACCACCGGCTTGCCCTGCCGGCGGGCGCGGCGGGTGATGCGCTTCTGGATGCCCGGCACCATTTCCAGCGGCATCTCCACGCCGAGGTCGCCGCGCGCGACCATCAGGCCGTCGGACAGCGCGATGATCTCGTCGAGGCGGGTCAAGGCCTGCGGCTTCTCGATCTTCGACATGACCAGGGCGCGCCCGGCGACGATGGCTTGGACCTCGGCCACGTCCTCGGGGCGCTGCACGAAGGAGGCGGCGACCCAGTCGACGTCGAGGGCGAGGGCGGCACGCAAGTCGGCGTGGTCCTTCGCCGTCATGGCGGACACGGCGATCTCCGTGTCGGGCAGGCTCACCCCCTTGCGGCTCGACACCGCGCCGGCGACGTCGACCACGCAACGCGCGCGGGCGTGGC
This sequence comes from uncultured Beijerinckiaceae bacterium, assembly GCA_964235705.1. GTDB lineage: Bacteria > Pseudomonadota > Alphaproteobacteria > Rhizobiales > Beijerinckiaceae > RH-AL1. Next base: position 23,315 of record CAXSDP010000026.1, on the reverse strand, counting down.
CGGCCTCCACGACGTGGAGGCGCACCTTGCCGTCGTCGATCAACACCGCGTCGCCGGGCTTCAGCGCTTGGAGGATCTCGGGGTGGGGGAGGTGGACGCGCGTCGCGTCGCCGGGCGCGGGGTCGTCGTCGAGCGTGAAGGGGGCGCCCGCCGCCAGCGCCGCGCCCGTCCCGGCGAAGGCGCCGAGGCGCAGCTTGGGCCCCTGCAGGTCGGCGAGCACGGCGACCGGCCGCCCGTGCGTGATCGCCATCGCGCGCAGCGACGCCACGTGGGCGCGCAGGTCCTCGTGGCTGGTGTGGCTCATGTTGATGCGGAACACGTCGACGCCGGCGGCGAACAGCTTGCCCAGCATCGCCTCCGACGTGGATGCCGGACCCAGCGTCGCGACGATCTTGCAGCGGCGCATCCGTCTCATGGCGAGGTTCTCACGTCATCCGGGGATGGGCGGCGTTCAGGGATGGGCGGCGGCCGGCGCGGCGGCGGGCGCGGGATCGGTCAGCTGGACGGTCCAGTTGCGCGAGTCCTTGCCCGTGTCGACCTCGAAGAACCCGGTGCGGTCGAAGCCGCGGGTGAAGCAGTCGTTGCGCCCGGTGATCTTGAACTCGCGGTCGCGGGTGCACATGAACGCCTTGCCCTTCCACTCGCCGCCGCGCTCGTCCATGGCGTAGGCGTAGTAGAACTGCGCGGCGAGCGGCCCGCGCACCAGCGTCTCGCAGCCGTTGGGCTTGACGTTCCACCAGCCTTCCGTGACCCAGGCCTCGCCATCCGTATAGGAGAGCGCGATCGAGATCCTGCTGCCCGTGTTGTTGCACAACCTGAAATCCGCCGACGCCGGCCCGCCCCAGGCGACGGCGAGGAGGACGGCGAGCGAGGCGATGCGCGCGGCATACGGGATCTTTGGCACCGGGAGACCACCTCCGAACGACGGGTGTTCGCGAACGACGGGCATTTGCAACCGACGGAGACTTGACGGTCAAGCTTCGAGTGCGACGTTGTTGGGGCCAATTTCGTCGGCAGCATGGCGACGGTGGACCCCGTCGCGAGGAGGATGCCTTGGTTGATCTGGCGCGGCCGCCGGTCGAGTGGGTAAACGGGTCGCCGGACGCCGGCCTGCTGCTCCTGTGCGACCACGCCTCGAACGCCCTGCCGCCGGGCTACGGCACGCTCGGCCTGCCCGCCGCCCAGCTCGCCCGCCACATCGCCTACGACATCGGCGCCGCCGCGATGACCCGCCGACTCGCGGCCCGGCTCGGCGCCCCGGCCGTGCTGTCCACCTTCTCCCGCCTGCTGATCGACCCGAACCGCGGCGCCGACGACCCGACGCTGGTGATGCGCCTGTCGGACGGGGCGATCATCCCCGGCAACGCCCGGATCGACGCGGCCGAGGTCGCGCACCGGCGCGACACCTACTGGCGACCGTACCGGGACGCGGTGCGCGCGGCCATCGACGCGCTGAGCGCGGGCGGCCCGACGCCGGTCGTCGTCTCCGTGCACAGCTTCACCGAGCGCTGGAAGGGGGTGCCGCGCCCGTGGGAGGTCGGCGTGCTGTGGGACACGGACGAGCGTTTCGCCGTGCCCCTGATGGCCGGGCTGCGCGACGCCGGCTTCCTCGTCGGCGACAACGAGCCCTACGACGGCGCGCTGGAGGGCGACACGCTCGACGAGGAGGTGACGCGCAGGGGCATCGCCGGGGTGCTGATCGAGGCGCGGCAGGACCTGGTGGCGGACGAGGCGGCGGCGGGCGCCATGGCCGACCGGATCGCCCCCGTGCTGGCGCGCGTCGCCGCCCAGCCCGCGCTGCGCCGCCCGGCCTTCATCCGCTCGCGCACGGGGCGGCACGGCTAGGGCGACCGGCCGCGTCCACCCCCCTCCGTCATCCCGGGGCGCCGAAGGCGAACCCGGGACGGGTGTCCCCATGCGATTGGCGTAGGAGGACACCGGTCCCGGATCTTCGCTGCGCTCGTCCGGGATGACGGAGGGGTGGTCGGGCCGCGTCGCGGATCGTCGGCGGTAACGGGGCGGCAAGCTCCACAGCGATATAACCTCAGCGAACGCCCGGCATCCTTCGCCGGCGCCGCCGCCCAGGGGAACGACCATGGCTGAAGACATCGCCGAGAGCGGCGTCGCCGCCGCCGAACTCAAGCAGTTCGTCGAGCGGATCGAGCGGCTGGAGGAGGAGAAGAAGGCGCTGTCCGACGACATCAAGGACGTGTTCGCCGAGCTGAAGGGCAGGGGCTTCGACGTGAAGGCGATCCGCCAGATCCTGCGCATCCGCAAGCAGGACCACGAGGAGCGCATGGAGCTGGAGGCGATCCTCGAACTCTACATGGGCGCGCTCGGCATGGCGTGATCGCGCTCCGATACGTCAACTTTCTCATGGCGAGGAGCGCCGAAGGGCGTCTCGAACCACGAGGGACTCGGGAGGCGCGATCGCGGGACCGCCTCGTGGTTCGAGACGGCCCTGC
>CAXSDP010000026.1:0-20750 GCA_964235705.1 uncultured Beijerinckiaceae bacterium | reverse complement strand
GAGGGACTCGGGAGGCGCGATCGCGGGACCGCCTCGTGGTTCGAGACGGCCCTGCCGGCCTCCTCACCATGAGGCTGCGGGGAAGGGACCGGGAGGCTCCTGGAAACGGACTTGCTTGGTGACCTCGAGGCGGTCGCCCCACCACCCCCTCATGGTGAGGAGCCTCCATAGGAGGCGTCTCGAACCACGAGGGCTTCGGGAGGGGCGATCGCGACACCGCCTCGTGGTTCGAGACGGTCCTGCGGGCCTCCTCACCATGAGGATGGATGAGGTACCCGCCGGCACTTGGTGAACGGCCATGGCGCCGATGGTTTCGTCAGCGAAGGATATCGCGTCCATCACCAGCAGGCCGTCGACGTCGTCGAGGCCCGCCGCCGCGCGACCCCTCAGGCGCTAATGGCCGGCCCTCAGCAACGCCGCGCCGAGATCCGCGTGCTTGGTATCGGTTTGCTTCATCTGTTCGACGAACGCCTTCACGGACGCGTTGTCGGTCGAGTCGATCTCCCTCCGCTCGGTGGCGACGTCGCTGCCGTTGTCCTTGGCCTCGGCCTTCACGAAAGCGGTCTCGAAATCGGTGCCGTTCAGGCCCTTGAACTGGTCGTAGGATTTCTGCTTGTCGCTCGTCATCGTCGTCGGCAGGTCGACGCCGTTCGCCTTGGCGAGCTGGTGCAGCTTCGGGTTCAGGCCCTCGTGGTCGGTGATCATCGTTTGCGCGTAGCTCTTGACGTCGCCGCGCGTGGCTTTCGTCAGCGCGAGCTTGGCGACGGCCAGCTCGTAGGTGGCGCCCTGCGCGGTGCTGACGAGGAAGTCGCGATCGGACGATGACAAGGACGCCGCGTGGGCGGCGGCCGGGACGAAGCCGATGCCGCAGCACAGGGCCGCGCTCGTGGCGAGGGTTTTGAGGCGATTATTCATGGGATGACCATCCAGGTTGCGATCCGCCGGCATCACGTGTCGGCCTTGCCTGACGAAGCCACCAAACCCAACTTGGTTGCCGTTCGAGCCACCCCGTAATTGTTAAACGGCGTCGAAGGATCGAAGCTGGCCGGCCCGCCGGTCGATGCCCGGACCCCGCCGGCCCCGCCAGGGCCGGGGCTAGCCCTTGCCGATCCGCGTCAGCGTGAACAGCCCGAAGGGCGCCAGCACCCGCCGCTCGACGAGGCGGCCGTCCGGCCGGCCGGCGATCCAGTCCGCGATCGTCGCCCACGGGAATTGCGGGTGCCAGCCGAGGCGCGCGGCGCGGCGCCCCATCCAGGCCTCGACCGCCGCGACCGGGCCGCGCTCGGCGCCCACGTGGTTGACCAGCACGATCTCGCCGCCGGGCTTCAGCACGCGCCACCACTCGTCCAGGCTCGCGCGCGGGTCCGGCACCACCGTCAGCACGTAGGGCGCCACCACCGCGTCGAAGGTTTCGTCGGCGAAGGCGAGGGCCATCGCGTCCATCACCAGCAGGCCGTCGACGTTGTCGAGCTTGCGCGCCCGCACCCTGGATTGGGCGCGCCGGAGCATGGGGCGCGACAGGTCGGCGCCGGTGATCCGCGTGCGGCGGTCCATCATCGGCAGTTCGAGGCCGGTGCCCACCCCGATGTCGAGCACGTGGCCGCCGGGACGGCTGGCGGCGGCGGCGGCGGCCCGGCGCCCGGCGCGCATGACGAGCGCGAAGGTGAGGTCGTAGACCGGCGCCCAGCGGGCGTAGGCCGCCTCGACGTCGGCGTTGGCGATCCCGTGCCCCGGCCGCTCCGCCACGGACACGTCGCCCGTCCGGGTCACGAGGCGATCGCCATCTGATCGGTCCGCCCCGCGCGCGAAACCGTGCCGCCGCCGAGCACGCGGGCGTTGGCCCCGTCGTCGGCGTAGAACACGCAGGCCTGACCCGGCGACACCGCCGACTCGCCGTCGGCGAAGTCCACGCGCGCGCCGCCGTCCCACACGAGGCGCGCCGGCACCGGGGGACGGGTGGAGCGGGTGCGCACGTGGCAGTCGAGGCCGCCCGAGCCCACGTCCTCAAGCCGCCCGTCGCCGAGCCAGTTGACGTCGCGCAGCGCCAGGCTCGCGGTGCGCAGCGCCGCGCGCGGCCCGACCACCACGCGGCGCGCGGCGGGATCGATGCGGGTCACGAACAGCGGCGCCGCGTGGCCGCCGAGGTTCAGCCCGCGCCGCTGGCCGACGGTGTAGTGGACGATGCCGGCGTGCCGCCCGAGCACGACGCCGGCCTCGTCGACGATGTCGCCGGGCGCGGTGGCCTCCGGCAGGAGGCGCGCGACGAGGTCGCCGTAATGGCCGGAGGGGACGAAGCAGATGTCCTGGCTGTCCGGCTTGTCGGCGACCGCGAGGCCGTGCGCGCGGGCGAGGTCGCGCACGGCGGCCTTGCCGAGGTGACCGAGGGGAAACCGCACCATCGCAAGTTGTTCCGGCGTGGTGCCGTAGAGGAAGTAGCTCTGGTCGCGCCCCGCGTCGGCCGGCCGGTACAGGCCGCGCCGCCCATCCGGCAGGGCGCGCGTGGCGCAGTAATGGCCGGTCGCCAGCGCGTCGGCGCCGAGGTCGCGCGCCGTGCCGAGCAGGTCGGTGAACTTCACCCCTTGGTTGCAGGACGCGCAGGGGATCGGCGTCTCGCCGGCGGCGTAGCTCGCCGCGAAGGGCTCGATCACGGAGCGCCGGAAGCGCGCCTCGTAGTCGAGCACGTAGTGCGGGATGCCGAGGCGCGCGGCGACGACGCGGGCGTCGGTGACGTCGCGCCCGGCGCAGCAGGTGCGCTTGCGCGCGCCCGCCGCCCGGTCGTCCATCCGGTCATCATGGAGCCGCAGCGTGACGCCGACCACCTCGTAGCCCTCGGCGACCAGCATCGCCGCGACGACGGAGGAGTCCACGCCGCCCGACATGGCCACCACCACCCGCGTGTCGGCGGGCGGTTTGGCGAAATCGAGGCTGTTCACGGCGAGGCTGTTCACGGATGGGCCCGGGGCGATGGTGATCTTTCGATACGGTTAGCACGGCCTTGATGCCGGTGCGACCCGGCGTGGCGTGGGGGATGGGAAGCATCCCGCGTTTGTATCATTTCCAAACATAGCCGACGATTTCTTGACCATTTGGCAGGGTTTCGCGGCCTTTAAGCTGTTGTTCCCTTAAAAACAAGAACATGCCCTTCAGTCATTCTTAAAATGACGCCGCTACATTGGGCGAATGCAAGGCCGCGTACGTGAGTAACCGTGATGAGTGAGTCGCTTCGCCCCAGAGTGAAATACGTGATCGGACCCGACGGCAGCCCGCTGACGATCGCGGACCTGCCGCCCTCGGGCACCAAGCGCTGGGTGATCCGCCGCAAGGCGGAGGTGGTCGCGGCCGTGCGCGGCGGCCTGCTCTCGCTGGAGGAGGCATGCCATCGCTACACGCTCACCGTCGACGAGTTCCTGTCCTGGCAGATGTCCATCGACCAGCACGGCCTCGCCGGCCTGCGCACGACGCGCCTCCAGCACTACCGCGCTTGAACGGGCGCGCGTGAGGGGCGGGGCGGCTCAGCCCCGCCCCGACCCGCTCGTGACGTGAGGCGGCCGGGCGGTCTCGCGGCCCTCCGCTTCGTGCGGGCCCGTCTCGTGCAGGCCCGTGTCGTGCAGGCCCGTGTCGAGCCGGTCGGCGTCGTGCAGGTCCGGTTCGGGCGCGCCCGGCTCGATGGACGGGGCGCCGGGGTCCTTGCGCAGCGCCCGCCGGAGGCGGCGGCGCTCGAACAGGACCACGACCACGATCGCGAAGGCGAGCGGGACGAGCAGGTAGAACAAGCGGAACACCAGCACCGCCGCGAGCACCTTGGCCTTGGGGATCGTCGGCAGCGCGTTGATGAACAGGATGTCGAACACCCCGGCGCCGGCCGGCGCGTTCGACACCAGGGCGGCCGAGAAGGCGCCGACGAAGATCGCCAGCACCACCGCGAACCCCGGATTGCCGGCCTCCGGCAGCGCCCAGTACAGGATGCCGGCGGCGCCGACCAGCTCCAGCGGACCCGCGACGAGCTGGCGCGCCGTGATGCCGACGCGCGGGTAGGCGATGCGGTATCGGCCGAAGCCGAAGGGCGGCAGGCCCTTGACCGAGCCGTACACGTAGGCGCCCACCGCCGCCAGGGACGCGATGCCGGTGGCGCGCGCGATGACCACGTTGGTGAAGGCGTGGGGCAGCATGCCCCCGACGCGGCGCAGCTCGGCCGGCTCGAGCACCAGCACCAGCCCGCCGACCAGCAGCACGCCCAACCCGAAGGTGATGGAGCACAGCGCGACGAGGATGGCGATCTGCGCGGCGCTCAGCCCTTTGCTCGAATAAGCGCGGTAGCGCACCATCGCGCCGGAGAACACGGTCGCGCCGATCGTGTGGGAGAGGGCGTAGGTGGTGAAGGAGCAGAGCGCCACGAAGACGATGGACACGCGCCGCACGCCCAGGTGCAGCAGGGCGATCCGGTCGTACCAGGCCAGCGCCGCGTAGGCCGCCAAGGCCGAGGCGATCGACAGCAGGTAGTGCCCGGGCGTGATGGCGCCGAGCTGGTGCCACACCTGGGCCGCCACCGCCTCGCCCTTGAACTCCCGCGACAGCAGCCACACCGACGCCACGACCGCGATCGTGCCGATGGCCGGCCAAAGGAAGTCGAGGATGCGCTTCATCGGTCTCCGAACCGCCGGCCCCCCGGACGCCGCCGCGCCTCGACGTCGACCCGGACCGCCGGATCGGACCGCCAAAGGCTGACCGGCGAGGTTTGACCGGCGAGGTTTGACCGGAACGACCCTGTATGAGCTTGCCGCGCGCGGCAAGGGCCAGGGCCCGGCGATCGAGGCTTTGGACCGCGCGAGGGGCGGGAGCGTGGCGGCGTCACCCGCCTCGGTGCGGGCGGGATGGCCGGGGCGCGCCGGCGGACCGGCGCGCCCCCTCGCCGAAGCCTCAGGCCCTGGCGACCGCCAGCCCCAGCATCCCGTCCATCAGGGCGACGGGGGAGGGGAAGTCGGCGCGATCCGCGCGCTCGCGTCCTTCCAGCCCTTCCACCTTGTCGAGCTCGGCGAGCGCGCCGTCGAGCTGGGCCCTGGCCTCGCCGAGCTGCTCCCTGAGCTCGTCGGAGGACCGTTGGAGGTTCTCGCGCCGGCCACGGGCAGCCCGCGCGTAGGTCGGGTAGGCGAAATGGGCCAGGTCGGTGATGCCGGCCCGATGTTCCTCGGCGGCGATCTCGCGATCGAGGTCGCCCGCCATGCGGGTGAAATCCGCGATCATCGTTTCGATCTGGGTCACGCGACGACGTTTCTCGTCCACGTGAAAACGCTTCGAGCGCAAGAGGGAATCCCGCGACTTCATACTCGAACTCCACGACACGGGTCGTACCGACCCGATCTTGATTCCAGGGCTTCCGCGAGACCATGTGATCGTGCCGCACCAAGATTGCGTCTTCGTTACCGCGACCACGTTTGTGGGTTCGCGGGCGCCGGGCCGGTGTATATAGGGAGGCGCTGATTCGAGGCGTCGCCGCTTTGCCGGTCGATTCGCCTCCCGACGCCCGCGTGCCGTGTCCCTGTGCCAGTCTTGTCCGTCCCGGCGTGCGTCCGCTCGCGCGACGAACGGCGTTCGCCCTCGCGCGCCGGTCCTCGTCCGCGTGAAGCGACACCCCGTGCGTCCCCGGTGTTCCGTGCGTCCCGAATGTTTCGTGCGTCCTCGATCCATCGTTCGAGGTTCCGTCGCCCGAGTCCGGTCGACGGGGTCCCTCGACGTCCACGCCTCGAAGCGCCGGCGGGCCATGGCCTTACGGCAATTCATTAACCAGTGGACGTTAAGGTTAGTGAAATCACCGCGAGACGCCCGATGGCCAGGGATGGCCGCACGGCGACTCGAACCATCGCGCCGCCGGGCGTCGCATTCGGGCGACCGGCACGGGCAATCTGGGGGCCAAACATGCGCGTGCTTTTGATCGAGGATGACAGCGCCACCGCGCAGAGCATCGAGCTGATGCTGAAGTCCGAGAACTTCAACGTCTACACGACCGACCTCGGGGAAGAGGGCATCGACCTCGGCAAGCTCTACGACTACGACATCATCCTGCTCGACCTCAACCTGCCGGACATGTCCGGCTACGAGGTGCTCCGCACGCTGCGGGTCGCCAAGGTGAAGACGCCCATCCTCATCCTGTCGGGTCTCGCCGGCATCGAGGACAAGGTGAAGGGGCTCGGCTTCGGCGCCGACGACTACCTCACCAAGCCCTTCCACAAGGACGAGATGGTGGCCCGCATCCACGCCATCGTCCGGCGCTCGAAGGGCCACGCCCAATCCGTCATCACCACCGGCGACCTCGTCGTGAACCTCGATCAGAAGACGGTGGAAGTGTCCAGCGCCCGCGTCCACCTGACCGGCAAGGAGTACCAGATGCTGGAACTCCTCTCGCTGCGCAAAGGCACGACGCTGACGAAGGAGATGTTCCTCAACCACCTTTACGGCGGCATGGACGAGCCGGAACTGAAGATCATCGACGTGTTCATCTGCAAGCTGCGCAAGAAGCTCGCCAACGCCAGCCACGGTCGCAACTACATCGAGACCGTTTGGGGCCGTGGCTACGTGCTGCGCGAGCCCAGCGAGGACGACGAGCGGATCACCGCCTGAGGGATGCCCCGGAGGTCGCCCCGCCCTCCGCGTCACCGTCCCCTCGCCCCAGCCTCAACATCGGCGACGCGCCAGGTCGGTCACGGTTCACCGCCGTGACGGTGGCGCGTCGCTCCCGCGTGCGACGTCCCTCGCGCGGCGACCGCCACCCCGCCACGTGGCTTCGTCGAGCCGCCGTCGAGGTCAGTGGAACGTGCCGATCAACCTTTGGTACTCGGCTTCGGGCTTGCCATAGGCGTCGCCGGCCATCCGCTCCAGCGCCGTCCTATCGAGGATGGTGACACGGCCCCGTTCGGATCGGACGACCTTGCGGTCCTCGAGGAGGTGGATCGCGTTCGTCACGCTGGGACGATGGACCCCGAGCATGATCGACATCGCGTCGTGGGTGACCGGGAGATCGTCGCCGGCGGACCGGTCATGGGTCATGAGCAGCCACCGCGCGAGCCGCTGCTCGACCGGGTAGACCGCGTTGGACAGCGCGGTGTAGCTGGTCTGGACCAGCATGACCTGGGTGAAGCGTAGCATCAGCTTCAGCAGCGACGGACTACGCCCGGCGGCGTCGCCGAAGGCCGCGTGGGTCATCCGGTATCCGTGCCCGGGCACCTGCATCTGGCCATCGTGCGGGATGCGGTCGGTGTCCAGCGCCATCGCCGGCGCGGTGAAACCCTCCTTGCCGATCATGCAAGCCTCGACCCTCAGGCCGCGCGGCGTTTTCGCGATGAAGGAGGCGATGCCGTTTTCCAGGAAGTAAACGTAGGAGATCGGCTGGTCCGGCACGGCGAGGCACGCGTGAAGGGGAAGATCGACCGGCTCCAGGTGTCCGCTCAGCAGGGCGAGATCGTCGTGGCCCATGAGCGCGAGGAGGCGATTCTGGAAGATGGGCTGCTGACGCGACATCTACCCTCCCCGGACAACCAATGGAAACAACATCGTAGCATGGATTTCAAGTCGTCACGCCTTTTTTGTTTGACGGCTGGGTCCTCGCATGGGTGGCGCCGCCGGCGCGTCACCCGTGCCTCGGCGCGCCCCTTCGCCGAGGCCCCGGCCCGCGCGAGGCGCGACGGCCTTCCCCCGCGACGGATCAACCCGGCCCCATCGCCCGGCGAACCGTCGCGCCCCTGCGTCGTTCACCCGGCATGTCAGACCAGAACCATGACCAAGCGCACCCGCAAGACCCTTTGGCACCGGCGGTCATCGACGCGCGCCGTCGCGAGATGGCGGTGGAGCACCTCGTCTTCGGCACCATCGGGTTCCTCGCCGGGCGCCATCCCGAGCTGCTCGACGCGCTCGAGGGGAGCCTCGACCACCTTTGGGATCCGGACCACGGCGAGGCCCGCAACGACGAAGCCGTCCGCAACATCGCCCGCCGCATGTTGAAGAGCCTGCGCGCGGGAACCTGAAGCCTTCCTCGCTGGAAAGCGAAACGCCCCCCGGCCGGGGCCGGAGGGCGTCATGGACGCGCCGTGACGGGGGTGAACGCTCAGTAGCGGGCGACCACCGGCGCCGCGAAGGGCGCGAGCGTGTCGAACTTGTAGCTGACGCCGCCCTGCACCCGGTTGTCCGTCTCGCGATGGCGGACGTTGACGCCGCCGCCGGTCGAGTTGGCGAGGGTGTCGTTGACCGTCCCGAAGTCGGTGAAGCGATATTCCGCGCGCAGCGCGATGTTGTTGGTCACGGCGTATTCGACGCCGCCGCCGACGGTGTAGCCGACCTTGGTGCGGCTGAGGCTGTCAACCGCGCCGTTGAACTGGTTGACGTAGCTGTTGTGGATGTCGCCGAAGGCGACGCCGCCGGTGGCGTAGAACAGGGCACGGTCCACCGCGACGCCGAGGCGGCCCCGCACCGAGCCCTGGATCGGCTGGTAGGCGTAGTTCGTGAGGCCACCCAGCGCGTAGCTCGTCTTGTAGTTCGAGCCGTCGACGTCGCCCTCGATGCCGGCCACGAAGTTGACGCCGTGCAGGCCGGCGGAGGACGGGAACTGGTAGTTGTAGCCGACGTGGCCGCCGCCGATGAACCCTTTGGGGCTGCCGCTGGTGGAGGCCAGGCCGGCCCCGTTCAGGTTGCTGCGGGCGAAGGCGTTGGAGCGGCCGAACTCGTAACCGGCCTGCGCGCCGACGTAGAAGCCGGTCCAGCTGAAGACGGGCAGGATCGGCGGCGGCACGTAGACGGGGGGCGCGCGACGCGACGGCAGGTCGGCCGCCAAAGCCGTCCCCGCGAGCGTGGCGAGCGCCACCGACGACAACAGAAGGGTCCTGATCACGATACTATCCTTTACGCTCGAAACCGCGGGCGTCGGGTCGCTTCAACCTCGAAGCGCCACCCGTCGGCGTCATGAGGTTATTTAAAGCGCGAACAGTATCTTATTCGTTACCGCAAGGATTGATTGAGCAAGAACACCGAACCGTGATCCGTTCGGGCCAGGCTTACTGCGGAATTAACCAAGTTCCGCGAATAAGTCGTACGCGTCGGCGGCTTTTACCTTCGCGGTGACGATTTCGCCGGCGCGGATCGGGCGGCGGCTGGAAAGGTGCACCTTGCCGTCGATGGTCGGCGCGTCGCCGGCCGTGCGGCCGACGCCGCCCTGACGCCCGCCCTCGTCGACGATGACCTTCACGCCGCGACCGACCTTCGCCCTCAGCTTGCGCGCGCTGATGACCTGCTGGTGCTCCATGAAGCGGCGGTAGCGGGCCTCCTGCACCTCGCGCGGCACCGGGGCGCGGCCGAGGTCGTTGGCCGGCGCGCCGGCCACCGGCTCGTACTTGAAGGCGCCGACGCGGTCGAGCTTGGCCTCGCTCAGCCAGTCGAGCAGCAGGGCGAAGTCCTCCTCGCTCTCGCCAGGGAAGCCGATGATGAAGGTCGAGCGCAGCGCGATGTCCGGGCAGATCGCGCGCCAGGCCCGGATGCGATCGAGCATGCGCTCCTGGTCGCCCGGGCGCTTCATCGCGCGCAGCACGGCGGGGCTGGCGTGCTGGAACGGGATGTCGAGGTAGGGCAGCACGAGGCCCTCCGCCATGAGCGGCACGACGTCGTCGATGTGGGGGTAGGGGTAGATGTAGTGCAGCCGCACCCAGGCGCCGAGCGAGCCGAGCTCGCGCGCGAGGTCGATGAACTTCGCGCGCACCTCCCGGTCGCCGTGGCGGCTGGCGGCGTAGCGCAGGTCGACCCCGTAGGCGCCGGTGTCCTGCGAGATGACCAGCAGCTCCTTCACGCCGGCGCGCACGAGGCGCTCGGCCTCGCGCAGCACGTCGCCGGCCGGCCGGGAGACGAGCCGACCGCGCAGCTGCGGGATGATGCAGAAGGAGCAGCTGTTGTTGCAGCCCTCCGAGATCTTCAGGTAGGCGTAGTGGCGCGGCGTGAGCTTGACCCCCTGGTCCGGCACCAGCGACGTCAGGGGATCGTGGGGCGCGGGCGCCGCCGCGTGGACCGCTCGCACGACGCCCTCATAGGCCTGCGGGCCGGTGATCGCGAGGAGGTTGGGGAAGCGCCCCTCTGGGAAGTGCTCCTGGATCGCGTCGGGCTGCGCGCCCATGCAGCCGGTCACGATCACCTTGCCGTTGGCCTGGAGCGCGTCGCCGATCGCCGACAGGGATTCGGCCTTGGCGCTGTCGAGGAACCCGCAGGTGTTGACCACCACGAGGTCGGCGCCGGCGTGCGTCTTGGCGAGCTCGTAGCCCTCCGCGCGGAGCTGGGTGATGATGCGTTCGCTGTCGACGAGGTTCTTCGGGCAGCCGAGCGAGACGAAGGAGACGCGCGGCGCCACGCGCGGCCGGTCCGGATCCGGTGGTGCGGCGGGGCCAGACGCGGGCCGGAGGTCGAGGGAGGGGAGGGTGTCGGACATCGCCGAACAGGTGGCACTTCGGGCGCTCCGACGCAATCGTCGGCGCGCCGAATGCGCCGACCCGGCACGGGGGCCGGGTCGGGTGGGTGGCGGACCGGCGGGCGGCGGACCGGCGCCTGGCGATCAGTACCTCGCGACGACGGGGGTGCCGGCGGCGCTGTCGAACTTGTAGGAGAAGCCGGCCTGCACCCGCTGGATCGTCACCCGCTCCTGGGTGTTGACGGTGTTGGGGAGGAAGGCCGTTCCCGAGACCGAGTTGTACGTGCCGAAATCCGAGTAGCGGTACTCGGCGCGCAGGGCCAGGTGCGGGTTGATGGCGTATTCCACGCCGCCGCCGACGGTGTAGCCGACGCGCGTGTGGCTGAAGGTGTCGAAGCCGGCCGGGCTGGCGAAATCGTCCGTGAAGGCGGCGAAGGCCGCGCCGCCGGTGGCGTAGAACAGCGCGCGGTCGACGGCGATGCCGACCCGGCCGCGGGCCGACCCCTGGATGCCGTTGCGGAAGGACTCGCCGAGCGCCCCGATGACGCGCGTGGAATGGTCGTCGGCGCCGTCGACGTCGCCCTCGACGCCGACCACGAAGCCGCCGCCGCCGAAGCCCGGGATGATGTTGCCGAGTACCGGCAGGCCCTGCGTCGAGAAGTTGTAGCCGACGTGGCCGCCGCCGATCACCCCGTCCGGCCGGCCGACGTTGAAGGCGACCGCCGGGGCGGCGCCGGACGTCTCCAGCGCGGCGGTGCGGCCGAACGCGTAGCCGACCTGGCCGCCGACGTAGAGGCCGGTCCAGGTGAACACCGGGATCGGCGGCGGCACGAACACGGGCGGGACGCGGCGCGATGGCAGGTCGGCGGCGAGGGCGGTCCCGCCGACGGCGCCGATGGCCACCGTCGCGAGGAGGATTTTACGAAGCACGCTGAACATTCCTGCGGAGGGCGAGGCGGTATGGGCCGAGGATGGGCCCAAGGCGCACCCGCCACAACCGGAAACGGCCCGAATGGGGCGCCCGCGAGGCACTCCGCCGGGCGGTGTAGCCGGAGGGCAACGGCACGGGCGGGCCGATCCCGTTCGCCGTGGCCGCGCGGCGGCCGAAGGTGCTCGTCGATGGACCGCGTCGGACGCGCCACCCTCAACTAATGGCGGAGGACCCCTATCCAATGCGGGGCGACGGGCCTAAAAGCCGGCCATCCCTGAACCCCCCGGAGCGGATTCCATGATCAAGAGAACCTTGTCGGTCATCATGCTCGTGGCCGCCGGCGGCACGCTGCCCGGCGCCGCGTTCGCGCAAACCGAGAAGCCCGGCTATTCCATCGAGGACGTCACCGCTTGCTCGCCCGACGCGATGCGCTTGTGCCGGGACAAGATCCCCGACCTCGATGCCATCCAGGCCTGCATGAAGGCGCATTACGCGGTGCTGCGGCCGGCCTGCAAATCGCGGTTCGACGTTGGTCGCTGAGCCGACACGCGGCGCCGGCCCGGCGCGCGGCCATTGGGGAGGGATCGGGGATCGGCTTCCGAGCCGGGATGCCAGCCGGCATTTCCGGTCCGCATCTGATTGACATGCCCTTGCGAAGCGCGGCGACCGGGTAGACATTGATCTCCGGCGCCTCGCATGGCGTCGGAGGCGGCGATGGATCCTGCGCACAGCGGCAAGGCAGTTGGCATGGCGCCGGACGGTTCCGAGCCAGCCATGGCGGGTCGCCGGTTGACTCTTGCCCGCGTGGACGCCGCCACCGTGGAAGCGACACGGATGTTCCTTGAGCGGGTCGAAACCACGCACGTACTGGTCGCCGCCCTCCTCTATGGCAGCCGGGCAAGAGGCGACCATCGGCCCGACAGCGACGCCGACCTGGCGGTGATCTTGTCGGGACGGTGCGGCGATCGATCAGCGGTCGGGCGCGCGTTCTCCGGTATCGCCTTCGATGTCTTGATGGAAACGGGCATCCGGATACACGCGCTCCCCCTGTGGGAGCCCGAACTGGCATGGCCGGCCTCGTTCAGCAATCCCGCGCTGATCGCGATCATCCAACGCGAGGGTGTGCAGCTTTGACCGATGGGGCATCGGCGGCCGCGTACCTCGCCAAGCCGGAACGCTGCCTCGCCAGCGCCCGGATGCTGCTTGAAATTGCTGACAGCGAGGGCGCGGTGAACCGCGCCTATTATGCGATGTTTGATGCCGCCCACGCCGCGCTCTGGGCTGTCGGCCTCGAATCCGAGACGACGATCATCAAGTCCCATGCCAGCCTGATCGCGCAATTTGGCAAGCACCTGGTGCTGAGCGGGCGGCTCGACGGCAAGTACGGTCGCGCCCTCAACCAGGTCGAGCATGTCCGTCAGCTGGCCGATTACGTCTGCCAAGCGCCGAGCGTCGATGAAGCCACCTGGGCGGTCGATGAGGCGACGGCCTTTTTTGGCCGCGATCCGGGCGGCGTTACCGTAACGCCGCTGGCCGTCCAGCCCGCGCCGTCACGCCGGCGGCCCGTTCGCCTCCATCTGGCGGTACAGCCCGACGACCCGATCGAACCACTGGTGGCGCGCCTGCAGGTGCGCCATGCCGGAGCCGCGCTCGGGTAGTTGCAGGGTCACCAGCAGGTCCTCGATCTCGCGGCGCGCCGACATCTGCGAGTTCGACAGCGCGCCCGTGCGCATCGCCTCCTCGATCGGGTCGAGCGCGGTCAGGCCGATCGGGAACAGCTCGCGGAAGATCACGCGGTCGTGCAGGCCCTCCGCCGCGCGGAACTTCAATTCCAGCGCCATGCGGCCGAGGCTGACCGCGATCTGCTTGGCGTTGTTGGATTGCAGCGAGGCCACGCGGTTGCGCACCAGCACCCAATCGATGATGCCCTGGTCGACGAGGTGGCGCTTGCGCCGCGCCTCGATGACGAGGTCGGCGTAGTGCGCCACGGCGCCGCGCTTCGCCCGGTCATGGTGGACGCGGGAGAACACGTCGACGTCGATGTAGGAATCGTTCACCGGTGAGACGAGCGTGTCGGCCAGGGAATGGGCCAGGCGCATCAGGTAGGAATCGGACGCCGGCGTGTCGATGATCACGAACTCGTAGGCGTGCTCCACTTCGCCGATGGCGTCGGCGAAGGCGGTGAACTCCACCGTCTCGTTGTCGCGCACGCTCTCCGACGTGCCGCGCTCGGGCGCGAAATGATGAGGCAGTTCGACGTCCCAGGGCGCGGTCTGCGCCCAGGACCGGCGGTTCTCGAAGAAGCGGGTGAGGGTGCGCTGCCGGGTGTCGAGGTCGATCGTGGCGACGCGGAAGCCGATCTTCATCAGCGCGACCGACAGGTGGATCGACAACGTCGACTTGCCGGTCCCGCCCTTCTCGTTGCCCACCACGATGACGTGCGCCGACCGGAGGTCCGGCATCTCGACGTCGAAGTCCACCTCAGCGGTCATGCGCGACGACATTCCCTCGAACCCGCCCATCATCTTATCTTTTCACACGTAATCCGTCTTCGCGCGCGATGTCACGTTCGTTGAAGGGTGGCCGTAGAGCCAATCGTAGCGGGTGAGCAGCCGGTGTGGCCCAAGTGCCGCCATCGCGACGTCGCGCGCCAGTGCGGCCGGGCCGGCGAGGTGGTAGATCCGCCCCAGGCTCCGCGCCGCCGCCTGCACGCGTTCCGCCTGCGCCCGGCGCGCGTGGGAGTAGCGGGCGAGCGCGTCGGGGATCGATCCGGTGCCGGCGGCCGCGCCCGAAACGTCCAGCGCGTCGGCGAGGGCCTCGGCGTCTTGGATCGACTGCGCCGCGCCCTGGGCGAGGAAGGGCAGGATGGGGTGCGCCGCGTCGCCGAGCAGCGCGACCGGCCCGGCGTTCCACGCCGGCAGCGGGCGCCGGTCGGACAGCGGCCAGGTCGTCCAACCCGGGGCGGCCTCGATCAGCCGGCGCGCGCCGGCGTGCCAGGACGCGAACCGCCGGCCGATGACGGCGGCGTCGCCCGGCGCCGACCATCCCTCCGCCGCCGCCGCCGATTCGCGGATGATCGCCACGACGTTGACGAGGCGTCCCCCGCGCACCGGGTAGTGCACGAGGTGGGCGTCGCGGCCGAGCCACAACCCGGTTTCCGGCGCCAGGAACAGGGAACGCGACGGCGGATCGAACGCGGCCGCCTCGACGCTCGTGCGCCACGCCGTGCGGCCGGTTTCCAGCGGGGCGTCCTCCGCGCCGGTGACGAGCCGGGCGCGAACGGCCGAGCGGACCCCGTCCGCGCCGATCAGCGCGTCGCCCGACACGGCGCGGGTCAGCGCGCCTTGCCGGATCGTCACCGTCACGCCGTCGGCCGTGACGCCGAAGCCGGCCACCGCCGCGCCGAGGTGCAGGCGGACCGCCGCTTCCCCGGCGATCGCCGCGAGCAGCGCGGCCTGGAGGTCGGCGCGGTGGACGACGAGGTAGGGTGCCCCCCACCGCGCCCGCGCGCCCTCGAGCGGCATGAAGGACAGTTGCCGCCCGCTGCGCGCCGCGCGCACGCGGATGCCGCGCGGCGCGAAGGCCCGGGGCTCCAGGTCGGCCAACACGCCGAGGCGGGCGAGGACGCGGCTCGCGTTCGGCGACAGCTGCACGCCGGCCCCGGCCTCCTCGAGCGCGGGGGCGCGCTCGAGGATCGCCACGCTCGCGCCGACCCGCGCCAGGGCCAGCGCCGCGGTCAGGCCGCCGATGCCAGCCCCCGCGATCAGGACGTGCGGCCCCCGCCCCGCCGCGCCCTCCCGTGTCACTTCGGCTCAGGCCGCCTTCTCGTCGGGCATGTACAGGCATCCTTCCGGCACGCAGAGCGTCCGGATGGAGCCGTCATGGACGAAGCGGGTCGAGCAATATTCGCAGACGATGTCGGTCTCGTTGCCCATGTCGACGTAGACGTGCGGATGGTCGTTGGGCGGCAGGACGCCGATGCACATGAACTGGCGCACCGCGATTCTGATCGACGGGTAGCCGGCGGAATTGTGGAAATGCGGTGTGCCGAAATGCTCCGCCATGGCGTCATCCTCTTCGCCGGGTCGCGAACCCGTCCCGTGCCGGTGGTAGACAGCCCGGCCGGGCGGCGCAACGGCCTCGATGGAAAGGGTCGCGCGTCCCGTCCTTGTCCCGCGCGCGAGCGCGATGCTAGGAGGGGCTGAGCGGGGGACAAGCATGTTGAGCATGACCGGCGCGGACGGCGTCCGCGTGGCCTACCTCGACGAGGAACCCGCCGGCGCGGCGTCGGGCGGAGCGGGGGCCGCCGAGCCGATCCTGCTGATCCACGGCTTCGCCTCCTCCCACGCGGTCAACTGGGTGTTCCCGCAATGGGTCAGGACGCTGACCGGGGCGGGGCGCCGCGTGATCCTCTACGACGTCAGGGGGCACGGCCGCAGCGCCAAGCCCTACGATCCCGCCGATTACGCGATCGACACGCTGGCGCGCGAGGCGTTGGCGCTGCTGGACCACCTCGGCGTGGCCCGGGCCGACGTCATGGGCTATTCCATGGGCGCGCGCATCGCCGCCTTCCTCCAGCGGCTCGCGCCGGGGCGGGTGCGCTCGCTGGTGTTCGGCGGCCTCGGCTCCAGCCTGGTGGAGGGCGGCACGCTGCCGATGGGCATCGCCGACGCGATGGAGGCCCCCTCGCTCGACGACCTCAGCGATCCCAACCAGCGCTTGTTCCGCGCCTTCGCCGACGCCACCAAGAGCGACCGGCGCGCGCTCGCCGCCTGCATCCGGGGCGCGCGCCAGTTGATGGACGTCGACGAGGTCGCCAGGATCGCGTGCCCGACGCTGGTGGCGGTCGGCACGCACGACGACATCGCCGGCGACCCCGAACATCTCGCCGCCCTGATGCCGGACGCGCGCGCGCTCCACATCGACGGCCGCGACCACAACAAGGCGGTGGGGGAGCGCACCTTCAAGGACGCCGTGCTCGCCTTCCTGCACGAAGTGGGATGAAAGCCTATATGGAGGCCTCGGCGGGGAACGGCACGCCCGTCCCCGGTGCGCGCCGCACGCGCGGGCGGCGTCCGCGAGGGTTGGAAGGGAAGGCTCGATGATCGGTCACAACCAAGTCGCCGCGCAAGCCGCCTCGCAAGCGGGCACCAACGTCGTGGCGCTGAACGCGGCCGACCCCGTCTTCGCCCGGATCACGGAGGAGGCGCGGGCCATCATCGGGCGCGAGCCCGAGGTCGCCGGCTTCATCTACGCGAGCGTGCTCAACCACGCGACGCTCGAGAGCGCGGTGATCCACCGCGTCGCCGCCCGGCTCGGCCACGGCGACGTGCCGGCCGACCTGATCCGCAAAGCGTTCGACGAGGTCGTCGCGGCCGAGCCGGCCTTCGTCGAGGCGTTCCACGCCGACCTGCTCGCCTTCGTCGACCGCGACCCCGCCTGCACCCGGGTCATCGAACCGATCCTGTACTTCAAGGGGTTCCACGCCATCCAGGCGCATCGGCTCGCCCACGCCCTGTGGCACGCCGAACGGCACGACCTCGCCCTCTACATCCAGAGCCGTTCGTCCGCCGTGTTCCAGACCGACATCAACCCGGCCGCCCGGATCGGCCGGGGCATCTTCCTCGACCATGCCACCGGGTTGGTGGTGGGTTCCACGGCGGTCGTCGAGGACAACGTGTCCATCCTCCAGGACGTGACGCTGGGCGGGACCGGCAAGGACGTCGGCGACCGGCACCCGAAGGTGCGCCACGGCGTGCTGATCGGCGCTGGCGCCAAGATCCTCGGCAACATCGAGGTGGGCCATTGCGCCCGCATCGCCGCCGGCTCCGTGGTGCTGCATCCCGTGCCCCACAACAAGACGGTGGCCGGCGTGCCGGCCCGCATCGTCGGCGAGGCCGGCTGCGCCGAGCCCGCCCGCTCGATGGACCAGGTGCTGGCCGGGAAGCCGCTGAGCGAAGCCTCCGAGGGCCGAACGATCACGGACCCGCGCCGTTAGCCGGCCAACCCCGGTGGCGCGGCCTTCTAAGCGCCGCGATCCTGGGGCGCATTGTGCCGACGGCACGCCGAGTCGCCTCACCCGTAACCGGGCGTTCGCGCGGGGACGTTTCCCGCGCCGCCCCGCCTCACACCGTTCCCGCTTCGCCGACGCCAGCCCCCTCGCGCTGGCCCCTCGTCGAGCCGGTCCCTTGGAGAACACGCGTTGGAAAAGACCGAGATGCACAAGCTGCAGGGATTCCTGCGCCGGTCCTTCGGCAACGAGGACATCAGGGTCACCCCCGCCCGGAAGGACCCCGACAACGCCGAGGTCCACCTCGGCCAGGCCATCATCGGCACCATCCTCGTCGACGACGAGGACGGCGACCGCTCCTTCGCCTTCGACATGAAGGTCCCCGTCGAGCGGCCGGTGCTGCAGGAGTACCTGCGCAAGCTGTTCGCCAACGAGAAGCTGAGGATCGTCCCGCGCGCGAAGAAGAACGATTCGGTCGAACTCAACGCCGGCGACGACTTCCTCGGGGTGATCTCGGCCGACGATCCCAAGGGCAAGAGCTACACCCTGCAGATGGCCATCCTGGACTTCGACCTCGAAGACCTTTGAGGCTTGAAGGACGTCCTAGGGCATCGGGTTCCTCCGAGAACCGCCGCGCGCCTTCCGGTCGGACGCCCCATGTTCAGAGTCCGCCGTGGATCAGCCGGAGGTAGGGACGCGACCGGTCGAGGGTCCCGGCCACGCCGGCCGGCATGGCCATGTCGTCACCGGCCAGGTCCCGGTCGTCCCCCGCCCGCCCGATCGCGCTCGTCGGGCCCGCGTCGCACGTTCCGTCGAGGACGCGGAGCGAGCGCAGCGTCAGCGGTCCGGCCGGGAGGTGGCCGAGCCAAGCCGGCGGCGTGGCCGCCTTGATGGAGCCGAGCACGCGGGAATGGGTCTTGCCGTGATGGCGCAGCGGCAGCAGCAGCAGTTCGACGGCGCACTCGTCGCGGCCCTGCGGCGCCCGTCCGTCCCGCCCGCGCGGCGCGGTTGCTCCGCCGGCCACCACCGCGCAGCCCCCGTCGGTGACGGTGAGCAGCACGGCGGCGATGTTGAGCCGTTCCGCCGGCTGCCAGATGTCGAGGAAGGAGCGGTCCTTCTGCTCCGCGCCCAGCAGGGCGTTGACCCGCGTGCCGGCGAGGCGGAACGGGTAGCGACCCTCCTCGTCGACATCGAGCATGAACGTGTCGGCGAGGACTGTGCGGATCGCGGCGGGATCGATCTCGCTGCGTCGCGGCGCGCTCCGTTCGCCGCGCAGGCCGTTCCAGTAGGCGTAAAGGTCTCGCGAGGCCGGATGTTTCATCTTGGTTCCCCGAAGGGATCGCCCGACCCGCCGTCCCGCGTTGCGCCAAGGGAACGGATCGAAACGACACCCTTCTCCATCGAGAATGTGTGGTCGGGATCGAAGGAGCAGCGCCTGTGCCAGGGCGGACGCGACCGGCGCTGTGGGATCGGCGCGGTGCTGGACGGGGATGCTCGCCCCACGCTAGGTTCGACCGCCGCGGCCCGGTCCCGGAGATGCCTGATGCGAGCCGTCCTTCGATCCGTCCGATCCATTTCGCTGGCGCGAGCGATCATCGGCCTTTCCGTCGCGGTCTGCGCCGCGTCGCCGGCGGCCGTCGCGGCGATGGCGCCCGGCTGCTCGATGCCGTCCGCCGGCGCGTCGGGGGTGAGCGGTCCCGCCGGTTACGGCGTGGTCCATTTCGCCAACAGCTGCGCCGCCGGCGTGCAGCCGATGCTCCAGGACCAGGTCGCCAAGCTGCATTCCTTCGAGTCCGACACGGACACATGGGTGCGCATCGCGCACCGCGACCCCGGCTGCGCGGTCGCCTGGTGGGGCGCGGCGATGAGCGCGCGGGGCAACCCGCTCGGCGGCCTCCTCGACGACGCCTCGCTGGCGCGCGGCCGCGCGCTGATCGACCACGCGC
Organism: uncultured Beijerinckiaceae bacterium; assembly: GCA_964235705.1. Taxonomy (GTDB): domain Bacteria; phylum Pseudomonadota; class Alphaproteobacteria; order Rhizobiales; family Beijerinckiaceae; genus RH-AL1. The sequence continues at coordinate 1,431 of CAXSDP010000026.1, read as the reverse complement.
TGGCCATCAAGGCGGTGACGCCCCGCGAGCGTGGCCTGATCGAGGCCATGGACACGTACTACCGCCCCTACGCGGACCAGATCGCCCGCGCCCGCGCCTACGCCGAGAGGATGGACGCCCTGCGCGCCGCCAATCCCGACGACCCCGACGTCGCCGCCCTCGACGGGCTCGCGATCATCGAGGGCGTCGACCTCGAGGACAAGACCTACGGGAGGCAGAAGCGCGCCGGCGCGATCCTCCAAGCGGTGATGGCCGCCCATCCCGAGAACCCCGGCGCGCCGCACTACCTGATCCACGCCTACGACTACGCCGCGCTGGCGCCGCTCGCCGTGCGCGCCGCGCAGGTGTACCCGACGCTGGCGACCGGTTCGCCCCACGCCCAGCACATGCCCTCCCACATCTGGAGCATGTTGGGGGAATGGGACAAGTCGATCGCCGCCAACCGTCGCTCGAACCTCCTCGCCGACCCGTCCTCGCACCACGACCCGGTCAAGGGCGACATCGTCTACGCCCACGCCTTCGACTTCATCGACTACGCCCGGCTGCAACTCGGCGAGGACCGGCACGTCGCCGCCGACCTCGCCGCCGCCGCCAAGACGGACGACGGCGCGCCCACCGTGATCGCCGCGCGCTACGCCCTGGAGCGGGGCGACTGGCGTGACGCGGAGCGCGTGCCCGTGCCGGCCCATGACCCGTTCGACGCCGCCCTGGCGCGTTTCGCCCGGGCCTACGGCGCCGCCCGCGCCGGCGACACCACCGGGGCCGCCGACGAGATCACGGCCCTGCGCGCCACGCGGGCGCCGGTCGTCGCCGCGACCAGCGAGTATTGGGGCGTGTTCGTCGACATCTACGCCGACGCCGCGCGGGCCTGGCTGCTCAAGGCGCAGGGCCACGACGCCGACGCGCTCGCCCTGATGGGGCGGGCGGCGGCCCGCGACGACGGCCACGAGAAGCACATCTACCTCGAGAACAAGATCCTGCCGATGCGCGAGTCCCTCGGCGACATGGAGCTCGCGCTCGGCCACCCGCGCGAGGCGCTCGCCGCCTACGAGGCGTCGCTGGCGCTGGCGCCCAACCGCTACCGCTCCTTCCTCGGCGCGGCGAAGGCGGCGGAGGCGGCCGGCGACAAGGCGGGCGCGCGCGGCTGGTGGGGGAAGCTCATGGCTTTGTCACGCGAAGGCGATGGGACGAGGCCGGGCTTCGCCGAGGCCAAGGCCGCGCTCGCCGCCGGTAACGGCTAACCATCCCTCCCCCCGGTCGCGGGACGCGGCATGGCCACGTCCGCGCCCGAAGCCGCCCCGGTGATTGCTTGAAGATCGAGCGGCCCAACGTCCCCCACCGCGCCGTCGCCGCGACGGCCGAAGGTCGACGCCTCGCGGAGGCCGATGGCGGGACGCCGTGGCGGCGCTTCGGCCCCTACCTCAGCGACCG
>CAXSDP010000025.1:0-48562 GCA_964235705.1 uncultured Beijerinckiaceae bacterium | reverse complement strand
CGCGGGATCGACCGGCGCGGGCGGCACGCCGCCGACCTCCACCGCCTCGCCGGCCAGGAGGCACAGGTCTTCGCGGTAGCGGCCGGCGACGATCTGCACGCCGACTGGCACCGTGCCGACCAAGCCGGAAGAGATCAGGCCGGTCGAGACGGTGAGGCCTGGCAGGCCGAGGAACGGTAGCGCGACTTGCGGCATCTGGGCCTCCCAGACCCGCTGGAACGACGCCTCGCTTTCCCGGTCGAGCCCGTCGGGGAAGGGCAGCTCGGCCGAGACCGGCGTCAGCAGCACCGCGTAGTCCTGGAAGAATAGCTGCCACAGCCGCACGAGGGTGGCGCGGCGCACCAGCAGGCTCGACAGGGCGTCGGGCGTTTCCCGCTCCACGGCGGGACAATGGTTATGGAGCAGGCTCAGCGCGCCGGGGTCGCCTTCGCGCTCGGCGGCGGCGAGCAAGGCGGGGAAGCCTTCGCTCAGCCAGAACCGTGTTTGCAGCGCGGCCGCCTCGCGCAGCGGAGGCGTCGTGTCGATCTCGTCCACGCTCCAACCGGCGGCCTGGAGCCGCCGCGCGGCGTCGCGCACGGCCGCCTCCACCTCCGGCACGGTGGCGAGGCCATCGGGACTCACGCAGAACGCCGCCCGCAGCGGCACCGGCGGCCCGTCCAGCGGCGCCGGCACCCACCAGGGGTCGCGCGCGTCGGGCTGGGCCAGGGCGTGCAGGCCGAGGCGCAGGTCGGCGACCGTGCGGGCGAGCGGGCCCGAGACGGCGGTGATCTGCCCGCTGATGAAGCGCTCCGGCGCGGACGCGTTGTAGGCCGGCACCCGGCCGATCGTCGGCCGGAGCCCGTGCACGCCGCAGGCGTAGGCGGGGTAGCGGATCGAGCCGGCGATGTCGGTGCCGTGGGCGATGTGCCCGATGCCGGCCGCGACCGCCGCCGCCGCCCCGCCCGACGAGCCCCCCGGCGTGCGGGTAGGGTCGCGCGGGTTGCGGGTGGCGCCGTGCGGTTTGTTGTCGGTGAACCAGCGCAGCGAGAAGGCCGGCGTGTTGGTGCGGCCCAGGATCACCGCGCCGGCGCGCGTCAAGTTGTCGACGACCGGCGAGTTGGTCGCCGCGACGAGGTCGCGCTGGAGCGTCACGCCGTTGGTGGTGGCGTAGCCCTCCTGGTCGACGTTGACCTTCACGGTGACCGGCACGCCGGCGAGCGGGCCGGGCGCCTCGCCGCGCGCCAGGGCGGCATCGACCGCGTCGGCCGCCGCCAGGACGGCTTCGGGGCGGTGGTCGACCACGGCGTTGATCGCCGGGTTGACGGCGTCCAACCGCGCGAGGGCGGCCTCCGCGGCCTCGCGCGCCGACACGGTCCGATCGCGGATGAGGGCGGCGAGGTCGCTCGCCGGAAGGCGCCAAAGGTCGGTCATGGTGATCTCAGCGGTTCGCGAGGGGGGCGGCGACATCCTTCGCGAAAGGGTCGGCGACCTGGGGCCACAGCGGCCGCCCGGCCCGGGGCAGGGCGAGGTGGACGAAGTCCGGCGCGGCGGTGCCGGGCGCCGCCACGTAGAGGATGCGGTCGCACGCCGGCGCGAAGCCGGCGGCGAAGTGCTGGGCGGACTTGACGAACACGGTGGAATAGTCGCGCAGCACGATGCCGAACTGCTCGAAGGCGTCCGGGTGCTTGGTCTGGGTGCGGACGCTCATCGCGACCACGTGAAGCCCGTCGATGTCCAGCAGCACCGCGTCGCCCATCGGCTGGCGCCCACCGGCGAAGCTCTCGCTGGCGTTCCGCACGAGGCGGAGCACGCGCGCCACCACGTCGAGCGGGTCGCCGGACCCCGGCCCGGTCTTGCCGCCGAGCCGGAGTGGGAGCGTCGCGCCCTCGCCGGCCTCCGCGCAGAGCCGCACGACGGCGGGGTCCCACAGGCAGCCGAACAGCACGCGCCCCACGCCGGCGGCGAGCAGCGCCGCGAGGATGAAGGTGGAGTCGCTCGCCGCACCGGCGCCGGCGTTGTCCGACACGTCGGCCAGCACGGTGAGGCCGGGCGGCGGCGCGGCGGCGGTGGCGACCGCATCGGCGATCGTCAGTTTGGCGACCTCTGCGGCGTCGCGCAGCGCCCAGATCTCGTCGGCCACGGCGGCGGCGGCCCGCTCCGCCAGGGCTGGGTCGCCGTCGGCGATCGCCAGCACCTTGGCGCCGACGTCCGGCACGTCCGCCCAGGGGAAGCCGTGGCAGAAGCTCATCGACAGGATGCCGTCGCGGCCCTCGCGCGCGGCCATGCGGTCCACGATGCCCCGGCTTGGTTCGGTGGTGGTGCGCCACACGCCGAGCATGCGGCAGTCGCGCAGCGCCATCACCGGCACCGTTCGCCCGTGCAAGGCGTCGTCGCACAGGGTGAACAGGTCGAGCGCGCGCTGCGCCACGTCGATGTGCGGGTACTCCTTGTAGAGGACGACGGCGGTGGAGGCCGCCACGATCGCCTCGCTCAGGTGGCAATGCAGGTCGAGCTCGGTGCCGATGATCGCGCTTGGGCCCACCCGCGCGCGGACGCGGGCGAGCAGGTCGCCCTCGCAGTCGTCGGTGCCCTCCGCCACCATGGCGCCGTGCAGGTGCAGCAGCACCATGTCCACCGGTCCGGCGGCGGCGAGATCGTCGAGCACGGTGTCGCGCAGTTCTTCCCAAACGTGAAGCGTCGTGGGCCCGGCCGGCTGCGCGAAGGTCGACAGGCTCTCGACGACGGCGTAGCCGCGCCGCTCGGCCTCGCGCCGCCAGACCGCCATCGGCCGGGCGAAGAAGAAGGTCGCCGCGCCCGACCCGTCGGCGCGGTGGTACATGCACTCGCGGAACGCCTCCCACCCGGTCGGGATGGGGGAGAAGGTGTTGGTCTCGGTGCCGAGCGTCGCGATGAAGAGTTTCAGGCGTCATCTCCCGTTGGGTCGCGGACCCGTGCGACCACCGCCGCGTTCATGCACCATGGATGCCAGCCGGCGACGTGCTCGCGGCCGACCGGCGCGGGTCGATCCGGTGCCCGACTCAGGACGCTCCGTTCAACCCATTGAGATGCCGGACGAACACCTCCGTCGCCACCTCGACGCCGCCGGAATTGTCGATGCGCAGGTGCCCGGCGGCGCCCGGCGGCAGCGTCAGCACCGCCTGCCGCGCCAAGCGATCCCGCGCTTCCGCCGCGTCCTCCCGCCCGCGCGCGACGATCCGGCGTAGCAGGATGTCGGGGGCGGCCGTCACCTCGACGACCCGCAGCGTCCCGAACACCGACGCCGCGTCGGCCAACGCGCCGCGCGACAGGTTCGCCACCATCGTGCGACCCGCTCGGACCTCGCCCTTGACCGAGAGGGGCAGGGCGTAGCGCAGCCCGTGCGCCGACCAGCTGACGCAGAAGGCGCCGGCCGCCTGCGCGCGCGAGAAGGCCGCCTCGTCGAGGCTGTCGTGGTCCTCGGAGCCGGGCAGCGCGTTTCGCGTCACCACCCGGCGCACGAAGCGCACGTGGCGCGAGAGGCCGGCGTGGCGGGCCGCGCGCGCCATCAGCGTGTCCTTGCCGGCCCCGCTCGGTCCCACCACCGCCACGAAGGTGCCCGCAGGCTTTCCCCCGGCAGGCCGGTCAGGCGACACGGCGGCCCTCCCGCCACACGCCGGCGACCACCGGCGGCAGATCGGTGGCGGTGCGGACCCGCACGACGTCCGCCCGCAGCCCCACGGCGATGGCGCCCCGGTCGTCGAGTCGGGCGGCGGCGGCCGGGTTCGTCGCCACGAGGCGGATCGCGGCCGGCAGCGGGATCGTCCCGGCGTCCGCGAGGGCGAAGGCGGCCTGGATCAGGCTGAAGGGCACGTAGTCCGACGACAGGATGTCGAGCAGGCCGTCCGCCAGCAGGTCGCCGGCCGACACGTTGCCGGAATGCGAGCCGCCGCGCACGATGTTGGGCGCGCCCATCAGCACCCGCAGCCCCGCCCGGTGCGCCGCGCGCGCGGCCTCCAGCGTGGTGGGGAACTCGGCCAGGGTGATGCCGAGGCCGACCGCCTCGTCGACGTGGGCGGCGGTGGCGTCGTCGTGCGAGGCGAGCGCGATGCCGGCGGCGCGGCACAGGGCGGCGATGCCGCGCCGGTTGGGCCCGGAATTCGCCGCGGATTCGGCGATGCGGCGCTCGCAGAACAGCGCGAAGGCCTCGTTCGACAGGTTCAGCCGGCGCTTGTAGTAGGAGGTGTAGGTGGCCAGGTCGACGAACTGCCGCTGCCCGGGCGAATGGTCCATTAACGAGGCCAGGCGGATCAGCGGGTGGCCGGCGATCGCGGCGAAGCTCGGCAGCACGTCGGGGGCGGACACCTCGCAGCGCAGGTGGATGTAATGCTCCGCCCGCAACCGTCCGCCGTCGCTCGCCGCCGCGATGGCCGCCGCCATGGCGCGCATGTCGTCGGAGCCCAGCAGCGCGTCCTCGTCCATGCCGACCCGCAGCGCGTCGAACACGGTGGTGATGCCCGACGTCGCGATCTGCGCGTCGTGGGCCTGGATCGCCGCCATGATGTTCCAGCGCACCTTGGGGCGGGGCAGGTAATGGCCCTCGATGTGGTCGGTGTGCAGCTCCACCAGGCCGGGGATCAGGGTGTCGCCGCCGCAATCCTCGCCGAGCGCGGAGGGGCCCGGCGCGAGGTCGGCGATGATCCCGTCGCGCAGCCTGAGGCTGCCGTGGACGATTTCGTCGGGGAGGACGATCGCGGCGTTGCGGAAAACCTGCTCGATCATGGCACCGGGGCGGGCTGGAGGGTCGGGGACGACGCGAAGGGATGGTACGCGTGGACGTGGAAGGGCGCGCCGGGCTCCGGCTCGACGAAGAGGGCGAGCCCGTCGAGGGCGAGCGGCCGGTCGAGCGCCTCGGTGAAATGGGCTTCGAGGTCCCGGCGCACCGACTCCGCGCCCTCGCCCAGCGGACCCGTCAGGGTCATGTGGAAGCGGAACGCGTCGAGCACGAAGGGGTAGCCCCAGCGGTGCAGGTGCTCCAGCTGGCGGGAGGTGAGACGGTCCGGCCGCCGCCTGGCGATGGCCGCCGCGTCCAAAGGGGCGCGGAACGGCTCGAAGGTGCGCAGCACGTCGGCTTCCAAACTCGCGAGCCCGGGTTCGGGATCGGCGGGGACGAGCGCGAAGAAGGAACCGAGTTGGGCGAGCGCCAGGCGACGGATCGTCGGCCCGGCGCGCTCCGCGCAGAAGGTTTCGAGCCGTCCCGCCACGGCGTCGACCTCCGCGCCAACCGCGAGCCGGAACGGCGCCTTGAGCGTGGCGTGGAAACCGTAGCGGGCCGGCTCCGCCACGATGGGATCGCGCGCCGGATCGGCCGGCCGGGCGTGCCCCGCGAAGGCGTCGCGGCCGAGCCAATCGGCGGCGAGGCGGGCGAGCGCGTCGCCAGGCGCCGGCGTGTAGAAGACCGCCAAGCGCATCAAGTCGTCCCCGGTGGCGGCCCGTCGGCGTAGCGCGCGACGAAGGTTGCCGCGTCCAGCGCCCGGAAGTCGGCGAGGGCGGCGAACAGGGATTCGTGCGACCAGTCCCACCAGGCGAGGCGATCCATCCGCTCGGCCAAGTCGCGCGGGAAGCGCTCGCGGATGAGGCGCGCCGGCACGCCGCCGTGGATCGTGTAGGGAGCGACGTCGCGCGACACGACCGCCCCGGCGCCGATCACCGCGCCGTTGCCGACGGTGACGCCCGGCAGCACGGTGGCGCCGTGGCCGATCCACACGTCGTGGCCGATCGTGACGGGCCGCCGCCGCCGCTCCGCGAAGAAGTCCGCCTCCTCCCCCTCGACCCCGTCGAAGTAGTACCCAGGGCGGTAGGTGAAGTGGTGCAGGCTCGCGCGTTCGGTCGGGTGGTTGGTGGCGTTGAGGCGTACGCTAGCGGCGACGTTGACGAACTTGCCGACCGTGGCGTGCCAGATCGAGCAATCCGCCATGAGGTAGGAGTAGTCGCCCAAGACCGTCTCCGACACGCGGGAGCGGGGGCCGACCTCCGTGTAGCGCCCGAGCGTCGAGTCCTGCACGTCCGCCGTCGGGTCGATCAGCGGCGCGTGGGCCGACAGGCGCGCCATCACGCCGCCTCCCGCGCGGAGAAGGCGGCGACGTCGAGGACGCGGGTCGCCACGCGCTCGCGCACGTCCGCGTCGTGGAAGATGCCGAGGATCGCGGTGCCGGCGCGCAGCTTCTCGCCGACCATCGCGACCACGACGTCGCAATTGTCCGCGTCGAGCGAGGCCGTCGGCTCGTCGAGCAGCAGGACGGGATGGTCGGTGATGAAGCCGCGCGCGATGTTGACGCGCTGCTTCTCGCCGCCGGAGAAGGTCGCCGGCGGCAGGGCGTGCAGCGCGCGCGGCAGGTTGAGGCGGGCGAGCATCGCCGCCGCCCGTTCGCGCGCCTCCTCGGGCGCGACGCCCTGTGCGCGCAAAGGTTCGGCGACGACGTCGAGCGCCGGCACGCGCGGCACGGCGCGCAGGAACTGGCCGACGGTGGCGACCACCGTCCGCCGCAGGGCGAGCACGAGGCGCGGGCCGCCCGAGCCGAGGTCGTGGAGGCGGCCGGTCGCCGGGTCGCGCAGGATGATCGAGCCGGCGTCGATGCCGTAATTGCCGTACACCATGCGCAGGATCGACGACTTGCCCGCGCCGGACGGGCCGCCGAGCACGACGCATTCCCCGGCCCGCACCGTGAAGGACACGCCGCGCACCACCGGCAGGTCGACGCCGCCGCGCAGGTGCATGCGGAAGGACTTGGCGACGGCGCGGACATCGAGCAGGGGTGGCGAGGTGTCGGGCGGCGAATTCTCGGACGGCATCGTCAGGACTCCGGGACCGAGGCGACGAGGAGCTGGGTGTAGGGGTGGCGGGGGTCGTCGAGGACGCGGTCGGTCAATCCGTCCTCGATCACCCGACCCCCCTTCATGACGAGGATGCGCTGCGACAGCAACCGCGCCACCGCGAGGTCGTGGGTGACGATCACGGCGGCGAGGCTCATGTCCGCCACGAGGCGGCGTAGCAGGTCGAGCATGCGCGCCTGCACCGACACGTCGAGGCCGCCGGTCGGCTCGTCCATCAGCACGAGGCGCGGGTGGGTGACGAGGTTGCGGGCGATCTGCAGGCGCTGGCGCATGCCGCCGGAGAAGGCGAGCGGCGCGTCGTCGATGCGCTCGGCCGGGATCTCGACGTGGCCGAGCCAGTCGGTCGCGCTGGCGCGCAGGCGGCCGTAGTGCCGCTCGCCGACCGCCATCAACCGTTCGCCGACGTTGGCGCCGGCCGACACCCGCATGCGCAGCCCGGCCGCCGGATCCTGGTGGACGAAGCCCCAGTCGGTGCGCATCAGCAGGCGCCGCTCCGCCTCGCCCAGGAGGGCCAGGTCGCGCAGCACGCCGTCGCGCATCCGGTAGGACACCCGGCCGGCGGAGGGGGTGAGGCGCCCGGCGACGCATTGGAGCAGCGTGGTCTTGCCCGAGCCGGACTCGCCGACCACCGCCAGCACCTCGCCCGGCCAAAGGTCGAAGGACACGGCCGTGCAGCCCACGCGCGCGCCGTAGCGGCGCTCCAGGTCGCGCACGCACAGGAGCGGGTCGTCGCTCATCGTGATCCTCCCCCGCGATGGCCGTCGGCCCGCCGACCCTGACAGTGATCGGTGTCGGAGCACACGAACATCCGCCCGCCCCGGTCGTCGGTGACGATCTCGTCGAGGTAGACGTCGCGCGCCCCGCACAGGGCGCAGGGATCGCGGAAGCGCTGCACCGCGAACGGGTGATCCTCGAAGTCCAGGGAGTGGACGTCGGTGAAGGGCGGCAGCGCGTAGATCCGCTTCTCGCGACCGGCTCCGAACAATTGCAGGGCCGGCGAGCGGTGCATCTTGGGATTGTCGAACTTCGGGATCGGCGACGGGTCCATGACGTAGCGCCCGGCCACCGCCACGGGATAGGCGTAGGCGGTCGCGATGTGGCCGTGGCGGGCGATGTCCTCGTAGAGCTTCACGTGCATCAGCCCGTACTCGGCGAGCGCGTGCATGCGGCGCGTTTCCGTTTCGCGCGGCTCGAGGAAGCGCAGCGGCTCGGGGATTGGCACCTGGTAGACGAGGGTTTGCCCGGCCACCAGCGGCGTTTCGGGGACGCGGTGGCGGGTTTGGATGATCGTCGCTCGCGCCGTCTCGGTCGTGGTGGCGACCCCGGCGGTGCGCTGGAAGAAGGCGCGGATCGACACGGCGTTGGTGGTGTCGTCGGCGCCCTGGTCGATGACCTTGAGCACGTCGCGCGGTCCCAGGATCGCGGCGGTGACCTGCACGCCGCCGGTGCCCCAGCCGTAGGGCATCGGCATCTCGCGCGACGCGAAGGGCACCTGGTAGCCGGGGATCGCGATGCCCTTGAGGATCGCGCGGCGGATCATCCGCTTGGTGCCCTCGTCGAGGTAGGCGAAGTTGGTGGCGGGCAGCGCGCTCATTCGCTGTCCTCCGGCGCGTGGCCGGACGCGGCCTGCTCGGCGCGCAGCCGTCGCACGAGGTCGAGCTCGGCCTGGAAGTCGACGTAGTGCGGCAGCTTCAGGTGCTCGACGAAGCCGGTCGCCTGGACGTTGTCGCAATGGGACAGCACGAACTCCTCGTCCTGCGCCGGGGCGCGCCGCTCCTCGCCGAACTCGTCCGCCCGCAACGCGCGATCGACGAGGCTCATCGCCATCGCCTTGCGCTCGGACTGGCCGAACACCAGGCCGTAGCCCCGCGTGAAGCGCGCCGGCTCGTCCGCGCTCCCGGTGAACTGCGCCACCATCTGGCACTCGGTGAGCCGGACCGCGCCGACGCGCACCGCGAAGCCGAGGTCGGGGATCTCCACCTCCACGTCGACGAGGCCGATCCTGACCTCGCCCACGAAAGGGTGGACGCGCCCGAAGCCGCGCTGGGTGGAGTAGCCCAGCGCCAGCGTGAACCCCTCGTCGGCCCGCGCCAGGGCCTGCAGGCGGATGTCGCGCCCGGTGGGATGGGAAACCGTGTCGCGCGTGAGGTCGCCCGGCTCGCCGCCCGGTGCGCCGTCGCCCTCGATCAGCCCTTCACGGTCGAGGATGTCGATCACGCGCGGGCAAACACCCTCGCCCTCCACCGCGCGGCGCATCGGTGCGTCGACCGGTTCGTCGCCGGCCATGGCGGGATCGAGCAGCCGGTGGGTGTAGTCGAAGGTCGGCCCGAGCAGCTGGCCGCCGGGCAGGTCCTTGTAGGTGGCCGACACGCGGCGCTCGACCCGCATCCGCGCCGTGTCGACCGGCCGCGTCGCGCCGAAGCGGGGCAGGGTGGTGCGGTAGGCGCGCAGCAGGAAGATCGCCTCGATCAGGTCGCCGCGCGCTTGGCGCACCGCCATCGCTGCCAACTCGGGATCGTAGAGCGAGCCCTCCGCCATCACCCGGTCGACGGCGAGCGCCAGCTGCCCGGTGATCTGGTCGAGGGTGAGCGCGGGCACGTCCCGGTCGCCGCGACGGCGGTCGGCGAGCAGCCCGTGGGCGTTGGCGATCGCCTGTTCGCCCCCCTTCACGGCGACGTACATTCAGCCCTCCCGGATCTGGGTGGTGCGCGGCAGGGCGAGCGCCGCCGTGCCGTGGACGAGGACGAGGTCGAAACCCAGGGGGAACCGCGCGCGGTTGGCCGCCATGACGTCGAGGAAGCCGGCGGGCAGGCCGACCGGCGCGATCACCCGGTCCGTCTCGATGCCGGGGCCGGTGAGGCGCAGCGGCGCGCCGCCCCCCAGCGCGCGCACCGGCAGCAGCAGCGTCACCGAGCGATCGGGATAGTCCGGCGTCCCGAGCGCGAACCGCTCGAAGCCGCCCTCGCCCTCCCCGAGCAGCGCGAAGGTGGCGTCCGCCGGGTCGGCGGCGAGCGGCGCGCCGGTCTGGAAGCGCAGCCAGCGCGCCGCCGCCGTGTGTCCGCCGGCCGCGTCGGCCATCCAGATCGGCGTGTCGGCGTCGGCCAAGGTCGCCATCAGCGCCGCCGCCGCCGGCACCAGCGGCGCCGGGGCGCAGACGACCGGTCCGAAGTCGGCGATCGTGCCGGGCGCGGCGAAGGCGTCCATCGCCGTTCGGAACACCGCCTGCGCGCTGAACACCGGATCGGCGAGGCCGCCTTGGACTGCGTCGGGCGTCATCGGTCCTCCCCGCGCACAAGGGTGAAGAAGTCGACGCGGGTCGCCTCGGTTTCCTCCGCGAGCCGCGTGGCGGCGGCCGCCTCGGCTTCGAGGGACGGCGTCACGAAGTCCGCCTCGACGCGGGGGCGCCAGTCCGGCCGCTGCCAGAGCGCGTCGAGGTGGGCGACGATGCGCGCCCGCTCCGGCTCGCGCCCGAGGATCACCGCGTGGCCGACCTCGCCGGACGCCAGCGTCACCGTCGCCCGCACCACGCTGGCCTCGCCCAGGTTGAAGGCCGCCCCGCCGCCCCCGGCCCGTCCCCGCAGCATGACCAGCCCGACCTCCGGCCCGCGAACCGGCGCGGCGGCCGGCGCGATCTCGGCGATCGCGGCGTAGCGCTCGGTGAGCAGGGCGACCGGCATGCAGGCGAGCGCGCCCATCGCGCGCTGGCGGCCTTCGATCGTGGGTTCGTCCCGTGTCATGGCGACATCCCTACACATGTCTATTCATCTAGACAACTACATTTCGCTAGGATCCTGATACGATGGTCATGGTGACCGTCCGATGACGGTGCGCGTGGGGACGAGCGGCGGTGGATGGTGCGAGCGAGGGGATCACGCGGTGGCGGCAGGTGGCGGACCAGCTCCGCGCCGCGATCGGCGACGGGTCCATGGCGGACCGGCTCCCCGCCGAGGGCGACTTGGCGGCGCGTTACGGCGTCAACCGGCACACGGTGCGGCGCGCCATCGGTTCGCTTGCCGCCGACGGCCTGCTGCGGCCGGAGCGAGGGCGGGGAACCTTCGTCACCGAGCCGGGTGCGCGCCTCGCCTACGCGATGGGGCCACGCACGCGCTTCTCCGAGAACGTCCTGGCGCAGGCCCGCACCCCCGGCGGGCGGCTGATCCGGGCGGACCGGGTGCGCTGCGACGCGGCCACGGCGGCGTTGCTGGCGTGCCCGCCCGGCACGCCCCTGCACCAGCTCGAAACGCTGCGCGTCGCCGACGGGGTGCCGCTCTCGGTGGCGACCTCCTGGCTGCCGGCGGGGCGCTTCCCCAACATCGTCCAGGACTACGCCGAGAGCGGCACGATCACCGAAGCGCTGCGCCGCGCCGGCGTCGCCGACTATCGCCGCCGGGAAACGCGCCTCACCGCCGAGCGCCTGACGCCCGCCGACGCCGAGCACCTCGCGGCACATCCAGATGGGCTCGTCCTGGTCGCCCGTGGTGTGAACGTCGACGACGCGGACCGCCCCATCCAGGTGCTGCGCACCCGTTTCCACGCCGACCGGATGGAGCTGGTGTTCGAGCATTAGCGGCGGACGCCCGACCAGTCGACGCGGGAAGGCCAGGCGACGCCGGGCGGGGGATCGGCCCTTTGGCCGGGCTCGGCCAACACACCAGCGCTTCCCGCCGCGCCGCCGCTCGTGCGGGCCCGTCACCTTGAATCCAACCGCTCGGCCATGGTTTAGAAGCTGAGCCGTTATGACGGCGCGAGGACATCCCCATGCAGTCCTATCTCGTCGGTCCCAACCTGGGCGTGATCGCCTTCGCGATCCTCGGCGTTCTCCTCCTGGTCGTCGCCCTCAGGTTGATCGCGGGGTCACTCACCTACATTCCGGTCACCCAATACGGCATCCTGGAACGCAAATGGGCGTTCAAGCCCTCGCCCGAGCAATTCGGGTTGGTCGCCCTTCGCAACAACGCCGGCTACGTGCCCGAGGTCCTGCGCGGCGGCTGGCACATGCTGATGCCGTTCCAATACCGCATCCACAAGCGCGACCTGATCCGCATCGATGGCATGGCCTACGCGATCGCGCGCGTGGGCGCGGCGCTCGCCGAAGGTCAGGCGCTCGCCCAATGGCCGGCCGGGATCGACATCCAGGATGCCCGCGGGTTCCTCGAACATGGCGGCCAGCGCGGCCCGCAGAGGCTGATCCTCCGCTCCGGCACCTACGCGATCAACACCGCGTTGTTCTGCGTCGTGACCGAGGGCGCCATCCTCAACGTCGAAGGCGGCGGATCGTCGGAAGATCAAGCGCTCCAGGATCTCCTCACACAGCGCAACGGCTTCGACCCGATCGTCATCACCAACGACAACATCGGTATCATCACCGTGCAGGACGGTCCCTCCCTCACGCACGGCGAGATCATCGCGGGCACCGTCGGGGCCGACGTGGACAAGCCCGCGACGTTTCACAACTCGTTCCAGGACATCGCGAAGTTCCTCGCCGCCGGGGGACGCCGTGGCCGCCAGGAGCAGGTCCTCGTCGAAGGCACCTATTTCATCAACCGCTTGTTCGCGACCGTCGAGGTGGAGAAGAAGACGAAGATCGGCATCGGCACGGTCGGCGTGTTCAACTCCTACGTCGGGCCCGAAGTACCGGAAGCGCTGATCGCCGACGGCGGCCGCGGCAGGACCGTGGAGCGCACGCAGCGCGGCATTTGGAAGACGCCGCTGGAGCCCGGCAAGTACGCGATCAACCCTTACTCGGGCGAGGTCACCATCGTGCCCACGACCAACTTCCAGCTCCGCTGGGAGAAGGGCGTCGTCAGCCGCTTGAACGACGCGCGGGCCGAGGCCAATCGGGTCAGCTACGACGACGAGTTGCGCGAGATCGAGGTGATCACGCGGGACGCCTTCGAGGTCCTCCTGCCGATCTCCGTGGTCGCGCACATCTCGCCGGGCAACGCGCCGCACGTGATCCAAAGGTTCAGCCAGGTGTCGCGCCTCGTCAACCAGACCATCGACCCGCTGGTCTCGAGCTACTTCCGGGATGCGGCGCAGGGCAGGGACTTGCTGGGCTTGATCAACACGCGCGCCGAGCTCGGCAAGGCGGCGCTGGAGGAAATGCGATCGCGTCTTTCCCAGCACAAGATCGACATCGAGGAGGTGCTGATCGGTACACCCAAGGACAAGCAGGGGTCCGACGCCGTTGAACGGCTGCTCGAACAGCTTCGGCAGCGTCAAAACGCGAAACAGCAGCTTGAAACGTTGAAGGCGCAGGGCTTGGCCGCGGACGAGCAGAGGACCCTCAACGAGAAGAAGGCCGCCGCCGACCAGCAGGCCGCGCTCACCGCCTCGAAGATCGCGATCACCGTGGCCGAGAACAAGGGCGCGGCCGAGTCGGCGCAACGGGCGAAGGCGGCCGAGGGCATCCGGGTCACGGCGGATGCCGAAGCCCACGCGACCACGGTGACGGGCAAGGCCGCCGCCGAAGCGCTGAAGTCCAGGGCGGACGCCGACGCCTTCGCCATCAAGGCCAAGGGTGACGCCCAGGCGCATGCCTCCAAGGTCGAGGCCGAAGCCCTGGGGGGCCCGGGCAACCTGATCGAGCAGCTCCGCTTGAACAAGATGGCCGAGGCGATCACCGGCGCGACGTCGAACCTCGTGCCGACGACCGTCATCGGAGCCCAACCGGGTGGCTCCCTGCTCGACTCGCTGTTGGGCACGTTCCTGGCGGAGCGATCCAAGGCGATGGCCGAAGGCGAGGGGTCGGACGACCGTCCCGAGGACGGGAGGCTGCTCCCAAGGCCCGACACGCGGTGACGGGCCCGGCCGCCCGCGCGACGGCAGTCTCCGGACCCTAACGCGACATTAGTGAACGTGGTTAAGCTCACCTTAAACTTTATAATTGATAGTTCCTTATCAGACGAAGGGCGTGAGCCCGAAGATCGACTGTCGGGACTTCTCCATGTCGAAGCACATCCTTCCCCTCGCCCTGCTGGTCACCACGCTCGTCACGCCGCTCGCGCAGGCCCGGGCCGCCGACCTCGACCCCGGCTACGCCGAGATCCCGGCGTTGCAGGAGACGAAGGTGGAGTTCGGAACTGGGTGGTACATCCGAGGTGATATTGGAGTAACACGACTGCCCGCGCTGCAATCCAATACGCCGTCCGTCTTGCCGACCGCGGCTGACTTCAATCCGCCTGTCGCGCCTAACGCGACGTTGGGCGGAAGTTCACGGATCGGATACGATGCATCGCTGGGTGCTGGTTACCAGTTCAATCGATGGTTCAGGAGCGACGTCACCGCTGATTTTCACCAGCCATTGACGGCATCTTCGACATCCGGCAGCGGAAACGTATTCTGCCCAACTGCTGTTACATATCCCAACGAGACGACGAGCGCGACGGGTCAGGTCACTTATGGCGCACCATCTTACGCCAACGGCGGCTGCACTGGTAACTATCAAGCCCACCTGACAAGCTATGATGTCCTAATCAACGGCTACGTCGATTTAGGGACGTGGTATAGGGTGACACCCTACGTCGGCGCCGGCGCCGGTCTGAGCTTTGGCCATTATCAGACCTCGGCATCTTACGTTCAAGCCAACGGTCAACCTTATAAAGTGTCCTTCACCGATGCCGCTTACGGGGCTACGTTCTACCAAAACTATGATCGTACATCGAGCGGCTCTTACTACAATTTCGCCTTCGCATTGATGGCTGGTGTCGCTATCGACGTTTATGATCACACCAAGCTCGACATTGGTTATCGTTTCCTTGACCTCGGCTCGATTCCCAGTGTCAGCGGCAAACTAACCTTCAACGAGGTCCGCGCCGGCCTCCGCTACATGATCGACAACTGAGGCGCTTGACCGCCCCGGCCCACCCCGGCACAGATGGCGCACCCGTCCTCGCCGCTGGATCCGCCGTGTCCTCAGCAAGCATGTCCCCCCGCAAACCCGAGCGTCGGCCGGGCAACCCGTCCTTCTCCTCCGGCCCGTGCCCGAAGCGGCCGGGTTGGTCGCCCGACGCGCTGCGGGGCGCCTTGCTCGGTCGCTCGCATCGTTCCGCGCCGGGCAAGGCGCGGCTCGCCCGCGCGATCGACCTCACCCGCGTCGTCCTCCAGGTGCCGGACACGCACCGGATCGCCATCGTGCCGGCCTCCGACACCGGCGCGGTGGAGATGGCGATGTGGTCGCTGCTCGGACCCCGTCCCGTCACGGTGACGCGCTGGGAGAACTTCGGCAACGAGTGGGTGAGCGACGCGACCGACCACCTCAAGCTGCCCGACGTCGCCGTGCTGTCCGCGCCCTACGGCGCCCTGCCGGACTTGGCCGGCCTCGATTTCGAGCGCGACATCGTCTTCACCTACAATGGGACGTCGTCCGGCGTCCGCGTGCCCAACGCCGACTTCATCCCCGCCGACAGGGGCGGGTTGACGATCTGCGACGCCACCTCCGCCGCCTTCGCCATGCCGCTCGACTGGGACAAGCTCGATGTCGTGACCTTCTCGTGGCAGAAGGTCTTGGGCGGCGAGGCCGCGCACGGCATGCTGATCCTCGGCCCGCGCGCCGTCGCCCGGTTGGAAAGCCACCAGCCGCAGTGGCCGCTCCCCAAGCTGTTCAGGATGACCAAGGACGGCAAGGTCATGGAGGGGCTGTTCCGAGGCGAGACCATCAACACGCCGTCGCTGCTGTGCGTCGAGGACTACATCGACGCGCTGACCTGGGCGCAGGGCATCGGCGGGTTGCCGGCCTTGTTCCGGCGGGTGGACGCCAACGCCGCCGCGCTCCGGGCATGGGTCGAGCGAACCCCTTGGATCGACTACCTCGCCGTCGAGCCCGCCACCCGGTCCCCGACGAGCGTTTGCCTCAGGATCGTCGACCCTCGCGTCTCGGATCAGGCGGCCTTCGTCAAAACCCTCGTCGAGACCTTGGACGCGGAGGGCGCGGCCCACGACATCGACGGCCATCGGTCCGCGCCGCCCGGCCTGCGGGTGTGGTGCGGCGCCACGGTCGAGACGGCCGACGTCGTCGCGCTGACCGCGTGGCTCGACTGGGCCTTCGCCACGCTGTCGATGGACCTCGCGCGAGCGGCTTGAGGCGCGTGTCGCCGAGGAGGGGTCCTTCGTGACCTTGACCGTCCGCACCGAGCGGCGCCTGCTGCAGACGCTCATCGCGGTCGGCGGGTTCGTGCCCGTGGGCGGCGGCCTCGCCGGCGCGCTGCTGGGTGACGCCATGCTGGGCGGCGCGCACGGCGATCCCGACCTCGACAGCCACGTCCGCTACCTGTCGGGCCTGCTGCTCGGCGTCGGGCTCGCCTATTGGGAGGCCATCCCCACCATCGAGCGGCGGACCGACCGGATACGGCTGTTGACGCTCATCGTCCTGCTCGCCGGGTTGATACGACTGGTCGGCATCCTGTTCGTGGCGGTGCCGGGCATGCCGATGATCCTCACACCGGGCATGGAACTGGTCGTGACGCCGCTGATCTGCCTATGGCAGGCCCGGATCGCCCGCCGCTGCGGCTACCCGGTGCCGTGAGGTCGGGGAGCGCTTCGGCCATTCCGCCAGCGAGATCCCGCCGAGACCCAGCGTCAACGCGATCCCGTCGGCCAGGGTGAACGCCTCGTGCAGCGCCAGCACCGCGCAGACCGCGCCGAAGATCGGGGTGAGGTTGACGAACAAGCCGGCCCGACCCGGCCCGATCAGGTCGACGCCGCGCATGAAACAGAGTTGGCCGGCGAATGACGGCCCGAAGGCGATGAAGAGCGTCACCAGCCATCCCGTCAAGCTGGGACCGCAGGCGGCGCCGGCGAGGACCTCGGCGCCGCCGATCGGGATCGCCCAGAGCAGGGCGGAGACGCTGACCCCGGCGAAGAAGACGAGCGGCGTGCCGGGTGGCCGGATACGCAGGCCCACGGTGTAGAGGGCGTAGAACACGCAGGCGACCAGGACGAGGATGTCGCCCTGGTTGAACCTGAACGCCGACAAGCGTCGCAGGTCGCCGTGGGCGGCGACGAGGAGCACGCCGGCGAAGGTCATGACCATTCCGGCGACCTGCGACGCGCTGACCGGCGTGCGGAACGCCGCGAAGGTCCCGACGAGGACGAGCGGCGGGATCGAGCTCTGCAGCAGCGTCAGGTTGACCGCGCTCGTCCGGTACGCCGCCACGTAGAACAGCGCGTTGAAGCCGGCGTAGCCGAGCAGGCCCATCCAGCCGAGCAGGAACCAGTGGGCGCTCACCAGCTGGCCCAGTTCGCGCCAGCGCGCCCGGTCGAACAGGAACACCAGCGCGCCGCACACGATCGCCCAGCGCAGGAAAACGAGGACGAGCGGCGACACCTCGCCGACCGCCAGACGCGCCGCGACACCATTGGCGCCGAACGTCAGGGCCGTGGTGCCAAGGACCAGGACCGGCGTCGACCAGAGCCGGCGCCAGAACGCGGCCAGCACCGTCATCGTCGAAGCCGTCGAGGCGTCGCCGGGCGCCGGCGCGCCCTCAAGCGTTCGCCAGCGTCCGCATGCCCTGGATCAGGCCGGCGGTGGAGGAGTCGAGCGCGTCCGTCGAGGCGCCGGCATCGGACACGATCGGCACGAGGCGCCCGGCCAGCTCCTTGCCCAGTTCGACGCCCCACTGGTCGAAGGAGTCGATGTTCCAAACCACGCCTTGCGTGAAGACCTTGTGCTCGTAGAGCGCGATGAGGCGCCCGAGCATACGCGGGGTGAGGCTGGTGTAGAGCAGGGTGGACGTCGGCCGGTTGCCCTCGAACACCTTGTGCGGCGCGAGCTTGGTCGCCGCCGCCTCGTCCATGCCGCCCTTCTTCAAAAGTGCCTTGACCTCCTCCAGCGAGCGGCCGCGCATCAGCGCCTCACCTTGCGCGAAGCAGTTGGCGGCGAGCAGGTCGTGGTGGTGCTGGTCGGCGTCGGTCGGTATCGCGGCGATGAGGAAATCGATCGGCACCGGCTCGGTGCCCTGGTGCAGCATCTGGAAGAAGGCGTGCTGGCCGTTGGTGCCCGGCTCGCCGAAGATGATGGGCGCCGTCGCCATGAGGACCGGCTCGCCGTCGAGCTGGACGTGCTTGCCGTTCGACTCCATCTCGAGTTGCTGGAGGTAGGCGGGGAAGCGGCCGAGCCGCTGGTCGTAGGGGATGATCGCCTGCGTCGCGAGGTCGAGCACGTCGCGGTTCCAAATCTCGACCAGCGCCATCAGCGCCGGGAGGTTGCGCTCCAGCGGCGCGGACGTGAAGTGCTCGTCGATGTCCTGGCCGCCGGCCAGGAATTGGTGGAAGCCGTCGCGACCGATGCCGATCATCACCGACAGGCCGATGGCCGACCAGATCGAGTAGCGGCCGCCGACCCAGTCCCAGAAGCCGAACACGCGGTCGTCCTTGATGCCGAACTTGGCGATGAGGTCGAGCTGTGTGGAGACCGCGCAGAAATGGTCGGCGACCGCGTCCTCGCCCAGCGCCGCCGCGACCGCCTCGCGGGCCGAGTTGGCGTTGGTCATGGTTTCCAGCGTGGTGAAGGTCTTCGAGCAGACGATGAACAGGGTGGTGGCGAGCGGCACCGCCTTCAGCGTGTCGCCGAGGTCGGCGCCGTCCACGTTGGACACGAAGTGCAGGGTCAAGTGCTCGGCGACGAAGGGACCGAGCGCGCGCGCCGCCATCGCCGGCCCAAGGTCGGAGCCGCCGATGCCGATGTTGACGATGTCGGTGAAGCGCTGGCCGTTCGCCGCCGCGATCGACCCGTCGCGAACCGCCTCGGCGAAGGCGCCCAACCGGTCGCGGACGGCGATCACGCCCGGCATCACGTCGTGGCCGTCGGCGTAGATCGGCTTGCCGGGCGTGACGTTGCGCAGCGCCATGTGGAGGACGCAGCGGTTCTCCGTGACGTTGATCGCCTCCCCGCCGAACAGCGCGGCGCGGCGCTCGTCGAGCTTCGCGGTGCGGGCGAGGTCGAACAGCAGGTCCATCGCCTCGGCGGTGACGCGCTGTTTCGAATAGTCGAGGATCAAGCCGTCGATCGACGCGTGGAACTTGGCGAATCGCTGCGGGTCGGCGGCGAACAGGGCGGGCGTCGTCTCCCCGGCGGTCCGCGCGTGGTGCGCCTTCAGGGCCTGCAGCGCCTGGGAAACGTCCTGAGCCATGGTCGAGCCTTCTCGTGAGGAGCCGCGCGTGCCGCCGCGTCACCCAGCTTAGCGCCGGATCGCCCCGCCGCCCAGCCCGCGCATCGGACGCACGCCCGTCCGTCGTCGTCGGGTGAGGCTCGCTTCATTCCGCCGGTTGCAACGCCCGCGCCGGGACGGCGAGGTTCGCCAGCGTGGCGACGACGATGTTGGCGACCAGCGCGAGCACGCCGACGTAGATCGCCACCTTGGTGTCGCCGAAGGTGAAGGCGTGCAGCGGCTGCAGCTTGGTGCCGGCCGGCGTGACGATGCGGTCGAGGTAGAAGACCCACGTGCCGCCCACGAAGCCGACCACCCAGCCGATCAGCAGGGCCGGCGCCTTGAACCAGCCGGTGAACAGGCCGAACACGACCGCTGGGAAGGTTTGCAGGATCCACAGGCCGCCGAGCAACTGCAGGTCGAGCGCGAACTGGGTCGGCAGGTAGATGATGAAGAGGAGCGCCCCGACCTTGACGACGAGCGAGGTGAGTTTGGCGACCTTGGCCTCGCCCGCCGGCGTGACGGCGGGGTCGACGTAGGCTTTCCAGAAGTTGCGGGTGAACAGGTTGGCCGCGCCGATCGACATGACGGCGGCCGGCACCAGCGCGCCGATCGCCACCGCCGCGAAGGCGAAGCCGGCGAACCACGACGGGAACAGGGTTTGGAAGAGGGCCGGCACCACGTCGGTGGCGGACTGGAGGTTGAGGTGCGCCGCCAGCCCCATGTAGCCGAGCAGGGCGAGCAGGCCGAGCAGCAGCGTGTAGGCCGGCAGCAGCACGGCGTTCTTGCGCAGCGTGTTGGCGCTGGCGCTGGCGAAGACGCCGGTCAACGTGTGCGGGTACATGAAGGCGGCGAGCGCGGAGCCCAGCGCCAGCGAGGCGTAGGGGAACACCTGGCTCGGCTTGAGGGTCAGGCCGGCAGCGAGCTTGCCGCCCGATGCCGCGACCCTCTTGTCGAGGACCTCGCCGGCGGCCGTGAAGATCGCGCCGTAACCGCCGAGCTTCATCGGCAGGATCACCACCGCCGCGATCACGGCGATGTAGATCATGATGTCCTTGACGAAGGCGATCAGCGCGGGCGCGCGCAGCCCTGAGGAGTAGGTGTAGAGGGCGAGGATGACGAAGGCGATGACGAGCGGCACCTCGCCGGTCAGCCCGAGCGCCTTGATCACCGCCGCCATGCCGACGAGCTGCAGCGCGATGTAGGGCATGGTGGCGAGCACGCCCGTCGCCGCCACCGCCGCCTCCAGCATCCGCGACCCGTAGCGGCCGTAGACCACGTCGCCGGCGGTCACGTAGTTCTTGTCCTTGGCGACCTTCCACAGGAGCGGCATCACCGCGAAGACGAAGGGGTACACGATGATCGTGTAGGGCAGGGCGAAGAAGCCGTAGGCGCCGATGCCGTAGACGACGGCCGGAACCGCGATCACGGTGTAGGCGGTGTAGAAGTCGCCGCCGATCAGGAACCAGGTGATCCAGGTGCCGAACTGACGCCCACCGAGGCCCCATTCGTCGATGGACGCCAGCGTCGCCGGCTTCTTCCATTTGGCCGCGACGAAGCCCATGACCGTGACGAGCGCGAAGAAGAAGATGAAGACGCCGAGCGCGACCGGATCGCCCTTACTCGCCATCGGGGATGCTCCGGTAAACGATCCAGATCAGGACGGAGGTGACCGGGACCCACGCCAACTGGTACCAGTAGAAGAAGGGGAACCCGAACAGGTCCGGTTCGCTGAAATTGTAGAAGGGCACCCACAGCAGGCCCACGTAGGGCAGGAGGAGCAGGAGCCATAACGGCGTGAAACGGGCTTTCATGCGGCGAGCGCTAAGCGAAGCGGTTGCGCGAGGCAAGCGGCTTTTCGGCGGGATCGAGGCGGGGTTTCACCCGAAGACGTCGGCGTAGATCTCGGCGAGCGGCAACGTGACGTGAAGGCTCGGCAGGGTCAGGGTCGCCGCCAGTCCGTCGGCGATGCGATGGCCGCTCCAGTCCTCGCCGTCGCGATCGATCACCTCGACGTGCGGTCGGTCGCGGGTGACGAGGACGTAGTGCTTGAGGCCGGGCAAGGTCTGGTAGACGGCCCACTTGTCCTCCCGATCGCGCCGCTGCGTGCCTTCGGATAAAACTTCGACGAGCGCGGTGGCGTCGGTCAGGAACGTCGCGCCCGGCGCCGGCCGACCGCAGTATACGAGCAGGTCAGGAAGCAGCGACGACCCGGCGGCCTCCTGCTTGAGACGGAATGTTTCCCGCAGCGTCCGGCATTGTGAGCCGGCGCCGCGGAAGCGGCTGTCCAAGCCTGCCGCCAAATTGCTGATGATCCGGTTGTGCTCCCAACGGGCGCCGACCATCATGCGCACGACGCGGCCGCTGATCAGCTCCCATCGCTCGTCGTCGG
Source organism: uncultured Beijerinckiaceae bacterium (assembly GCA_964235705.1). Classification (GTDB taxonomy): domain Bacteria; phylum Pseudomonadota; class Alphaproteobacteria; order Rhizobiales; family Beijerinckiaceae; genus RH-AL1. Next base: position 27,175 of record CAXSDP010000025.1, on the reverse strand, counting down.
GCGCGTCCGCGAGCAGCTCCTCGAAATCGTCGAGGCTCAGGAGGGATGGTTGGTGAGCGGCACGGTTCATGGCTCCAACCTTTCGCGATTGGGTCCGACGCGCTACGACCTTCGACAGCACGTCGAGACACGCTCCCCTTATCGCACCGGACGCTTCGCTTGTCCCTCCCCCCGCAACGCTTCGTAGGCCCGGACGCGCTGGACGGCGATCCCGACACCTCGCTGCGCCCGCAGACGCTGGCCGACTTCACCGGGCAGGAGAAGGCGCGCAAGAACCTCAAGGTGTTCATCGAGGCGGCCAAGACGCGGCGCGAGGCGCTCGACCACGTCCTGTTCGTCGGGCCGCCGGGCCTGGGCAAGACCACGCTGGCGCAGATCATGGCGCGCGAGCTCGGCGTCAACTTCCGCTCCACCTCCGGGCCGGTGATCGCCAAGGCCGGCGACCTCGCCGCGCAGCTCACCAGCCTGGAGGAGCGCGACGTGCTCTTCATCGACGAGATCCACCGGCTCAACCCCGCCGTGGAAGAGATCCTCTACCCCGCGATGGAGGATTTCCAGCTCGACCTGATGATCGGCGAGGGACCGGGCGCGCGCTCCGTCAAGATCGACCTCGCCAAGTTCACGCTGATCGGCGCCACCACCCGCTCCGGCTTGCTGACGACGCCGCTGCGCGACCGCTTCGGCATCCCCGTCCGGCTCGAGTTCTACACGGTGCCGGAGTTGCAGAGCATCGTGCGGCGCGGCGCGCGGGTGCTCGGCATCGGCATGAGCGCGGAAGGGGCGAACGAGATCGCCCGGCGCGCCAGGGGCACGCCGCGCATCGCCGGGCGCCTGCTGCGGCGGGTGCGCGACTTCGCCCTCGTCGAAGGCGAGGCGGAGGTCGGCCGCGCGGCGGCGGACCGCGCGCTCACCCTGCTCGACGTCGATCCCATCGGCCTCGACCAGATGGACCGACGCTACCTCACCACGGTGGCCGTCTCCTTCGGCGGCGGTCCGGTCGGCATCGAGACCATCGCCGCCGCGCTGTCCGAGCCCCGCGACGCGATCGAGGACATCATCGAGCCCTACCTCATCCAGCAGGGCTTCCTGCAACGGACCCCGCGCGGCCGGTTGCTGACGCCGCACGCCTTCGCGCACCTTGGTCTCGCCGCGCCGCCACAAGCCTCGTCACAGTTCGGACTGTTCGCCGACGGCGACGACGTTCCAACCTGAACGTACCGCGTGGTGAGGGCACCCCTGCGTGGCATTGAGGTGACAGGGGGCGCGGTCCATCGTCGACTATGGTCACCGTCGCGATGATGCCGTTTTCATTCCGTTAACGATCATTCCTTAACGGTGGGCCATAGCCGCCGCCGACCGCAGGACGATCCGCCGTTCCCATGCCCAGCCTTTCGCGCCGCCTCGGCACCCTCGCCGTCGCCGCATCCCTCTTGGGCGGATGCGCCGACCACGCACACGGCGTCCTCGTGCCGGTGCTCGCCGACGCGCCCGGCACCAGCCGCGTCAACGTGCTCGTCGCCACCACCCGCACGGCGGACCCCTCGGCCGGGGTCCTGTTCAACGGCGGCCGCGCCGACGCGCTCGCCTTCGCCGACATCGACGTGTCCATCCCGCCCGACGCCACCCGTGCGATCGGCGAGGTGCAGTGGCCCAAGGCGTTGCCCGGCAACCCCTCCACCGATTTCGTGACGCGGCGGACGTCGATCATCACGCGGCCGGCCGCGCTGGCGATCGTGCACGACGAGGTCGGCCGCTCCCCCAAGCGGCAGGTGCTCGTCTTCGTCCACGGGTTCAACAACAGTTTCGAGGACGCGGTCTACCGCTTCGCGCAGATCGTCCACGACTCCGGCACGCAGGCCGTCCCCGTGCTCTTCACCTGGCCGTCCAAGGCGAGCGTGCTGGCCTACGGCTACGACCGCGAAAGCGCCACTTACTCCCGCAACCAGCTGGAGAACGTCCTCAAGGGCCTCGTCGCCGATCCGGAAGTCGGCGAGGTGTCGATCCTCGCCCATTCCGTCGGCAACTGGCTGGTGCTGGAAAGCTTGCGGCAGATGGCGATTCGGGAAGGGCGGATCGCGCCCAAGATCAAGAACGTGATCCTCGCCGCCCCCGACGTCGACGTCGACATCGCCCGCGAGGAGATCGTCGACATGGGTCCGAACAAGCCGGCGTTCACCCTGTTCGTGTCGCGATCCGACAAGGCGCTCGACGTGTCGAAGAACCTGTGGGGCAGCACCGCGCGCCTCGGCGACATCGATCCCCTGCAGGAACCGTATAAGAGCATGCTGGAGCGCGACAAGGTCGCCGTGTTCGACCTCACGGCGCTGACCACGCCGGGGGGCCTCAACCATTCGACCTTCGCGACGAGTCCGGAGATCGTCGAATTGATCGGCTCACGGCTGGCGGCCGGCCAAACCATCAACGATGAGCACCAGCGGTTCAGCGACACGCTCTTCACCCGCGCGACCGGCGCGGTGACCGGCGTCGTCAACGTGCCGAGGGCGGTGATCGACGCGGACCCCGGGAACACCGTCGGTCAGCGCTTCCACGACCTGGGCCACACGATCTTCGGCGAATGAACGCGACCTGCCGGACGTCCCCGCCCGATCGCCCGGGCTCGATCACCCGTCCTGCGTCACCGGCACGAAGGTGCCGCGCGCTTGATCGAGTGCGGTCATGCGCCCGTTGGCGACGCCGAAATAGGCGCCGTGAAGCGTCAGAAGGCCGGCCTCCTCGCGTGCCATGAGCCAGGGATAGGAGCGCAGGTTGGCCAAGCCCTGGATGACGGAGGCGTAGGACAGGCTCTCGCAATAATGGTCGAAGTCGCCGGTCGGCGGCCCGATCCGGTCGGCGGCGGGCTTGATCAGCGACTTCCACTTCGCGACGAAGTTGGCGTCCGACAATGGCGTGAACGCGTTGACCTCGCCCAGGGCGAAGGCCCGCATGCCACCGCATTGCGCGTGTCCCATCACCACGATGTGCGCGACCCGCAACGCCAGCACCGCGTACTCGATGGCCGCGGAGGTTTCCGACGGGGTGTCGTGCGTGGTGAAGGGCGGCACCAGGGCGCCGATGTTGCGCATGACGAAGATCTCGCCGGGTCCCGCGTCGAAGATGACCTCGGGCGAGACGCGCGAGTCGCAGCAGCCGATCAGCAGGACGGGCGGCTTCTGCCCCTCATCCGCCAACAGGCGGAAACGGTCCTGCTCCTCCCTGAGCCGTCCGTTCCGGAACTTGGTGTAGCCGTCCGCGAGGTGCGCGGGCAGGTTCTCGTGGACGGGGGGAGCCTTCGACGACGTCATGACCCTTACTCATCGGTGTTCGGCGATGTTGCCGCAGTCGACCGAGCCGTGCAAGAAACGGCCCGTCCACGCCGGGATGTGGGATGATCGCCCGTCGGCGCGTTCGGGTGGAGAACGACCTGAACTCCGCCCCAAGCTCGACGTTGAGGACGCAGCGTCGAACGGGGTGGGCGAGACCCGCCCGACGTGCGAGGGTTCGATCCCGATCCGCCGCTTTGGTGACGCTCTTCGAGCGAGGTATGGGAGGCGACATGGCGGATGACGAGATGAATGCGAACGGGGACACCGCCTCAGCGGCCCGGCCGTCCGGCGGCCGGATGGCAACGGACCCGCTTCGCGAGGCTGCGATCGACGCCGGCCCTTCCGAAGGTGGCGGCTCCAGGGGTCGGTCCGAAGCGCACGAGCCCGAAACCGGCGCCTTCGATGCCATCCCCGCCGCTTCCGCGAAGGGTCCGGTGACGATCGGACCGGCCGTGACCGGCTCTGCCGGATCGGGCGGCACGGAATGGACGGCAAGCGACGCGCGCGGGCCCCTCGATGCCGCGCCGACCGACGCGACGGTTGCCGCCACTGCGGGGCCGTCACGAGGGGGGGCGGCGCGGGACGCCCTCGCACCATCCGCCCCGTCGTCATCCACCACGCCGTCATCCACCACGCCGCGCCGCTCGGTGGCGGGCCCCATGTTCGCCGGGCTCGTGATCGGAGCGCTCGTGGGGGCGGGGAGCGCCGCCCTGGTTTATCGTCTGGCGCCCACCGCGGGCGGGGCGAGCGTCGCGGCGCTGTCGGCGCGCGTCGACGCGCTGGGCGGGCGCCCCGATCCGCAGCCCGCGATCGCCGACCTGAAGGGGTCGGTCGTCGCGCTCGACGGTGGGCTCGCCACCCTGCGCACGAGCGTCGCGGCCTTGCAGAAGGCCAACGCGCCGCAGGGATCGTCGGCGCCGCGAGCCGCGCCTCCCCCTGCCAATGGTTTGGCGGCGACGCCGGCCTTCGATCCGACGCCGTTGCAACAGAAGGTCGCCACCTTGCAGGGCGATGTCGACGCGTTGCGCAAGGATGGGGCGGCTGCCAAGGGCGATGCCCGTGACCTCCAGGGCAAGCTCACCGGGGTCGCCGCCGCGCTCGCCGCCTCGCAGAAGCAAGCCTCCGCCGCCCAGGACGGCGTGCGCGACGTGCAGGGACAGCAGAAAGCCCTGCAAAGTGAGCAGCAGGGCTTGCGGGGCCAGCAAAAGGCGCTGGAAGGGAAATTGAACGCGCCGGCCCTCGCCGTCGTCGCCGACAGCCTGGTGCAGCAGATCGCGCGCGGCCTACCCTACGCGACGCAGGTCGACGCGCTGGCGGCGATCGGGGCCGATCCCGCGCGCGTCGCCGTCCTTCGCCAAGGGGCCGACAAGGGCGTGCCGACCGCCAAGGCGCTCGGCGACGCCTTCGATCCACTCGCCGATCCCGTCATCGAGGCCGGGCGGAGGACGGCGCCCGGCGCCGGCTTCGTGGCGCGCATGGAAGCTGGTTTGTTTTCCCTGGTGAGCATCCGCCGCACCGACGAGACCACCGGGACGAGCGCCGCGTCGCGCGTTTCGCGGATCCAGGCCGACCTCGCCCACGACGATGTGACCGACGCCTACGCGACGTGGCAGGCGTTGCCGGACGATGCCAAAGCCAAGTCGCAGGCCTGGGGGGCGCTCGCGAAGACCCAAGTGGAGGCGATGACGGCGGCACGCTCGCTCCAGCATGACGCGATCGTGGCGCTCGGCGGCAAGAAGTCATGATCGCCGGTCGCGTCTTCCTTCGCCTTCCCCCTTCGAGCTGCCGGGACCCCCGATGATCCGCGTCCTGATCTACCTCGTCGTGCTCGCCGCCATTGCCTACGGCGGCCTGTTGGTGGTTGAGAATCCCGGCCACGTCACGCTCACCTGGCACGCCACGACGGTGAGCACCACCGCGGCGCTCCTCCTGCTGGTTGTCGCGGTGGCGGCGATCGTCACCTGGAGCGTGTTGAGGGTGATCTTCGGCCTGCCCGGCTTCATGAGGGTGTTCGCCCGGCAGCGGCGGCGGGAAAAGGGCTACGCCGCCCTGTCGCGCGGTCTCATCGCGGTGGGATCCGGCGACGCCGGCGCGGCCAACCGTGCCGCCGCGCAGGCCGGACGCGCGTTGCGGAACGACCCCCTCGCGATCATGCTGCGGGCGCAGGCCGCCCATCTCAGCGGCGACGACGACGAGGCACGCGCCGCCTTCGAGGTCCTCGCACGGCGCGACGACACGCGGGTGCTCGGCCTGCGCGGGCTCCACGGCGAGGCGAAGCATCGTGGTGACGACGAAGCGGCCCACCACTTCGCCGCCGCCGCACATCGCGCCGCGCCACTGCCATGGTCGGCGCGGGCGGTGTTGGAGCACCGTGCCGCCGCGGGTGACTGGGAAAAGGCCCTCGCCACGGTCGAGACGAGCGTTGATGCGCGGCTCCTCGACCGGGACACGGCCGAACGCCAACGCGCCGTACTCGAAACGGCGATCGCCTACGACAAGGAGATGAGCGCCCCCGAAGCGGCGCTCGCCCTGGCGCGCGCCGCCATGCGCCGTGCGCCCGACCTCGCCCCGCCGGTCGTGCTCGCCGCCCGTCTGCTCAGCAGGCGGGGCGACATCCGCAAAGCCGCACGGCTGATCGAGAAGGCGTGGCCACGCTGCCAGCACCCCGACATCGCGCGCGCCTACCTCGACGTCAGGCCGGGCGACTCCACACAGGATCGCCTCGATCGAGCGAGGACGCTGATGGGCATCGCCTCCCTCGATCCGGTGAGCCGGGTCACGGTGGCCCGTGCCGCCCTCGCGGCCAAGGACTTCGCCGCCGCCCGCAAGGCCATGGGGCCTTTGATCGCCGAGGGGCAGCGCCCAAGCGTTCGCATGTGCCTGCTGATGGCGGAATTGGAGGAGGTCGAACACGGCGATACCGGTTCATGGCGCGAATGGCTGGCACGCTCCTCCCACGCCGCCCTGGACCCGGCGTGGATCGCCGACGGCAAAGTCCACGACCATTGGGCACCTGTCTCGCCAACGACCGGCCAGCTCGATGCCTTCCGCTGGCAGGTGCCGGCTGAACGGCTCGGCCCGGTGATGGACGCGGTGCCGGCCCGCAATCCGCCGATGGCCGTTGGGGAACCTCGATCGGCCGCCGTGCTATCTCCCCCCTCGAAGGTGACCGAGACGTCGGTGGGCACCTCCACTCCGGTCCCGCGCGAAGGAGCGGCCGAGGCCAGCAGCGACGGAGAGGCCACGATGCCGCATTTCCCCGCACCGTTGGAAGGGAACGAGCCGTCGCCGGGCGATCCTCCGAGGGAAATGGTCATTGCCAAGCAACCCGCGAGCATGACACTCGGCTAGGACTTTGGCTCCCGCGCGATTGCCAAGACGGCTTCTGGTCGGTAGAACGGTAGGGATGGATTTGCCGCAATAGCTCAGCTGGTAGAGCACCTCATTCGTAATGAGGGGGTCGGGGGTTCGAATCCCTCTTGCGGCACCAATAAAATCAAGCACATAGATTTCCTGATTGTTTCCCAGCTTCGACGATGGGAAGCGAGCCGAGAAATGGTCGCGCTCCGGCGACGAAGCGTCGCCAGAACGGGTATCGTCAGAGCAAGAGCGGGCCGGTCTTGTTCATGACGCGGTCCCGATGAGCATCGTAGGCCGCATCGTCGTCTCGCGGGGGCCCGAATGGGTCAAACCTCGTTCCGTAAGGCTCGGCACCCTTGTCGGCGAGACCGGCGCACGCGCCGGTGTCCGCCCGTGTTGATGCGTCGCGCCACCTTGAGGGTGAGGCACGCCCGGCTGTGCTCGTCGATCAGCGTCGGCACACGCAGCGAGCGGCCGTCGCGCGTTTGCGCCTGAACGAAGTCGAAGCTCCACTTACACCTCAATCTGGCGCAGCTTCAGCACGATCTGCTCCGCGCTCGACGTCTGACCTCGCCTCATCTCCAGATCCTTGGTCCTGGCTGATCCTCTCAATCAGCCCGGTCCAAAGCCAGCCGGTCACGTCAGCTCGCGGCGTCCGACTTCAGGGTGGCACCGGGTGCGGCGCTCCCGCTTGCGACGCGGGCGGCGACGTGCAGCCTGCGCACCATGGCGACGGAGCACCTTGACGCCGCCATCTTCAGCTGGCGCTAGGCGGCGGGGCTCGGCCTGCCCGCGTCGCCGACGAAGGAGGTCGTGTTGCACGCATGCCCTGGGGACGTCGATATGACGAGGATACTGTGCCTGCCGATGTCGCCTACCGACGTCCGCGTTCAGGAGCGCGGGTGCGCACAAGCATGGTAAGTCGAACCGGACGAGGCGTGATGGACCTAAGCGTCAATCAGCAGTTGCGAGGAACACCTCCAGCGCGTCGGTCCATTACGCCTCGCTTACTCGCCGCGTGCCGGCTCCCCCTCGACCAAACTGGGCGGCACGAACATACCAATTTGCCGCTTGCCCCCACGTGTGTCCGAGAAGGATGCGCGACCGTTCAATAGCTCACCGGGTTCCATCACGGACAATTCCGCTCGATGGCGCCGCGCCCGGCACGGGGGAAGCGCCTCGGCGACCGGACCCAGATGGGTTCGGTTGAGCATCCGACTGAGTTCCATCCTGGTCCCTCCGCAGCGTTTTATCAGCCTTCTCAATGGCGGAACCGGCCGTCGCAGAAGTCACGTTGCCCTGCGCGCTCGCGGAGGTCGCTGATCCCGCCATGAGACCCAGACCCACGGCGATCCCCAGTACGCTTGCGATCTTCATGTCATTTCCTCTCAGATGAGCGTCGTGGGAATCGCCCACGTTGAACAACGTGACAGCTCGGGCTCCCGAGACTTGTCACGATCACGCTGCCATGGCGCATTCCTCGATGATCATCATGACGGAGGAGAATGCAAGGCCATGCGTCATCGCGGACGAGTAGGTCGCCCACACAGACTACGATGAGTGAAGGACGCAGCCGTGGACGATGTCGATGAGTTTTGCGAAAATGCAGACGAAAGTAGACCAGAACGGTCTGTGGCGACCACATGATCCGCTTTCGACTGCCGTGAGGAGCCGATCGTCCAGGCAGTGACGGAACTAGCGCCCAAAAAGTCACTGTCCATCAAATACAGAATGAGAACGCAGCACTTAAGATAGTATTTCCGCAATCTGCTTTTGCAAAATTGCTACTTGGTCACGAGACTGTCCAAAACCATAGTAGAGCATCGGTCCAGCCGTTGACGGTGACCTGACCGTATCCGGTTATTCATTACTTGATCGAGGTTCGCCGTGATGCGTTTCGGATCGCTCGAATGTGTGGCAATCGCCGCGCTGTTGATCACGCCCGTCATGGCTCATGCCGCGGACATCGCCGGTGTGGACGTCCACGGCTCCTTCGATGCGGAGGCCCTGAACGCCTACGTGTCGCCACGTGGCGCGCTGGTCTACGATGAAGGCGTCAACGCGCAGTTCCTGACCACGCTGACCGGCACGCTCTACAAGAGTCAAACGAACTTCATCAACAGCTTCACGCTCGTGGCCGTCGGCTTCAACGATCTTCAGAGTACACTGAACGATCCCAACGTCGGTGTCTGGCGGGAGTTCGACTACTTCGCCGGCTTCAACGTGAAGTTCGCCGATCACTGGTCGGTGGATTTCGGGGGAGAGCAGTTCATCAGCCCGGGCGGCATCTTTCGAGCGGTCAACATCCTCACCGGCACACTCACCTACAGGGGTATCACGATCGCGCCCAACACGACGCTCAACCCCTACATCAACGGTTGGTACAGCCCCTCCGGCGGATCGGCCGTCGGCGTGGGGCAGGCCGGCCAGACCGGCTACGTCGAACTCGGCGTCAAGCCGACCATCGATCTCACCTCCTTCGTGATCCCCAACACGATCACGATCCCGACCTACATCCAGGTCGCGCCCAAGACCTTCTATGGTGGGAACGTGACCGGCGTCGGCCTGTTCTCGACCACGGTCCAGTCCGTCATCCCCCCTGCCGAAGCTGTCCGGGGGCGGCCTTGAGTGGCACCTCGACATCGGCGTGACATACGATCATTTCTTCAGCGAGCGCTTGGTCCTCCTGGAGCAGATCGTGGGTCAGACGTCCGCGGGTCGAAACCCCGTCATCGGCAATATCGGCATCGGCTTCACATTCTGATCCGCTCGACGCCCTTCGCGACGCGCGATCAGAGGTCGAGGACGAGACTGTCGCCGACCGCCCGCGAGCAACAAATCGTCATGTGCGTGTTGGCGGCCTTCTCCTCGTCCGTCTGGTAGATGTCGCGGTGGTCGGGCGTTCCCTCGAGAACCTCCACGAGGCAGGTCCCGCACATCCCCTGCTCGCAGGAGACTTCGACGTCCAAACCGGCGGCTTTCAAGACCTGCGCGATCGATTGACCGGCGTGGATGTCGTAGGTCACGCCCGACTGCGCGAGCGTGACCTTGAAAGCGCCGCCCGCCTGCTGCTGTGCTGAGAAGTGCTCGATATGGATCTGCGCGGCCGGATAGCCGACCTCGCGAGCGGCCTCTCCCACCATCTCCATGAAACCGGTCGGGCCGCACGTGTAGACGTGAGTTCCCGCGCGCGCGGGTCGCAGCACCGACTCCAACGAGAGCCTCCGTGCTTCGCGGTTCGCGTCATAGTGGAAGAAGACGCGATCGGAGTACTTGGACTTGGCGAGTTCGTGACGGAACGGGGCCCGCGCTTCCGTTTTCGCGTGGCAATCCAGTACGAAGGATCGATCCAATGCGTCGAGGCGATGAGCCATCGCGATCAGCGGCGTGATCCCGATCCCACCCCCGATGAGGATCGTGTGCGCCGCATCCTCGACCAGCGGGAACTGGTTACGCGGCGCGCCGATGCGGACGCGGTCGCCGACACGGAGTTCATGAATCCCGCGCGACCCGCCGCGCGAGGTCCCCTCCAGGAGAACGCCGAGCCGATACGTGTCGCTTCGGGCGGGGTCCCCGCACAAGGAATACTGGCGCACGATGCCGGGCGTCACCTCGACGTCGACGTGGGCGCCAGCCTCGAACGCCGGCAACGTGCCGCCGTCCTCGCCCCTGAGGTCGAGCGCTACGATATCGTCCGCTTCCAACGTTCGCTCGGCGACGACGACGGTGAGGTTCATTTGATCAGGCACGCGATCAAACCTTCCATTATCAGAGTCAGGGAATAGGGCTGGCGGGAACAGCCTCGCGCCTCCGGCCAGATGTAAGGGACGCCGCCAGGCCGTCCACGGTCACGGGGGCGCAGTGCTGCGAAGCTCATTCGCATTCTTGCGCTTGGATAACCCGGGCGGACACTTTACTGCTGTACGTCGATTTCTAGTCTAAGCAGGATGTGTTCGATGACCGCGTCGTCCGCAGGAAATTTGCTCCGTAAAGAGACAGAGACGAACCGGTTCGATCGCATGTTCAAGCCTGGCCACGTCCATCGGGACGTCTATGTCAACCAAGGCGTGTTCGACCAGGAGATGCGTGCGCTCTACGGAAGTACTTGGATCTACGTCGGCCACGAGACGGAAATCCCAAACCCGAATGATTACGTGACGCGCCAGATCGGACGACGCCCCGTGATCATGGCCCGCACCGCCAAAGGCGAGGTCAGCGTCCTGATCAACAGGTGCACGCATCGCGGCGCCCTGGTGTGTCGCAAGGAGCAGGGTAACTCGAAGCGGTTCACCTGCGGGTATCATGCCTGGTCGTACACGCCGGATGGCAAATGCGCCTCGGTGCCGTTGCGCTCCGGCTACGGCCAGCCGTTCAATCAAGGGGAACTCGACTTGGCACGTCCGGCCCTCATCGAGTCGTACCGGGGTTTCGTGTTCGCCTCCATGACCAAGGCCGTTCCGACGCTCGTCGAGCACCTCGCCGGAGCCCGCGAGAAGTTGGACCAGTGGATCGACCGGGGCGCTCGCGAAAAGGTCATCGTCCGCTCCGGCGCGATGCGCTTCACAATTCATGCGAACTGGAAATGCGTCTACGACAACGCCGGCGACGGTTACCACACGCCCTTCTCGCACGAGTCTATGCTCAAGGTCTTCCAGAACCGCTATGGTGACGTCGACCTGTCCTACTATCAATCCGATTTCGACAAGTCGCCGCTCCTCGTCAAAGACCTCGGTAACGGCCACACCATGCTCGATCAGCGGCCGGCGATGCACGCCGAGAGCGCCTGGAAGCGCCAGCATCCTCATCCCAGCCACGAGATCATCGAGGAGACGATCCTGGACCGGTTCGGCCCGGACACCGGCCTGAAGATGCTCGATGCCTCGACCGGTTCGGGGATGAACCTCAACATCTTCCCGAACCTGTTGATTATCGGCAACCAGATCCAGGTGATCGAGCCGGTCGCCGTCAACAAGACCATCGTCAAGTGGTACTCGACGACCCTCGAGGGCGCACCCGACGAGATCAACGCGGCGCGCATGCGGATGCAGGAGGATTTCCCTTCATTCGGCGAGGTCGACGACGCTGCGCAGTTCGAGTCCTGTCAGCTCGGCATGGAACTCGTGCCGGAGATGGAGTGGATCGACATGCGCCGGCACATGACGACCGGCACGGGTCGCCTCGACGACGACGGTCACTGGCGCGAACCCGTCTCCTCGGATCTTCATCAAAGGACCTACTTCGAGGAGTGGCGCAAGATCATGGGTTCCACCGCCGTCTTCTCCGCTTAGCCTGCGGCCGGCGGGACGACGACGATGAACCTCGACAAGATAGATCAGAACCGCCCCATCAAGGGTTACTTCGACCTGGATTACTACGATCGGGTTTGGAGGACGGTGCGGGCTTGGGGGTCGCTCGAGGAGATTCCCGCGGACCGCATTCCTCCACCGGAGGAGTACCACGCGGTCGCGCGCCTCCTCTACGCCGAGGCTCGCCTCATCGACACGGGACGCCTCAAGGAGTGGCTCGACCTTTACACGCAGGATTGTGCCTATTGGCTGCCGGCGGACAACGACCTCGGCGATCCCACGAAGATCGTTTCCTGGGAGTTCAACGACCGTCGGCGCCTCGAGGAGCGCGTCGAGCGCCTGGGGACAGGGCGGGCCTATTCGCAGGCTCCCCCGACGCGCTCAAGCCACCTCTACTCCAACATCGAGGCGCTGACCGACGGCGAGAACGGCATGCACGTGCTGTGCAGCTTCCTGATCCAGACGAACTTTGCCGGGCACGCCTCGAACCGGGCCGGCTGGAACGGGTACATCCTGCGCAAGGAGGGCGGTCGTTGGCGGATCGTCATGAAGCGCATCAACATGTACGACGCGGATCAACCACAAGAGAACAATAGTTTCACGCTCTGAGACACGACGGGGGTCGGAATGCTTGGAAACACCAGAGAAGATGTCGTCCAGCATCGGTCCGAGGCAGCCCTCGGCCGTTCCGATTTCGTGCGGAAGCTCGGCTTGCGCAGCCGGGAGCGCGACGAGGCGGTCGAGGCGATCGTGGCGCGGATCGCCGAGGCCAAGCTCGAAGTCATACGCGTCAACTTCGTCGACACCCACGGCCAGGTGCGGGTGCGTCCGATCGAGGCCGGCCACTTCGCGTCCGCCTGCCGCAACGGGGTTCCCTTCGGGACCGCGCTCTTCGCGATGGATAGCGCGAACCACATCTTCCAGAACGTCTTCGCCAGGGACGGCGGCTTCGGCCGCGAGGACATGGGGGGCGCCGGCGACATGCTGGCGGTCCCGGACCCCGCGACGTTCCGCGTCCTGCCCTGGGCGCCGGGCACCGGCTGGATCATCGGCGACATCTACCTGAAAAGCGATGTCCGCTGCCCCCTCGATCCCCGCGGCATCATGCAGAGCGCCTGCGCGAAGCTTCGCGACAAGGGTTTCGACTTCGTCGGCGGCGTCGAGGTCGAGTTCCACGTCTTCAAGGTCGACAACGCGAACACCTCGCTCGTCGACTGCACGCAGCCGGCCAGACCGGCGACCGTGTCGGCGCTGCGCCACGGCTACCAATACATGTCGGAGGGGGTCGTCGACGAGATGGCGTCCGTCATCGACCCGATCCGGCACGCCCTGATCGGCATGGGGCTGCCGCTGCGCACGGTCGAGTGCGAATGGGGACCGGGGCAGATCGAGGTCACCCTCGACCCCCTGACCAACGTCGAGGCGGCCGACGCCGTCATCATGATGCGCACGGCGATCAAGCAGGTCGCCAGGCGCATGGGCATGATCGCGTCCTTCATGACGAAGCCCAACCTCCCTAACGTCTACTCCTGCGGATGGCACCTTCACCAGTCGCTCTGCAACGCGGCCTCGGGCGCGAACAGCTTCACCGCCGACGAGGCCCTGATGTCGCCCTCGGGGTTGGGCTACACCGCGGGACTGCTCGAGCACGCCCCGGCCTGCACCGCCTTCTCCAACCCGAGCATCAACGGCTACAAAAGGCTGAACGCCAACGCGCTGGCGCCGAAGCGGGCGGTCTGGTCCAACGACAACAAGGCGGCGATGCTCCGCATCGTCGGCGGGCCGGGCGACGTGTCGACCCACATCGAGAACCGCTCCGGCGAGCCGATGGCGAACCCCTACCTTTACATGGCGACGCAAATCCTGGCCGGTCTCGACGGCATCGAGCGCGGCGCCGATCCGGGCCCGCCGCTCGACGACCCGCATGGCCAAGCCGACAAGCCGATGCTCCCGACGAACCTGAACGAGGCGGTCGTCGCCCTCGACCAATCGAGCTTCTACCGCGAACAGCTCGGCGACGCGTTCGTCGACCACTATCTCTCGACCAAGCGGCACGAGATCGGGCGCTTCCAATCCTACGTCACTGACTGGGAGCAGAACGAATACTTCGAGGCGTTCTGACGTCGAGCATTGAAGGACTACGTTCGAGCCGGAACCCGGCGAGAACTCGAAAGTAAAGGGTACGAACATGCGCCGCACATTGAATCGAGCGCCGCGTCGAGCGGCGCCCTCGCTGATCCGCGCCTTGAGCGTGGGGCTCGCGGTCTCGCCGCTTGCTGTCGTCGGAGCCGGGCAGGCGTTGGCGGCGGACGCGTGCACCATCAAGGCCGCCGACATCGTGCCCCTGAGCGGTACGCTCGCGCTGCTCGGTCGCATGACCCCATGGGTCCTCGCCCACAAGCTGAAGGCGGTCCACGCCAACGACGGCGTCGCTGTCGGCGACCGAACGTGCGTCCTCGACGTCAAGGTCTACGATTCCAAGTCGACCGTGGCCGGCTCCGCCGACGCGGCCACGCAGGCGATCCTCAGCGACAAGGTCGACGTCGTGATCGCCCAGGGCGCGCCGGAGACGACCAACCCGGCCTCGGACCTCTGCGAACGCTACCACGTGCCGTGCATCACGACCACGACGGCGATCCAGGCCTGGCTCTACGGCCCCGACGGCAAGCCCAAGACCTACGCGGACTCGTTCGCCTTCTTCCTCAGCGTGATCGACCTCGTCAAGAATGACATCGGCGTAATGAAGACCTTGCCGGACTTCAACGGCAAGGTCGGCTACCTGTACCCCAGCAATTCCGACGGTACGGTCTTCGTCTCCATCTTCGATCCGGCCTTCAAGAAGGAAGGATGGACGCCCGTCGATCCCGGCCGCTTCGAGGCCGGTCTGCCGGATTTCTCGGCGATCATCAACACGTTCAAGCGGCAGCACGTCCAGATCGTCGCCGGCATCCTCGATCCCCCGGATCTGCAGAACTACCTGCAGCAGGCGGCCCAATCGGGTTTCAAACCTCGCATGACGATCATCTCCAAGGGCACCGGTTACGCCGATGCCATCCAGGCGATCGGGACGCCGGCGGCTGGTGTGCTGGGCGTCAACTTCTGGTCGCCGGCCTTTCCCGGCACGTCGACGTTCGGCGGCTGGACGGGTCAGCAATTCGTCGCCGCCTACGAGGCAGAGAACCATCCGGCCTATTACGCACCGACCGGCGCCTACGACGATGCCGCGCTCGATATCCTGCTGAGCGCCCTCAAGCGTGCCAAGTCGGGAAGCAAGGCCGACATCACGCGAGCGATCGCGGCGACCGACATCGACACCATCGTCGGACGGGTCAAGTTCAACGCGCAGCACTATTCGGCGCAACCGCTCGGTATGGCGCAGTGGCACCAAGATCCCAAGACCAAGCGGTGGGTGAAGGAGAACGTGTACAACGCGGTTTTTCCCGACGTGAGAAAGACCGCCGATCTCAAAGTCTTCACGCAGCAATGACGGGTAACATCGAGCGACGGTGACCCGTCACCTCGATCTTCGACCCGCTTTCGACACCGGGAGCATGCTCCGATGACAGCTTTATACGCCGGCTTCGCCACACAGAACGAGTTGGATCTGCAATACGATCCGACCCTCAAGGTCGCGGACATGAACGTCTACGTCGAGCATTTCACGACGTCGAGCGAGGCGGCGCGCACGAAGCTGTCCCATCGCAGCCACCAGGCCTACGGCCCCACGCTGGCGGAGCACGTGACCGTGTTCCCACCGAAGCGGACCATCGAGGGCGGCGCGCCCATCTTCGTCTTCATCCACGGCGGATACTGGGTCGCCTTCGACAACGCGCCGTTCGACCTCGTCGCGTTGGGGCCGGTCGAGGCCGGCTTCGCGGTCGTCAACATCACCTACGCCCTTTGCCCGGGCGTGACGATCGGCGAGATCGTCCGGCAGGTGAGGGCGGCCATCGCCTGGTCCTTCAGGAACGCGGCCTCCTTCGGGGGTAATTCCGACCAGATCTTCGTCTGCGGCCATTCCGCCGGAGGCCATCTGACCGGGATGGCGGTGGCCACCGATTGGAGCGGCGACTATGGGTTGCCCGACGACCTGATCAAGGGTGCGATCCCGATCAGCGGCCTCATGGACCTTTACCCCCTTTCCTGTTCCTGGCTGCAGCCGATGGTGCGCTTCACGCGCGAAGACACCGTGCGGGAGAGCCCGCTCCACAACATCAAGCCATCCAGCGTCCCAGTGATCGCCGCCTGGGGCAGCGAGGAGAGCTCCGAATTCGCCCGGCAATCACGGGATTACATCGCGGCTTGGACCCGCGCCGGCAACGAGGGCGAATTGTTGCCGATCCCGGGCGCCAACCACTACGAGGTGCTCGACGGCTTCCTCACGGAGGATGGCCTCATGACGCGGACGCTGGTGGCGATGCTTCAGCGAAGCCTGGCGCGTTCGCTAGCCGCCAAACAGCTTCAGCATGCCTGAGCCGGTCCTCCTTGTCGCAAACCTCCGGCATCGGTTCGGTGCGCTGAAGGTCACCGACGACGTATCGTTCACCGTGGAGCGCGGCGAGATCTTGGGTGTGATCGGCCCAAACGGGGCCGGCAAGACGACGTTGTTCGCCTTGCTCGCCGGCAACATGCCGCCCGCGGACGGGCGCATCCTCTTCGAGGGCGTCGATGTCACGATGCTGCCGCTGCACAAGCGGACGCGCGCCGGCATCGCGCGCACCCATCAGGTGCCCCGCCCATTCTCCCACATGTCGGTTTTCGACAACCTCAGGGTGGCCGGCCTGTTCGGTGGTAGCCTGTCGAGCCGCGACACCCACGACCACGTGCGCGCGGTCCTCGCGGCGACCTCGCTCGAACGCGTCGCCTCGACGCGCGCGGGTGCCCTGCCGCTCCTGCTGCGCAAGCGACTGGAACTGGCCCGTGCACTCGCCACCCGCCCCAAGCTGCTGCTGATCGACGAGATAGCGGCGGGCCTGACCGATCCGGAGGTCGAGGACTTCATCGGGCTCGTCGAGACCATCCGCGCCGGCGGTATCGCCGTCGTGTGGATTGAGCACGTGCTCCGCACGATGCGACGGGCGGCCGACCGCGTGCTGGCCTTGAGCAACGGCGCCGTTCTGGCGATCGGGACGGCGGACGAGGTCCTCAACGCGCCAGCCGTCCGGCGCGGCTACCTCGGAGTGTAGCGTGTCGACAGGGGCCGAGCACCACCACGGCGACGACACTGGACCGCCGTCGGTCACGGTCGACGCGCTCTGCGCCTGGTACGGGGAGATGCAGGTCCTTCACCACCTCTCGTTCTCCATCGTCGCCGGTCGGACGCTGTCCATCATCGGGGCCAACGGCGCAGGCAAGTCCACGCTCCTCAAGGCGCTGGTCGGGCAGATGAGCAGGGGGCGCGCGGCGCACGTCGGCGGACAGGTCCGGTACGGGCGGGCGCGCCTCGACGAACTCCCGACCGAGGCCATCGTCGATTTGGGGATCACCCTCGTTCCGGAGGGACGGCGCCTGTTCAAGCCGCTCAGCGTCGAGGATAACCTGCTCGCCGGCGCCTTCCTGCCCCGCTGCCGAAAGGACGCCGCCGCGACGCTGGCCTCCGTCTACGAGCTATTCCCGAAACTCGGCCAGCGCCGGCGCCAGGTCGTGGCCCGCATGTCGGGCGGCGAGCAGCAGATGGTGGCGATCGGCCGAGCACTGATGTCGCGTCCCAAGGTGATCCTGTTCGACGAGATCTCGCTCGGCCTCTCGCCCGCCGTCGTCGATGACATCTACGGGAACATGGCGGCGATCCGGGCTCAGGGCATCACCTGCGTGATCGTCGAGCAGAACACTAGACGGGCCTTGAGCGTCGCCGACGACATCCTCGTCATGCTGGAAGGCCGTATCGTGCTGGCCGGCAAGCCGCTCGACTTCAGCTTGGACCAGGTGACGGCCGCCTACTTCGGGGCTGTCGCGGCATGAACGAGGCGATCTACTGGACCCTCATCGATACCGCCAACGGCCTCCTGTCGGGCGCCATGCTCGGCGGTTTCTACGCGATCATCGCTATGGGCTTGAGTCTGAACTTCGGTGTCATGCGGCTCGTCAACCTCGCCTACGGCGATTGGTTGATCGCCGCCGCTTTCCTGGCCTTCGCGGCCTCCAGCGTCCTGCCAATATCGCCGTTCCTCATCCTCCTGCTCGTCGTCCCCTTCATGTACGCCGTCGGCTACGGCTTGCAGCTCGTCCTCCTCGGCCGGATCTCCACCCAGAGGCTCGAGCAGGAGGACGTATCAGCCGGCTTCAGCCAGATGGCGCCGGTCCTCGTCACTTTCGGCCTGTCAATCGTCGTGTCTCAGGCCCTGCTCGCGATGGCGAGTTCGGACTCCCGCAGCATCTCAACGCCGCTCTCCTACTCCGCCATCCGCATCACGGAGGATTTGAGCGTCTCGACACTGCGGCTCGTCTTCTTCCTCGTGGCGATCGTGGTGCTGAGCGCCCTGTCCGTCTGGTTATGGCGCACCCATCTCGGTCGCGCGATGCGGGCCGCGGCCGCCGATCCGGAGATGGTTCGCCTGATGGGTATGCGACCGGACCTCATCTACGCGGCGGCGAGCGGCATCGCCCTCGCGATGGCCGGGGTCGGCGGCGTGATGATCGGTATGCTCCGGCCTTTTCAGCCCTTCGACGGGCCGAGCTTCCTACTCGTCGCCTTCGGCGTCGTGATCCTCGGCGGCCTCGGATCCATCATCGGGACACTGTTCGGCGGGATCCTGCTCGGAATCGTACAGGTTCTGGCCGGAACATATTTCGGGCCGGCGTCGACCCAGATCGCCGGTTATATGTTGATCCTGCTGGTCCTGGCCTTCAGGCCCCAAGGGCTCTTCGCACGATGACGGTAGAGACCCTGTCGGGCACCAAGGGGACCAGACGGCCCGGTCGGCTCGCCAATTGGGGGATGGCGACCTTCCTCCTTCTCGCCCTTCCCTTGGTGGCTGGCGACTACGTCCGCTACCTGGCCTTCACCTTCTGCGTCGTCGCCATCAGCGCGCAAGCCTGGAACCTGCTGGCCGGTTACTGCGGCATGCTCTCCATCGGTAGCCAGCTTTCCATCGGGATCGGAGGCTACGCCGTGGCGCTCCTGACTTACTACGGAGGCTTCTCCGTCTGGGTCGCGCTCCCCCTCGCCGGCCTGTCCAGCGCCGGCATGGCCGCCATCCTGGCGCTGCCGATCGAGGGCGTCCCCCGGCGGTATCGTCACGCGCTGACGATCCTGTTCGTCCTCCTGTGGATATCCTATGAGATCGGCATCTCCCTACACCCGGCGATGGACGTGTTCGGGAGCGCCTACTCGCGCCGTTTGATGATCGGCCTCGCGATCTTCCTCTGGGAGCTTCCGCTGCTCAGGCTGGATGGCGCCTACTTCTCCGTCGCGACGTGGCTGGTCGCCGCGGCGGTGGAGTCGGTGATGGTCGGCTGGCGCACCGCCGGGGGCGGCGCCGGGATGCGGGTCGTCACCAGCGCCGACCTTTCGCAACTCTACGTCGTGGCCTGCGCGATCCTTGTGCTTTCCACAACGGGGCTCGCCCTGGTGCTGCGCGGCCGCTACGGCCCGGCCCTGACCGCCATTCGCGACGACGCCGAGGCCGCCGCCGCCGTCGGCATCGATATCCACCGCATCAGGGCGGCGGCCTTCGTGGTCGCTGGCCTCATGATGGGCTTGGGCGGCGCGCTCTACTTCATCAACGCGACGGTCGTGACGCCCGACGCGGGCTTCACGATCTCCTGGTCGGCGATCGTCATCTTCTCCGTCGTGATCGGCGGCATCGGAACTGTAAGCGGGCCTATCGTCGGCGCCGCCTTCTACGTGCTCGTCGACCGGGTCGTGGGCCAGCACTTCGGCTTCGGCCTCCTGATCCTCGGCTTGGCGTCGATCGCCTCCGTCCTGCTCATGCCCAGGGGCGTCGTCGGTTTCCTCGATCGGGGCCGGCACCTGACGAGACGGGGCGAACGCGGATAGGTGGCCGGGGATGACTTCGATACCGCGATGCTGATCCTTCCCAACGGGGACACGGTAGGAACCGCGTCTGACCACGGTGGAGTCGACCTTGGCTGAGTCGCGCGCGTCCTAACGCGATTTCGAAGCGTCGAGCTTGACCGATCGCATCGGATGACCGACCGAGGATTTCTGAAGCGATGATGTTTGTTCGAGCAGGGCGCGGTAGCGATGGAACGTTTCTGTCAGGAACTCCACGACAAGCCTGATCTTCGGCGACTGCGCGATGTCCTTCCTGATGACGATCCAGATGTCGACTTCCATGCTCTCGTCAGGCGGCCCGAACGGAACGAGATGGGAGGCGATCGTCATGAAACAGGGTAATATGGCGAGTCCTAGCCCTTCCTCGCAGAGGCGCAGCAAGGTCGAGTAGGTGTCGGCGCTCCCGACCACCTTGCCGAACTGGTCTTTCCTGAGGTTCCATTGTTGGTCAGCCAACTCGAAATCATGGTCAGCATGATTGAAGTGAGCGCAGATTGTCAGCAGTCTCTGACGGTCACTCGCGAAGGTTCCAAATTGATCGATGTAGGTTGGTGAGCAGAAAACGCCGAAGCGGAGGGACGACAACTTCTTGAGACCGTTAAGGCCCTTGATAGGACGCGCCAAACGCACCGCGATGTCCACGGATTCCCGCTCGAGATCGACGAAGTGCGGCTCCGTGGTGACGTGAAGGACGACATCGGGATTTCTCTGGCTGAAGGTCACGAAATCCGGGGCGAGCAAGCTGGCGAAGATGTCCAGCGTCGAGATACGGATCAATCCGCCGCGCCCAATCGCCTCTGACTGGTGCGCGAACAATGTTGAGGCCGCTTCCATCTGGTGCGCGGCCTCAAGAAGGGCATCGTTACCGGGATTCAGGCAAAAATGGCCGTCGCGACGAGAGAACAGGGTCGTGCCGAGACTTGCTTCTAAGGCCTGCATCTTACGGCGCATGGTCGAATGATCCATGCCCATCAACTGTCCCGCACCTTCGTAGGTGCCAGCCCTGTGCAGGGCTAAGAAACAGCGGATTAGGTCCCAAGAGTTCATGCGAACTTTCGTGCGGTCGGCTCTACTCGCACCTGATTACTCAGCAAATTCTGCACCACTACGGACTATGGATGTGAGCCAGTGCCTGGATGTGTCAGAGTGGTTGAAGGTGTTCTCCCCTGTCCGCTTTGATCTGGGCCTTCCCGGGGTAGTCACGGCCTTTATCCTCTCTGAAGTGGAGGACCAATCACTCAACCGCTCGTACCGGACGCTGCCGACATGGATCGATTCGTTGGCTACCTTGTAGCGACAACGCGCCGAACCGCGCGTCGGCTTCGACCTGCTCGGGCTTCGTTGCGCGCACGGTTACTTGGCTGATCCGAAACGGCTTGGCGTCGCCTGCCCTTCCATGTTCGGTCCGCACTTCCCCCGCGATGGCGACGGTGCAGGTCGCGCGCCTGGTCGAACCGGCGGCGACGATCGAGATGAGGGCGACCGCAGTCGTACCGTGATGCGGCGGGCGGGCGTTGTATGAGGATGGAAAAACACCGGTAGGTGTGCGACGGACGGACCCACGCTCGTCCCAGGCAGGTCGAGCCGTAGCCGAGCCACGATCAAGGTCGAAGAGGCCACCCGGGAGCGGACCGTGAAAACTCTGATCGTTCAAATTAAATGCAAGCTTGGGACGACCTACGACGTCGCCGCATCCATCATCGATGACATCCATGCCGCGCAGATCTACTCGGTGTCGGGACCCTATGACCTTCTCGCCATCTTCTCGCTCGATGAGGATGTCGACCCTGGGGTCTTCATCAACAAGAGGGTCCATACCGTCGCCGGCATCCTCGATACGAGCACGACGATCGCGTTCAACGCATTCACCCCGTCCAACAAGGTGGGCTGACGATCGTTGAGGGTGTCGCGCGGCATTCGCCTCCGTTTGATGCTCATCCTCGGCTTGGCACGTCGCCGTTGGCGCGAGCCCGATCGCTGTTCAGGTGACTCGAAGCAAGCGGCGACAGTTCCCGTCAACGCGCTTGCTGAAGATAACCGATATCTAGTGACCCTGGCCCATCAAGAGCTGGCGGCACTCCGGCGATTATCTTAACGCGCTCAAGCGGGCGAGCGGTGCAGGCGGTGACGACCTGGGCGCCCTCGCCCCCGTCGAGAGTCGTCGGACAACCTCCAAAACTATACAGTTATCAAGCGACTGTCTTGCTGCAAACTCTGCAGTTCGCCATAAACTTAGAGAATAATACAGTTATGAAGGCAAATGAGCTATTTCATTACGTCCGCTTTCTCCGACCTTCAATCCAGGGGCAGCCGGTCCGCTCCCGGCCAGTTGCAGGCGATTGAAGGTGCCGTCGACCCTTCAAAAGCTTCCCGACATGACATCCTCACCCTGTGGCCGAACGGCGACATCAACACGCCGGGTCGCCGAACGCGCCGCTGGCACGCACCGGCGTCGCCGCTCGTCGACTTGGGCGAACCTCGACGTCGATGAACGCGGACTTTGGCGCGGCCCTGTGTCGGCGCCGGTCGACGCGCGCACCGGACGCGCGCACCGGCGTCCCGGATGGCACCGGGCAGGCAGGCCAAATCACCGGATGGTCGCCGTGGCGGTCAACCCGCGAGCGCGGCGACGAACGCCGCAGGCTGGCCGTACAGTACCTCGTGGTGGAACCGCGAGAGCGTCCCACCCCGCTCCACGAGGAACGTCGGGAAGCCGTGGAGGTCGTACTCCTCCATGAGCGCGCCGGTCTCGAGGATATGCCGGTCGACCGGGACGTCGTCGAGCGCCGCCGCGAACGCGGCCCGGTCCAGGCCGATGCGGTGCGCGAGCTCGACGAGCACCGCCCGCTCGACGACCCGCGACCCTTCGACGTAATGGGCCCGCTGGATCGCTGCCATCATGGCCAGCCCCGCCCCGGGGGCGAGCCCCTGCGCCGCGAGGATGGCCGCGATCGTCGGACGCGAGTGCCAGATCGTGTCGGGATCGACCAGGGTCCCCTCGAGGTAGGACTCGCCGAACGGTTGGCCGGTGATCTGGCTGATCCGGTCGTCGGTGCTCCGCATCATCCGCCGCTTGGCGGCGGAGGCGTGGATGGGCTCACCCCACAGGCCGCCGCCGTGGAGGGCGACGGGGATGCCGGCCGTGGCGGCGGCCTGGACGAGCGGCTCGGCCGCGTAGCACCAGCCGCACAAGGGATCGTGGATGTAGTGGAGGATGGGTTTGCTCATCGGCTCGCTCCGTCGTTGTTTGTGTTCAGGGATGGTGGCGTCGTCCGGTTCGGCCGCGTGGCCGAACCGGTGCGCCGGTGTCAGGCCACCCGCGCGACCTTGCCGGCGCTCGCCAGCGCGACGTCGACCATCGCCGGCATGGACGTGGTCGGGCGCCCGATGAGGCCGCTGAGGTCACGCGAATCGTCGAAGAGCGCGCCGTCCGCCGCGCGGGCGTCGGCGTCGGCGACCAGCGCCGCCAGGAAGGGCGGGAGGCCGGCGTGCAGCAGCACGTCCTCGTACGCCGCCTGCGGCAGGTCCTTGTAGACGACCGACCGGCCGGATCGCCGCGCGATCGCCGCCGCGAGGTCGGTGAGGGTCCAGGGGTCGTCGCCGGCGAGCTCGTAGACGCGCCCGGCCTGCCGCTCCGCGAGCAGCACGGCGGCGGCAGCCTCCGCGTAGTCCCGCCGCGCCGCCGAAGCGATGCGCCCGCCCTTGGCCGCACCCAGCACCGCGCCGTGCGCCAGCGCCGGCTCCAGGCCCGCGAGGTGGTTCTCGGTGTACCAGCCGTTGCGCAGGATGACGCTCGGCAGGCCCGAGGCGGCCAGCGCCGCTTCCGTGCGCCGGTGGTCCTCGGCGAGGCCGAGCGGCGAGCGGTCGGCGTGGAGCACGCTGGTGTAGGCGATCAGCTCGACCCCGGCCGCCTTCGCCGCGTCGATGGTCGCCTGATGCTGGGCGACGCGGGCGCCTTGCTCGGTTCCCGAAATCAGGAGAAGCTTGCGGACGCCGGCCAGGGCCGGGGCGAGCGTGGCGGGACGATCGTAGTCGGCGTGGCGGACCCGCACGCCACCGGCGGCGAGGTCGGACGCCTTGGCCGGATCGCGGGCGAGGGCGACGATCTGGTCGGACGGGACCGACCGCGACAGCGTTTCGATGACGAGACGGCCCAGCTGGCCCGTGGCTCCGGTGACGGCGTACATAAGATGGCTCCTGGTCGTGATGAACACGAGGAGCCATCTAGCATTCAAGCTCACTTATCGTAAGTACGCACAAAAAGGTAAGTATGGATGGACGTCGAACCGCCGGTTTCCCTTCCCCTCGCCGACCGGCTCGAGCGCGGCGACGTGTTCGCGGTCGACTGCCCGTCGCGCGAGGTGATGCGGCACATCACCAGCAGCTGGGGCGTGCTGATCCTGATCACGTTGCAGGGTGGCACCCATCGCTTCAGCGACCTGCGCCGAAAGGTCAGCGGGGTCAGCGAAAGGATGCTCGCCCAGACGCTGCAGGCGCTCGAGGGCGACGGGCTCGTGGAGCGACGGTCCTACCCGGTCGTGCCGCCCCACGTCGATTACACCCTGACGCCGCTCGGCCACGGGGCGGCGGAACGGGTCGCGTGCCTCGCCGATTGGGTCGAGGCGAACATCGGCTCCCTCCTGGAACGGCGGGGCGCCGGACGCTGAGGCTCGCCTCGAGGGGGATCGAACCGGCGCGACGGCGCGTCAGGCGGGCGCGTCGTCGCCCCGTTTGATCCGCCGCACGCGGCGCGGCAGCTCCCGCGAGAGCGCGGTCCGGCGGAACGGCGACATCGCCTTCCAGGCGCGGATTTCGGGGATGGTCCGGCCGCAGCCGAAGCACCAGCCGGTGCGTCCGTCGAATTGGCACACGGAGGTGCAGGGGTCCCCGGTCTTCACGTTTCCCACCTCCCACCCCGCCGCGTGATCGGCCAACCGCCAGCCCATGTCACCGGAAACCCATGCGCGATGAATCGGGGTCACGCCCCCTCATAAGGCGATCCCGATCGACGGGCCACGCGACGGGCGAGGCGTGAAGCGCCTTTCGCATCCGCGCCCGTCCCGCTAGGCTTATCTCCGTCCCACCAGGCGCCCCCCATGCCCACCACCCTTCCCCGTGCCGCCTACGCCGACATGTTCGGCCCCACCACCGGGGACAGGGTGCGGCTGGCCGACACGGGCCTGTTCATCCGCGTCGAGCGCGATTTCACGACCTACGGCGAGGAGGTGAAGTTCGGCGGCGGCAAGGTGATCCGCGACGGCATGGGGCAGGGACAGACGACGCGGGGCGAGGGCGCGCCCGATACCGTCATCACCAACGCGCTGATCCTCGATTGGTGGGGGATCGTCAAGGCGGACGTGTCGATCCGCGACGGGCGCGTCGCGGCGATCGGCAAGGCCGGCAACCCGGCGATCCAGCCCGGCGTCACCATCCCCATCGGGCCGGGCACGGAGGTCATCGCCGGGGAGGGACGCATCCTCACCGCGGGGGGCATGGACAGCCACATCCACTTCATCTGCCCGCAGCAGATCGACGAGGCGCTGCACTCGGGCATCACCACCATGCTGGGGGGCGGCACCGGGCCGGCCACCGGCACCTTCGCCACCACCTGCACGCCCGGCCCCTGGCACATCGCCCGGATGATCGAGGCGGCGGACGGCTTCCCGATGAACCTCGGCTTCGCCGGCAAGGGCAACGCCTCGACGCCGGCCGGCCTCGTCGAGCAGGTCGAGGGCGGCGCCTGCGCGCTGAAACTCCACGAGGATTGGGGCACGACGCCGGCCGCCATCGACTGCTGCCTGTCGGTGGCCGACGACCACGACATCCAGGTGATGATCCACACCGACACCTTGAACGAATCCGGCTTCGTCGCCGACACGGTGGCCGCCTTCAAGGGCCGCACCATCCACGCCTTCCACACCGAGGGGGCGGGCGGCGGCCACGCGCCGGACATCATCACGGTGGCCGGGCTGCCCAACGTGCTGCCGTCCTCCACCAACCCGACGCGGCCGTTCACGGTGAACACGCTCGACGAGCACCTCGACATGCTGATGGTGTGCCACCACCTCGACCCGTCGATCCCCGAGGACCTCGCCTTCGCCGAGAGCCGCATCCGCCGCGAGACGATCGCGGCGGAGGACATCCTCCACGACCTCGGCGCGCTCTCCATGATGTCGTCGGACAGCCAGGCGATGGGGCGCGTCGGCGAGGTCGTCATCCGCACCTGGCAGACGGCCGACAAGATGAAGCGCCAGCGCGGGCCGCTGCCGGGCGACGGGCCGGACGACGACAACTTCCGCGCCAAGCGCTACGTCGCGAAATACACGATCAACCCGGCCATCGCCCACGGCGTGTCCAAGCACGTCGGCTCGGTGGAGGTCGGCAAGCTCGCCGACCTCGTGCTGTGGACGCCGGCCTTCTTCGGCGTGAAGCCGGACCTCGTGCTGAAGGGCGGGGTGATCGCCGCCGCCGCTATGGGCGACCCCAACGCCTCCATCCCGACGCCGCAGCCGGTGCACTACCGCCCGATGTTCGGTGGCTACGGCGCGGCGATGACCGGGGCCTCGCTGACCTTCGTGTCGCGGGCCTCGCTCGACAAGGGGCTGGCGGCCAGGGTGCGGACGGGGCGCCAGCTCGTGGCGGTGGAGGACACGCGGGGCGGCATCTCCAAGGCGTCCATGGTGCACAACGACGCGACGCCGAAACTCACCGTGGATCCCGAGACCTACCGGGTGGAGGCGGACGGGCAGCACCTCACCTGCGAGCCGGCGCGGGAGCTGCCGATGGCGCAGCGGTACTTCTTGTTCTGAGCCGCCTCATGGCATTCGGACCGCATCATGGCTGTCATTCCGGGGCGCCGAAGGCGAACCCGGCGGTGCCCTCCGGTGATCGGCGTCGGTGGACACCGGTTCCGGATCTCCGCTCCTGCTTCGTCCGGAATGACGGACGTGGTGGTCGCGCCGCATTCCCGATGCGAGCCGACGCTCAGTACACGCACTCGCGGAACGCCGGGTCGACGCTGCGACCCCACCGGCCTTCGTAGAGCGCGATGAGGCGCTCCGCCCCGGTGCCGCCCGCCACCACGGCGTCGAGGCAGTCGAGGTACCCCGTTTCGTCCGCGCCGGCCGCGTCGCGGCGGGACCGCGCGGCGAGCCCGGAGCGGGCGATCG
>CAXSDP010000024.1:37946-49501 GCA_964235705.1 uncultured Beijerinckiaceae bacterium | reverse complement strand
TGTACACGCGATGAGCAGGGCGTGCCCGCCGGCCGCGGCGATCTCCAGCGCGCGCTTGGCGCTTTCCTGGCCCTTGATGTCGGCGAGGTCCGGCAGCATCCCGGCCGGGCCGCGGATGGCGGGCTGCGGCCGGGCCATCACCTGCGTGCCCTTGAAATGGTTGGCGAGCTGGATCAGCGAGCGCGGCGCCAGCACGTCCAGCTCGGCCGACGCCCACGCCGCCTCCGATCCGGTGTCCTTCGGGCAGATCAGGCCGAGGCCGCGCGCGTTCGCCGCCATGGCGGCCGGCAGCACGCCGGCGACCGCCGTGACGGTGCCGTCGAGCGCTAGCTCGCCCAGCACGAGGTAGGACGACAGCATGTCGGCCGGCACGGCGCCGATCGCCGCCATGACGCCGAGCGCGATCGGCAGGTCGTAGTGACTGCCCTCCTTGGGCAGGTCGGCGGGGGCGAGGTTGACGGTGATGCGCTTGGCCGGCATGGCGAGGCCCGACGCGATCAACGCCGCGCGAACCCGCTCCTTCGACTCCGCCACCGCCTTGTCGCCCAGCCCGACGATGTTGAAGACGACGTTGCCCGGCGCGATCTGCACCTGCACATCGACCGGGCGGGCCTCGATCCCCTCGAAAGCGACAGTGGCAACGCGGACGACCATCTGGCGCTCTGACCCGAAAACGATCAGATGGTAGGGGAGGCGCGACACGCTGACAAGGCGGGCCCCGGCGGCGAGCCGATCACCTCGAAGGATTTCCCTTGATCCCCTGGTCCCACCTCGCGACATCGCCGATCCCCGGTGGCGAGGGCACGCTCCGCCTGCTGCGACGCGGCGCGGAACTCTCGATCAGGCTGGGCCAGAACGAGCTGATGAACAGCCGCCTGAGCGGGTCGGAGGTCGCGCTCGCCGTCCGCACGTGCGAACGCCTGACGGATCCCGCGCGCGCGAGACTCCTGATCGGTGGGCTCGGCATGGGGTTCACCCTGCGCGCGGCACTCGGCGAAGTCGGACCGGGCGCCGCCGTCACCGTGGCCGAACTCGTCCCGGCGGTGGTGGAATGGGCGCGCGGCCCCATGGCCGAACTGTTCGGCGACAGCTTGTCCGATCCGCGCGTCCGGATCGTGGAAGGGGACGTCGGCGCGCTGATGCGGGCGAGCGCCGCCGCCTACGACGCGATCCTGCTCGACGTCGACAACGGCCCCGAGGGCCTGACGCGTGCCGGCAACGACGCGCTCTACGACGCGCGCGGCCTCGCCACCGCCCGGCGGGCGCTGCGCCCCGGCGGGCTCCTGGCGGTGTGGTCGATGGGGCCTGACGAAGCCTTCGCCGGCCGGATGCCGAAGGCGGGCTTCGTCGTCGACGAGATCCGCGTCCGCGCCAACGCCGGCCGACGCGGGGCGCGGCACGTGATCTGGATCGGCCGGCGGGACTGAGGCGCGACGCCCGAAGGGGGCGGAACCAGCCCGACATCGCTGCCGTTCGCCACGTTCAGCTCCCGGAGGTGCCATCCCCATGCCCGGCCCCCTACACGGCTTCCGCGTCATCGACCTCACCTCCATGATCTCCGGCCCGCTCGCGACCATGACCCTGGGCGACCAGGGCGCGGAGGTGATCAAGGTGGAGGCGCCGGGCGGTGGCGATCACACCCGCGCCGGCGCCAACCGGCGCAACGGGATGTCCGCCTCCTTCCTGCAGAACAACCGCAACAAGCGCTCCGCCGTGCTCGACCTGAAGACGGACGGTGGGCGTTCCGCGATCCTGCGGCTGGCGGCGAAGGCCGACGTGTTCGTCCAGAACTTCCGGCCGGGCGTCGCCGAGCGCATCGGTGTCGGCGAGGCGGCGATCCGCGCCGTCGCGCCGGGAATCGTCTACGTGTCGATCAGCGGCTTCGGCGAGGACGGCCCCTACGCGCACAAGCCGACCTACGATCCCTTGGTGCAGGCGATGTCGGGCCTCGCCTCGGTGCAGGCCGGCTCGGACGGGGAGCGGCCACGCCTGGTACGCACCATCCTGCCCGACAAGCTCACCGGGATCGTCGCCGCGCAGGCCATCACCGCCGCGCTGCTGGCGCGCGCCCGCACCGGCGAGGGCCAGCACGTCCGCCTGTCGATGTTGGAGGCGGTGATCGCCTTCCTGTGGTCGTCCGACATGGGCAGCCAAACCTTCGTCGACGACGACATCCCGCAGCAGGACGCCGCCAGCTTCGCCGACCTCATCTACGACACCGCCGACACGCCGATCAGCCTCGCCGTGCAATCCGACCGCGAGTGGCGGGCGTTGACGCGCGCCTTGGATCACCCGGACTGGTTGGAAGACCCTCGCTTCCGCACCGTCGCGTTGCGGCAGCGGCACATCAACGAGCGCCTCGCCCTGACGCAGGAGGCGTTGCGCGCGCGGCCCTCGGCGGAATGGCTCGACGTGCTGACCGAAGCCGGCGTGCCCTGCGCGCCCGTGCTGACGCGCACCGCCACCCTCGGCCACCCGCAGGTGCGGGCGAACGGCATCGTCGTCGAGGTCGAGCATCCGGTCGCCGGCCGCATCCGCCAGGGTCGTCCGGCCGCCCGCTTCTCCGCCACGCCGCAGGCGATCCGCACCGGCGCGCCGGGCTACGGCGAGCACACGGCGGACGTGCTGCGCGAAGCCGGCCTCGACGAGGAGGAGATCGGCGCCCTTCGCAAGGACGGGGCGTTCGGTCCCCCGCTGGGGGTGGCGGCGGAGTGAGGGCGGCGGGATGATCGGTATCCGCGCTGGCCGGGTCGCGGTTCAAGCCAGCGGGTAGGTCGCCTCCGCGAGGTAGGGACCGCCGCCGATCGAGTCGCGCGCGGAGAACAACGTGAAGTGATCGACCTCGAAGCTCCGCGACGCCAGCCATCCCCGCGTCGACAGGTAGTTGGCCACGGCGATGGGCGTCGCCTGGCGCAGCCGCGCGAGGGTGACGTGGGGCGTGTACTTGCGCGTTTCCACCGGCAGGCCCACCCGGCGCATCAACCGTTCCTGCTCCGCCTGCAACTCGACGAGCGGGGGCACCGGCTTGGCGGTGGCGACGATCGCGCGCGGCTTGGCACCGCCGAACGCGCCGAGCCCGTCGAGGGTCACGGTGAAGGCCCGGCGGCGGATGCGCTCCAGCGCGTCGTGCACGTCATAGGCGGTCGCCTCGTCGACGTCGCCGATGAAGCGCAGCGTGATGTGGTAATCCTCCTCGTCGAGCCAGCGGGCGCCCGAGATCCCGCCCCGCATGGCCGCGAGTTCGGCGGCGACGTGGTCGGGAAGCTCGAGGCCTGTGAAGAGGCGGGGCATGGCATCACCGCGTGTCGACCGCCCGGCCTAGCAAGCCGGGGGGCCGCCGTTCAAGCCCAAGGCCCGGCGTCCCCACGCCCGGGATGGGAAAAGGTGTGGGCGGCGCTCGGATGACCCTTGGACGATCCTTGAAGGGTCATCGCTCCGTGGAGCCGTCCGGCACCCCTTCGGGCGCAGCAGCCGGCGCGGCGGCGGTCCGCTCGACCTTGGCGTTCTTGCGCAGGTCGACGATCAGGTCGCTCTGCGCCTTCTGTATGGCGTAGCGCGTGATCTGGTCCTTCACCTGCTCGAAGGGCGGAAAGGTCTTCTGCCGCTTGCCTTCCACCTGGATGACGTGCCAGCCGAACTGCGTCTTCACCGGCTCGGAGAACTGCCCCTGCTGCAGGGTGAAGGCGGCGTCGGCGAAGGCCGGCACCATGCGCTCGCGGGTGAACCAGCCGAGGTCGCCGCCCTCGGAGCCCGGATCCTTGGACACCTCCTTGGCGACCTTCGTGAAGTCCTCGCCAGCCCTCAGGCGCTTCAGCACCGCCTGGGCATCGGCCTCCGTCGCCACCAGGATGTGGCGGGCGTGGATCTCATCCTCCGGCTTCTGCTGGGCGGCCGCCTCGTCGTAGATCTTGCGAAGGGTGGCGTCGCTCGTCGCACCCTTGGCGACGACCGTGAGCAGCGATTCCATCAGGATCTTGTCGTTGGCGTAGACGAGCTTGCGGCCGAAGTCGGGGGTCTCGTCGAGCTTATCGGCCTTGGCCTTCTGCGCAACCAGGGTGCCGTCGATGAGGTAGTCGAGGAGGTACGCGTCCCGTGTCTTGCCGGTCAATTGTTGCGGCAGGTTCTGGCCGAGGTCCTCGGCGGCCAGATTGACGTCGAGCTGGGTGATCTTCTGCCCGTTGATGGTTGCCAGGAGGGTTTCGGGCGGCAGCGGCTTGTCGGCATCGGCGGAGGTCGGAGGGGCCTTGGCGCCGGCATCCTTGACGGTCGGGGACGGCGCGGCGGGGGACGGCGCGGCGGCCGGCGGCGATGACTGCGCCGCCGCCGGACCGGCACCGCCGAACGCCAGGGCCGGGGCGAGCACGACGAGGGCCAGGGCGCTCGACACGGAGCCGAGGGCACGCGCGACGGAGCCGGGGGTGCCCTTGGAAGGGCTTCGTGCGAAAGTCATGAACCGATTACTCCTTCGGACTCTAGGGAACAGGCCGTCAGGTGGGATGGGCCTGGAGGATAACATGCTTTGAATGGGGCGGGATCGGCCGGTCGCCGTTCGGGCGAGCATCGCGGGTGCGGTCCGCTGACGACGCCGATCATCATGGACCTAACGCCCGAGAACGTGAATGACGTCCGGGAACGCGGATTCACGGCAGCCGTGGAAGCTAAATCGGGCGATAGTGTGCCCGTCTTCGCGCCCGTCGCGACAAAGACCCGGCGACGTCCCATCGGGGCTAGGTCGACGCGACGACGATTTGACAACATTCGAACCCCCTTTATATCCGCTCGAACGGCTTGGCCAATGCCGAAGCGAATCGGGCTGAAGCGGATCGGGCCGAAGCGAAGCGGCCAACTCCGCGTCGGCGTCCGGGCGGCCTTTAAAAAAGCGACGTTTCCGACCATTTCCTAGGTGCGGGTCGTTCCGGCGCGAGGTCCGCGTCGTCCATCGGGCGTCTCGCGCCGGGATGGGTCGAACGGGTGTCGGCCGGATGGGTGACCGGCCGGAAAGGTCTTCTCACGATGCTGGGTAATCTCGCCAAGAAGGTTTTCGGGTCGTCGAACGACCGGCGGCTGAAGGGCTACCGCCCGAAGGTCGCGGCGATCAACGCGCTGGAGCCGGACCTCGCGGCGTTGAGCGACGCCGAACTCGCCGCGCGCACGCCCCACTTCCGCGAGCGGCTCGCCGCCGGTCAAACCCTCGACGACATCCTGGTGCCGGCCTTCGCCACCGTGCGCGAGGCGTCCAAGCGCGTGTTCGGCCAGCGCCACTTCGACGTGCAGCTGATCGGCGGCATGGTGCTGCACGAGAACGGCATCGCCGAGATGAAGACCGGCGAGGGCAAGACGCTGGTGGCGACGCTCGCCGTCTACCTCAACGCGCTGGAGGGCAAGGGCGTCCACGTCGTCACCGTCAACGATTACCTCGCCCGACGCGACGCCGAGCTGATGGGGCGCCTGTATTCCTTCCTGGGCATGACCACCGGCATCATCGTGCACGGCATCGACGACGAGCAGCGCGCGCAGAGCTACCGCGCCGACGTCACATATGGCACCAACAACGAGTACGGCTTCGACTACCTGCGCGACAACATGAAGTACGAGCTGGGCCAAATGGTGCAGCGCGGCCACAATTTCGCGGTGGTGGACGAAGTCGACTCGATCCTGATCGACGAGGCGCGCACGCCGCTCATCATCTCCGGCCCGTCCGACGACAAGTCGGAACTCTACAATTCGGTCGACAAGGTCATCCCCAAGCTCGTCGCCGCCGACTACGAGCTCGACGAGAAGCAGCGCACCACCAACCTCACAGAGGCCGGCAACGAGCACATCGAGGAGCTGCTGCGCGACATGGGAGTGCTCACTGAGGGCGCGCTCTACGAGGCCCACAACGTCACCTTGGTGCATCACGTCAACCAGGCGCTGAAGGCGCACAAGCTGTTCCACCGGGACAAGGACTACATCGTCCGCCAGGACGAGATCGTGATCATCGACGAGTTCACCGGTCGCATGATGCCGGGCCGGCGCTTCTCGGAGGGGTTGCACCAGGCCTTGGAGGCCAAGGAGCAGGTGAGCGTCCAGCCCGAGAACGTCACGCTCGCCTCCATCACGTTCCAGAACTACTTCCGCCTTTACAAGAAGCTGTCGGGCATGACCGGCACGGCGGCGACCGAGGCGGACGAGTTCGCCGAGATCTACAAGCTCGAAGTGGTCGCCATCCCGACCAACCAACCGGTGCGACGCCTCGACGAGCACGACGAGGTGTACCGCTCCTACGAGGAGAAACTGAAGGCGATCGTCCGCGAGATCGAGGAAGCCAACGCCAAGCTCCAACCGGTGTTGGTCGGCACGACCTCCATCGAGAAGTCGGAGCAGCTCGGCGACTTCCTGGCCCAGCAGGGCTACACCTTGCTCGACGTGTCGCAGCCCCAGGCGCTCCAAACGCTTTACGGGGCGGCGCGCGAGAACAAGCCCTCCAAGCTGTTCACGGTGCTGAACGCCCGCTTCCACGAGCAGGAGGCCTACATCGTGGCCGAGGCCGGCGTGCCGGGCGCGATCACGGTGGCGACCAACATGGCCGGTCGCGGCACGGACATCCAGCTCGGCGGCAACGTCGAGATGCGCGTCGCGCTCGAACTGGCGGACGTGGAGCCCGGCCCCGAGCGCGACCGCCGCGAGGCCGCCATCCGCGCCGAGGTGGCCAGCTTCCGGACACAGGTGAAGGAGGCCGGCGGCCTCTACATCATCGGCACCGAACGCCACGAGAGCCGGCGCATCGACAACCAGCTGCGCGGCCGCGCCGGGCGCCAGGGCGACGAGGGCCGCTCCAAGTTCTACCTGTCCCTCAAGGACGACCTGATGCGCATCTTCGGCTCGGACCGCATGGAGGGCATGCTGGTCAAGCTCGGGTTGAAGGAGGACGAGGCGATCGTCCATCCCTGGATCAACAAGGCCTTGGAGAAGGCGCAGCAGAAGGTCGAGGCGCGCAACTTCGACATGCGCAAGAACATCCTGAAGTACGACGACGTGATGAACGACCAGCGCAAGGTCGTCTTCGAGCAGCGCCGCGCCATGATGGCGTCCGACAGCCTGGAGGAGCAGGTCGAGGACATGCGCTCCGGCGTGATCGACGACATCGTCACCCGCTTCATCCCTCACGACGCCTACCCCGAGGCCTGGGACATGGACGGGCTGACGGCGGCGGTGACGAACGCGCTCAACGTCACCTTGCCGCTCGTCGACTGGCAGAAGGAGGAGGGCATCTCCGACGAGGAGATGCGCGAGCGCCTGCAGAAGGCGGCGGACGAGACTTACGCTCAACGGGTCGCCAAGAACGGCCCCGACGTGATGCGCTACGTCGAGAAGCAGATCGTGCTGCAGGTGCTGGATAGCCTGTGGCGCGAGCACCTCGTCACGCTCGACCATCTGCGCCAGGTGATCGGCTGGCGCGGCCTCGCCCAACGCGACCCGCTCAACGAGTACAAGTCGGAAGCCTTCGGGCTGTTCAACGAACTGATCACGCAGCTGCGCGAAACCACGACGGCGCAGCTCGCCCGCGTGGAGATCGCCTTCGAGCAACCCGACGCGCAGATGATCCCGCCGCTCCAGGCCTCGCAGTTCGAGCCGATGACGAACGGCGAGGACCTCCGCGAGCTCATGACGCGCCTCGGCACCGCCGGGAGCGGCGCGCGCAACGGCGCGAGCGTGCTCGACGCCCTCGGTGGGCGGATGGGCGGTGGAGGGGCCGGCGACGACACCGCCACCCTGACCCGCAAGGCGGACGATCCCTCGACCTGGGGCCGCGTCGCGCGCAACGAGCCCTGCCCGTGCGGGTCCGGCAAGAAGTACAAGCATTGCCATGGCGCCTTGAATTCTGGCGACGACCCCGGTGGCACGCTCCACGCCTGAGGCGTCCCGCTTTCGCCGGAATCGATGCCGCTTACTGCGGGGATCGCAACCACCGGACTCGAGCCGCATGGATTCCGCGCCCGACGCGCCCCGCCTTTACCTCATCACGCCGCCGATCGGCGACGCGGCGGCGTTCAAGCCGTTGCTCGAGGCGGCGCTGGGCGCGGTCGATGTCGCCTGCGTGCTGCTGCGCGTCGCGGCGCGCGACGAGGGCGAGGCGAAGTTGATCCTGCGCGCCCTGGTGCCGGTGGTGCAGGCCCATGACGCCGCCGCGCTCGTCGAACGCGATGCCCGCCTCGCCGCGCGCGTCGACGCCGACGGCGTGCACCTGAGCGAGTCGGATGGGGCGTCGCTCGACGAGACGCTGGGGGCGTCGCGGCCCAAGAAGGCGGGCGGTGTCGAGAGGATCGTCGGTGTCGGGGCCCTGCCCGGGCGCGATGCCGCGATGGCGGTGGGCGAGAAGGGCGTCGATTATTTGATGTTCGGCTTCCCCGGTGGTCCGGACGACGCGGACGAGGTGGTGGAGCAGGTGTCCTGGTGGGCGGAGATCTTCAACGTGCCCTGCGTCGGCTACGTCGCCCACCCCGACGAGGCGATCGCCATCGCCCGCGCCGGGGCGGAGTTCGTCGCCCTCTGCGAAGGCTTGTGGGACGCGCCCGACACGCTGGCCGCGACGCTCCGCGCGGTGGCGGCCAGCGTCGTCCCGGTGGGGGATGAGCGATGAGGCCGGTCTCGATCGCCCTGATGGCGGTGCTCGCGGCCCTCTACCCGGTGGTGCCGGCGGTGGCGCAGGACGCGCTGATCCCCTCGAACCCGTCCGTGTTCGGGGCGCCGTCACTCGCGGGACCCCGCGACGCCCCCGAGGTCAAGCCGGACCTGCCCTCCCCGCAGGACGTGCCCAACGCCACGACGAACGAGGCCAAGGACCCCAACGTCGACCTCGCCTTCGGCGCCTACCAGCGTGGCTTCTACGCCACCGCGATGCGCGAGGCGACCAAGCGCCTCGCCCGCGACCCGAAGGACGGGGCGGCGATGACGTTGGTCGGCGAACTCTACGCCCAAGGCCTCGGCGTGAAGCCGAGCAAGGCGGAGGCGGCGCGCTGGTTCAAGCTCGGCGCCGACAACGGCGACGCGCAGGCGATGTTCGAACTCGGGATCGCCCGCATGAAGGGCGACGGCGTGCCCCAGGACCGCGCCGGCGCCAAGGCGATGCTGGAGGCGGCGGGCGCGCGCGATGACGCCGGCGCCCTGTTCTACCTCGGCGTCATGGCGCTGCAGAACGACGGGGTCGCTCCCGACTACACGACCGCCGCCGCCTACTTCAAGCGGTCCGCCGACGGCGACAACGCCGAGGCGCAGTACGCCCTCGGCTTGATGTACCGCAACGGCGAGGGCGTCATGCAGGACGACACGACGGCGGCGACCTACATCCGCGCGGCGGCGCGGAACGACAACATCGCCGCGACGATCGAATACGCGATCATGCAGTTCAACGGCGTCGGCGTGCCCAAGGACGAGGCGGCGGCGGCGAAGCTGTTCATCAAGGCGGCCGGCCACAACAACCCCGTCGCGCAGGATCGCGCCGCGCGCTTGTACATCGCCGGGCGGGGCGTGCCGAAGAACATCGTGGAGGGCATGAAGTGGCACCTCCTCGCCAAGTCGGCCGGGCTGAAGGACGATTGGCTCGACGGCGAGGAAGCCAAGATGACCAACGAGGATCGCGTCGCCGTCGACCAGGCGATCCGCCGCTACACCGGCAGCTGATCGGCCCTCGCCCGGCATCTTGCCGGCCCCGGGCGGGATCGGCAGATTACCCGTTACCGGGCCGCAGAGCCCGGGCGGGGAGAAGCGCGATGGCCAGCCGATACCACGACACCTACGCGCGGTGGCGGCGCGATCCCAACGCCTTCTGGGCCGAGGCGGCGCGGGCGATCGACTGGATCGAGCCGCCGCGCGCGGTCTTCGACGGAGGCGCCGGGGTTTACGGCCGCTGGTTCCCCGACGCCACCTGCAACGCCTGCTTCAACGCGCTCGACCGCCACGTGCGCGACGGGCGCGGCGAGCAGCCTGCCATCATCCACGATTCGCCGCTCACCGGCACCCGCGCCGTGCTCACCTACGCCGCCCTGCTCGCCGAGGTGTCCGTGCTCGCGGCCGTCCTGCGCGACCACGGCGTGGGCGTCGGCGACCGCGTGGTCATCTACCTCCCGATGATCCCGCAGGCGCACGTCGCGATGCTGGCCTGCGCGCGGATCGGCGCGATCCACTCGGTGGTGTTCGGCGGCTTCGCCTCCGAGGAGCTCGCCAAGCGCATCGACGACGCCAAGCCGACGGCGATCCTGACCGCGTCCTGCGGCATCGAGCCGGGACGCGTCGTCCCCTACAAGCCCTTGATCGACGCCGCCATCGCGCGGGCGGCCCACCAGCCGTCCGCCGTGTTCGTCTGGCAGCGCCCGCAGCTCGCCTCCGCCCTGACGGCGGGGCGCGACCATGATTGGCGGGCGCTCGTGGAGCGGGCCGCCGCCGCCGGGCGCCGCACCGACTGCGTCGCGATGGCGGCGACCGACCCGCTCTACATCCTCTACACGTCCGGCACGACCGGTGTGCCCAAGGGCGTGGTGCGCGACACCGGCGGCACCATCGTCGCGCTCGCCTGGACGATGGCCAACCTTTACGGCATCGCGCCGGGCGAGGTGTTCTGGTGCGCCTCCGACGTCGGATGGGTGGTTGGCCACTCCTACAACGTTTACGGGCCGCTGCTGATCGGCGCGACCACGCTCTGCTACGAGGGCAAGCCGGTCGGCACGCCGGACGCCGCCGCCTTCTGGCGCGTCTGCGCGGAATGGGATGTCGTGTCGCTGTTCACCGCGCCGACCGCGCTGCGGGCGATCAAGAAGGAGGACCCCGAGGGCGACGGGTTCCGCCGCCACGACATCGGCGGGCTGCGAGCGCTGTTCCTGGCCGGCGAGCGGGCGGACGCCGCCACGGTCGATTGGGCGATGGCCTGCTCCGGCCTGCCGGTGATCGACCATTGGTGGCAGACGGAGACCGGCTGGTGCATCGCCGGCAATCCCCTCGGGCTGGGTATGCTGCCGATCAAGCCCGGCTCGGCGAGCGTGCCGATGCCGGGCTACGCCTTGAGCGTCGTCGACGAGGGGGGCCAAGTCGTGCCGACCGGCACGATGGGCTCGGTGGTGATCGCGCTGCCGCTGCCGCCCGGCTGCCTG
The DNA here is from genome assembly GCA_964235705.1 of uncultured Beijerinckiaceae bacterium. GTDB lineage: Bacteria > Pseudomonadota > Alphaproteobacteria > Rhizobiales > Beijerinckiaceae > RH-AL1. The sequence goes on along the minus strand of CAXSDP010000024.1, from coordinate 38,375 downwards.
CCGACATTGTGGGAGCAGGACGGGCGGATGCGCGAAAGCTACCTCCTCGACTTCCCCGGTTCCTACAAGACCTCCGACGCGGGATTGATGGACGCCGACGGCTACCTGTTCCTGCTGGGTCGCACCGACGACATCATCAACTGCGCCGGGCACCGCTTGTCGAGCGGCGGCATGGAGGAGGTGCTGGCCTCGCTGCCCGATGTCGCGGAATGCGCGGTGATCGGGATCAACGACCCGATCAAGGGCGAGGTGCCCTGCGGCTTCCTGGTGCTGAAGGCCGGCGCCGGGCCGGAGGCGGCACGGGTCGAGGGGGATGCCGTCGCCCTGATCCGCGAGCGGATTGGACCGGTCGCCTCGTTCAAGACGGCGCTGGTGGTCGACCGTCTGCCCAAGACCCGCTCGGGCAAGATCCTGCGCGGCACGATGAAG
>CAXSDP010000024.1:0-37846 GCA_964235705.1 uncultured Beijerinckiaceae bacterium | reverse complement strand
CCGGCGACGGCGAGCGCCGGGACGAACGCGCCGGACAGGATCTCCGGCAGGAACTCGAGGGGGAAGGTGGCGCGCCGCAGCCTGGCCCAGCGCAGCTGCCGGCCCCAAACCTCCCCGAACGGCCGCGCGCCGAGCGGCTGCGGCGAGGGCGGCGCGAGGCGCACGCGCAACCCCATGCGCCGCACCATCTTGGTCGTCGCCGCGTCCTCGGCCGGCTCGGCGGCCAGCTCCCCCATGCTTGATCGGTCGAGGTCCGCCTTGGCGTAGAACAGCGTCTTGCCCTGCGCGTAGCCTTGGCCGAGCGTGTCGACCACGTACTGCCAGCGCGCCTCGTAGGTGTTGAGGAAGGCGCATTCGAGGTGGCCGCCGAAGCCCACCGGCCAGCATCCGGCCGGTGGGGCGGAGACCGCGCCGGTGTCCGGCCGCCAGGTGGCGACGAGGTGGCGGAGGAAGTCGGGCGGCGGCAGCACGTTGGAGTCGATGAAGGCGATCCACGGGAAGGCGGCGGCGCGCCAGCCCTTCACCATGTTGTTGAGCTTGGGATTGATGCTGATGGGATCGTCGCCGATCAACAACCGCGCGGGGACGTCCGGGTGCTTGGCCATCGCCGCGCGCACGAGCGGGATGATCGGGTCGTCGGTACTCGCCACGCAGAAGAGCAGTTCGAAGGCGGGGTAGTCGAGCCCGAACGAGGCGTCCAGCGTGGACGGGCTGAAGGTTTCCAGTCCGCACAGCGGTCGCACCACGCTCACCGGCGGCAGGGCCGCGTGGTCGGACGCGCGGGCGGCGGCCGGGCGGCAGCGCGCCCAGGCGATCGCGAGCGTCGCGAGGTGCACCAGCACGAAGAAACCGGCGAAGCAGCAGAGGACGATCGGCAGCATGGCGCCCCAGCCTAAGGGGTAGGCGTTGAAAACGCATGACAGCCACGAAAAAGGTGCGCAAGGGCCGTGAGCGTACCCTCCACGCCTAACCCCGGAGGAGCGTGCGGGCGACGTGGTGCCCGGTCCCGGCCCGGACGGGCGATCGTTCGCCTCGTGAAGTCCTATCGAAGTCGGTGGATTTCTGGCATAAGGATCCGATCATCGAGACGACGCCCACGCCTCGCCTGCGCGCCCGCTCCCCTGCCCCTGGGGACCGCCTCACCGAAAAGCCGCTTCTTGACCTTTCCCTCGACGCCCCTCCCGCTCGCGCGCGCCCTCGCCGAGCGCGGCTACGACGACCCCACGCCCGTCCAGGCCGCCGTGCTCACCGCGCCGGCCGCGCGCGACCTCACGGTGTCCGCCCAGACCGGGTCGGGCAAGACGGTCGCCTACGGCCTCGCCCTCGGCGACACGCTGCTCAGCGAGGACGCGGTCGTGCCGTCACCGACGCCGCTCGCGCTGGTGGTCGCGCCGACCCGCGAGCTGGCCCTCCAGGTGCAGCGCGAGTTGGCCTGGCTCTACGCCGCCACCGGCGCGTCGATCGTCGCCTGCGTCGGCGGCATGGACCCCCGCGCCGAGCGTCGCGCCCTGGAGCGCGGCGCCCAGATCGTGGTCGGCACGCCCGGCCGCCTGCGCGACCACGTTGAGCGGCGCGCGCTCGACCTCGCCGGCTTGCGCGCGGTGGTGCTCGACGAGGCCGACGAGATGCTCGACCTCGGCTTCCGCGAGGACCTCGAGTTCATCCTCGAGGCGACGCCGCCGGAGCGCCGCACCCTGCTCTTCTCCGCCACATTGCCGAAGGCGATCGTCGCGCTCGCCACACGCTACCAGCGCGACGCGTTGCGCATCGAGACCGGCGGCAAGGAGCGCGGCCACGCCGACATCGAGTACCGCGTCGTGCGCTGCCAGGCCAATGAGCGGATGCACGCGATCGTCAACATCCTCCGGCAGGTCGATTCGCCCTCCGCCATCGTCTTCTGCAACACCCGCGACAGCGTCCGCCACCTGTCCGCGATGCTGCAGGAGCGCGGCTTCGCCGCCGTGACGCTCTCGGGCGAGCTCAGCCAGAACGAGCGCAACCATGCCCTCCAGGCGCTGCGCGACCACCGCGCCCGCGTCTGCGTCGCCACCGACGTCGCCGCGCGCGGGCTCGACCTGCCCAACCTGGGGTTGGTCATCCACGCCGACCTGCCGACCGACCCGCAGACGCTCCAGCACCGTTCCGGCCGCACTGGGCGCGCCGGGCGCAAGGGCGTGTCGGTGCTGCTCGCCCCACCCGCCGTGCAGCGCCGCGCCGACCGCCTGCTGGCCATGGCCGGCCTCACCGCCGCCTGGAGCGGGCCGCCGACGCCGGACGCGATCCGCGCGCTCGACCAGCAACGCCTGCTCGCCGACCCGATCCTCACCGGCGAGGCGGACGAGGACGATTTGACGCTTGGCCGCCGGCTGCTGGAGGGTGCCTCCGCCGAGCGCATCGCCGCCGCCCTGGTGCGCGCCTACCGTTCCCGCCTGCCCGAACCCGAGGACGTGTCCGATCCCGGCACGGGCGCCGGGATCGGCAAGCCGGAGCGCGCCCGGCGCGAGCCGCGCGAGTCCTACGACCGCCACGCGCCACAGGGCGAGGGCGGCGTCTGGTTCCGCCTCGACATCGGTCGCACGAAGAACGCTGATCCCAAATGGCTCCTGCCGATGCTGTGCAAACGCGGCGGCGTCACCAAGCGGGACATCGGCGCGATCCGCATCTTCGACCGGGACAGCAAGGTCGAGATCGCGCCCCGCGTGGCGGAAGCCTTCGCCGCCGCCGTGGCCGGCCCGGCGCCGGCCGGCGAGACGATCCTGATCCAGCGCACCAGCCCGCCCGACGGGGGGATGGGGAACGCGCCGCGCGCGAAACCAAGCCACAAGCCCAGGGCCGAGGCGAGGTCCGCGCCGAGGGACGAGGGCGCGGTACGGCGCAAGCGCGAGCGCGAGCGGGCGTGAGGGTGGCGTCGCGGACCGACGCGACCGCGCCGCAGGCATCGGCATCCAGCGCGTGATGGGGTATATGACGAGCACCATCCTGTCACGGGCGTGAGGGTGGTTGGGGCGACGCCGCTGCCGACTCGAGGGAAGACGATGGACGCGACACAGCGACGAACCCGCGCCGTCTCGTTCGGCGCGGGCGCGGACATCTACGAGCGCGTGCGGCCAACCTACCCCGACGCGGCGGTCGACTGGCTGGTACCGCCGGGCGCGCGGCAGGTGGTCGACCTCGGCGCCGGCACCGGCAAGCTGACCCGCTCGCTCGTCGCGCGCGGGCTCGACGTCACGGCGGTCGAGCCCTCCGCCGGCATGCTCGACCAGTTGCGCCTGGCCGTGCCGGGGGCCTCCGCCAGCCTGGGGTCGGCGGAGGCGATCCCGCTGCCGGACGCGAGCGTCGACCTCATCGTCGTGGCCCAGGCGTGGCACTGGTTCGACGCCGCCCGCGCGGCGGCGGAGGCGGCGCGGGTCCTGCGGCCCGGCGGCAGCCTCGCGCAGATCTGGAACACGCGGGACACGGCGATCGATTGGGTCGCCCGTTTCGGTGCCATCGCCGATCGCGGCCACCCCAACGAAGGCTACGCCGGACCACCAACGCTCGACGCCTCGTTCGGTCCGGTGGAGCGTTGGACGACGACCTGGGGCCTGCCCCTCGACCGGCGGGGCCTGCGCGACCTCACCGCCTCCCGCAGCGCCTACCTCGCCATGGACGACACGGCGCGGCGGGCGACGTTGGCGGACATCGATGCCCTCTTCGACGATGTCGCCACGCCGGCCGAGGATGATCCGACGCGCCCCATCGTCACCATGCCCTACGTCACCCGCTGCTTCCGCGCGCGGCGCGATTGAGCCGGCGGCCCGGACCGGGGCGATGACCATCTTGCGGCACACGGAACGCTTGGTCGAACGCCTGCTCTTCGCCACCCGCTGGATCGCCGCGCCTATCTACGTCGGGCTGGCGGCGGCGCTCCTCCTCATCCTGGCGAAGTTCATCGTGGGCGTGGTGGACTTGGCTCGGGCGTTCGGCGGCAACCTGGATCACCTGATCATCGGCATACTGGGCTTAGTCGACCTGTCGCTGGTGGCCAACCTCGTCCTCATGGTCATGCTGGCCGGCTACGAGAACTTCGTCAGTCGCCTCGACCTTGGCGACCACCCGGACCGGCCGGCCTGGATGGGTCGCATCGGCTTCGGCGAGATCAAGCTGAAGCTGCTGGCGAGCATCGTCGCGATCGCCGCGATCCATGTGCTTGAGGACTTCATGAACACGGGCGACCTCGCCGACCGGGTCCTCGCTTGGCGCGCCGGCCTGCTCCTCTTGTTCGTGGTCAGCGGCGTGCTGCTCGCGCTGATGGACAGGATCGGCGGCGGCGGCGAGCACGGGCACTAGGGTGGCGACGCGGGCGGGCACGGTCGAGTTCCCTCTCGAACAAGGTCTCGACGCCGGGTACCTCGCGGCGAAGGGGATGTTCGGCGAGTACGGCCTTTACCTCGGCGGCAGACTCGTCGCGCGAGCGGCACGCCTAACGATCGGTTAACGGGACACCGCGAATTCGCGCCTTTCGTCGAACGGGACGGCAGCGCGTTCGCGCTAGCCTGCGACCATGACGCCGATCACGGTTCCCGCGCTCGCCCACTTCCTCTCCGCCGTGGGCGCCCTGTGTGCCCTGGCCGGCTTCGGCCTCATGGTCGTCGCCGGTCGCCGCGCCGGCCGTGGCCTCGATCGCGAACTCGACCGGCTCCGCGACGAGATCTGGGAGCTGCGCGAAGCCGCAGCCGCCCGCGACAGGGCGGAGGCGGCCAACGAGGCGAAGTCACGCTTCCTCGCCAACGTCAGCCACGAGCTGCGCACGCCGCTGAACGGCATCATCGGCATGGCCGAACTGCTGTCGGACACCGCGCTCGCCGCCGAGCAGGAAACCTACGCGGCGGCGATCCGCTCGTCGGGCGGCGCGCTCGCCTCGCTGATCGACGAGATCCTCGACTTCTCGAAGATCGAGGCCGGCAAACTCGAACTGGCGCACGAGGGCTTCGACGTCGTCGCCTTGATCGAAGGGGTGGCCGAACTGATGGCGCCGCGCGCCCAGGGCAAGGGCCTGGAGATCGCCGCCACCGTGGCGGCGGACGTGCCAGGCCGCGTGGTCGGCGACCCCGTCAGGCTGCGGCAGATCCTGCTCAACCTCGCCGGCAACGCGGTCAAGTTCACCGACGGGGGCGGCGTCGGCCTGCGCGTGGCCGTGGCTGGTCCGGGACGCCTCCGCTTCGACGTGATCGACACCGGACCGGGCGTACCCGTCGACAAGCGGGCGGCGATCTTCGAGGAGTTCGAGCAGGGCGACGATTCCACCACGCGGGCGCAGGGCGGCACGGGATTGGGGCTCGCCATCTCCAAGCGGCTGGCGGAGCGGATGGGTGGCGCGCTGACGCTGGAGGCGAACTCGGGACGCGGCTCGTTGTTCACCGTCGCACTGCCGCTGCCGACGGAGGATCCGGCCCGCGACGCGAGCCGGTCGAACGGGAATGGCGCGGATCTGAGCGGCAAGACCGTGCTGCTGGTCGCCGCCTCGCCGTTCGAGATGCCGTTCCTCGCCGCGCGCCTCGTGGAGGTCGGCGCGCGCGTCGAACTCGTCGACGCGGCGGACGGGGCGCGGGCCTTGGCGACCGGCGGGCGCTTCGACGTCGTGATCGTCGATTGCGCGCTCGGCGCCGAGGCGGCCCGCGCGCTCGGCGCCGCCGCACGTTCGGCGGGGGCCGGCCGGTCCTTCGTGCTGCTCTCCCCCTTCGAGCGGCGCGCGGTGGGCGCCCCCTTCACCGGCGGCTTCGACGGCTGGCTCGTCAAGCCGGTCCGCCAGCGGACCCTGTTCGCGCTCCTAGGGGAAGCGCGGCGGACGTCACGGGTGAAAAGCTCGGAAGTGGAAAGCCCGGAGGTCGCATGCCCGACGAAACCCGGGCACCCGGCGATGGGCCGCCTCAACGTCCTGCTCGCCGAGGACAACGCGATCAACGCGCTCGTCGCGACCCGACAACTCCAGAAGCTCGGTGCCACCGTGGTCCACGCGCCGGACGGGATCGCCGCGCTGGCGCTGGCCGAGACGGCCCTCGAGGCCGGCACACCCTATGACGCGATGGTGCTCGACGTCCGCATGCCCGGCATGGACGGGCTGGAGGTGGCGCGCCGCGTCCGCCGTTCGGAGGCCGCGCGCAGCCTCGCGCCGGCCCGCCTGGTGGTGCTGAGCGCCGACCTGCTGGACGCCGAGCGCCGGACCGCGTCGCACGCCGGCGTCGACGCGGTCCTCGGCAAGCCGGTCAGCTTCGCCCACCTGGAGGCGGCGCTGGGACTGAGCGAGACCGTGTAGGCCGCATCACGGCGTCAGCCACTTGCCGAGGACCACGCGCGGCGCGGTCTCGAAGCCGAGGTGCTCGTAGAAGGGGACCACGGCCATGTTCGTGTCCCGCACCATGAGTTGCACCTTGGCGACGCCGCGCCGGCGTAGCCAATCCTCCGCCGCCTCGACCATCGCGCGACCGACGCCGCCTCCGCGGCGCGCCGGATCGGCCGCGAGGTAATACAACCAACCGCGATGGCCGTCGTGGCCGACCATCACGCCGCCGACGAGTCCTCGCTCGTCAACCCCCACGAGGACGTCGGACCCGACCTTGCCCAGGGCGAAGCGGAAGTCGGCGCGCGGATCGTTGTGGGGCACCACGAGACCGCAGGCGCGCCACAGGGCGACAACGTCGTCCTCGTCCGCCGGCACGGCGCCCCTGATCGTCAGTGGCATCTGATCGTCGGCGGCACGGCGGGCTCCATCGTCCGAGGGAAGGGTGCACGGCACCGGTTGCACCGGCTTCGGCTTCCACCTTAAGACGATGCCGGTGACGCCGTCACGGAGGAGAGCGCGATGGGAACGATGATCGACTTGACCACGAGGGACGGCGCGACGATCGGCGCCTACCGGGCCATGCCCGCAAGCGCCCCCAAGGGCGGCATCGTCGTCGTGCAGGAGGTCTTCGGCGTCAACCACCACATCCGGGCGGTGACGGACCGCGTGGCCGCCGCCGGCTACGTGGCCATCGCCCCCGCCCTCTTCGACCGGGCGGAACGCGGGATCGAGCTGAAGTACGATCCCGACGGCATGAAGCGAGGCATCGAACTCGCCTACAAGATCCCGCAGGATCAGCATTTGGCATCGGTCGAGGCGGCGATCGCCGCCCTGGCGCCCCACGGTCCGGTCGGGATCGTCGGCTTCTGCCTCGGCGGCACGCTCGCCTTCGCGGCGGCGGCCAAGAGCGACACGCTGGCGGCGGCGGTCGGCTACTACGGCGGCGGCATCGCTGGCATGGTCGGCACCGAGCCTCGTCCGATGCCCCGCTGCCCGATCGAGCTGCACTTCGGCGAGCACGACGACCACATCCCGGTGTCCGACATCGACAAGGTCAAGGCCGCCTACCCGGACGTGCCGGTCCACACCTACGACGCCGGCCACGGCTTCAACTGCGACGAGCGCGGCTCCTACGACAAGGCGAGCGCCGACGCGGCTTGGGCGCGCACGCTCGCCTTCCTCGATCGCGAGATGAGGGCGGCTTAGGACCCTCGGACGCGTTGGAGGCCTCGGGCGCCTCGCGGCCTCACAGCCCCAGCGTTTCCGGCAGGCGGGCGTGGCCCACCTTGAGCACGTCGAGGATGGCGTCGCGGATCTCCGCCTTGCGGGCGGCGTCGCCGATCTTCCGGCCGGCGAGGTCGGTGACGTAGAACACGTCGGCCGCCTTCTCGCCGAAGGTCGCGATGTAGGCGGAACCGATGTTGAGGTCGAGCTGGGAGAACACGGAGGTGAGCGCGTACAGCAGGCCGCGCCTGTCGAGCCCGGCGACGTCCACGACGGTGAAGCGGCTCGACAGCGTGTTGTTGATCGCGACCGTCGGCTCGACGTCGAAGATGTCGGTCGTGGTCCGACCGTCGCGCTTGGCCACCATGTCGGCGAGGCGGATTTCCCCGGTCAGCGAACGCTCGATGGCGAGCGCGACGCGGCTGGCGCGGCGCAGCTCGTCCTCGTCGCCGTCGAAGGCGCGCGTCACGCAGATCATGTCGAGCGCCAGGCCGTCGGTCGTCGTGAAGACCTGCGCGTCGACGATGTCGGCCGCCGCCGCCGCGCAGGCGCCGGCGATCGTCGAGAGCAGGCGCGGATGGTCGGGCGCGATCACCGTCAGCTCGGTGATGCCGCGCGCCGCGTCCGTCACGTAGTCGACGATGGGGCCCGGCGCCTCCACCTCCGACATGTTGAGCATGCCGGCGTGACGGATCTTATGGCCGAGGTCCACCTTCAACCAGTAGGGCGGCTGGTGGCGGGCGGCGTAGGCGTCGAAGTCGTGCTCCTGCCAGCGCGGCAGGAGCGCCCGGCGCAACTCGGCGCGCGCCGCCCCGACGCGACGGTCCCGCGCGACGGTCGCCCGCTCGCCCTCCAGCAGGCTCTCCGTTTCCAGGTAAAGCGTGCGCAGCAGCTCGGACTTCCAGCCGTTCCACACGCCGGGGCCGACGGCGCGGATGTCGCAGATGGTCAGCACCAGCAGCATGTCGAGCCGCTCGGTGGTGCCGACGAGCCGCGCGAAGGTCTCGATCGTGCGGAAGTCGGACAGGTCGCGCCGCTGCGCGGTGTCGGACATCACGAGGTGGTGGGCGACGAGCCAGGCGACGGTCTCCGTGCGCGCCTCGTTCAGCCCGAACCGGGGGCACAGCTTCCGGGCGACCGTCACGCCGGCCAGGGAATGATCCTCCATCCGCCCCTTGGCGATATCGTGGAGGAAGAGGGCGACGTAGAGCACCGCCCGGTCGGCGATCGCCGGCAGGATCTCCTGCGCCATCGGATGCTCGATCGTGCTGCGGCCGCTCTCGATGTCGGCGAGGATGCCGATGCAGCGCAACAGGTGCTCGTCCACCGTGTACGAGTGGTACATGTTGAACTGCATCAGCGCGACGATGCGACCGAAGTCGGGGATGAAGCGGCCGAGCACCCCCGCCTGGTTCATCAGGCGCAGCACGATCTCGGGCGCGTTGCGCGAGGTGAGGATCGACAGGAACAGCCGGTTCGCCTCCGGGTCGACGCGCATGCGGGCGTCGATCTTGGTGAGGCTGAGGGTCACGAGGCGCATCGCGTCGGGGTGCACGGCGAGGCCGCTCTCGTCGGCGATGGCGAACAGCCGCATCAAGTTGACGGGATCGCGGGCGAAGGTGGCGGGGTCGGCCACCGAGATGCGGGCGTTCTCGACGACGAAGTCCTTGTTGGCGAGCCTGTCCTGGCGGCGCCAGATCCGGCCGAAGAAGCGATCCAGCATCGGCGAGGGCTTGGCCTGGCGCTCCTCCATCGCCGCGCACACGATGGCGGTGAGGTCCCCCACCTCCTTGGCGACGAGGAAATAGTGCTTCATGAAACGCTCGACGCCGTGGAGCCCGGCGCGGCCGATGTAGCCTAGGCGCTCGGCCAGCACGCGCTGGAGGTCGAAGGACAACCGCTCCTCGCTCCGCCCGGTCATGAAGTGCAGGTGGCAGCGGACCCGCCACAGGAACTCCTCGCAGCGGATGAACAGCCGGTACTCCTTGCGCGAGAACAGGCCGGCCTGCACCAGCTCGGAGGCGTCGCGGACCCGGTAAACGTATTTGGCGATCCAGAACAGGGTGTTGAGGTCGCGCAGGCCGCCCTTGCCGTCCTTGACGTTCGGTTCGACGAGGTAGCGCGAGCGCCCCGCCCTGGCCACGCGGCTGTCGCGTTCGGCGAGCTTGGCGGCGACGAACTCGGCGGGCGTGCCGCTCACCACCTCCCGGTCGAAGCGGTCGCGCATGTCGGCGAACAGCGCGGGATCGCCGAGGATGCGACGCGCTTCCAGCAGCGCGGTTCGGATCGTCATGTCGTCGCGCGCGTAGCGCAGGCATTCCTCCGCCGAACGGGTCGAGTGCCCGACCTTCAGGCGCAGGTCCCACAGGACGTAGAGCACGCCCTCGACCACCTTGGTCGCCCAACCGTCGCCGTCGGCGGGGACGAGGAAGAGCAAGTCGATGTCGGACCCCGGCGCCAGGGTGGCGCGGCCGTAACCGCCCACGGCGGCGACGACCAGCCGGCCCCGCGCCTCCACCGGGACGGGGTGGCGGTACTCGACCACGTAGTCGAACAGGGCACGGATCAGCTCGTCCTGGATATTCGAAAGGTGGTGGGCGCAGCGCAGGCCATCGCCGCCGTCCTCCAAATCGTGCCGCACGGTGGCGCGCGCCGCGGCCAGCGCGTCACGGAACAGGGTGACCACGTCGAAGTGGGGCACCCCACCCGCGCCGGCCGCCGCGTGGAGGGCGGACAGCTTGGCGGCGACGGCGGCCCGATCGAACAGGTCGGCGGCGGCGAGGTGGCGCCGCACGGGGCGGCGGCGGCGCTGCGAGGCGACGCGTTCGAGGATGGCGGCCATCGAATCGGCTTCCGTAGGTCTAGGACGGGCGCGCGGCGCCGGCCCGTCGGGGATCGGCGTGCCTGGTCTCGATGGCGTCCCAAACCGGAACGGCCAGGTCGGGGCCGCCGACCCGCTTGATCGCGCGGATGCCGGTGGGCGAGGTCACGTTGATCTCGGTCAGGTAGCCGTCGATCACGTCGATGCCGACCAGCAGCAGCCCGCGCCGCTTGAGTTCGGGGGCGATGGTCGCGCAGATCTCCCGCTCCCGGTCGGTGAATTGTGTGGCGTTGGCGGCGCCGCCCCGCACCATGTTGGAGCGGATGTCGTTGGCCGCCGGCACCCGGTTCACCGCACCGAGCGGCTCGCCGTCGACGAGCACGATGCGCTTGTCGCCGTGCACGATGTTGGGGAGGAAGGCCTGCACCACCCATTGCTCGCGCAGCATGGAGGCGAACAGGTCGTAGAGCGAGCCGAAGTTGCCGTCCTTCTCCGCGATCTTGAACACGGACGCGCCGCCGTGGCCGTGGAGGGGCTTCATCACCACCGCGCCGTGCTCGCGTCGGAACGCCTCGATCTCCGCCTTGTCGCGGGTGATGAGGGTCGGCGGCATCAGCTGGGGGTAATCCATCACGAAGAGCTTCTCCGGCGCGTCGCGCACGCCGACCGGATCGTTGACCACCACCGTCGTCGGCGGCAGCCGCTCCAGCAGGTGGGTCGAGGTGATGTAGGCGAGGTCGAAGGGCGGATCCTGGCGCAGCAGCACGACATCCATCGTCGCGAGGTCCGTGGCCTTGGCCTCGCCCAGCGAGAAATGGTTGCCGAGTTCGTCGCGCACCTGGAGGGGCGCGGCGTAGGCGGTCACGGCGCCGCCGCGCAGGCTGAGGTCCTCGGGGCGGTAGTAATGCAGGCTGTGGCCGCGCGCGCTCGCCTCCAGCATCAGGGCGAAGGTCGTGTCCCCGGCGATCGCCACGCGCTCGATCGGGTCCATCTGGACGGCAACCTTCAAGGGCATGCACGCTCCTCCATCATCGCGGCACCCGCGTCGTCCTCGGAGTCGACGCCGCGTAGCATCGCCTTCACAGGCTTGCCGAAGCATTAACCGGCCGTGAACGCAATGTCGCTAGGTTACGACGCTGCCGACGAGGGACAGGACGTTATGGGCATCGTTTCGATCGGCCGGAGCCTCGTGCTCAGGCAAGCGTTGTTCGTGTGCCTGCTGATCGCGCTCGGCGGCTACGCCACGGTCGCGACGCAGCAGGTCGCCGAGATCGCGCGCGGCGCGGGCGCCGCGGCGGCGCAGGCCGCCTCGACCAACATCGCCATCGCGACGGTCGTGTGCGTGGGGGGGCTGCTCGCCATCTCGCTCCCGCTCATGCACCTGACCTTCGGCAAGCCGCTGAAGGCGATGGCCGACGCCCTCGAGGGGCTCGCCGCCGGCGACCTGTCCTTGCCGATCGAGGGCGCGGACCGCGACGACGAGATCGGCCGCTCCCTGCGCGCCCTCCTCCAACTTCGCGACAACGCCGCCGCCACCCGCGCGCAGACCGAGGCGGCCCGCACGGAGATGGCGGGTGCCGCGAAGGCGGACGCGCGCGACACGGCGATGGCCCTCAGGGTGGAGGCTTTCTCCCAGGAGATCGCGGCCAAGGTCCAGCGGGTCGGCAGCATGAGCAAGCGCCTGGGCGAGGCGGCCGAGATGATGGTGACCGCCGCCCGCAACGCCTCCAACGGGTCCGACCACGCGACGTCGGCCTCGACCAACGCCGCCGGCGACGTGTCGTCGGTGGCGACCGCCTCGGAGCAGTTGCTCGACTCGATCGAGGAGATCAGCCGGCAGGTCGTGCAGTCCACCAACGTCGTCAAGGACGCGGTGGAGCGCGCGGTGGCGACCAACGCCGGCATGGGGCGGTTGTCGACGGCGGCGCAGAAGGTCGGCGACGTCGTCAGCCTGATCTCGCGCATCGCGGCGCAGACCAACCTGCTCGCCCTCAACGCCACCATCGAGGCGGCGCGCGCCGGCGAGGCTGGCCGTGGCTTCGCCGTGGTCGCGCAGGAGGTCAAGACGCTGGCGACCCAGACCGCCAAGGCGACCCAGGACATCACCGGCCAGATCGCCGAGATGCAGGAGGCCACCGACCTGTCCGTGGAGGCGATCGACCGCATCCAGACGAAGATCAGCGAGGTCGAGCACATCTCGACCATCATCGCCGCCGCCGTGCACGAGCAGGGCGCCGCCACGCAGGAAATCGCCCGCAACGTCCGCTCGGCCGCCGCCGGCACGCAGACCATGTCGAGCCAGATCGAGAACGTCGTCCGCTCGGTCGGCGAAACCAGCGCCAGCGCCACATCCGTCGTGCACCTCGCCCGCGAACTCGACGAGATCGCCACCGGCATGGCGAGCCTCGTCAACGGCTTCTCGCAGACGACCCGGGCGGCGTAGCGCCCCATGTCGCGGCGTATCGGCGAGAGGTCCACCAGCATCCGCAGGTTTCCACGCCGGCCCGGTGCTGGGTCAGTCCCATGCCATGGATGCCGGGACGGCCTTGCCGATCCCGGCCAGGGCCGCGAGGTCGCCATCCCCCGCCTTAACCTGAGGGTGTCGCGAGCTGGGCCGGGTCGCTTTGCCGGTCAGCATCTCCGCCGGCGATTCCGGCCTCGGCGAAATCGTCCAGCGCGACCGTGCCGATCCCCTGGCCGACGCTGGTCGCCAATGCAGCCGAGGTCGCCTCGCGGCACATGATCGCCACGATGTTTCGAAACCCTGACGCATGACGCGTGCCGACGCGAAGGTGGGAGCCTTGGCGTGCCGAGCCTCGGCGCGTCGGGACTCGGGTGGGCACCAGTTTCGGCGGCCGCCGTCAAGCGTTTCGCGCGCATCGGAAACATCGTCCCCCGACATTCCAGGCCCGGGCAAGTTCCACGCTCCACAATCCCATCGCCAAGGTCCTGGCTGGCTCACCGAGGCTAGGCTTGCCTCAACGCGCCGGCCGGGTTGCCTGCTGGCCCCTCCCTCACGGTTGCCTGCCCCATGTCCGCCCATCCATCGGTCATCGCGGCGAGCGGCGCCGTGCGCCGCCTACGCGTCCTCCTCGTCGCCTCGCTCGTCGTGCCGGCGCTGCTCTTCGGCGCGGCGATCTTCCAGGAACACCGCGTCCTCCTCGCGGAAGCCGCTCGGCACGCCGAGCGCTCGGCCGAGGTGTTGGAGCAGCACGCCACCGCCGCCTTCCATGCCTACGAACTCATTTTCGCGCGCGTCGACGAGCACCTGCGCGCCATGCCCGGCGAGGACGAGGCGGCACGCCACGCCTACCTCGCCACGATCGATCACGGGCTGAGGGAGGTCGGCTCGCTGTTCCTGGTCGACGGGAGCGGCAGGATCACGGCGCACAGCCGCTTCTACCCCGTCCCGGACAGCAGCGTGGGCGATCGCGACTACTTCCGGATGCTGGCACCGGCCGCCCACGACGGGCGGGGGCTCGTCGATGGCGCGAACCGCGACGCGAGCGGCCTCGCCATCGGCGTCCCCAACACGGGTCGCTTCAGTGGCACCTCCAAGCTCAACATCGCGCGGGCGGTGAGCGCGCCGGACGGGCGCTTCGCCGGCGCCGTCGCGATCTCGGTGGCGCAGGAGTATTTCGAGGCGTTCCACCGCACCCTGTCCGAGTCGCCGGGCGACAGCATGGCCCTGGTGCGCGCGGATGGGACCGTGCTGGCCCGCAGCCCACCCCTTGACACCAACCAGGCAAAGCAGGTCATGAGCCTCGGGAACCAGCAGGCGGTGATGGGCCGCCTGCTCGGGGGCGCGACGACGTTCTCCTCCCCCCTCGACGGGATCGAGCGCGTCGCCGCCTTCCGCAAGCTCGCCGACTACCCGATCTACGTGGGCTATGGCCTGAACACCGCCGCCGTGCTCGGCCCTTGGCGCGTCCACGTGGTCGTCTACGGCCTCGTCGCGCTGGTCGCCGCCCTCACCCTGTTCGCCGTCACGTGGCTCGCGTTGCGCGCCGCGCGGGAGGAGGCGCTGGCGCGGGCGAGCCTCGTCGGCGAGATGGCGCGGCGCGAGGCGGCCGAGGCGGCGCTGCGGCAGGCGCAGAAGATGGAGGCGGTCGGCCAGCTCACCGGCGGCATCGCGCACGATTTCAACAACCTGCTCGCGGTCGTCCTCGGTAACCTCGAGCTGCTGGCTAAGCGCCTGCCCGACGATCCGCGCCTGCGCCGCTACGTGGAGGGCGGCATCGAGGGGGCGCGGCGCGGCGCGGCCCTGACCCAGCGGATGCTCGCCTTCTCCCGGCGCCAGGAGCTGAAGTTCGAGGCGGTGGACCTGCCGGCCCTGGTGCGCGGCATGACCGACCTGCTCGAGCGCTCGCTCGGGTCCAACATCGCGGTCGAGACGCGTTTCCCCGTGCGGCTGGCACCGGCGCGGGTCGACGCGCACCAGCTGGAGGCGGCGCTGCTGAACCTGGCCGTGAACGCGCGCGACGCCATGCCCAAGGGCGGCACGATCGTGATCGCGGGGCGCGAAGCGGTCGGCGACCCCGAGGGACCATCCGCACTGGCCGCCGGCCGCTACGTCGTGCTCGCGGTGAGCGACACGGGCGAGGGCATGGACGCGGCGACGCTGGCACGCGCCGCCGAGCCCTTCTTCACGACGAAGGTCGTCGGCAAGGGCACCGGCCTCGGCCTCGCCATGGTGCACGGGCTGGCGGCGCAGTCCGGTGGCACGCTGCGCATCGAGAGCACGCCCGGCCGGGGCACGAGCATCGAGCTGTGGTTGCCGGTCGCCGACGGGGCGGCCGTGCCGGCGACCCCGGCCCTGGCACCACCGCCGGCGGCGATCCGCCCCTGCCGGGTGCTGCTGGTCGACGACGACCTCCTCGTGCTGGAGGGCACGGCGGCGATGGTGGAGGACCTCGGCCACCACGTCACCAAGGTCGGTTCGGCGCGCGACGCGCTCGACGCGCTTCGCGCCGGGGCGCCGGTGGACCTCCTGATGACCGATTACGCGATGCCGGCGATGACCGGACTCGAACTGGCGGCAGAAGTCGCGACGCTGCGCCCCCGGTTGCCGGTGCTGCTCGCGAGCGGCTACGCCGAGGTGTCGGAGGCCGCCGTGGCCCACCTCCCCCGGCTGCCGAAGCCGTTCACGCAGGCGGCGCTGGCGCGGGCGATCGCGGATCACGCGCGTGTGGAAGACGGCGGCACCGTGATACGGCTACCCCGCCGGGGCGCCCACTCCTGACAACGCGTCGCCACCCGAGGGAAGAGCCATGAAGGTTGCCGCTGACTTGTGCATCGTCCCCATGGGCGTTGGACCGTCCGTCTCGCCCTACGTGCGGGAAGTCAAGGCGATCGTCGAGGCGAGCGGACTGACCGCCACGATGCACGCCAACGGAACCAACATCGAGGGCGAGCTCGCCGACATCTGCGCCCTGGCCGAGCGGTGCGAGGCCAAGCTCGCCGCCATGGGGGTGCGGCGCACCTTCTTCACCCTGATCTTCTCCACCCGCCGCGACAAGGACCAGTCGATGGCCGACAAGATGGCGGCGGTATCCTAGCGCAGCCCGGTCAGCAGGGCCGCCATGAGGTCGAGGCGCGGCCGCATCGACGAGATCAGCGCGTGCTCGCGCAGCGTGTGCGCGCCCTCGCCGTCGATGCCGAGCCCATCGAGCGTGGGGATGCCGAGCGCCGCCGTGAAGTTGCCGTCGGAGCCGCCGCCCGAGCGGGGCGCCTCCGCCAGGTCGAGGCCGAGGCCCGCCGCGATCCCGCGCGCCGTGGCGAAGAGCGCCGCGCCGGCCTCGCTGCGCTCGAAGGGCGGACGGTTCATGCCGCCCGTCACCCGCACGGCCACGTCGGGGCCGATGGGCGCGAGCGCGAGCAGGCGGCCCTCAAAGGTATCGCCGTCGGCGGCGGTCTCCACCCGGAGGTCGATCGTGAAGCGGCAGTGCTGCGGGATCACGTTCTCGGCCGTGCCGCCGGAGATCATCCCCACCGCCGTCGTCACGCCGCTGGCGTAGTCGGTCATGGCCTCGATCGCGGCGATCTGCCCGGCCGCCTCGCGGATCGCGCTGCGCCCATCCGCGTGCCGCGTGCCGGCGTGCGAGGGCCGCCCCTCGATATGAACCTGGAACCGCCCGACGCCCTTGCGCGCGGTGACCACGCGGCCGCCGTCGCGCGCCGGCTCCGTCACCAGCGCGAAGGCGGCCCGACGCCCGTGCGCCTCGATCAGCGCGCGGGACGTCGGCGAGCCGATCTCCTCGTCCGGCGTGAACAGGAACACCAACGGCAGGGTGGCGGAGGCGGCGGCGCGCTCGAACGCTCGGAGCGCGAGGTAGGCGCCGCCCTTCATGTCGTAGACGCCGGGGCCGTAGAGCTTGCCGCCCTCGACCTGTAGCGGCAGGTCGCGCTCGATCGTGCCGAGCGGGTGCACGGTGTCGAGGTGCGACAGGACGAGGATGCCGGGGCGGTCCGACGCCAGCCCGGCCCGCAGCACCAGCGCGTCGCCGAGCCCGTCGCGCCCCGCCACCCGCTCGGCGGCGATCCCGGCAGCCGCCGCCTCGGCGGCGACGATGTCCACCATCGCGTTGACGTGGGCCGGCTCGCGCGTCGGGCTCTCTTGGCCGACCCACCGCGAGAGGCCGGCGACCAAGCTATCGTCCGTGTCCGTCATGTCGTCCCGCCAAACGAGTCGCCGGGTTCCCCGGCCGGATTGTCTTGAACCTACGGCACGTCGGCGGCGGTGGGCAGCCGGTCAAGCTCACCCCCGCAGCCCCGGTGCCTCCTGCCCGGTGCGCGCCACGTATTCCGTATAGCCGCCCCCGTACTGGTGGACGCCGTCGCCGGTCAACTCCAGCACCCGGTTGGACAGGGCGGCGAGGAAGTGCCGGTCGTGGGACACGAAGAGCATCGTGCCCCCATACTGCGCCAGGGCGCCGATCAGCATCTCCTTGGTGGCGATGTCGAGGTGGTTGGTCGGCTCGTCCAGCACCAGGAAGTTCGGCGGGTCGAACAGCATCTTGGCCATGACCAACCGCGCCTTCTCGCCGCCCGACAGCACCCGGCAGCGCTTCTCCACGTCGTCGCCGGAGAAGCCGAAGCAACCGGCGAGCGCCCGCAGCGCGCCCTGCCCCGCCTGCGGGAAGCTCGCCTCCAGGTCGGCGAAGACCGTCGCCTCGCCGTCCAGCAGGTCCATCGCGTGCTGCGCGAAGTATCCGAGCTTCACGCTGCCGCCCAGCGCCACGGTGCCGGCGTCGGGGTCGGTCGCCCGCGTGACGAGCTTCAACAGCGTCGACTTGCCGGCGCCGTTGATCCCCATCACGCACCAGCGCTCGCGGCGCCGCACCGCGAAGTCGAGGTTCTCGTAGATGGTCCGGCTGCCGTATCGCTTGTCCACCGCCTTGAGGCTGACGACGTCGTCGCCCGAGCGCGGGGCCGGCGGGAAGTCGAAGGCGACGGTTTGACGGCGGCGAGGGGGCTCCACCCGCTCGATCTTGTCGAGCTTCTTCACCCGGCTCTGCACCTGCGCGGCGTGCGAGGCGCGCGCCTTGAAGCGCTCGATGAACTTGATCTCCTTGGCGAGCATCGCCTGCTGCCGCTCGAAATGCGCCTGCTGGTGCGTTTCCGCCAGCGCGCGCTGGCCCTCGTAGAAGGCGTAGTCGCCGGAGTAGGTGGTGAGCGAGCCGCCGTCGATCTCCACGATCTTGCCGACCACCCGGTTCATGAACTCGCGGTCGTGCGAGGTCATCAGCAGCGCGCCGGCGAACCCGGCTAGGAAGGCTTCCAGCCAGATCAGGCTTTCCAGGTCGAGGTGGTTGCTCGGCTCGTCGAGCAGCATCACGTCGGGGTCCATGAGGAGGATGCGGGCCAGCGCGACGCGCATCTTCCAGCCGCCCGACAGCGCGCCGACGTCGCCCTCGATCATCGCGGGGCTGAAGCTGAGCCCGGCCAGCACCTCCTGCGCGCGTCCCTCCAGCGCGTAGCCGTCGAGGTCCTCGAAACGCGCCTGCACCTCGCCGTAGCGCTCGATCAGGGCGTCCATCTCGTCGGCTCGGTCGGGGTCGGCCAGCGCGGCCTCCAACTCCCGCAGCTCGGCGGCGACCGCGCTGACCGGGCCGGCCCCGTCCATCACCTCGGCGACGGTGCTGCGGCCGGCCATTTCCCCCACGTCCTGGCTGAAGTAGCCGATCGTCACCCCGCGATCGGTCGAGACCTGGCCCTCGTCCGGCGTCTCCTCACCGGTGATCATGCGGAACAAGGTGGTCTTGCCGGCGCCGTTGGGGCCGACCAGCCCGACCTTCTCGCCGCGCTGCAACGCGGCGGACGCCTCGATGAAGAGGATCCGCTGGCCCTGCTGCTTGCTGACCTTGTCGAGGCGTATCATGAGGCCGGTGCCCGGGAGGATGTCGCGCGCCCATACGCCATGGCGCGACGCGGTGGAAGGGGATTGATGAGGATGCGTCGCGCGGGGGTGGCCCCGCGCGGCCGGCCGCGCGATTGCCGCGCCCCGCCGGCGATGGTAAGGCTGCGCCCTCACCGCCAGGGCCGGAGACCACGGATGCCGCTACGGCTCCATAGCGCGAGCGTCGATTTCGAGGCCTCGTTCACCGGCCTGCTCGCGACCAAGCGCGAGGTGTCGGAGGACGTGGACGCGGCCGTGCGCGCGATCATCCGCGACGTGCGCGACGAGGGCGACGCGGCGCTCCTGCGCTACTCCGAACGCTTCGACCGCGTCGACCTCCGCGCGCTCGGCCTGCGCGTCACCCCCGACGAGATCGCGGCGGCGGTCAGGGCCTCGCGGCCGGACGACCTCGCGGCGCTACGCCTCGCGCACGGGCGCATCCGCTCCTTCCACGAGCGCCAGGTGCCGGCCGACCTTCGCTTTACCGACCCGCTCGGCGTGGAGCTGGGCTGGCGGTGGACGGCGATCCAGGCGGTCGGCCTCTACGTGCCGGGCGGCACCGCGTCCTACCCGTCCTCCGTGCTGATGAACGCGGTCCCGGCCAAGGTGGCCGGCTGCGAGCGCCTGGTGATGGTGGTGCCGGCCCCGGGCGGGCGGATCAACCCGCTGGTGCTGGCCGCCGCCGACCTCGCCGGCGTCGACGAGGTGTACCGGGTCGGCGGCGCGCAGGCGATCGCCGCGCTGGCCTACGGGACGGACACCATCGCGCCGGTGATGAAGATCGTGGGGCCGGGCAACGCCTACGTCGCCTGCGCCAAGCGGCAGGTGTTCGGGCAGGTCGGCATCGACATGATCGCCGGGCCCTCCGAGGTGCTGATCATCGCGGATCGGACCGGCGACGCCGAGTGGATCGCCGCCGACCTCCTCGCCCAGGCCGAGCACGACGCCGCCGCCCAATCGATCCTCGTCACGGACGATCCCGCGCTGGCCGACGCGGTCGAGCGCGCCGTCGAGGCGCAGCTGCGGACGCTGCGTCGCGAGCCGATCGCGCGGGCGAGCTGGCGGGACTACGGCGCGATCATCCTCGTGCCCGCCATCGCCGACGCGGTGCCGCTGGCCGACCGGCTGGCGCCCGAGCACCTCGAAATCATCGCCGCCGACGCGGAAGGGCTGTCGGACGCGGTCCGCAACGCCGGCGCGATCTTCCTCGGCGCCCACACGCCCGAGGCGGTCGGCGACTACGTCGGTGGCTCGAACCACGTGCTGCCCACCGCCCGCTCGGCCCGCTTCTCGTCGGGCCTCAACGTGCTCGACTACATGAAGAAGACGTCGGTCCTGAAGTGCTCGCCCGACAGCCTCGCCGCGATCGGCCCGGCGGCCGTGACGCTGGGCGAGGCCGAAGGGCTCGACGCGCACGCCCGCTCGGTGGCGATGCGGCTGGGGCAGCGACCGGCCGTGCAGGAGCGCGGCGCCGCGTAGGACGGGGGATCGCTTGAGCGACGCGGCGCCCGATCGCCTTCGATCCATCGTCCTCGACGAGGAGTCGCTCGGCGCCGGCAGCCCCGACCAGGAGCACGAGCGCCGCATCGCCATCCACGACCTGCTGGAAGAGAACGTCTTCGGCCTCCCCGACCGCGACGACGGCCCCTACGACCTCACCATCGCCCTGCAAGAGGCCAAGCTGGTCTTCGCCATCGCCGGCGCCGACGGCGAGCAACTCGCGGTGCACATCCTCTCGCTCACCCCGTTCAAGCGCACGCTGCGCGACTACTTCATGGTGTGCGCGAGCTACTACGACGCGATCCGCAGCTCGAGCGCGTCGCAGATCGAGGCCATCGACATGGGCCGGCGCGGCCTGCACAACGAGGGGGCGATGCTGCTGCTGGAACGGCTCGGCGGCAAGATCACCTGCGATCACGACACCGCCAGGCGGTTGTTCACGCTCATCACCGCGCTGCACTGGAAAGGCTGATGGGCGTGGCGCGACAGGGCACCGTTGGAGCGCGCGCGGCGTGACCCCGTCCCCTTTCGCCAGATCCTCGTTCGCGAGACCGGGCGCGATCCTGTTCTCCTGCTCCTTCAACGCCGTCCGCTCGCCGATGGCGGAGGGCTTGACGCGGCACCTGTTCGGCCGCGACGTCCACGTCGCCTCCGCCGGCGTCCGCGCCGACATGGAGGCCGACCCCTTCGCCATCGCCGCGATGGACGAGGTCGGCGTCGACATCACGGCCCACCGGCCGCGCACCTACGAGGAGCTGGAGGACACGAGCTTCGACCTCATCGTGACGCTGTCGCCGGAGGCGCACCACAAGGCGCTCGAATTCACCCGCACGCTCGCCTGCGACGTGCTGTACTGGCCGACCATCGACCCGACGGCGGTGGAAGGCTCGCGGGAGCGCCGCCTCAACGCCTACCGCGAGGTCCGCGACGGGCTGACCCGCCGCATCAAGGCCCTGCTCGGTGCGCCGATATGAGGCGGGGCGAAGCCAACCATCGGGGACGCGACCTTGGACCAGCCTGACTCGGACCAGCCTGAATCGGACCAGTCCCACGACGGCGCGCGGCACGGCGAGGTGATCTCGCCCGGCGCGCTCCCGGCGGACGCCACGCTCTGCTTCATCGGCCGCGTCGAGACGCCCTGGCGGAGCCGCTCGGACTGTCCGCGCCAGGGCGACGCCGTCGCGGGACCCCTCTGCCGCCTGCTGGTGGATGATCGCTGGATACCGGCGCTGGAGGGTGTCGAGCGACTCGACGCGCTGCAAGTCCTCTACTGGATGTTCGAGGCGCGGCGCGACCTCGTCCGCCTCAGCCCGCGCCACGCCACGCCGCGCGGCCCCTTCGCGCTGCGCGCGCCGACGCGGCCCAATCCCATCGCCTCGTCGCTCGTGACCCTGGTGGAGCGGCGCGGCGGCACGCTGATCGTCAGGGGGCTCGACTGCGTCGATGGCACGCCGCTGCTCGACATCAAGCCTTGGCGGGGGGCGGTGAGCTAAGCCTTCGTCACCGCCACCGCGAGGTCGGCGGCGAAGGGCGGCGGCGCGAGGACGAGGGTCCCCTCGGCGTCCGCCTCGGCATTCCCGCCCTCGACGGCGACGCCGGTCAGCGTGTCCCAGCCGGTGAGCGCGTAGCCACCCGGCTCGAAACCGACCACGCGCAGCACGGGCTCGACCGGGGGGACGTCGCGCCGCACCCGGCCGTCGGCACCCACCGCGTCGCCCCGCAGGCACCACAGCACCGCCTGGCGCCCGTCGCCGCAGCCGAAGCAGGCGAGGCCCGGCGGGGCGCCGGCGATGGCGAGCGGGCGGCGCGGGAAGCGCGTCCAATCGATCAGCGGCAGGAAGGCGGCCATCGCCCGTTGCGCGTCGCGCATGCCGGGCGTGAGGCTGTGCGGGTGGCGGTAGGGCCAGCGCATCCCGCCGCCGACGCCGCCGCTGGCGAGGTGCGCCCACTGCATGTGGCGGAAGTACTCGTCGTCGAAGGCCGCGGCCAAGGTGACGTGGCGGTTGTTGAAGTTGTGGATCGGGCCGTGCTCGGTGTCGAGGAACGGCCGGTCGTCGCGGATCTCGGCGAGGCTGCGCCCGACGATCGCGCCGGTGGCGATCGCCGGGGCCACCGTGTCGCGGGGATGGTCGATCGTGCCCTTCTCGTAGAGGTGGATCGTCGCGAAATCGAGATCGGGGTGCCGGAAGATCGGGCCGGCGATGTCGAGGTGGGGCTTCCACGACAGTTCGGGTCCGAACACGGACACGGTTTGCAGGTGGGATCGTCCGTAGAGCGCCGTCTCGAGCTCGCGGACGTGGCGGCTGAGGTCACTGATGAACGGATCGAAGCCCTCGACACCGTCGAGCCCCATCGCGGGATGGATCTCGTTCCACAAATCCCAGGCGAACAGGACGCCGCTGCCGCCCCAGCGCCGGACGGCGAAGGACAATCGAGCCTTGATGGCCTCGCGGGCGCCGGCGTCCAGCAGCCAGCGGTTCGGGCGGTCGAGGACGCCGCCCTTGTCGCGGTTGTAGGGGTGGTGGCGCCAGTGCAGCCAGGTCCAGAAGGTGTCGAAGGGCGTCAGGATGAGGCGAAGGCCGCAGCGTTCGCACAGCGCGATCAGGTCGTCCCACAACGCCACCATGGCCGGCACGAACCGTCCGAGCGGTTTCTCCAGGTAGCGGTGACGGTGCCGGGCGTCTTCCAGCATCAGCCGAAGGCACGTCACGCCGCTTTCGACGAGCCCCCGCAGGTATGCCTCGACGGCCCCCAGGTCGCGGCGGTGGAACAGGCCGGCGAGGTCAGGCCAGCAAATCCCGTCGTTGTGCCCGATCGGCGTCCATGCCCCGCCGGCGTCGGTCACGAAGTAGGGCGAGCCCTCCGCGACGCGGATCCACGGCAGAGCCGACGGACTTGCGGGCAGCGCCGACGGACTTGCGGGCGATGCCGACGGACTTGGAGGCAGCGCCGGCAGGACACTCGGCGGCGTCGGGGACCGGTCAGGCATCCACGCCGGCGGGATCGGCCGGCTCGACGGCGCGCGCCGCCGGGCCCGCCCGTCGCACCAGGGCGACTTCAATGAGCGCGCGCATCCCCGCCCAGGTTTCGTCCCAGGACCCCGCCGCCAGCCGCGCGTCGACGCGCGCCAGCCAATCCGGCCCCGCGCCCGCCATCATCGTGGTCGCCGCCAGCGCGGCGTCAGGTGGGCTCGCCACGATCGTGACGAAGCCCTCGTCGCCGCCGTAGGCGCGCACGACGTCGGGCACGGCGGTCGACACCACAGGCAGGCCGCCGGCGAGGAACTCCGGCGTCTTCGTCGGGCTGATGAAGCGCGTCGCCTCGTTGAGCGCGAAGGGCATGAAGGCGAGGTCCCACCGCGCCATATAGCCGGGCAGCTCGGCGTAGGCCTTCATGCCCAGCCAATGGATGTTGGGCGCCCGCGGCAGGCTCGCCGGATCGATCTTCACCACCGGCCCGAGCATCACGAAGTGCCAGTCCGGGCGCAGCGCCGCGAAGCCGGCGAGGAAAGCCATGTCCATGCGCTCGTCGATGACGCCGAAGAAGCCGAGGCGCGGGCGGGGCAGCGGAGCTTGGTCGGGTGGGTCCGGCTGGTGGCCGTCCCGCGCGCGCGAAAAATGCGCGGCATCGACGGAGGACGGGAAGCAATGGACGGCGCGGTGGCGCGACCGTTTGGCCTCGTGGAGGCTCCAACCGCCGGTGAAGACGAGGTCGGCCGCCTCCAGGAGGGCGCGTTCCAGGTCCAGCAGGTCGCGCGAGGCGCCGTGGAAGGCCGACAGCTCGTCCATGTTGTCGTAGATCGTCAGCGAGCGGGGCAACGTCCGGGTGAAGGCGACCGCGGCCGGCGTGTAGTACCAGAGGACGCGCGGCGCACGATCCTGCGCCAGCAAGGCCTCGACGAGGTGCGCGAGGGCGGTCGTGACCGCCTCATGGCTTCGTCCGTCCACCAGGTGCGGTACCGCGACCCGCACGCCGTCGCGCTCGGCGACGTCGATGGCGTCGTGCGCCGCGCCGAACAAAGGCTCCTCGACGAACAAGACGTCCGCCCAACGCGCCGCCCGCGTCAGCAGGTGCTGCGGGCGCTGCATCACGAAGTTCCAGCGCAGGTGCGAGAAGCACACGAGCAGGGGCTTGGCGCCCTCCCCGATCGGCGCACCGTCCTCGGACGATCTCAGCAAGCGGTCCTCGCCACCGGGCGGTCGCAACACCACGCCATCATCCACGCCGCTCCCAACTCCGTTCCATGGCTTTCCCAATGGCTCGGCGACACCCTCAAGGCAACGGTTTCCCGCCGGGCATCGGGACGCGGGTCGCGAGTTTGAACGTCACTATCGCCGAAGGGTGACAACGCGAGCGGCGGCGCCCGACCCTACACCCGGGCCGTCCGCGCGCTCGCGGCGTGCTCCTTGGCGGTCGTCCCGGTGGCGTCGACCTCGCGGAGCACGACGTCGTAGCCCCAAAGGTCGGCGAGGTTCTGCAGCACCTCCTTGGCCGCCCGCTCGTCGAGCGGCATGGCGTTCAGCATCGTGTGCTGGAGCATGAGGCGCCGGTCGCCGGCGAGGTCCACGTCGACCACCTGGATGTCGGCGTCGAGGCTGGCCACGTCGTACTGCCGCGATAGGGCGCGGCGGATCTGCCGGTAGCCGCGCTCGTCGTGGATCGCCCGCACCTTGATGTCGGGCGCGGACTGGCCCTCGTCGAGGATCTGGAACAGCCGCCAGCGGCGCATCAGGTTGGGGCTGAGGAATTGCGACACGAAACTCTCGTCGCGGTAGTTCGCCCAAACGTGCTTGAGCACGTTGATGGGATCGCCGATCCCGGCGATGTCGGGGAACCACTGCCGGTCCTCCTCCTGCGGGTCGGTGACGATGCGCTCGATGTCCTGCATCATCGCGAAGCCGAGCGCGTAGGGGTTGAAGCCGCCGTAGCGCGGATCGTCGAACATCGGCTGCATGACGACGTTGGTGTGCGAGGTCAGGAACTCCATGAACGCGCCGTCGCCGATCTGCCCGGTCTCGTGGAGGCGGTTCATGATGGCGTAGTGGCAGTAGGTGGCGCATCCCTCGTTCATCACCTTGGTCTGTCCCTGGGGATAGAAGTACTGGGCGATGAGGCGGACGATGCGGATGATCTCGCGCTGCCAGGGCTGGAGGCGCGGCGCGGTCTTCTCCAGGAAGTACAGGATGTTCTCCTGCGGCAGCTCCAGCAGCGAACGGCGGCGGGCGTCGCCGTCGGCGCCGGCCTTCACCTTGTCCTTGCCCGGCACGGTGCGCCACAGGTCGTTGAACACCTGCTCGCCGTGGATGCGGCGCTCGCGCTCGCGGCGTTCCTCCGACATCAAATCCGGCTTGCGCTTGCGCGGGTAGCGGTGGACGCCGTGGCTCATCAGGCTGTGCGCGGCGTCGAGCAACCGCTCCACGGCGGCGTGGCCGTGGCGCTCCTCGCAGTCGGCGATGTAACCCTTGGCGAAGTCCAAATATTGCAGGATGCCGTCGGCGTCCGTCCATTGCTTGAACAGGTAGTTGTTCTTGAAGAAATGGTTATGGCCGAACGCCGCGTGGGCGATGACCAGCGTCTGCATCGTGGCGGTGTTCTCCTCCATGATGTAGCTGATGCACGGGTTGGAGTTGATGACGATCTCGTAGGCGAGGCCGCGCATGCCCTTCTTGTAATGCGTCTCGTGGGTCGCGAACTGCTTCCCAAACGACCAATGGTTGTAGTAGAGCGGCATCCCGACCGAGGAATAGGCGTCGAGCATCTGCTCGGCGGTGATGATCTCGATCTGGTTGGGATAGGTGTCGAGGCTGAAGTCGCGGCGCGCGATGACCTCGATCGCGTCGTGGATCCGCTGCACCATGCGGTGGTCCCAGTCCGCTCCGGTGAACAGCAGGCCGCCCTCGTTGGCCCGCGCCTTCACCAAGCCGCCCTTGGCCACGTCGCCGATCGTCGTGCTCATGCCGCCCCCTGCGCGGCGCCGCGCGGCTTGCGCTCGAACAGCTCGCGGAAGACCGGGTAGATGTCGTTGCGGTGGTTGACCCGCCGCATGGCGAACTGGGCGCCGCGCTCGCGCACCGTCTCGTAGGTCCGCCACAGGTCCGTGCCCCGCGACACGAAGCCGACGGATTGGCGCTCGTTCTCCGGACCGACCTCGAGGTAGGCGAAGTATTGGCAGATCGGCAGGATGCCCTCCTTGAGGAGGGCGGCCGTCTTCTCGCCGTCGCGCGCGCTGTTGTCGCCGTCCGACGCCTGCGCCGCGTAGATGTTCCAGTCCTCGCGGGAATAGCGCTGGCCGGCGATGCGGATCATCTCCTCCAGCGCACTCGACACCAGCGTGCCGCCGGTCTCGGGCGAATGGAAGAAGGTGTCCTCGTCGACCTCCTCCGCCTCATGCGTGTGGCGGATGAAGACGATGTCGACGTGGCGGTAGCGCCGCTTGAGGAAGATGTAGAGCAGCGCGAAGAAGCGCTTGGCGACGTCCTTCATGTGCTCCGTCATGGAGGCGGAGGTGTCCATGAGGCAGAACATCACCGCCTGGGTCACCGGCTTGGGCACCGGCTGGAACCGGCGGTAGCGGATGTCGATGGGGTCGATGTAGGGCACGCGCCTGACGCGCCTCACCAGGGCGTCGAGCTGTCCCTTGAGCTCGGCGATCCGCTCGGGTTCGCCGCCGGCCGCTTCCAGCGCGGCGATCTCGCGCTGGAGGGCCTCGGTCTCGTCGCTGGTGGGGCGCCGCAGCGCGATCCGGCGCGACATGGAGTTGCGCATCGTGCGCGTCAGCGACAGGTTGGCCGGCGAGCCCGAGGTCGAGTAGCCAGCGCGGTGGAGGCTGAAGCTCTCGGTCTTGGCGAGCGTCGTCTTGGCGAGGTCCGGCAGTTCGAGGTCCTCGAAGAACAGGTCGAGGTACTCGTCCTGGGACAGCGCGAAGCGGAAGTCGTCCTGCCCCTCGCCGCCGTCGCCGCCTTCCTTGCCGCCGCCACCCCCGCCGCCGCGCTTCTCCTTGGGGATCGCGTCGCCGGCCAGGTACTTCTTGTTGCCGGGCAGCAGGCCTTCCCGGACGCCGCCGGAGGCCGCGCGATGGAGGCGCGGCTCGCGCAGGCCGTCGACGGCGATGCTCACCTCGCCGCCCTGGTCGAAGTCGCGCAGGCTGCGGTCCTTCGAGTTCGCGCGCACCGCCTGCTTCACCAGCGCCTTGGCGCGGCGCAGGAAGCGTTGCCGGTTCGCGAGGCTCTTGCCGCTCGCGTTCAAACGCCGGTCGATGAGGTTCATGGCAGCACCTGGCCAAGTTGCATCACGCGAGATCCACCCGGGCGGCGGCCGGTCGACCGGGCTCGGATCACCCGGGCCGCCCTCATCCGGACTTCTTCGCTCTCATGTACCATTCCACGAGCCTTCTCACCTGCCGTTCGGTGTAGCCGCGCGACATCATGCGCTCGACGAACTCGCTGTGCTTCTTTTCCGTTTCGCTGTCGCGCTTCGAGGTGAAGGAGATGACCGGCAGCAGGTCCTCGACCTGGGAGAACATCCGTCGCTCGATGACCTCGCGGACCTTCTCGTAGCTGGTCCAGGCCGGGTTGCGCCCGTTGTTCTGGGCGCGGGCGCGCAGCGAGAACTTGACCACCTCGTTGCGGAAGTCCTTGGGGTTGGCGATCCCCGCCGGCTTCTCGATCTTGGTCAACTCCTGGTTCAGCAGCTCGCGGTTGAGCAGCTGGCCGGTGTCGGGGTCCTTGAAGTCCTGGTCCTCGATCCAGGCGTCGGCGTAGTCGACGTAGCGGTCGAACATGTTCTGCCCGTAATCCTGGTAGGATTCGAGGTAGGCCTTCTGCACCTCGTGGCCGATGAACTCGGCGTAGCGCGGCGCCAGGTCCGCCTTGATGAACTCGAGGTAGCGCTTCTCGACGTCGGGGCCGAGCTGGTCGCGCTTGATCGACTGTTCCAGCACGTACATGAGGTGCACCGGGTCGGCGACCACCTCCAGCGTGTCGTGGTTGAAGGTCGCGGCCAGCACCTTGAAGGCGAAGCGGGTCGAGATGCCGTCCATGCCCTCGTCGACGCCGGCCGAGTCCTTGTACTCCTGCATGGAACGGGCGCGGGGGTCGACCTCGCGCAGGCTCTCACCGTCGTACACGCGCATCTTGGCGTACAGGTTGGAGTTCTCGTGCTCGCGCAGGCGCGACAGCACGGAGAAGCGCGCCAGCATCTCCAGCGTGCCGGGGGCGCAGGGCGCGCCGGCGAGCTCGGAGGTGTGGATCAGCTTGCCGTAGATCTCCTCCTCCTCCGTGACGCGGAGGCAGTAGGGCACCTTGATCACGTAGATGCGGTCGATGAAGGCTTCGTTGTTCTTGTTGGTGCGGAAGGCCTGCCATTCCGACTCGTTGGAATGGGCCAGGATGATGCCGGTGAAGGGGATCGCGCCGATGTTCTCGGTGCCGACGTAGTTGCCCTCCTGCGTCGCGGTGAGCAGGGGGTGCAGCATCTTGATGGGCGCCTTGAACATCTCGACGAACTCGAGCATGCCCTGGTTGGCGCGGTTGAGGCCGCCGGAGTAGCTGTAGGCGTCGGGGTCGTTCTGGGACAGCGTCTCGAGGCGGCGGATGTCGACCTTGCCGACGAGGGACGAGATGTCCTGGTTGTTCTCGTCGCCGGGCTCCGTCTTCGACACCGCGATCTGGCGCAGGCGCGAGGGGTTCAGCTTGACCACGGTGAAGCGGCTGAGGTCGCCGCGGAACTCGTCGAGCCGCTTGAGGCACCACGGGCTCATCAGGCCGGTGAGGCGCCGGCGCGGGATGCCGTAGCGCTCCTCGATCTGCGCTCCCATCCCGTCGGGATCGAACAAGCCGAGCGGGCTCTCGAACACCGGGCTGACCTCGTCGCCGGCCTTCAGCACGTAGACCGGGTGCTTCTCCATCAGCGCCTTGAGCCGCTCGGCCAGCGATGACTTGCCGCCGCCGACCGGCCCGAGCAGGTAGAGGATCTGCTTGCGCTCCTCCAAGCCCTGCGCGGCGTGCCGGAAGAACGACACGATCCGCTCCACCGTCTCCTCCATACCGTAGAAATCGGCGAAGGCGGGGTAGGTCCTGATCGTGCGGTTCATGAAGATGCGGCCGAAGCGGGCATCCTTCGCCGTGTCGATCATCGTCGGCTCGCCGATGGCCGCCAGGATGCGCTCGGGGGCGCTGGCGTACATCATCGGGTCCGCGCGGCAGCCGCTCAGGTACTGGGTGAGCGACATCTCCGTCGCCTTGCGGGCGTCGTAGGAGCGGGTGAACGCGTTGAAAAGATCATCCATGGCGACTGATGTCCTTGTGTCTGATCGGAACGCAATTTCCAGGCCTGTTGAAATCTGCCTCGGCACGGGCGGCCCGTCCATGTGCCGTGACGATTGCGGCGCCATTGCAATGCGCGTCGGCGGCGCCCTGCGTTACTTTGGCAACGCTTCCACCGGGGAAGGCCCACGCCGGCGAGGGAGGCCGCGCCATCGCCGGACGGCGATGGCGGCGCGGCCCTCGCCGGAGGCGACCGCCGACGTGGCGAGCGAGGGGGCTCATCGGGTCCAACGGGATCAGTCTAAAGGCCATACCGGTTCGCTCGCAAGCGCGCTGGGGGATGAGGGCCGACCAGCCGCCGCCGACCGGACAACCCGCCAGGTGGGAATGGTGCGGGCCCTGCGACAAGACACCTCCCGGGCGCGGCGGACGGGCACCGATCGCTGGGGACGGCGCCGCGCGCCGGGGCGGCCGGCATTGATCTTTGCCAAATCCGCAAGCATCATCTAGGTAGCTGAAGCATGCGGCCGACGCATGGCTCGACGCGACGGCCCCGTCACGCGACGGGGCCGGCCAACCGACGACCAAGAGGGTGTTTTGCCGGACAAGATCCTGATCACGGGGGGCGCTGGTTTCATCGGCCGCCACGTCGCCGACCGCCTCCTGGAGCAGGGTCATCGCGTCAAGGTGCTCGATGCGCTGATCGAGCAGGTGCACGGGCCACGGGCCGATGGCGGCCACCTCCCCGCCGACGTCGAGCTCATCAAGGGCGACATCCGCGACACCGACCGCCTGCGCGACGCGCTGCGGGGCGTCGACAAGGTCGTCCACCTCGCCGCCGAGGTCGGGGTCGGCCAGAGCATGTACGCCGTCGACCACTACGTATCGGTCAACGACCACGGGACGGCCTGCCTCATGCAGTGCCTCATCGCCAATCCCGTCGCGCGGCTGGTGACGGCCTCCTCGATGAGCGTCTACGGCGAAGGCCTCTACCGCAACGCCGACGGCGGTCTCGAGGACGGCGTGGAGCGCCGGGTCGAGGCGGGTGGCGCGTCATCGTCCGGCGCGCCGTGCTGGGACCCGCGTGACGACAAGGGCCGCGACCTCGTGCCGGTGGCGACGCCGGAATGGAAGCGCACCAACCTCGCCTCCGTCTACGCCTTGACCAAGTACGTGCAGGAGCGCCTCACCCTCAACGTCACGGCGGCCTACGGCATGGAGGGCGTCGCGCTGCGGCTCTTCAACGTCTACGGGCCGGGCCAGGCCCTGTCGAACCCCTACACCGGCGTGCTGGCGATCTTCGCCTCCCGCATCCTCAACGGCAACGCGCCGGTGCTGTTCGAGGACGGGCGGCAGCGGCGCGACTTCATCCACGTCGGCGACGTCGCCGACGCCTTCCTCCTCGCGCTCGACGAGCCCCGCGCCAAGGGCGAGGTGTTCAACATCGGCAGCGGCGCCGAGCGATCGATCCTCGCCATCGCCGAAACCTTCGCCGGCGCGATGAACCGCCGCGACCTCGCGCCCGAGATCCTCAACAAGGCGCGCTCCGGCGACATCCGCCACTGCTTCGCCGACATCGGCAAGGCGCGCGCCACCCTCGGCTTCGCGCCGCGCCGCGACTTCGCGGAGGGCTTGGGCGAGCTCGCCGGCTGGGTCGCCAGCCAGCAGGCGCAGGACAACGTCCTCGCCGCGCGGCGGGAGCTCGAGACGCGCGGGCTGGTCGCTTGATGCCTGGCGTGACGTCTGGCCTACCTCGCGACGCGCGCCCCGTCCTCGTCACCGGGGGCGCCGGCTTCATCGGCTGCAACCTCGTCGACCGCCTGTGCCGCGACGGCCACCGGGTCACGGTCTACGACAGCCTGGCGCGGCCGGGCGTGGCGGCCAACCTCGATTGGCTGCGATCCACCCACGGCGAGCGCGTCGAGGCGGTGGTTGCCGACATCGGCGAGCGCGGGAGGCTCGAGGGCGTCGCGGCGCACGCCAAGGCGGTGTTCCACTTCGCCGCCCAGGTCGCCGTCACCACCAGCCTCACCCAGCCCCGCGACGACTTCACGGTCAACGTGGTGGGCACGCTCGACCTGCTGGAGGCGCTGCGCCTCCGCAACCCCGACGCACCGCTCGTCTTCGCCTCCACCAACAAGGTGTACGGCGACCTCGCCCACGTCGCGCTCGCCCACGAGGCCGACACCTACCTGCCGCGCGACCACGCGGCGCGGCGCGGCATCGCCGAGGACGCCGGCCTTGCCTTCCACACGCCCTACGGCTGCTCCAAGGGCGCGGCGGACCAGTACGTGCTCGACTACGCCGCGAGCTTCGGCCTGCGCACCTGCGCGATGCGGATGAGCTGCATCTACGGCCCCCACCAGATGGGGACGGAGGACCAGGGCTGGGTCGCCCACTTCGCCAAGCGCGTGCTGGCGCGCGAGCCGATCCTGATCTTCGGCGACGGCCACCAGGTGCGCGACATCCTGCACGTCGACGACGCGGTGGACGCCTACCTCGCGGCCTGGGGCGCCATCGACGCGATCACCGGCCAGGCCTTCAACCTCGGCGGCGGCCCGGGCAACGCGGTCAGCCTCGTGCAGCTGCTGCGCCACCTGGAGCACGTCACCGGCGAGGCGGCCGACGTCACCTTCCACCCGTGGCGGCCGGGCGACCAGCGCTACTATGTGTCCGACCGGCGCCGCGTCGACGAGCGGCTCGCGCTGCCGATGCCGCGCTCCTGGCGCGCCGGCGTCGGCGACCTCGTCGCGTGGCTGCGCGCCGCCGCGCCGCGAGGCTTGGTCGCGTCGATGCCGGCCGAGGCGATGTGATGCGCGTCGCCCTCGTCAACCCGTCCTGGGACTTCAGCAACAGCATCTACTTCGGTTGCCGGGAGCCGCACCTGCCGCTCGAACTCGGCTACGGCCGCGCCTGGCTGGAGCGGGCCGGGCACGAGGTGCTGATGCTGGACGGGCACCTGTTCGGGCGCACCAACGCCGACCTCGCCGACGAGGTGGCCGCCTTCGCGCCGGCCATGACGGTGGTGGCCACCGCGCCCTCCTACCTGTTCTGGCGCTGCGCCCCGCCCGAGCTACGGGTCCCCCGCCTCTTCCTCGAGGCGCTCGGCGCGCGCGGCGGACGCACCGTGGCGGTGGGGCCGCACGGCTCGGTCACGCCGGAAACCACCCTGCGCAAGCTCGGCGTCGACGTGGTGGTGCGCGGCGAATGCGAGGAGATCCTGGCGCACCTCGCCTCGGGCGAGCCGCTCGCCGCCGTGCCGGCGCTGGCCTACTGGGCGGACGGCGCGGTCGCCGTCACCGGCGGCCCGCACGCCAGCGCCTTCACCGACGAGCCGGCGCTCGCCTGGCCGGCGGGTTGGGTCGCGCGGCACCACCACCACCACCACCGCTTCGACGGCCAGCCCTGCGGCTCCGGCGCCGAGGTGGAGAGTTCGCGCGGCTGCCCCTACCATTGCTCCTTCTGCGCCAAGATCGACTTCCGCGACGGTTACCGGCGCCGTGACCTCGCGCCCCTGCTCGCCGAGATCGACGCGCTGATCGCGCAGGGCGCTGGCTACCTGTACTTCATCGACGAGATCTTCCTGCCCAACGCGCCCCTGCTGGAGGCGCTGGTGGCGCGGCCGGTCCAGTTCGGCATCCAGACCCGCATCGACCTGTGGAAGCCGGCCATGCTCGACCTGCTGGGCGCGGCGGGCTGCGTCTCGATCGAGGCCGGTGTCGAGAGCCTCACCGAGGCCGGCCGCGACGCGCTCGACAAGCGTTGCCGCATGACGACCGACGAACTCGCCGAACGGCTGATCTACGCCAAGGGGCGCGTGCCGTTCGTCCAGGCGAACCTGATCCAGACGGGGGCCGACGAGGCCGCGCTCGTCGCCTCCTGGCGGGCGAAGCTCCACGCGCACGGCGTCTGGGCCAACGATCCGGTGCCGCTCTATCCCTATCCCAGCTCGCCCGACTACCGGCGCCTGTGGGGCCTGCCCGACGACCAAGCCTGGGAGCGGGCGCACGCCTATTACCTCGCGCAGTTCGCGACGTTCAGCGACATCCAGGACGAGCGGCTGCTCCCCTTGCCCGAACTCGAGGCCGCCTGCGCGTGAGCACCGCCGGGCTCCGTGGTGCCCTGGGCGGCGATCCATCCGACGCCCTGCGGGGCTTGTCCGACGACCTGCGGGGCTTGCCAGACGACCTGCGGGGCTTGTCCGGTGACCTGCGGGGCTTGCGCGTCCTGATGACCGCCGACGCGGTCGGCGGCGTGTGGACCTACGCGCTCGACCTCGCCGGCGCCCTGGGTGCGGCCGGCGCGGTCGTGCGGATCGCGACGCTCGGGCCGGGACCCCGCGCGGACCAGCGCGCGGAGGCGCGCCGGCGCGGCCTCGACGTGGTGGAGACCGGCCACGCCCTCGACTGGCTGGCGCAGGGACCCGAGGCGGTGCGCGACGCCGCCGCCGGCGTCGCCCTCCTCGCGCGGCGGTTCGGCGCCGACGTGGCGCACCTCAACGCGCCGGCGCTGGCCGCCGCCGCGCGGTTCCCCTGCCCGACCCTGGTGGTCAATCATTCCTGCGTCGCGACCTGGTGGGCGCAGGTCCACGGCACGCCGCTGCCGCCGCGCTACGCCTGGTGCTCCGCCCTCACCGGCGAGGGGCTGGCGGCCGCCGACCTCGCGGTGGTGCCGACGAGCGCCTTCGGCACCCTCGTCCAGGCGGCGCACGGCCTCGCCCGCGCGCCGCGCGCCGTGCACAACGGCCGGGACCTGCCGAGCGTGACCCAACCGGTCGAGACGATCGACGAGATCTTCACCGCCGGCCGGCTGTGGGACGAGGGCAAGAACGTGGCGGCGCTCGATCGCGCGGCCGGGCGCCTCCCCTACCCCGCCCGCGCCGCCGGCGAGACGACCAAGCCAGGCGGCGGGGTGACGCGGTTCGCCGCGCTCGATGCCGTCGGCGTGTGGTCGGGCGAACGGATGCGCCACCACCTCGCCGGCCGGCCGGTCTTCGTGGCGCCGACCCGCTACGAGCCGTTCGGCCTCGCGATCCTGGAAGCGGCGCAGGCCGGCTGCGCCCTGGTGCTGAACGACATCGCCAGCCTGCGCGAATTGTGGGACGGGGCCGCCCTGTTCGTCGACGCCGACGACGAGGACCAACTCGCCGTCGCCATCGGCCGCGTGTTCGCCGACCCCGACGCCCGCCGCGCGCTCGGCGCCGCCGCACGGACGCGCGCCGCGACCTACTCGGTCGAGGCGATGGCGGCCGGCATGGCATCGGCCTACCGCGCCTGCCTCGCCAGGACGCCGACGGCGGTTGGCGCCTGAGGCCGCGTGAGGATCGTCGCCTTCACCCACTCGCTCCGCTCGTGCTGGAACCACGGCAACGCCCATTTTTTGCGCGGGGTGCTGCGGGAACTCGCGGCGCTGGGGCACGAGGTCGTCAGCCTCGAGCCGGAGCGCTCGTGGAGTCTCGACAACCTGCTGCGCGACGGCGGCGAGGCGGCGCTCGCGCCCTTCGTCGAGCACTACCCCGACCTCGTCGCCTCCACCTACCCGCTCGACGCCGACTTGGCCCCGTTGGTGGAGGGCGCCGACCTCGTGCTCGTCCACGAGTGGAACGACCCCTCGCTCGTGGCCGCGCTCGGGGCGCTGCGTGCCGCCGGTCATCCCGGGCTGTTCCTGTTCCACGACACCCACCACCGCGCCGTCAGCGCGCCGGGCGAGATCGACGCCTTCGACCTCAGCGCCTACGACGGCGTGCTGGCCTTCGGCGCCACCCTGGCGGCGGCCTACGCGGCGAGGGGCTGGCGCGACCGCGTCTTCACCTGGCACGAGGCGGCCGACGTGCGCCTGTTCAAGCCGCCGGCGGTGGAGGGGGAGCGCGACGGCCTCGTGTGGATCGGCAACTGGGGCGACGGCGAGCGCACGGCCGAGCTGGAAACCTTCCTGCTCCGCGCCGCGCGCGACGCCGACCTGCCCCTCGACATCTTCGGCGTGCGCTACCCGCCCGAGGCGCTGGCGCTGCTCCAGCGCTACGGCGTCCGCTACCGCGGCTGGCTGGCCAACGCGCTGGCGCCGGACACCTTCGCCCGTCACCTCGCGACCGTGCACGTGCCGCGCCGCTTCTACGTCGAGCGGCTGCCCGGCATCCCGACCATCCGCGTCTTCGAGGCGCTGGCCTGCGGCATCCCGCTGGTGTGCTCGCCCTGGTCGGACGCGGAAGGGCTGTTCACGCCCGGCCGCGACTACCTCGTGGCCGAGACCGGCGCGGCGATGACCGCCCACCTGCGCGCCCTGGCGGCCGACGCGGGGCTGCGGGCCGACCTCGCCGCGCACGGCCTCGCCACGATCCGGGCGCGCCACACCTGCGCCCACCGCGCCGGGGAACTCCTCGACGTGGCCGCGCGACTCGCCGCGACAACCGGCAAGGCTCCACGATCCGGCAAGGCTCCACGATGAAGATCGCCTTCTACGGCTCCAGCCTCCTGTCGTCGTACTGGAACGGCGCGGCCACCTATTACCGCGGCATGCTGAGCGAGCTGGCGCGCCACGGCCATTCCATCACCTTCTACGAGCCGGACGCCTACGACCGGCAGGCGCACCGCGACATCGACCCACCCCCTTACGCCACCGTGGTCGTCTACCCCGCCACTGCCGACGCCCTGCGCGGCGTGGTGGCGGAGGCCGCCAGCGCCGACGTGGTGGTCAAGGCAAGCGGGGTCGGCGTGTTCGACGACGAGCTGATCGCCGGCGTCACGGCGGCGGCGCGCCCCGACGCGCTGACCATCTTCTGGGACGTCGACGCGCCGGCGACGCTGGCGGAGATGCGGCCCGACCCCGACCACCCGGTCCGCCGCGCCCTGCCCGGCCTCGACATGGTGCTGACCTACGGCGGCGGCCCGCCGGTGATCGCCGCCTACGAGGCGCTCGGGGCCCGCCGCTGCGTGCCGGTCTACAACGCGCTCGACCCCACCACCCATTTCCGCGTCGCGCCGGACGCGCGCTTCGCCGCCGACCTCGTCTTCCTCGGCAACCGGTTGCCGGACCGCGAGGCCCGCGTCGAGCACTTCTTCCTCGAGCCGGCGGCGGCCACGCCGGCCAAGGCCTTCCTCATCGGCGGGTCCGGCTGGGGCGACAAGCCGATGCCGGGCAACGTCCGCTCGCTCGGCCACGTCTCGACCCGTGACCACAACGCGCTGAACTCCACCGCGCTCGCCGCCCTCAACATCTCGCGTGAGTCGATGGCCTCCACCGGCTACTCGCCGGCGACGCGGGTGTTCGAGGCGGCGGGGGCCGGCGCCTGCCTCATCACCGACGCGTGGGTCGGGATCGAGCTGTTCCTCCAACCCGACGCCGAGGTGCTGGTCGCCCGCGACGGCCGCGACGTGGCCGCCCACATGGCGTCGCTGACGGAGGCCCGCGCACGGGAGATCGGCGAGGCGGCGCGGCGGCGCATCGAGGCGGACCACACCTACGCCCGGCGCGCGGTCGCCGTCGACGCGCTGCTGCGCGAGGCGCTGGCGCATCGCCGTGAGACGGTGTCGGTTCAGGATTCGCACTGATTTTGGTATAGCGCCTGGTGCGGTGGAGTCGTGGTGAGGAGTCGTCCATGATCGTCGTGACCGGTGCCACGGGCCAGCTGGGACGCGGTGTCATCGATGGCCTGTTGCGCCGCGTGCCCGCGGGCCAGGTCATCGCCAGCGTTCGCGACCCCGCGAAGGCGGCTGCCCTCGCCAAGAAAGGCGTACACGTCCGCGCGGGCGACTTCGAGACACCGGACGGCTTGGCGACGGCGTTCGCAGGCGCCGAGCAGGTGTTGGTGATCTCCGTGGATCAGCTCGGGGAAACCGGACGACGTTTGCACCGCGCGGCGATCGAGGGCGCCCGCGCGGCTGGCGCGCGACGCGTCCTCTACACCAGCCACATGGGTACCCACGCGACCTCGCCACTCAAGGATCATCACGCCGCCGAGACGGTTCTCGCCGAACTCGGGATGCCGTTCACATCGCTGCGCCACGGGTTCTACGCCGAGAGCGCGCTGCACCTCATCGGCAATGGATTCGACATCGGCGAGATCCGCGCGCCTGACGACGGTCCAGTGAGCTGGACCGCGCGCGCCGACTTGGCGGAGGCGGACGCGATCGTTCTCGCTGAAGGCGGGTTGGATGGCGTCACGCCACCGCTGACCGCCCCCGAAACCTTCACCATGGCGGACTTGGCCGCCATCGCGTCCGAACTGACCGGGCGCGAGATCAGGCGCGTCATCGTGCCCGACGAGGAGTGGCGTGCTGGCAAGGTGGCGCGGGGTGTGCCCGCGCCGATGGCGGACGCCC